>CAMBDY010000013.1 GCA_945865525.1 Nitrospira lenta | reverse complement strand
ATCCAAATACGTAACCAGAATCTTGAGCTACAAACCTACGTGTCTTTCTTACTTTGCTTGTTTCGCCTCGTACTGTGACTAAGAACAATTCAAATGGCGTCTTACGTGAAATGTCTTCGTACTTGTCGTCTATGTCACTCCACTTAAGTTGTAGCTGTTCTCCACGCCTTAGTCCAGTAATAAAAGAAAATCCTAAATAGTATCCGCATATTGCTTTTACTAAGTTGTTTGGCTCAGTCAAGTCCTTTTCAGCTTCCTCAATGTACTTACTTAAAGAAGCTGTCCAGCGTGCCGCTTCGTCATCTGTAAACGTATTTCGTCTATTTTCTTCCGCACCTTTGTCTAATGCTTTGAGCTTCTTAAAGTCAAATCCGTCAATGTATGTTTCTTTACGCTTGTATAGCCACGACATCATTGCGTTGACTGAACTTTGCTCATTCTCAACTGTTGTTTGACTTATGCGTATCGTTTCTTTATTCTTTGTCTTTGTACGACTGGCGAAATAATCTTCACAATCTGTACGCTCAAGCTCCTTAAGCTTTTTATCTTTTCCAATATACGTGAGCCAATGATTAAGGTGAGTTGCTATTGTGTTGTACCTACCGCTAACAATATATCCATTAGCAACGTCTTTCTTTCTGTGCTCTAAGTACATCTCAACACCCATACGTGTTGTGATTGAAAAGTATGTTTTACCTTGTAGTTGTCCAGCCATAAGCTCGTGATAGTGGAGCTTGGCTTTGTCTATGGCTGTGCTTTTATTGCGTGTCTTTAAGCTAAATCGTGCGTACTTGTGCTCCTTAGCAAGCCACATACGCATCTGCCAATATTCGCCACGTTTGTAGACTAACGCTTCCTCAAATATGGGAACTTCGTCGTCGTTAAATTCTGCTTTTTTGAGTGCCATTGGACTTTAGAGTAGCTACGTTTTTGAGTAGCCGCTACGCTGTGCGGCTTTACGTGTAACTGTAAAGTCTTTTCTCAATAAAATCAACAGTCTTTTTTGAGTTGTGGAACTTTTGTGTAAGTAGAAAACCTATATAAATCAACTACTTACGTTCAAAAAGTCACTCCCACTCTATCGTAGCCGGAGGCTTTGAGCTGATGTCGTAGACCACTCGGTTCACGCCTTTGACTTCGTTGATGATGCGGTTTGAGATCTTCCCCAGGACGTCATTCGGAATCTTAGCCCAATCGGCCGTCATTCCGTCCACGCTTGTCACGGCGCGAAGCGCAATAACATGCTCATAGGTCCGTTGGTCGCCCATAACGCCCACAGTCCTGATCGGCAAGAGCACGGCCAGCGACTGCCAAATCTCCCGATACAGACCGGCAGCACGAATCTCCTGATCGAAAATAGACTCAGCTGCTCGCACGATGGTCAGCCGCTCCTTGGTGAGTGCGCCCAGAACCCGGATGGCCAGGCCCGGTCCAGGGAAGGGCTGCCGCCACACGATCTCATCCGGTAGCCCCAATTCCTTCCCGAGCACCCGTACTTCATCCTTAAAGAGTTCACGCAGCGGCTCGATCAGCTTCAGCTTCATCCGCGCTGGCAGCCCGCCGACATTATGATGCGTCTTGATCGTGGCCGATGGGCCCTTGAAACTCACACTTTCAATGACGTCAGGATAGAGCGTGCCTTGAACCAGAAACTTCACGCCACCAGATTTCTTTTTGGCTTCGGCCTGAAATTGCTCGATGAACTGCTTCCCAATGATTTTTCGCTTCCGCTCCGGATCAACCACCCCTTTGAGTTTGGCGAGAAATACGTCTGACGCATCAATGATCCGCAAGTTCAGATGGAGCTGCTTCGCAAAGGTTTGCTTGACTTCCTCTTTCTCTCCACTACGCAGCAATCCATTGTCCACGAAGATACACGTGAGCTGGTCGCCAATCGCCCGATGCGTTAAGGCAGCAGCCACGGAGGAATCGACCCCTCCGCTCAAGGCGCAGATCACACGTTCCTTGCCCACCTGCGCGCGAATCTGCTGTACCGCCGTCTCCACATAGGACTGCATGGTCCAGGTCGCCTTGCAACCGCAGATGCCATAGACAAAGTTCCGAAGGATCTGGCTCCCTTCCGCCGTATGGACCACTTCTGGATGAAACTGGAGGCAATAGATCCGCTGCTTATGGTCATCCCGCTTCATGGCCGCCACCGGGGAATTGACCGTGTGCGCGATCGACCGGAAGCCTGGCGGCATCCGGTCAATACGGTCCCCGTGCGACATCCAAACGACCGTTGCGCCATTCCTGCCAATACCCTTAAAGAGGTTGCTTGTGTCGTCGATGGTCAACTCGGCCCGCCCATATTCCCGATGCTTGGACTTGGCAACCGCACCACCGGATAAATAGGTGACGAGCTGCATTCCGTAACAAATGCCAAGAATGGGAATGCCCAAATCGAAGATTCCCTTGGGCACGGTAGGCGCTTTTTTTTCGTAGACGCTCGAGGGGCCGCCGGATAATACGATCCCTTGCGGGCGGTAGGCCAGAATCGTCGCTAGCGAGGCCGTGCAGGGGAGGATCTGCGAATACACATGCGCCTCACGGATGCGACGCGCGATGAGTTGGGTATACTGCGACCCGAAATCGAGGACGAGAATTCTATTGTGCCAGAGTTCCATTAGCTCGTCGTTCGTGAAACGTGACGCGTCGTTCGTCTAATAAAATGAAAGCTAGATCTTGCTTACGCGATACGCTTCGCGAGGGACAATTCACGCGGGACTACTCCCAATCCATCCGGTAATTCGGCGCTTCCTTTGTGATGATAACATCATGCACGTGACTTTCGCGGAGGCCGGCAACCGTCTGCCGAATAAACTGAGCCTTCTGCTGTAACTCCGAGATCGTCTTGCACCCGCAATAGCCCATGCCAGACTTCACGCCCCCGATCAATTGATAAACCACGGCAGACAGCTTCCCTTTATAGGGCACACGCCCTTCGATCCCCTCCGGGACTAGCTTCTGCACCGGACGACCGCCTTGCCCGTACCGATCGCCGCCACCACGCTCCATTGCGCCGATCGAGCCCATGCCGCGATACACCTTATAGGTCCCAGCTTGATACAATTCAGTCTCCCCCGGCGATTCTGCCGTGCCTGCCAGGAGTCCGCCGAGCATCACCGAGGAAGCGCCGGCCGCCAAAGCCTTAGTGATATCGCCTGAAAACTTAATCCCACCATCTGCAATGATCGGAACGCCCTGGCCCGCGAGGACCCGTGCGCAATCGGCAATCGCGGTCAACTGGGGCATCCCAGCTCCGGACACAATACGAGTGGTACAAATGGAGCCAGGCCCGACTCCTACCTTCACCGCATCAACACCGGCACTAAGGAGGTCCTTCGCCGCCTCGGCTGTCGCAATGTTCCCGGCAATGAGTTCGAGCTCCGGGTATCGCCGCTTGATCATCTTGACCGTCTCCAGCACCGCTTGCGAATGGCCGTGAGCCGTATCGACCACGATCACATCCACCCCGACTTTCTTGAGGCGGGCGACGCGATCTGCCGTATCAGGCCCGACCCCGACCGCCGCGCCGACGCAGAGCCGGCCATGCTTATCCTTGCACGCATTGGGATACAGAATACGCTTTTCGATATCCTTGATCGTGATGAGCCCCTTGAGCTCAAAGTTCTTATTTACGACCGGAAGCTTCTCGATCCGGTGCTCATGCAACACCTCGCGAGCCTTTTCTAGGCTCGTACCTTCAGCCGCCGTAATCAGCTTGTCCCGCTTCATCACTTGCGAGACCTTCAACTCCATCCTAGTTTCGAACCGCAGATCGCGATTCGTCAGAATACCAACCAGTTTCTTGCCCTTGGTGACGGGAATACCGGAGATCCGGTATTTTGCCATCAACGCACGCGCATCGCGAATCGTTTGATTTGGCGAGATGGTGATGGGGTCGAGAATCATCCCGCTCTCGGATTTTTTGACCCGGTCCACTTCCGTTGCTTGATCGGACGGCGACAGGACGCGATGGATAATTCCCATCCCACCTTCGCGAGCAATAGCGATAGCCAAGCGAGACTCCGTCACGGTATCCATGGCCGAGCTGATAATGGGGATATTGATCTTGATGTGGCGCGTAAGCCGCGTACGCATATCGACTTCACTCGGCAGCACCTGTGACTTGGCTGGAATTAATACGACATCGTCGTAGGTCAACCCTAACCGCGGTTCCTTATCCAGCATAGCTTCCCTTTACCAACTCCTCAAACCTTTGTGACGCTCTTACAATTTCCTTGACGTGCCCATGACCTGTGCATTCTCAATTTCAGCGGCGCTCGCAGCATTTTCCTCGAGCCGTTCGCTCCCCTCGTCAGCCGGCATGAACTGCTCGACTCGGGTGTTTCCACTGTCGACGGCGAACACACTGCCCCTCGCATCGACGGTAATGCCATAAGGGAAGTTGAATTGTCCCTTGCCATTCCCGAACCCGCCCCATTGGGTGATAAAGTTGCCTTCTTTATCGAACTTCTCAACACGATGGTTGCCCGTATCCGACACGTAGACATCACCGGCGCCATCGACCGTAATGCCCCAGGGAGACCGCAGCTGACCGGCCTCCTGCGCGAGCGGACTGCTGGCGTGGCCCGGTTCGGAACTGCCACCCCACCTAGTCAACAACTGCGGCAGCACGTTGGTACTAGTATCGAATTTCTGAATCCGGTGATTCCCCATGTCTACGACGTACACGAACCCGTCCGTCTGGTCGACGGCGATACCGCGCGGGAAGTAGAACTGGCCGTCGCCGTTTCCGAAGCTACCCCAGGACATGATGAATTCCCCGTTCATATCGAATTTCTGGACACGGAAGTTGGCGCTATCCACCACGTAGACATACCCGCGAACCCGATCGACCGCGATGCCCCAAGGTGAATTGAACTGCCCTTCGCCGTTGCCACGCGATCCGAACTTCATCAGATAGCCGCCGAGCTTCCCGTCGAATTTCTGCACACGGTGATTGTTCGTATCGACCACCCAGACGTTACCCGCCCCATCGCAGGCAATGCCGGTCGGGTTATGGAAGTTCGAATTGGCGGAACCAAAGTTTCCCCACAGAATGATGAAGTTCCCGGCATTGTCGAACTTCTGAATTCGGTTGTTGCCGTTATCGACTACGAACAGCGATCCCTGCTGATCGACAGCCAGCCCGTACACCGGAGCCATGAACTCACCACCATGCAACAACGACGCACCGCGGCCAGTCCTGCCCCATTCGGCCACGCAGAGGTAGCCAGACGTATTGACCAGAATTGTGGTCGTGGCAGGAGTGGATACGTTTCCACCCTCATCCTTGAACCAGACATAAACCGCTTTCTGCCCGTCTCCCGGAGACAAAATAAACGGGATCGTCGCGCCGAACTTGATAGCCGGTGGCATGACTTCGATCCATCCCGGCGTCCCAGCCATCGGAGTCATCGGCGCTTCCGAAGTGAAATAAGCCGCCACTCCCGAATCGACGTCGTCCGCCGAAATCGTGACGATCACCTCCGGCGTATTCGTCATGAAGGCACCATGGTTGAGTACGGCATAGGGGTTCTGCGGCGCCGTAACATCAATGAGCACCGGCGTGGCGATCACCTCACTCGACAACTCGCTTTCCATACCGTTTTCGAAGACGGCGGTCATGGCATAATGGTACGGGGTATCGTTCGACAGGCCGGTATGCGTATAGGGGTTCGTCACGCCCTCGACCTTCGTCGCCGACTGAATCGTGAGTTCCGGAAGCGTATTAAAATACAAATTATAGGACTGGGCGCCAGACACCTCCATCCAACTAAGGAAGGTTTCCGTATCGCCGGCCTTGACCGCTACGCTACGGGGCGCAGGCGTCTCACTCGGGACCAAGCTGGAAGAGGGGGTAGCGGCCACATCCTTCCCGCGATCAAGCTCTTCTTCGGTTGGCACATACTTCAGCACGCGACCATTGCCGCTATCGACCACAAAAACGGCGCCTTCTTTGTCAACGGCGATCCCGTACGGATAGTTCAACTGCCCTTCAGCCCGCCCGCGGTTTCCCCAGGCGCAGAGGAACGCCCCGTTGCCATCGAACTTTTGAATGCGATGGTTGCCGGTATCAACGACATAAACATTACCGAGCGCATCGCAGGCGATGCCCCACGGAGACTTGAATTGCCCTGGGCCCGCGCCATCACGGCCCCACTTGGCCAGAAAGCTCCCACGGACATCGAACTTCTGAATGCGATTGTTGCTTTCATCCGCCACGAAGATGTTACCGGCAAAGTCGACCGCTACGCCGCGGGGGTAGAAGAAGGCTCCGTCGAAGCTGCCATCGCGGCCCCACTTGAGCAGCGCCTGTCCATCCGCAGTGAATTTCTGAATGCGGGAGTTGCTCGTGTCGGACACATAAAGATTCCCCTCTGCGTCTGTCGCGAGCCCCCAGGGCACATCGAACCGGCCCATATCAGCACCGCGCCAGGCGAAGCCGAACTTGCCCCAGGCCTGCATCACCGTACCGTCAAGATCAAGCTTCTGAATACGGTTATTGCCGCTGTCCGCGATATACAGCACGTTGTTCGGTCCGATGGCCAAGCCACGGGGATAGTAGAAGCTACCTTCCTGAGAGGAAGGATCGCCGCCCCAACGAGCAACAAACTTTCCAGTCTTATCAAGCTTTTGAATCGAATGGTTATCGGTATCGGCCACATAGATGTTGCCGTCTTTATCGAGCGTGATACCGGTGGGTGAGCTGAACTCACCGTCATCGACGCCTTCGCACCCGATACTCATAGCCAGCAGATAGGGCGAGGGAACAGCCATGACTTCCTTGGACTCGCGACTCTCTCCTTTCTGCGTAACCACGGTCACCACGTAATAGTAGCAAGTGCCGTTCGCCAGATCGTCATGCACGAAGGGGCTTTGGACGCCTTCGACGCAAGTACCGTTCTCTTTCGTCACCCCAATGACGGCCTTAAAGTCATCGTCGCCGGCAATGGGACGCGTGAGATCGGAAAACTTGATCATCACACCTTTGGTCGTTTTGAAATAGAGATTGTAATACATGGCCTCGGGAACGGGGTCCCATGTAATGGTGGCCTGGCCATTGCCAGACTTGACGGCTATGCTCGCCGGAGGAGGTGGAAGGTCTTCTTCTTGCGTGATTGAGTCGCCCGCACCCCATTCGCCCTGAAGTTCTTCGATGCTCAGATGCGTTCGGTCGAACCGAAACATCTCGTCGAATAGCCATGCTTTGATCATTTGGTGGTGCCTCGTATGATTAGGACTGGGGGAATATCGAAGAAGTTCCCCTCTTTCAATAGCTTAGATTGAGAAAGGGAATTCTAACAAAGCGGCTTAAGGGGAGTCAACGGGGCCCTAAAAAGCTTTTGCGGGGCACGCCACGCGCAGCCGCCAGGGAAAGGGATGGTGGGGCCTGTTGAAACAGAACTGATTAGGCTTGTTTGACCGGTTCCTGGAGGAACGTTTCGTTAGTCGTTACATCGAAGTCCAACACCGACTCGCCTTCCGCCAGATCGCTCGTGACAGGGAGGGTCGCGGAGTCAGACAACTCGGAGGTCAGGACCGCCACCAAGGACTCCTGTTCGATCGGCAGGAGCACTTGCTCGGACTCACCGAGCTCTTTGAACTCGCGCAACGGCGGAAGCTGGGTCAGATCTTGGAGCCCGAAATGTTCGAGGAAGAACTTAGTCGTTCCATACATGATCGGCCGACCGGGCACGTCTTTCCGCCCGACGATCCGGACCAACTGCCGTTCACATAACGTACGCAGGACACCAGACGTCTCCACACCACGGATCGCTTCGATCTCAGATCGCACGAGTGGCTGCTTGTAGGCAATGATAGCCAGGGATTCGAGCGCGGAGCGCGACAATTTTTGCGCCGCCTTGGCTTTATCCATCCGCTTCAACCAGGGACCATACTCCTGCTTCGTCACCAGCCGATACCCGCCGGCCACTTGGACGAGCTGAATACCGCGCCCTTCTTGGTCCAAGTCGTGCGTAAGAATATCCAGTGCCTGCACCACTTCGGCCCGTGAAACCGAGCTCACGATGGACATGAGCCGCGCAACCGGCATCGGCTCAGGCGACACGAACAAGATGGCTTCAAGAATCGCTTTCAACTCCCGCACATCAATTGCGGCACACTGGCGGCTCATCGCCTCGGCAATGACATCCTTCGCCGCTGAGTCTGGCGCCTGCGCCTCGCGGGCCTCGATAGCCGGCGGCGTATCGACCAACGTCATGTCGTCCACTTCCTGTTCAACGGTTGAGCTCATGCTCATACTTACCTCCATTCAGAATCATCTAATTCCGCCAGGTCTGGTGCGAGGGAAAAAGCGCGCGACACAAGAATCGGCCCAAAGTTTTCCGCTTGGTAGATCCGAGCCGTGTTAAGCCGCATGAGTTCCAGCAACGCCAGAAATGTGACGATGATGACCAGGCGATGGCAGGACGGCTCAAACAACTCGACAAAATTCACCGACTCCTGCCCTTCCAGCATTTGCAAAATCGCGCTCATCCGCTCCCGAACGGTCAAATTATCTGGCAGAATATCCATGAACTTTTTGCCGGGAGTGCGATCGAGAATGCCCTGCAAAGCATCGACAAGATCAAATAGGCTAACATTCTCCATCAGCCTCTCATCCGACTTCAGATCAACCGGCTGACTCTGCTCACGACTATAAATCTCCCGCCACAAACGCTCATTTTCTTCCAACTGATTGGCGGCCTCCTTGAACTGCTTGTACTCGAGCAACCGCCGCACTAATTCTTCGCGCGGGTCCGGCCCGTCTTCCTCATTAACGGCGGTCTCATCGACCGGTAACAGCATCTTGGATTTAATCTGAATTAGCGTTGCGGCCATGACCAAAAATTCTCCTGCCACCGCAAGATTGAGATCTTCCATCGCTTCGATATACGCCAGATATTGCTGAGCGATCAGATGGATGGGAATGTCATAGATATTGATCTCGCTCTTCTTAATAAGATGGAGCAAGAGATCAAGCGGCCCTTCAAAGTTCTCGATGCGAACCTGATAGGGCAGTTCAGTTTGTTCTATATCATCAAAGTGGTTATCCACAAGGCGGTTTATACCAGCTTTGGGGGCATGGAGCAAGCCTTGATCTATTACTAGGGGTAAAGAGGTCTGTCCCCTACCGTGACCGGATCAGATAGGCAATCAGCATACCGCTGAAGATGAGGAGGGAAAGAGTAATGACATATTGGGTGGTTGGATTTTCGATCCCCAGAGGTATCTGTCCGGTCGCAGATCTGGTCGCCCGGGTAAACTCGGGACCCTTCTCAAAAAAGACCTTGGAGAAATCGTCCCGCCCCTTAAACTTGGCATCGGAAAAATCCGCCGTTGATCGAAACGTAGCCCGACGAAAAGAGGCCTCCCCCTCGAACAGGGTGAAAGTGAAAAACGCCTCGCGGTCAAACGATGCCTCGGAGAAATCAGCCAACCCATGAAAACGGCTCCCAGAAAACCCGGTGCCCAACTTGAAATAGGTGCGCGACAGATTGGCATCCTTCTGAAACACCACCTCAAGGAACTCCGCCAACCCGTTGAACCCCGACTGCTGAAAGGTCACCGGCCCCTCGAACACCGCTCGGTGAAATCTCGTATGAGGACCAAAGGCCGTTTTCTCAGCAAGTACATTGCTGAGAAATCGGTCCTGCACAAAATAACTTTCTTTTAGAAATATCGCACCCGACAGGGTTACGGACTGCACAAATACGGTCCGAGAAAGATCCACGGTCTGCTCAAACGTGGTACCGCTGAACATAACTGGTCCCTTCACGACCAACAGCCCTTGCGCCGATTGATGCCTAATCGAGCCTCGCACCACAGAATTCACGATCATCATTGAACCCGGAATCACACGGGCCACTCGCCCCTGCAGCTCCTTCATTCCATCAAGTTCCTGCGGTAAGGGGCCGACCGTCAACGCATCCAGCGATAAATCACCGCGCACGACCACTCCCGAGAGATCGATCCCCTTCCCCTCCGTGAACGCCCGCAAGAGCTGCGTCGCATCGACTGCTCGCGCCTCCCGCTCTTGCTCCGTACAGTCAGCGCTCAGGTGTAGCTTCAGAGCTGCGTCCAGCCCTGAGGCAACCGTCTCCACCTGACAGTTCGAGGCCATCGCCTCCAACGGTAGCCAAAGAAGAGCCAGCCCTCCCACCATGATCCAGATACGGGCACGATTTATCATACGGCCCTTTGCGATAGCGTCGTAGTCCATTGGGTCGCCTCTTTGGTCTTGAGTGATCCAGGGGGGCTATTGCCGTGAGGCGATCGTTGATCCTAGAGCGATGCTGTGTTCCGATAGATCGATTTCTATCCCGTCGCTCCCCGCATGATCGCGTCGTACTCCGCTGGCATTAGCCGATGCATACCTAAGGCCAGTCGCCGGTTGAGCTCGGCCTGATCGGGAATCTGCAGCACATTCAGCAGCAAGGCCTGACTAACGCCGGACGAACAGGCTAAGGAGCGCACCTCGTTGATTCGCACAAAACCGAATCGGGCTTCCACCCTCAAGTCATCGCTAAGAAACGCATCCAGGTCGGAGAAGTCCAACACAGGCGATAGGATCTGAAACTCCGCGCAGAGTCCGACCTTCAACACATACACCAGCCCGCGAGACTCTGGATTCAGATAGGCCTGGAGATTCTTCCGGATCAGCCCAGTGCACAACCCCCAGAGCCTGTGCCCAATTTGCAGCTCAGCGCTCTCCTCCGAGGTGCGCTCTCGCAAAGCACCAGCCACGAACAAAAAATGACTCATAGGATATTCATCGCGGGCATGGAACAGGAAGATGGCACACAGGCAGAAGAAGCGCTACGATACTGAAATAAGTTCCAGCCTCATCTCGCTGGACGACTCGACGAGACCTTGAATCCCATACAGGCGTTAGTGCGTATGATAATCTTCTCCGTCGCCTAATAGGCTTTCCGGTTTTTCGAGAAAATCGGAATCTCCATCTTCCCCGTCTAGCGTGAGCTCTTCTTCCACGTCTTCATCGATTTCATCGGCCTCGCCGGCCATATCCATATCGTCTAGAAGCTCATCCTCCAGATCGGTATCCTTCGGCATCGAGGATTTCAGCGGCCGCAGCAACAGGCCCGCCTTAGGCGCCTCCTCCACGAATGACGGCACAAACTTTCTGACAGGAGCGGAAGCCGCCGGTACGGACGAGGCAACGGCAGCCTTCGTCACGGCTGCTTTCTTCACTACTCCCTTAGGGGCCGCACCCGACCGCTTCTTGGTCGTCTTCGCTACAATTTTCCTTGCAGCTGATTTCTTGGTTTCTTTTTTCGGAGCTGACTTCTTAACGATTTTTTTGACTATCTTTTTTGCCACTGGCTTCTTGACGGCAGACTTCGCCTTAACAGAGGTCTTCTTCGCTAATTTCTTCTTATTTTTCGCCATCGAAATACTCCTTTCTCATCCAGCGGATGCCTCACGCGGCCTCCATCTAGCATGAACTACTGGGGTCTTGCAACCCACGTACTTATTTCCTCTCAAGGATGCCCCAAAAAGCCCACCAACCCCGTTCTCGCATCATTTAGACCCCTCAACATCTCCTAGGGGTATGCCTCAGCCCTTCACTCAAAGGGCCTTACTAAAAGGCCTTTTAAGTATCCTGAGGAAATACCTTTTCACACCACATATTTAAACCCGTAAAAGTTCAACACGCCCCTTGGCCCCTAATCCTCTCAACTTCCACCCGAGCTTACTCTAGGCTCTCATGGTAAAATGAAAGGCAGAGCGAGAGCCGAATCCTTTTCAATTGGGACAGCTCTTATGGTATAGGAACCGGATGTTCAGGAAGTGCTTTATGACCCCTCGTCTCCTCATCGCCCTGCTCCTCACAGTGGGACTGCTCTCGGCCTGGCCGACGGCAGCAACGCCTCCCTACACTGCGATCACGATCGAGAGTGCCGCTCCCTACTTCGTCCCAAAATCCGTCACCATCTCGACAGGGTCTCCAATCAAGTGGGAAAATCCCACCGGATCAGAGCATACCGTGACCCATGCAGGCTGCCTGGAAGACGGCGAGCACTGCGCCTTCGATTCCGGACTCATGCTCCCGAGCGGCACCTTTGCAATCCCAGAGCTCGCTCCAGGCCGCTATCCCTACCTCTGCCTCATTCACCCCATCATGCGTGGAGTCATCACCGTCACAGATGCGTTCACCCCATCCCATCTCTAGAAAGCGCGGGCGGCTCTTTCCCACATTCTGCAAAACATGAAACCAGCTGTCGCCATCCATCAACCACTCAGCCTCACCGGAGAGACACTCAGTCTTCTGGCCTGGCATATCCCTGACCTTGTCACCTATCAGCATCACGAAGATGAATGGTGGTTCGCCCCGCTCGATGACAATCTACCCATTGTGCGATTGAATCGCACTGGCCTGGAGATGCTCCAGGCCATGAATGGCCACACATCGGTCGCGGCCCTTCTGGAAAAATACGGCGCGAAAGTCTGCGGGCCGGACGGACAGCCCGGCCAATGGCATTTAGAACATTGGTCCCTCCCTACCTATTCCCTCTGTTACTACGGCGCGGAACCCCCGGGTGGCCACCGCCATAAGGCCAAGTGGGACCTTCTCCTCCAGCAAATCCGTGAAGGCTGGTCAGGGCAAAAAGGATTCGAGGGAGAAGAACATCTTGAAGACTTTCACCACCATGAACTAACTGACAGCAGCGAAAATGACGAACACTTCGACCTGATCGAAACTACCGTGTCGCACCTCTTTCGGGAGCCGAACGAAGCGCTCAATGGCTTGACCTATGGCCGGCTCCTCATGAAGCAATTGCGAAAGCTGGGCTGGTTCAACCCCAAGCCCCGCGTCATAGTCGAAGTGGGCGGCGGACTTGGCTATCTCGCCCGTGAATTGGGCAAGGAACTCCTACCGTTTGAAAAACAGACCATCCGGTACATCTCCCTCGACATCACCCAGCCATTCCTTAAGCTCCAAATAACCCGTGCCAAAGCCGGAGGCTGGGGTGGCATCGGCACCCGCGCCAACGGCGAATGGCTGCCCTTCAAGGACAGCTCCGTCGACCTCGTCATCGACAACGAGAACATGGCCGACATGACGCCGGTAAAGCTCACTAGGAAAGAGCTCCAAGAGGGGACAGGCGACACGCCGCAACATCAAGAAGCGCTGGATTGGATCAGACGAGTGCGGCTGCCACTGGACCAGAACCTGCCGGAGGACGTGATCTTTAACATCGGCCCCTTTCGCTTCGTGGCAGAACTCTGGCGGGTGTTGAAGCCGGGGGGTAAAGCGTTTCTGACTGAATTCGGGATCGAAGAAGGCTGGCCTGCACCCGTCAAACTGCCAGGCCATACAGAATACGAAGTCCAGTACAGCCACCTGCGCCAGGCCGTGCGTTGGCTTGGCTTTCAGGAGCATTATCTCTCGCTGCCCCAATTCCTCGCCATCAAACCCAACACCAAAGTCCTCTGCACCGGTGCGGCTTATACCATTCAACGGTTCTGCCAAGCCATGCACAAGCCATTTCCCGTGCGAGCCTACACAGAAAAGGAATTACAGCAGGCCCTCGGCGACATACTCCCCAAACTCCACGGCTGCCACTACCACGATGTGGCAGATCCAGCGTGGTTCGGCCTCATCGATTTCAAAGTCTTATTATTGGAAAAGCCCGGCGGAGCGCCGAAAGCTAGCTTCTCGGAGAACCAAGGCTACCGGTGGTACTCGCAGAAGTGAACCGTGAAATTGAAATTACCGTTTCATAAATTAAGGGGTACTGATACGTACTCCGGCGAGACGCAACCTGCGTACCGGAGTCCTCATACCTCGCTCCGAACCTCTGCGATCTCCGATTCAAGCTTCCCCCGCACCTCTTTTAGCGCTTGAATCTCTTGCACAAGTCGAGCGATTTCCGTGTCGTAGAGAACCCGCTCAACTGGCTCCCCTCCTGCGCGTAGATTCACCGCTTGCTCGCCGACATCTCGATAAAGCTCGCCCAACTGCTGGTCGAGCTTACGGATTTCAAGGCGGATTCGCAGCAGCTCCGTTTCTTTGAATGCGCGCTTCGCCACCTGCGCTGTACCAAGCCACAGGGTTGCCATCCCCGCTTTCAAATCATGCTTTAGCCGTTGCAGTAGTCCCATGCTTTTTTACCTCTCAACTTACCTCGCTACTCCCCTCGACGGGGGATGCATGAACTCGCATCTTGATTGTGACAGAGCGGAGCTCCACGCATCCCCCTCCTAACTCACCGACCCTAAATCCAACTTCGTTTCCCAGCGCCGTAGCATCGCTTCTCGCAGGGCACGGTGCGCCGGTGCCTTTAGCTGCGGATCCTGCTTCAAGAGGGCAAACGCCTCCTGCCTTGCCTGCTGGAGCAATTCGGTATCCCGCAACAGATTTGCGACGCGGAACTCCGGCATACCCGATTGCCTAAATCCCAAAAACTCGCCAGGCCCGCGAATACGGAGATCTTCCTCGGCAATCACAAACCCGTCGGTTGATCGCACGAGAACATCTAGCCGCTCCCTCGCCACCGATGGGGCTTCACCTGCTTCTTTGGGCTTCTTCGGTCCAAACAACACCCCCCCATACGCAATCAATAAGCAGTAGGACTGATGTGCACTGCGCCCAACGCGGCCGCGCAATTGATGTAACTGCGCCAGTCCGAACCGCTCGGCATGTTCGATCATCATGACTGTGGCATTGGGCACATCAACCCCAACTTCCACCACCGTCGTCGCGACGAGGACCTGAATCTCCCCCTTCTTATACGAGGCCATGACCCGTTCTTTCTCATCCGACTTCATCCTGCCATGCAGCAGCCCGACGCGAAACTCGGCCAACTCATTAGCTTGCAGCTCCTCCGCTCCTTGTATGGCCGCCTGCAGATCGGCCTTCTCCGATTCTTCAACGAGCGGATAGACCACATAGGCCTGACGCCCGCTTCGCAGTTCATCACGCAGGATCTGATAGGCTCGCCCCTTCTGGCTATCGCTTAAGAGAAATGTCCGCACCGGCTTTCGCCCCGGCGGCATCTGGTCGATCACCGAGACATCCAGGTCCCCGTAGACCGTCATGGCCAACGTGCGCGGAATTGGTGTCGCGGTCAGGACCAGCACGTCCGGCTTATAGCCCTTCTCCATGAGCGTCTTCCGCTGGAGAACGCCAAAACGATGTTGCTCATCCACCACCACCAAGCCGAGTTTCGCGAATGTCACACCTTGCTGAATGACCGCATGGGTCCCGATCACGACCTGTGCGGCACCGGAACCCACCGCTCCGCGAATTGCTTTACGCGCAGCAACACGGCCTCCCCCACTCACAAGCACGACGGAAAGCCCCAGAGGTTCTAGGAGTTCCTTCATTGTCCGATAATGTTGCTCGGCCAAAATTTCCGTCGGCGCCATCAAGGCCGCCTGATAGCCGGACCCGCAGGCTAGGACCATCGCCTGAACCGCCACGATGGTTTTGCCAGACCCAACATCGCCCTGCACCAGACGGTTCATCGGGTTGCGGGAGGTCATGTCCGACAGGATTTCGCGATTGACCCGATCTTGTGACGTGGTCAACCGAAAGGGTAACGCCCGCTCCAGCTTACCGAGGAGTGGCGTCTTCGGATTGAACAGGACCTGCTTCACCTCTTCCTTCATGACTCGCTGCCGCGAGGCCAAGGCAAGTTGCAATACAAACAGTTCTTCGAAGGCCAAGCGCCGATGTGCCGACGTGACTCCACGATCGAGCTGTCCCACGTCAGTCCCAGGCTGAGGAAAATGTACCTCCTGAATGGCTTGATGAATTGGTGACAATCGATAGCGAGCACGAAGCGAAACCGGCAACAGCTCCTGCGCCTCGGCGAGATGAGCGTCCAGCAAACTTCGGATAAGCACCCGCATCTGCCGGGACGTCCAGCCCTTAGTTTCGCGATAGACGGGTACGATCCCCCCCACATGCAGTGGCGCTTCAGTTTCCACGCCTAGGACTTCGTACTGCGTGACCTCCATTTTCATGGCTACCCAGCCCTGCGCCCCTGCGACTACACGCCCCGCCAACATAACACTCGTCCCGACGGTAAAGAGTTGCTCGAGAAACGGCTGATTGAAAAATACGACCTGAAGGTGCCCGGTGGCGTCTTCGACCACAATGTCGAGGATCGCGAGGGACCGACTCCGGGCCTTCTTCGCTTGGCTTTTGATAACCGTGCCGCAGATTGACGCCTGGGTACCGGGCACCAGTTGCGCAATCGGAGTCATGATCGAGCGATCTTGGTAACACCGGGGCAGGGTCCAGAGGGCATCCTCAACCGTCTCGATCCTGAACCGTTGGAGCAACGCGGTGCGCTTCGGGCCGACTCCCTTCGCGAAACGAATAGGCTGATCCCACCATGGCCGTACAGGTGGCTTTGGGGGGGTCAATGGAGACATTGCGAGAGGCGATGGTTCTTGCCAGGCCTTGGCAGGATGGCTAACCGCCTTGCGCAAGACACCGAGAATGACCATCGCTTGCTGGAGTCGGCGCTGCTGTTCTTCTGCCGAAAACAACGGCTGGTCTTCACGGAACAACTCACGCAACTGGAGCAAGGCCGCTTCAATCCCTCGCGGATAAACGCGATCGGACAGGGCCTGCATGACCTGTGAGGAAACAAAGTGACTGAGATTTTTAACAGCAGGAAGATGCGCGAACGCATCGCGCGTCGCGAATTCGATTGGACGCGCGACTCGGTCCAGCCATCGCTGAAACTGTTCAGGAAGTGTGGGCTCGAACGAGCTCCGTATCACAGTGGCGAATCGTAGCACAGCCTTGTGCAAGCCTCAACGAGCCAACTACGGGAAAGCAAGGTGCTGGAAAAATCTGCTAGCTACGCTCGCCACGGTGTCCCGAATCTCCCGCAAACGGAACTGCCCCGAAGATCTGATACCGGTATCGAGATAGCAACCAATAGAGCAGGCAACTACCTGGTTTGACCAATGGCAGTCGCAGAAAGAGAGCGAGGACTCGCCCACCCCTGAGACTAGGCAGGAGGGGCAGAAAAGCATCCAGCCCATTGGCAATCTCCCCATTCGGGCGAACCAGCAATGCCACCTCTGGACGACCAGGCCTATAGACTTTCCCTAAGGCCTGCTTGGCCTCGTCGCTCTGATAGGAAACCATTCGGACCGGCTGGCCATCAATCTGAGTCCCCAGCCGTTCAAAGCCCTGCTTAGCCGTAACACAGAGGCGACATTGGCCATCGTAGACCAGAAGACAGGGCTGGGGCCTGCTGCGAGTCTGGTTGCTGTGCCCTGCGGAGACGGGTATCATTGTGCTCATGCGACATACCTGGCCTCTCATCGGCCTGCTGACGGGGCTCAGCCTCATCGGCGCCACCACCACCCATCTCGTCCCAGCTGCAACAGCGGCTGGACGAATCGGCTGGATACTCTATCTGATCGCCACCCCAATAGCTCTTGCCTGCCTCGTCCGGATCGGATGGACCTGGACTGCCATGGCCTGCGTCATCTATGGAACCGTAGGATTGGCATTAGACCTCTCCACCCTCGCGAGCATCTTGGGCGGACAGAGCGAGATCCACCCCCTACTCCTCGTCAGCGCAATGAGCGGGATGACGAACTTTTCACTAGCCCTGTTTGGTGGGCGGGCGTTTTTACACGAGTCGTTGGGGCCCGTGCTTCGAGGATCCCATCCTCCCAGTCCTCCATCCCCTTCTTCATCCGCACAATCTTGATCGATTCAAATCCAGCGTCCATCAGCCAAGTCTTCGTCTCGACTGCAGAATAGGTATTGCCCTGCTCGGTAAACAACAGCATGGAGACAGCAAAAAGACTTGCCTCTTGGGGAAACAGCCCATCCCTGTCGTGGAGGAAGGCATCCTGAATCAGCAGTCTGCCTCCAGGATTTAACGCAGCTAAGGCACGCCGGAACACCGCTCGATTGTCTTGCGGCGAATAGATATGCAGCACGTTCGAATACCAGATGACATCGTACGTCCCGAGAATGGTGTCCGTTAGCAGATCCAACGGTTGGTAGGAGAGGCGCGGACCGGCCTTGTGAGTCGAGGCAATCTCCTTTGCCACTGCAAGGGCTGCAGGCCGGTCGCAGACTGTGGCACGGAGCCGAGGATTCTTGGCGAGGAAGGCCATCGCATAAGTACCGGGACCCCCGCCAAGGTCGAGCAAGGTCCGCGCACTACGCAGGTTGATCTGGGCCGAAATCTTCGGCGCCGTCTCCAGAGTCCGGTGATGCATCGCCCAGGTAAACTGCCGGCGATAGTCCGGATCATCCGGCTCATTGTGATCGAGTGGCAGTCCCGTCTTCACTGACTCCAGTAAACGCCCCCAATCGGCCCAATGACTCGTGATCAGCCGGAGATAGTCCCCCCGATAGGCGGGATGCTGTGCGTTCAACGCCGTGGCACCCAACCGACTGTTCCGATAAATTTCATTTTTTTTCTTCAGCAGGCCTGCCATCGCGAGATTCCGACAGAGAATCGCCAGACCCCTCTCACTAACCTTCATGGCACGAGCTAGGTCAGGAATCGTCCAGGTCTTCGTACCGATAGCAGTAAAGAGATTCAGCTCAAGGGAAGCAATCAAGACCCGCGGCAACCGGTAGGTGGTACTCACCGTACGAAAATCATCGAACGTGGTGATCTGCCTACTCACCGGGTCACACCGATCGTCCGCTGACACCAGCTCATCAAATCTTGCACGGCAGGCGGGTTCGTTAGATCCACCTGCCGCTCGAAACGAGCGGCCACATAAGCGTCATTCATCTCACTCTCTTCCGTAAATCCAGACTTCAGGAGAATCGCGCGGTACTTGCCCACAGCCGGTTGAATGTAGTACTTGGCCTGCTTCGCAATCTCGTCGGTCCCCAGATCTTCTGGTGTCCCATCGGACAGGAGCGTCATCACATCCTCCAACGCCATGCCGTACTGGCACAAGACCCGCCCGTCCGGCGTGACCTCCAACAGCCATCCATCCGTGCCAAGGTCCATCGTCAAGGCACCCCCTGCTTCCACTTCCTCCAATTGAGGAAAGGTGGGGACTAGTGCGGCCCGAAGCGTGGCCCAAGCCGTCGAAGCGCCATAACTCATACGTGCATCTTTCGACGAGGTAGTGCCCCCTCCTGGGTTGCAAGCTTGATCCGTAGAGCCGCTAGCCGCTGGATATTCTCCTCGAGTTTTGGCAACTGATACTTGCGATCCATATGCACCACCAGCTCAAGAATTTCCACCGCCTCACGTAGGTTGCCAGTTTCTTCGTAGCACTGGGCCAGCACATAACGGGCACCGCCCGTCCGCAGTTCATCGCGCGAGCGTTCGGCGATGGACTGGCTGGTTTGGCAGCAGGCAATAGCGTCGCCATAGCGCTGCTGGAGAAAAAAGATTCGCCCAATCATGCGCCAGGCATCAGCCACGCCGCCCTGATTCTCTAACCGCCTCATGAGCACGAGCGACTGTTCATAGTATTTGATCGCCAAGTCGTACTCTTTGGTCTCACGGGCTACCAAGCCCAGATCAGAAAAGAGTACTGCCTTGCCCGCCTCATCATGGACCCGACTCATGAGATCCAAGGCTTCAAGATAGTAGGCCTTAGCACGCGCCCATTCGCCGGCATCGGCTCGGAGATTTCCCAAATTACCTAAAGTCGTCCCGATCCCCTTCTCGTCCCCGAGAATTTTCTGGAGTTCCAAGACCTCTTGGTAATAGGTCTGGGCCGAATCCCGGCGGCCACTCACCGCGCAAATATTCCCAAGGTTTCCCAAGGTGGCAGCCAACGCCCGTTGGTCTCCAGTCAGACGGTCGCATTCCAGCGCCTTGGCATAGCAAGTATAGGCGTCAGTATAGAAACCACGCGAAAAATGCTCGTTGCCTTGGCGATTGAGTTCTTCGGAAAGTCCGTTGCGTAATGTCATGGTGTAGGCTGGAGCAACTGGTCAACCACCTGCTTGGCACCGGTGAGAATCGAGGTCCCGTCGCCGAGCAGCAGACTGTCAAAATTGTACTTGAGGAGCCGGCGCAGCCCTTCTTGGGCCTTCGCTACATTGGCATATTTGTCGGCGGGTAGGAGACTGACGGCACCAGCAGGCTTGCCAATCAAGGCATCGCCAACAATCAGCACGCCCTGCTGCTGTGGAATGAACAGAGCCGACTCGCCAGGCGACTTCTGATCTTTCAGCTGAATCACCCACATCCCGCCCGTAAGCAATTCTCCATCCTTAAACGTTTTGGTCGGCTTGAGATCCATGAGCGGCGCATCGGCCTCCGGCACATACAACTGACAGCGAAACTCATCTTGATACTTCAGCGCTTCGCGGACATGGTCTCGATTTGTCACGATGATGTAATCGACGGGACCGTTGCGGAGGACCACCGCACTCGCATCGCCCGTCATCGACGGAGGATCGACGAGGATCTTATGCTCCCCGACCGTCAGAAAGAGTCCGTTGAAATTGAGTTGCTTCTCCTCAGAAAACCAGGACCATTGCCAGATGCCAGGAAGAATGTTTTTCATAATATACCTGCGCGATGCGCGAGCATCGCGAGACACACAAGACATGCCGGAACAATCTTCGTCATGCTGTACAGATGTGCCTTCCGCACCCCTTCGCGCTTATCACGCCGTCTTATAATGCTGCGACGGCATCCTTCACCACTTTCATCACCTTGGTTAGGATTCCCGCTTCATTGGGTAAATCGATGATGTCGTCTTCCGAAATGGTGATAAATTTGCGATTCGGCCCCTTCGTCAGAGAAATCAGAAACATACTATTCGAAGGCGTCACAGGGATCACTACCTGTACGGATGCATCAACTCCCTTGACCACCTCCAAAAACTTCTGCTTTCCCTGTTCCATCTCATCCATTCATCTGCATCCTTTCACGCTCACCTATTGAAGCAAATCACTGAGGCTGGGCTGGTCGTCGCCAGAACCTGCTACATCGAACCACTTGCTCTTGCCAATAGCTTTTCAACTTCCGCCACAATCACCTCTGCACCCGCCAAATCCATATTGCCGACACGCTGCCACCGGATCACACCTTGCTGATCAATCACATACACATTAGGAATAAACTTCCCGCCGCCATACAATTTGTCCGTGACCTTGCCAGGATCAAGCAGATAGGGGTAGGTGACCTTCACGGGAAAAGCGGCCAGGAACTCGCCGACTTCCTTCTTGCCGTTGCCGGACGAATTGATGCCGAGCACCGCCACCTGTTTACCCTTGGTCATTTCGGATACCTTCTGGAGCGTCGAGCCCTGTATCATGCAAGGATCACAAATATGAAACAGGCCGAGGACCACAATTTTCCCCTTATAGCTGTCCAGCCCCACCGCCTCGCCCGTAATGGCTGTCAACGCAAAGGAAGGCGCCTTCTCCCCAACTTTAAAAAATCCCGCTGCAACAACCAACTGGGCCGCAAGAACCGGAGCCAACAGCACGCCAAGTATGCATAGCGTTCGTTTCATAAGAGCCTCCTGCTGAAAAAGTGCTAACTCCTACATGCTGAGTAGGCGAACGACCGATTCAGTCTCAGCCCTCACAACTCAGCACTTTCGTTGGATATTCTACCATGCAGATTTTTTCAGAGGCAATGGCAAGAGGGAACCACTCATCGATGAGGGATGAAGAAGCGAGCGCGTCTCTTCAGCGTTCAGCGTCGTTCGGGGTCCTGTTAGAGGGAGGGGTCGAAGAGGCCCAGCTGCCACTCCTCCGCACGGGTTAGCGCGATGGGATACTTTTCGGTGAAGCAGGCGTTGCAGTACTGTTCCGGGGTACCGGGGGCGGCATTCAACATGCCGCCAAGACTCAAATAGGCGAGACTGTCTGCCGTGATGTACTTCCTGATCTCTTCCACTGAGTGACTGGAACCGATCAGTTCTTTCTTAGTGGGCGTATCGATTCCATAGAAGCAGGGAGAGATAATTGGAGGCGAACTGATGCGCATATGCACTTCCTTAGCCCCAGCATCGCGAATCATTTTCACGATTTTACGGCTCGTGGTGCCCCGCACCAGAGAATCGTCGACCACGACAACTCGTTTACCCTCCAGGACCTCCGGCACAACATTGAGCTTCACCTTCACGCCGAAATGCCGGATCGACTGCTCCGGCTCGATGAAAGTACGGCCGACGTAGTGATTCCTAATCAGCCCGAGCTCGAACTGAATCCCCCCCCCTTCGGCATAGCCGAGCGCAGCAGGCACTCCGGAGTCTGGAACTGGCACGACGATATCCGCTTCGACCAACGATTCTTTCGCCAATTGCCGGCCCAAGGCCTTGCGCGTAGCATAGACCGCGTTCGCACCAAAGATCTTACTGTCCGGTCTAGAGAAGTACACATATTCAAAAATGCACATGGCCGGATTCACCGGCGCAAACGGATGGTAACTCGTTACACCCTTTTCATTCAGTACGACCAGCTCGCCCGGCTCAATCTCGCGGACGGTTTTGGCGCCGAGCAGATCGAACGCGCAGCTTTCCGACGCCACAAGGTGGGTATCGCCCATGCGACCAAGACAGAGAGGCCGGAACCCATGGGGATCACGAACCGCGATGATGGCGTCGTCCGTTTGCAGGACAACCGAAAAAGCCCCGCGCACTTGGCTCAAGGCATCAATGATGCGGGCCAGCAACGTATCGGCGCGCGAATGGGCGATCAAATGGATGATGACTTCACTGTCCGACGTGGATTGAAAAATAGCACCGTAGGCTTCGAGCTCGTGACGCAAGACTTGGGCATTGATCAGGTTACCGTTATGGGCAAGCGCCAGATTCCCAAAGGCAAAGTTGACCGAGAACGGCTGGATGTTGCTCAGGTCGTTCCCCCCGGCCGTGGAGTAGCGATTGTGACCTATCGCCATCGAACCGGTTAATTGCTGAAGCGAGTGGGGATTGTAAATGTCCGCAACCAGCCCATTCCCCTTGTGGACATGAACCTGCTCGCCATCGCCTGAGACGATACCGGACGCTTCTTGCCCGCGGTGCTGCAAGGCATAGAGGCCCAGATAGGTCAGGTTGGCCGCTTCCTTGTGCCCATAAATGCCGAAGACGGCGCATTCGTCGTGAAACTTATCGGGAATAATCACATTACGGCCTAGGTCATCTACCATGGGCTGCGATATGACGGGGAGCTCTCGTGTAGTTCGCTTATTCATGCCTTCACGTTTCACGCCTGGCTCAGCGTTCGTTCGATTGAAAAAGTCCACTGCTCGAAAAGTTGATCGACGGAGAGATCAATGCGGCACCCCTCGCTCCATTGCCCCTTCTCTACATCGATGACAACACGATCGCCTCCGACCGTCCCGATCGTCATCGCAGGAACATCGGCATCGCCCGCGCGCTTCAGAACCTGTTCAACCAACTCAGGCTTTACTGACAGGACAACCCGCGATTGGCTCTCACCGAATAAAAGAGCATCGCGCCGCAACGTATCGAGACCCAACCTTACCACAGCTCCTCGCCTGGTGGTTGGACCCGAGATACAGGATTCGACTAAGGCGACCGCCAGCCCGCCATCCGAACAATCATGGGCTGATTGCACCAGCCCCTCACGGATTACTTTCAGAAGGAAGTCATGGAGCGACTTCTCTTCTTCAAGACTGAGGAGCGGCGGCGATCCCTGCTCCCGGTGATGCAACACTTTTAGATATTCAGTACCACCTAGATCTTCCTTCGTCTTACCCAGGAGGATAATCGCATCCCCGTCCTGCTTGAACCACTGGGTCATCGTCTGCTCGACTGAATCGATGAGACCCACCATGCCCAACATCGGCGTGGGATAGATCGACAGACCGTTCGTCTCGTTGTAGAAGCTTACATTGCCACTGACGATGGGCACTTTAAAATACTCGCAGGCATCCCTCAACCCTTCGATCGCTAGGACGAACTGCCACATAATCTCAGGCCGCTCTGGATTCCCGAAGTTCAAACAATCCGTCAACCCGATCGGCTCTGCGCCTGAGCAGACGAGATTCCTCGCCGCCTCAGCTACAGCAATACGCGCCCCTTCATAGGGATGCAGCAAGCAGTACCGGCTATTGCAGTCCACCGTCATGGCGAGAGCTTTATTCGTTCCTTTGATCCGAACCACCGCAGCATCGGAACCGGGCCGAACCATCGTATTGGTCCGCACCATGTGGTCATACTGTTCATAGACCCAGCGCTTGCTCGCAATCGTCGGAGACTCGAGCAATGACAGCAAGGCCACATTGGCATCCTTCACATCCGGCAGCGCATCATAGTTCAGGTTCGTCAGCATGTCCTGGTACCCAGGAGGCGAATAGGGCCGTTCGTATCGTGGCCCGTCATCAGCCAGCGACTTCGCGGGAATCTCCGCTACCACCTTGCCCTGGTCCCGCACACGGAGGATGCCGTCGCCTGTAACCCGTCCCACAACTGCGACATCGAGATCCCACTTCTTGCAGATCCTGATACATTCCTGTTCTTTACCAGCCTGCGCCACCATCAACATGCGCTCCTGGGATTCCGACAACATCAATTCATAGGGCGTCATGCCCGGCTCACGCCGCGGCACATCGGTCAAATCCAGATCCATCCCATTACCGGCGCGCGACGCCATTTCACACGAGGAACTGGTCAAACCAGCCGCTCCCATGTCCTGAATCCCAACCAATAGATCGCCCGCCATGAGTTCAAGGCAGGCTTCCAGCAAGAGCTTCTCGGTAAAGGGATCACCCACCTGCACCGTAGGCCGCTTCTGCTCTGACTGGTCATCGAAGGAATCGGAAGCCATTGTGGCCCCGTGAATCCCGTCACGACCCGTCTTAGACCCAAAGTAGATCACAGGATTGTCGATACCGGCTGCAGTTCCCAAAAAAATCTTGTCCTTATGCGCAATACCGAGGCAAAACACGTTCACTAGCGGATTCTTTGAGTAGATATCATTGAACACGATTTCGCCACCGATCGTCGGGACTCCCATGCAGTTGCCATAGCCGGCAATGCCGGCTACGACCCCTTCGAGCAGATGCCGATTCTTCGCGTTGTCCAATCCCCCAAACCTCAGGGCGTCAAGCAAGGCAATCGGCCGTGCGCCCATCGTGAAGATGTCTCGTAGAATCCCCCCTACTCCCGTCGCCGCCCCCTGGTAGGGCTCGATGAACGAAGGATGGTTATGCGACTCCATCTTGAACACCGCACAAAGCCCGTCGCCGATATCCACCACGCCAGCATTTTCTCCAGGTCCCTGTACCACCCGCGGCCCCGTGGTCGGCAGTTTCCGTAAATGCACACGCGAACTCTTATAGGAGCAATGTTCGGACCACATCACTGAGAACATACCCAACTCAGTGATATTTGGTTCCCGCCCTAAAATCCCGATAATCTTCTGATATTCGTCGTCCGTTAGATTATGTTGCGCGATCAGTTCTTTGGTCATTGACTGGCTTACAGGTCCCATAATTTTTGATTGGACGCTCGCATGGTTTCTTGATCAGAATGCGAATCAGTGCATTATGTGGATCGACCCAAACTAGACAGGCGCCATCTGCAAAGGCTTCTTACTTTGCCTCAGCGACTCCAGCATCGAGCGAAAAATCAGTTTCCCGTCGTCATTGCCCAAAACTGTCTCCGCGCAACGCTCGGGATGCGGCATCATGCCCAACACATTGCCTGCAGCATTAATAATCCCGGCAATGTTGCCCAGCGAACCGTTCGGATTCGCCTCCGGCATCACTTTGCCCTCCGGCGTGCAATAGCGGAGGACAATCTGCGCATTCGCCTGCATCGCCGCCAGCGTGACCGGATCGGCATAGTAGTTTCCGTCTGCATGGGCGATGGGAAGCGTGAGCACCTGGCCTGGCTGGCAGGCGCTGGTGAAAGCCGTTGCCGCATTTTCGACCTTCACAGGCAGATCCTTACAGATGAAATGCAGCGACTTGTTCCGGAGCATAGCCCCTGGCAACATTCCCGCTTCCAGCAGAATCTGAAACCCATTGCAGACGCCGAGCACCATTCCGCCAACCTTTGCGAACTCCTTCACCAGCCCCATTACTGGCGAGAACTTCGCAATCGCGCCGGTCCGCAAATAGTCACCATAGGAAAACCCACCAGGCAGGACGATCACATCCAACCCGGCCAACGAGGTCTCCTTGTGCCAAATCATCTCCACCGACTGGCCCAACACATCCTTAAAGATATGCCGGCAATCATCATCACAATTACTGCCGGGGAATACTATCACGCCAATTTTCATTTCACCAATTCTCACTCCGTTGCGTGGAGATGGCAGGCCCTGATTTTACTGCGCGCCTCCACCGAGGGCCTCGAAAGCTGCGCGGTCAGCGAGCAGCAAAACCACGTCCTGCCGTCTCACTGCAACTCGTACCGGTATTCTTCCACAATCGTATTCGCCAATAACTTCTCGCACATGGCTTTGACTGTCACATCGGCTTTCGTCTTATCCGTTTCATTCACTTCCACTTCCATGTATTTCCCGACTCGCACATGGCCGACATTGTTGAATCCCAGCGAACCGAGCGCATGCTCAATCGCCTTCCCCTGCGGGTCCAAAATGCCCTGCTTCAGCGTCACGTAAATTTTCGCTTTCACTGCCCCCCCTTACCAGAATGCTCGCACGTGCACGCATCAAAGGCGCACACTCTAATCGTGCACGGTCCACACGCAGAGGGAGCATTCATGTCGCACGTTCGCTTTCACACTCCTGCACAGATTCTTTAGTCTTCCTATCCACGTATTTCCTGATCCAAAAAATTCCTGCGATCGTCCCGCACCCGGCGAAGATGAGCACGACAAAGGCCCAACGCCAAGGCGACTCGTTCAGACGATAGGCCATCATGCCCACCACCGCTGCCCATACCGCAATGGACGCCACCAGGCCGTAATTCATGAATAGCCACCGAAGCTTCTTCACGTGCCCTCTTTTCTTCCCCTCTTCGATTAGAGGGAAATGCTAAATTCACTGGGAGAATGCGTCGAGCAAGCCAGCCAGTGTGGCCCACTCAGGCCACGCGTTGCACGAAAAACCGCCTGCATCCCGCCTTGCCCGCCAACCCCTCTCAAATAGTGGGGAGAACCGTAACTACGCGCATCAGCTCAGCAGGGCTTCCCCCTACGCATTCTGCAAAAAATCAGCCTCTCTGTTTTTTTCATCCACACACCCTCTTCAGAACGTCCTGATACGCCTCTTCGATCTTCCCTAAATCCTTCCGGAACCGATCCTTATCCATCGACTCCTTCGTCGTCTGGTCCCAGAAGCGGCACGTATCCGGCGAAATCTCATCCGCTAGAATCAACCGGCCCTCGTATAGCCCGAACTCCAATTTAAAATCGACAAGGATCATCTGTCGCTCGCAAAAAAATGGCTGCAGCACGCTATTCGCCTTCAACGCGAGCCGCTTAATCTCCGTCATCTGTTCGAGCGTCGCCAGCTTCATCAATCGAATGTGTTCATCGGCGATGAGTGGATCACCCAGCGCGTCGCTCTTGTAATACCACTCCACAATGGCCGGCTCGATTGGGTCACCTTCTTTCAACCCCAGCCGCTTCGCCAAACTACCCGCGACGACGTTACGGACCACTACTTCGACCGGCACGATCGAGACTTTTTTGCTGAGCAGCTCCCGATCACTTAGCCGTTTAATAAAGTGCGTTGGCACCCCGGCCTGCTCCAGCAATAAAAAGAGCCGCTCGGATATCTTGTTATTGATAACGCCTTTGTCGGCGATGGTCCCACGTTTCTGCGCATTAAACGCCGTTGCATCGTCCTTAAAGTACTGGACAACCTCATCCGCCTTGTCCGTGGCGAACACTTTTTTCGCCTTGCCTTCGTAAAGCATGCTACCGATGGTCATGGGCCCCCTCATCTCCGACGTCACGCGCACTACTGCGCCAATATTTCCATAATCTCGGGCAACGATATCGCCGTTCCCATCAACACCGGATGCCCCAATCGGCTCACGTACTGAAACTCTTTCACCTTCTCCAGCGCGAGAATTAAACTATGAAAATTCTCTAGTTTGGACGTTTCAAAGTACGTGATGAAGTCGATGTCGCCGAGTCCAGTAGAGTGATACAGCTTGCGCTTTACCGTCTTCTGATAAGGCAATGCGGCCTCTGTATGCTCTTTCATCATCGCCAGCCGCTTGTCCGGATCAAGCCCCCACCAGTCTGTATTCTTGCTAATCGGAATCACGATCGCATACGGTCTTGGCCCCGGCTCGCTGACAGTCTTGAGGTCAGCCTTCATCTGGTCCGGAAGCCCCGGCACATAATTTGCTTTCTTAGTCAATCCGTGCATGATGCCGGCCGCCTTGAGATGCCGGCCGAACAGACTGCCCTGAAGATCAAGCAGAAAATTTTGCGCTTCGCGCAGTTCAACCGCATGCACGCGAAACATCAGATCCGCATAGTCCGACAAACCGCGCATCAAATAGAGGTCGATCACGATTTTTTCGCGATGCTGCTCCACAACCCCTCTCAAGACCGTGAGATAGGCGATCCGCGTCGCTTGGTCCTCTTTGGCCCATTCCGCATCCAATGTGAATGCCGCAAAGGTACCGTAAACGCCCGCCTCGCTCAACAACTTGCCACGATCAACAGCCTCAGAGGCTGACACCGGCCCCAGCCAGACCAACAGCAGCAAAACAAAAGGCATGAGCCTCGGCATGCAGAATCTCATTGTTTCTTCCCCCTCGCGGGCTGCCGCGCACTCGGCCCGAACACCCGCCGGAAGATCTGGTCTAGATGGCGCAGATAATACTTCGGATCGAAGCACGATTTGATTTCTTTGGCCGTGAGGTGCTTCGCGATGAAGGGGTCGCGGCTGGCTAACTCTTGCAATCCTCCAGCCCCTTTCCAAGAAGCCATGGCATTGCGCTGGACCACTTCATATGACTCCTTCCGCTGCGCTCCCTTGGCAATGAGCAGCAACAGTAGCCGTTGCGAATAGACCAGTCCACCCGTGAGATTCAAATTGCGCTTCATCTTGTCGGGGTAGACCACCAGATTCTTCATGACGTCGGTAAACCGCGCCAGCATATAGTCGATCAGGATCGTGCTGTCCGGGATAATCACGCGCTCAACGGACGAATGGCTAATATCGCGCTCATGCCACAAGGCGACGTTCTCCATCGCCCCGAGACTATTCCCCCGCACGACGCGCGCCAAGCCACAGAGATTTTCTGAGGCAATAGGATTCCGCTTATGCGGCATCGCCGAAGAGCCTTTCTGTCCCACCGCGAAGTACTCTTCCGCTTCCAGCACCTCAGTCCGTTGCAGATGGCGAATCTCCGTCGCAAACTTTTCGATGCTGGCGGCCAACAGAGCCAAGGCCGTCGCATAGGCTGCATGACGATCGCGCTGCACGATTTGACTGGAGACAGGATCCGGCACAAGTCCCAGCTTGGCGCAAACATACTCTTCTACCTCAGGCCCTTGATGCGCAAAAGTCCCCATCGCCCCCGAGAGTTTGCCGACGGCAATATCCTGCCTCACATGCGTCAGCCGTTCCCGATGCCGACAGGCTTCTGCGTACCAAATGGCCAGCTTGAAGCCAAACGAGATCGGTTCGCCATGGATACCGTGCGAGCGGCCGACCATCACCGTCTCTTTGTACTTGAGCGCCTGTTTTTTTAGCACAGCGATCAGTCCATCAAGATCGTCGATAATGAGATCCAGCGCCTCGGTCATCTGCACCGCCAAAGAGGTGTCCACGATGTCCGACGAGGTCAGCCCCATGTGGAGAAACCGGTGCTCCGGCCCGACCGACTTTACCAACGATTCGAGGAAGGCAATCACATCATGCTTCGTCACCTTCTCGATCTTGTCAATCTGTTTCACATCGATCTTGGCCTTCTTCCCGATGCGGGCCGCCGTGCCACGCGGCACCTGTCCTGCCCGTTCGAAAGCCGCGCAGGACGCCAACTCGACTTCGAGCCAGATCTCATATTTCCGCTTCGCATCCCAGATAGCCTGCATCTTGGGGCGGGCATAACGCTCAATCATACATCCCTCGTCGTTCGCGAGAACTGCTTCTGAAAACTTTTTGTGAAAGACACGTCACCCTTCACGCTTCACGACTCCTGCGTCGGCTCGTTTGGCGGACAGCGTCAACTCTTGGTGCAAAACCTTGTCTAGAATACCGTTCACAAACTTCGAGGCTTCCTCGTCGCCGAAACTTTTCGCCAACTCGACGGCTTCGTTCATCGTCACCTTGGCCGGCACATCATCCATCCACAGCAGTTCATAGACGCCCGCACGCAGAATATTACGATCCACGATCGGCATACGGGTGATTTTCCAATTGGTCGCATATTGGCCAATGAGGACGTCCAGCTCCGGCTTCTGCTCCAACACTCCGGCCACGAGCCGCTCTGCAAAGGCTCTCGCCTCGGACGAGGCCTCGTTTTCTTTCCAGAACACATCCAGCCAGAGACCTGGCTGGCCATGAATATCGTACTGAAACAAAATCTGGAGCGCACGCTCCCTAGCTTGATGGCGCGATCCCATGCTACGCCCTGCGCTTTCCTGGCACCCGCTTCATGGCGACCGTTTCACGTTTCACGCTCACAGGAATCTCCCCACCCGCCTTCAAGAAACGCATCACCGCCACCATTTCGATCGCCGACTTGGCCGCTTCCCCACCGCGGTTGAACTTAGCCGGATCAGCCCGCTCGATCGCCTGCGCAATCGTATGGGTCGTCAGCACACCGAAGATGATCGGCACGTCAGCATCCAGCGCCGCCTGCCCAATCCCGCGGCTAGCCTCCGCACTGATGTAGTCAAAGTGCGGGGTATCGCCACGTATCACTGCCCCGAGGCAAATCACCGCATGGAACTGTTTTGTCCTCGCCATCGTCCGTGCGATCAAGGGCAGCTCGAAGGCCCCCGGCGCGCGCACCACCTCGATGTCGTCGGCATGGACCCCCTGCTCGGTCAACTCCCTAACACAGGCACTCAACAGTTTGTCCGTAACGAATTGGTTGAACTGCGCGACGATAATCCCGAACCGCAGCCCCGTCGCATTCTGTGAGCCCTTACGCAATTTCATGTCTTCGCTTCTGCTCCTCCCGTACCTTCGTAGGCACTAGGGAGTGGCCCGCCTACCCTTCCACTGCGTACGAAGGGCGAGCTGGCCATTCCCCTTCTCACACTTTCTTCAGAATGTGCCCCATTTTCTTCTTCTTTGTTTCCAGATACCGGATGTTCGACGCGCCGGGCTGGATCTCGATCGGTACACGCTCCACCACTTTCAATCCATACCCTTCAATCCCAACGATCTTGCGCGGGTTGTTCGTCATGAGCCGAATCTGATGCAACCCGAGGTTTACGAGGATCTGCGCCCCGACACCGTAATCGCGCAGGTCCGCCTTAAATCCTAACTGCAAATTCGCCTCGACCGTATCGCAGCCCTGGTCCTGCAACCTATAGGCCCGGATCTTGTTGAGGAGGCCGATGCCGCGCCCTTCCTGATTCAAATAGAGCAGGACCCCCCGCCCTTCTTTCTGAATCATTTCCATCGCCTTATGAAGCTGATCCCGGCAATCACACCGGATGGAGCCCAGCACATCGCCCGTCAAACAACCGGAGTGCACGCGGACGAGCACCCGCTCGCCGCTATCGGCTCGCCCTTTCACTAGGGCGATATGCGTAATACCGTCTACTTCATTTTCAAACGCCACCGCTTCGAAATCGCCGAACATCGTTGGCAGCCGCGCGCTGGCCATCCGCCGCACAAAAGTCTCGCGCTGCATGCGGTATTCGATGAGCGCCTTGATGGTGACCATCTTTAGCTTGTGCACCTTAGCAAACTTCGCGAGGGCCGGCACGCGCGCCATGGTGCCATCCTCGTTCATAATTTCACAAATCACACCAGCTGGATTTAGTCCGGCCAGCCGAGCCAGATCGACGGAGCCCTCCGTCTGCCCGGCGCGGCGCAGCACACCGCCCTGCTGCGCCTTCAAGGGAAAAATATGGCCCGGCTTCGCCAGATCGCTGGGCTTCGACTTCGGATCGATTGCCACATGGATGGTTGTAGCCCGATCCGCGGCAGAAATGCCTGTGGTAATGTCTTTTCGCGCATCAATGGACACGGTGAACGCCGTCCCAAACGTGGCGGTATTCTCCGCCGCCTGCTGCGGCAGCTGAAGCTCTTCCACTCGCTGAGGGGTCAGGGCGAGACAGATTAATCCACGGGCATGCTTGGCCATGAAATTGATGGCCTGAGGCGTCACATGTTCGGCGGCAATGACAAGATCGCCTTCGTTCTCACGATCTTCATCATCGACGAGGATAATGCATTTCCCCTTTTTGATGTCCTTGATGGCATCTTCGATACTATGAAAGGGAGAAGCCATGGTTTCCTATAATTTCGCGGAGTTATCACACGCTACTGACGTACCACAATAACCTTGTTTCGCCCCTCACTTCAACGAAAAAAACTGCCCGACACATCCATAGTCGCCACACCATAAAACTGACCGCGAGGTACAGTAGGCGCCGATCACACTTGGCCGCGGGTCAGCGCGAGAAACATCTCTGCCATCACAATCCAAAGTCTCTTATGTTATTCTCGCTCGGTATGAGTCCGATCAAGAAACATCTCCACAAAGAACCGATCGAACCGGAGCTCCTGGAGCCGTCCGAAGAAGAGATCGCCGAGATCAACCTACCCCCTGAACTGCCTCACGGCGAAGCGCTGGACCGCCAGCAGCCCTCCGATATCACAGCTGTGGCACCGGTCACGGCACTCCAGCAATATCTGGCAGAAGTCCGCCGCTACCCCTACCTGTCCAAAGAAGAAGAGCTCCGGCTATTCCATGAATATCGCACCAACGGGGACCGTGATGCCGCCGTGAAACTCATCATGGCCAACCTACGCGTCTCTCTGGCGATTGCCTCCGAATACCTCCATACCGGCGCTGACCACATGGACCTCATTCAAGAGGGCAACGTCGGCTTGATGCATGCCATCAAGAAGTTCGACCCCTCAAAAAACGTACGTTTTCACGCCTATGCCGCCTGGTGGTCGCGCGCCTACATCTTGCGCTATCTGCTGAATACCTACCGGCTGGTCAAAATTGGAACGACCCAGGACCAACGAAAGCTCTTCTACAATCTCAAAAAAGAAAAGGCGAAGCTGGAACGGGAAGGCTTCGCCCCAGACACGAAACTTCTAGCGGACCGCTTGAATGTGCGGGAGCGGGACGTCATCGAGATGGGACAGCGATTGGGCAACTGGGAACTCTCGCTGGACCAACCGCTTGGCGAAGACCATGAAGGCAACCTCCTAGATGTCCTACCCTCACCACACGTGCCGGCAGACGAGCAACTAGCACAGATCCAATTACAAACCCTCTTCCGTACCAAGCTCGCAGAATTTGCCAAAACGCTTGACGAACGAGACGAGGACATCCTGCGAAATCGGATTCTCTCAGAGAGCCCCCTTACTTTGGAGGATCTCGGCGCCAAGTACCACGTTACGAAAGAGCGAACCAGACAGCTGGAAGCCCGTATCATCAAACGACTGCGTGACTATATTAAGAAAGATATTAAAGACTTTGACCGCTTACGAGTCTGACCTCGCCTTTCCCCACTGCAAGTCGCTCAAAAATATCCAATTCCCCATAGGTGGCCTTTTCCCACCCACTGGAGGTGCCTGTGCAATCATGGGAAGATCAGTTCTTGAAGGCGCAGAAGAATTTCCTTAGATCTCCCCCTTGACTTAGAGGGATCTGAGGCTACCTTGCCCCCATACCAGCGGATTAAATTTTCTGCTCGTTCGGGAATATACCGGTTACGCCATCAAGTTAAAACCGGCTCTATCTCGTTTATTTTCAATGGGTTAACTTTATTAGGAGGGTATCGTTATGAGCGCTGCGACCAAGGAAAAGAAGGGCGAAACTAAAGGGTTTCAGCCTCTGGGTGACCGGGTGTTCGTCACCTACACCGAGGAATTGGATCGGACTGCCGGTGGGATCTACGTGCCGGACAGCGCCAAAGAGAAGCCGCAACGGGGCATCATCCAGGGTATCGGCAAGAAGGTTGAGAGCGTGAAAGTCGGCGACCAGGTCCTCTTCGACAAGTATTCAGGTAGCAAGCTCCGAATCGACGACGAGGAATGTTTGATCCTCAAGGAAGAGGACATCCTCGGCGTCTTCAACAGCTAAGCACCACTATTTACGACGACGATATTTTTTAAGGGAGGCACACCATAATGGCAAAGCAACTTATGTACGGTGACGCCGCGCGCGCATCCATCCTCAGAGGGGTGAATCAGCTCGCCGACGCCGTCAAGGCAACACTCGGACCCAAGGGCCGCAACGCAATTCTCGACAAGAAGTTCGGCGCCCCGACGATCACCAAGGACGGTGTGACCGTCGCCAAGGAAGTCGAACTCAAGAACCCCTACGAAAACATGGGCGCCCAGCTCGTGCGCGAAGTTGCCAGCAAGACCAGCGACACCGCGGGCGACGGCACCACGACCGCCACCGTGTTGGCGCAGGCGATCTACCGTGAAGGCGTGAAGAACATCACCGCCGGTGCGAATCCCATGGAAATCCAACGCGGGATCAACAAGGCGGTCGAAGTCGTCATCAACGAGCTCAAGAAGTTGAGCAAGCCCTGCCAGAACAAGACGGAGATTTCACAAGTTGGAACGATTTCCGCCAACAACGACAAAACCATCGGTGACCTCATTGCAGAAGCGATGGAGAAGGTTGGCAAAGACGGCGTCATCACCGTCGAAGAAGCCAAATCTATGACCACCTCGCTAGACGTGGTCGAAGGTATGCAGTTCGATCGTGGCTACATTTCTCCCTACTTTGTGACCAACGCTGAGCGCATGGAAGCGGTCATGGACGATCCGCTCATCCTCATCTCCGAAAAGAAGATTAGCAGCATGAAGGACCTGCTCCCCGTTCTCGAGCAGGTTGCCAAGATGGGCAAGCCCCTCGTCATCCTCGCGGAAGACGTCGAAGGCGAAGCCTTGGCCACCCTCGTGGTCAATAAACTCCGCGGTACGCTCAACGTGGCCGCCATCAAGGCCCCGGGCTTCGGCGATCGCCGCAAGGCCATGCTGGAAGACATCTCAATCCTCACCGGCGGCCAGGTGATCTCGGAAGACATCGGCATCAAGTTAGAGAACGTGAAGCTCACGGACCTCGGCCGCGCCAAGCGCGTCACGGTCGACAAGGACAACACGACGATCGTGGAAGGCTTTGGCGATCCGAAAAAGATTGAAGGCCGCGTGAAGCAGATCAAAGCACAGATCGACGAGACGACTTCTGACTACGACCGTGAGAAACTGCAAGAGCGCCTTGCGAAGCTCGTAGGCGGTGTGGCCGTCATCAACGTCGGCGCCGCGACCGAGACTGAAATGAAGGAAAAGAAGGCACGCGTCGAAGACGCCTTGCACGCCACCAAAGCGGCCGTGGAAGAAGGCATTGTCCCAGGTGGCGGAACGGCCTATCTCCGTTGCATCGGCGCTTTGGATTCGCTCAAGCTGAACGCCGAGCAGCAGGTGGGTGTCAACATCATCCGTCGTACGCTCGAAGAGCCGATCCGTCAGATCGCGGCCAATGCCGGGATGGAAGGATCCGTCATCGTTGAGAAGGTTCGCAACGATAAAAACCTCAGCGTCGGCTACAACGCCGCCACCGAGGAATATGTGGACATGATCAAAGCCGGCATCATCGACCCGACCAAGGTGTCTCGTTGCGCGTTACAGAACGCCGCGAGCGTCGCGGGCCTGCTGCTCACGTCCGAGGTCATGATCACCGAGTTGCCGGAAGAGAAGAAGGAAGCCGGCGGCGGTGGAGGTGGTCACAACCACGGCATGGAAGGCATGTACTAAGAGACGAACATGCGCTACTAGCGCAACGCTGATAGCGTAGCATTGCGGCAAAGGCCTCAGCGGTGATCCCGCTGAGGCCTTTGTGTTTATCGCTGACACCCTGCGACGAGCCCCTTCGCGGCCTTCACCGGACAAGATCCTAGGACTTTCCCTCTTCATATGCTAGCATTCGGCAGGTCGTGATCCCGGTGCTGCGTCCACTCAATGGCAATGCCTAGGAGTACATCCGACTCACTTAACTCGTCAATACCGGAAAACTGGAACGCCACTCCAGGCCAATCTAGCAATTCATGATGTTCCTGAATAGAAAAATATAACCGAACTGCGAGAGATAGGGCGAAGGCGATTCCAGCCAATCCTCGGAAGGACAGCAAAGCGAAGCTCTCGCACCCTACGCAATCGGGAAACAAAGAATACGACTCTGAGCTTGCACGCAAACATCAATATGTCCTGGAGCTCATCACGCCCAAGAGGCCCCGTTCCCAGGGCCGTGTGGCAATCGACAGAGACGGTGGATGCATGATTGAAATCTATACGGATGGCGCCTGCAGCGGCAATCCCGGGCCTGGCGGATGGGGCGCTCTGTTACGGATCCACCAGATCGAAACGGAGCTGTGCGGAGGGGAGCCTGCCACCACGAACAATCGGATGGAACTGTTAGCTGTCATTGAGGCCTTACAGTCGCTCACAGAGCCGGTGGAAGCCCAGGTCTATACCGATTCGCAGTATGTGCAGAAGGGCATCAGCGAATGGATCCACACGTGGAAGCGGCGCGGCTGGAAAACGGCCAACAAAGAGGCCGTAAAGAATGAAGATTTGTGGCGTCGCCTGGATGCCTTGGCTTCTGGCCATACCATCCAATGGCGTTGGGTCAAGGGACATGCGGGGGACCCGAATAACGAACGGGCTGACGCACTGGCTCGTGCAGGCCTAGAACAGGTGCGCCAATCCGGCAAGGCTATCGGCGGTACCGTGAAAAAGGAAAACAACTCGCGCAGCAGTCTTTTCTGATTGCGCGGTGTGATGAAGTCCTAGCAGTCCCGCTTGGCAGAGTACGGTGGATGACGGAACAAAAGAATATATGCTAGCAGCTGGGACTTCAAGGTTTCGACCGCTGTCCGTGGGGCACCGCTTTCACGAATGATCGACTGCGGGACTCTGGTTCTACCCGCCTCGCCAGCACGAGGACAACCGGGTGGTCTATCCCATCTTAGACCGCCGTTGCAGTCGGTAGCTGATTGCTAGGCACAGGCTTCTTAGCTCCGCCCCTGACCCGATGTATCTTCTCTCTCGCGTGATAGGGCACCAGCCCCTCCAGCACCATCGGCAGCCTCTCGCAGGGCACATCTTCCATAATCTTAACCGCCAGCTTGGGATCAGGGCCTGAACGGCCCCCCACATAGATATCGACCGCGTCGACCACCTTCCCCTCGACCTTGACCTTCTTGCCCAAGAGCCCGATATCCGCAACGAGATGATTCCCACAAGCAGCAGGACAACCCGACCAATGCATAGTGATCGGCTTGAGCGTAGTCCCCAGACGGGCTTCTAACGCCTTCGCCGTCTCGACTGCCCGACTCTTCGTTTCGATGACCGCCAGATTGCAGTAATCGCTACCGACACAACTCACCAGCCCCTGGTAGAGCGGCGCGGGGTTATAGGCGAATTGCTTTACCAACGGCTCCCGGTCGAGGTCGCCGATCTTCCGGTCAGACACGTTCGTGATGATCAGGGTCTGCGCCGGGGAAATTCGGATCTCCCCTGTTCCATACTTCTCCGCCAAGGCTGCGATCCTAGTCAGGTCGTCGTGTGTGATCCGGCCTACCAAGACTTTTAATCCCACATAGTTCAGATGAGGTTGCTTTTGCCGATAGATACCGATGTGGCTCTTCTCGACCGCCTTGCGCGCATCGACACCGGCTAGTGACAGTTTCTTTCCCACTCGCGCTTCCACTTCTTCCCGAACCCGACTCTCGCCCCATTCTTCCAACAAGAAGGCCAGCCTGGCTTGTGTGCGATTTTCTCTCGAGCCATGCTCCCGGAAGATTGCGATGATCGCGCGGCTCACAGCCAACGCTTCGCTCTCTGTTACAAAGATGTCCAGCGGTGTGGCAATCCGATAGCCCCCGGACCCAAGCTTGCCCCCAACCAGCACGTTGTACCCCAGCCTTCTCCCTTGGCCATCACCGTGAGTGGCCGGCACAAGGGCCAGATCTTGGGTTTCCATATGGATACAGTTATCAGGACAGCCGGTCACCGCCACATTAAACTTCCGCGGCAGGTTCGAATAGGCGGGATTACCGAGAATCTCTTCATTGATAGCTTGCACAATCGGCGTCGCATCCGATATCTCGTTCGGACTCAACCCAGCAACCGGGCAGGTCATGACGTTTCGCACATTGTCCATGCCAGTTTGGAGAGAGGTCAGGCCCACCTCGTCCATCTTGGCAAAGACCGCTGGCACGTTTTCGATCGTGATCTGCCGGAGCTGTATCTGCTGCCGCGTCGTGAGGTCCAAGACTCCATTGCCGTAGATCCTAGCAATATCAGCCAAAGCCTGCAGTTGATATGAGCTGGTCTTACCGCCCGGTATCCGAACGCGAATCATGAAGAAGCCAGGCGTAGGATTTCTCAGAAAAAGGCCATACCATTTAAGGCGCTGAATATCCTCCTCCGGGATTGATTCCCATCCCGTTTTGGCGTACTGGGCGATCATCTCCTTCACCGCCAATCCGTCACGCTCCGTCTTGATAGCCTCGATTTTGTTCATGCTTTCCTCTCCAAGGGCACACAAAAATCGACCCAGTTTCCTTGACGCACTATAAAGCCTGCACGCGTAAGGCAATCGACAACTGAAAAGACCGTGACCTCCCTCGGAACTGGATTAGGCCTTCGAGTGAACTCACACCGCGCTCAGACAGCCGTTGCACCACATCCTCCTCACTCGGCATCAAGACACAACCCATTATGGCCAACAGAGTTCTCGCCTTTCGATTCGGCTCCGATGATCAGCGCACCTCCCGTACCGGAATAACACGGGGCAATTCTCTTGGCGCACCACAGCTAATGGTATAGGGACTCGCCAGCCAGTAGAGACCTCCCACGAATAGGCCACCACCCACGATGTTACCCGCTACAACATAGAACTGATTGTACCAATAGCCCGTCCAGCTCACGGCCTCCCCATGAGGGAGGAACAGCGCCATCCCAAGAAACGATTGATTGGCAACGCTATGCTCGAACCCCGTACCGATGAAGGCAAACAGGCACCAGAAGATCAGCATGATCTTAGCTGCATCGTTCGTCGTCCGCCCTGCGGTCCACACCGCTAGGCAGACAAGCCAATTACATAAAAGACCACGAAGGAACAACTCCCACGCCGATAGCGACATCTTCATAGCTGCGACGCTTCCGATTAGCTCGGCTTGCGGCCCTTTCGACAGGACGCCTGATTGAACGACCATCCATGCCAGCGCCAGCGAGCCAACGAGGTTGCCAAACCAGGACCAGGCATTGAGCTGCACCACTTGACCCCAGGTAAGGCTGTGCGATAACCCGCCGATCACTCCGGTCATGTTATTTCCCGTGAATAATTCCGAGCCGGCAAAAATGACCAATGTCAAGGCGATCCCGAACGATACGCCCATCACCAGTTTCAGCATCGGAGATCCGGCCGTCGCCAGAGGCCCGCCGAGGCTAAAAATCAACGCGATACCGAATCCCACATAGACCCCTGCCAGCGCCGCGAGTATGAGATAGCGTCCCAGCGAGACCTCTAGGAACCGATGCTTCATCGCCACCAACGATGCAATCCGCTCGTGATCCGTCGTATACATTGAGGCCTCCTTTCCCCTTACAGTCAAAAAGCACAACGGCGTCCGTCTTCCCCTAGGGGAGACGGACGCCGTTGTCCGCTTCGCACACGCTGTCACTACTCTGCAGGAACGTCTTTGTTCCCGCATCCAACAATACGTTCTTCGACCAAAACTAGAAGGTCTTATATTCGAGCCATTTCCCGTTCAACGTAATCTTGCACCGGGCCTCGCCATGACTGCCGCTCACCTTTTCCATGTCGAGCGTAAAATCAATCGCACTCATGATGCCGTCGCCGAACATCTCGTTGGACTGCTCACGCATCGAATCGCCGTAGACCCCAATAATTTCCAGCAAGCGATACTTAAATGGATCGATCGTATTCGGAAAATCGGTCCGAACCGGAAACTTACTCAAGGACAAGGTAAGCTCTGCGTCCAGCCCCAGCAGTTTACCGACTTTCTTCGCATCGGCAACCGGCAGCTTGTGCGTCCCCTGCAGCACCGCTGCGACAAATGTGGGATTTCGCCCAACCGCTTTAGCCACCTGCGCAATCGTGACCTTCTTCGCCAGCCGCTTTGCCTTAATCATGTCTTTTACTGTCTTCACTTCCATCACACATACCTCCGTGGTTAATGCCGCTGGCACACGCTCACTCCCGTTCCCTCAGAACCTCACGACAAGCGGAGCGACCTTCGACGATTCTTCCTGCCCGCCCTCCGCGCTCGCCACTCCGTGCGATGCATGACGGACAAGAAAATGAATCACATGGTTTCTGATTTTGTAGTAATGGGGATGCTCAATGATCGAATCTCTCGATCGGGGACGCGGAATCGTCACATCGACAATCTCCGCAACGCGCGATGCTGGTCCGTTCGTCATGAGCATGATGCGGTCAGACAAGAGAATGGCTTCATCCACATCGTGCGTGACCATGAAGACCGTATTGCGCGTCGTGTTCCACATCTGAACTAATTCCTCTTGAATGACGCCTCGAGTCAGCGCATCAATCTGGGCGAATGGCTCATCGAGCAGCAGCACCTTGGGCTCAATTGAAAAGGCTCTGGCAAGACCGACTCGCTGTTTCATGCCTCCCGATAAGGCGATCGGCCGCTTATCCTCAGCGCCCTTCAGCCCGACCAGCCCAATGTACTTATGCACATGCGCCACCACCTGCGCTTGTTCCCAATCCGGGTAGGCCGACCGGACAGCCAACGCGATGTTCTCAAAGACCGTCATCCAGGGCATAAGGGCAAAGTTCTGGAACACGACCATCCGATCCAATCCAGGGCCGGACACCTCGCGCCCACTCAAGATCACGGCCCCTTCCGATAGGGTTTCCAGCCCGGCGATGATGTTGAGCAAGGTGCTCTTCCCACATCCCGAGTGCCCGATTACCGTAACAAACTCGCCCTTGTCGACTTGCAAAGTCACGTCTTTGAAGATGCAAACCTCACCACCACCGGCATGACCGGGAAAAAACTTGCTCACATGATCCACGAGCAGAAACGACATAGCTACTCCTGATAGGTTACAAGGCCCGCAAGTTTGTTGAATCCTGAATCCAAAATTACACCGACGACCCCGACCACCAAGATGGCGAAAATGACCCCTGCAATGTCGAGATTGTTCCACTCAATCCAGCTTAGGTAGCCGACGCCCAACTCGCCCAACAGCATTTCTGCCGGTACCACGGCGACCAATGCGCTCCCGAACGCGATTCTCAGACCGTTCACGATGGTCGGCGCTGCCCCAGGCAAAATCACCCGATACAGCCGCTTGAACCATGAAAGCTGCAGAATAGCTGCAACGTGGAGATACTCTTTTTTGAGTGAACTCACGCCGAACGCCGTCGTCGCCAGGGTTGGCCAGACGGCTGCCATAAACACGACCAAGACAGCTGTCCATTTGGGGTCCTTGACCGTATACAGCAGCAGGGGCATCCAGGCCAGCGGGGAGATCGGTTTTAAGACCTGAATGAACGGGTTGAAGGCTCGAAACAGGACGCGATTCAGCCCTAGGAAGACACCGACAATAACCGCCACGACCGATGCCGTAAGGAACCCACCCGCGAATCTCAAAACGGTGTAGAGAACAAGGTAGCCGATACCGTGGTCGTTGGTGCCCTTAATCACAAAGGCCTCGCTCAATTCAACTCGTGCCTTCTCCACCACCGCGAGGGGGCCAGGTACACCCTTCATCTTCTCGGGATTCCAGGCATAGCTCCCCTCGCTCGTTCGGACGATGTCGCCATTGAATTCCAGCATCTGCAATTGCGTCTCCGTCTTGCCGTTCACATCGAACGGTGACCGCAGCGTGAGCAGATGCCACCCGCCCAGAAACACCACGAGAATAAACACCGAAATTATCCACGGACTCCCACTTCCATTTGCTTTCATAACCTCAAGCCTTTTTGACTATTACGCCATACTGTGAATTTTGAAACTGCGGACATAGGCATCCGGCTGGCTCGCATCAAACTCCCGGCCCATGATCGTATGCTTGGCCATCGTCCCTTGATGGGTTTGATAACCTAACTCGCTCGCGATCCGGTCACAGTCGGCCGCCAGATAGACCTGCTCGGCCACGGACTTGTAGTTGATCTCGCCCTTTAAATGACCCCATCGTTTCATCTGGGTCATGATCCAAATCGCCATCGAGTGCCATGGATAGGGATCAAAATCGATACGGCCCGGGTCCGTTTTAATCGCACCCAATCCGTCCGCGTAGGTTCCCGTCAGCACCTGTTCCAAGACCGTCACCGGCTGATTCAAATAATTCGTCGGCGCAATCGCTGTCGCAATCTCTTTCCGATGGGCCGGATTCGATGCGTAGTTGGTAGCATCCACGATGGACCGGAAAAGCGCCTGGAACGTATTTGGATACTGTGCCGCAAACTCTTTGGAAATCGCGAAGCCGCAGCAGGGGTGCTTATCCCAGATTTCCTTTGAGAGCTTGAAAATGAATCCCGCATTTTCATACACCGCCCGCTGGTTGAAGGGATCGGGCGCCAGATACCCATCCACATTACCAGCCTTCAGGTTAGCGACCATCTCCGGCGGAGGGACCACACGGATCTGTACGTCTTTGTCTGGATGCACGCCCCCCTCCGCCAGAAAATAGCGCAGAAGATAGTTGTGCATCGAGTAATCGAACGGTACGCAGAAGCGGAATCCCTTCATGTCGGCGGCTGTCTTCACGCCCTTGTGCTTGTTGTGCAGCGTAATCGCTTGCCCATTAACATTCTCCACGGCCGGCATGTAGAACGGGACCGGGAGCGAGCCGGCGCCCAAGGTGATGGCCAATGGCATAGGCGACAGCATATGGGCCGCGTCAACGTCTTTGTTAATAGCCCAATCCCGCACCATAGCCCAGCCCGCAGCCCGTTTAACCTTGGCATTCAGCCCATGCTTGCTATAAAAGCCCAGCGGCTCCGCCATAATGATTGGGGTGGCACAGGTGATAGGAATAAAGGCGATGTTGAGATCCTTCTTTTCCGGCTTCCCCACCGGAGTGGCTGCGAAGGCGACGAACTCTTTCAGCGGGAGTAATTCAGCGACAAAGGCTGTGAGCGCTGCTGCTCCCATAGATGCGAGAAACCTCCGGCGTGATGGAACGGCGGCTTGGATGACAGCTGATACCACGGCTTGCTTGACCGTGCGCTCAAAATGCTCCTCAGACGATTCAGATTTCATGACAGCGCCTGTGGAGTTCGCTGTCACCATCCGCTTACTAGCCCCCTTGCCTTCGCTCATGACCGCCTCCTTCTGTGTGTTTCGGTAACTGTTTGTTTACCGAGCTCCACGATCCGATCACTGAACATGCCTAAAATAAAAAGCGTCCGCCTCTCAGTTATGAAAAGCGGACGCCGTTGTCCGTGTCTTGCGAGACATACCGAGGCGCCATTACCTCGGTTAGTTTATAACAACGTGTACCATGTCTAGCTCTGCTTCGTCAACCCATTCTGCAAATGCGCCGTGAATCCTCTAGACATCGTAGTAGAGGTAGAACTCATACGGATGCGGACGCAACCGCATGGTGTCGACTTCCTTGGTGCGCTTGTACCCGATCCAGGCATTGATCAGATCCTTGCTAAAGACCCCGCCCTTGAGCAGGAACTCATGGTCCTTCTCCAGGTTGTTCAAGGCCTCATCTAGACTGCCTGGCATTGTACGGATCTTGGACGCTGCCTTGGCTTCGAGATCGTACAGATCCTGCTCGGCCGGTTCTCCCGGATTGATCTTGTTCTGGATTCCGTCTAGCCCCGCCATGAGCATGGCGGAAAAGGCGAGATAGGGATTCGCAGCCGGATCGGGGAACCGCACCTCGATCCGCTTCGCCTTGGGGCTCGGTGAGTACATGGGAATGCGGATACCGGCCGAGCGGTTCCGGCTGGAATAGGCCAATAACACCGGCGCTTCGAACCCAGGCGTGAGACGCTTGTAGGAGTTCGTGGTCGGATTGGTAAAGGCAGCCAGCGCCGGCGCATGCTTCAGAATGCCACCGATGTAATGCAGGCACATCTGCGATACGCCCGCGTATTCCTTCCCGGCGAACAGGGGCTTGCCGTCTTTCCAGATGCTCTGGTGGCTGTGCATGCCTGACCCGTTGTCGCCGAAAATCGGCTTCGGCATGAAAGTCGCAGTCTTGCCATGACGGCGGGCCACGTTTTTGACAATGTACTTATACATCATCATTTTGTCAGCGGTGCGGACCAGCGAGTCGAAACGGATGTCAATTTCCGCCTGACCGGCCGTGGCGACTTCATGGTGATGCTTCTCAATCTGGATACCAGCCTTCTCCATCTCCAGAATCATTTCGCTGCGGATATCATGTTGCGTATCGGTCGGGGCGACAGGGAAATAGCCTTCCTTCTGGCGGATCTTACCGCCTAGGTTGTGACCTTCCTGCCCCATGTTCCAAACGCCTTCTTCAGAATCAATGAAGTAATAGCCGCTGTGGCCGTTCTGATCGTAGCGGGCTTGATCGAAAATGAAGAACTCGGCTTCCGGACCCCAATAAGAGGTGTCACCGATCTTTGTGCTCTGAAGGTATTTCTCCGCCTTCTGGGCCACATAGCGCGGATCGCGATCATACGTCTCACGCGTAATCGGATCGACGACGTTCCCAATGAGGCTCAGCGTCGGGACCGCACAGAAGGGATCAAGGCAGGCCGTCGCTGGATCTGGCACGACCAGCATGTCGCTATTATTGATGGCCTTCCAGCCGCGAATGGAGGAGCCGTCCAATCCTGACCCGTCCCTGAAGAGATCTTCCGTCAATTCGCTCGTTGGGATACTGAAATGCTGCCATGTCCCGATGAGATCGACGAACTTCAAGTCCACGATCTGGACCCGATGCTTCTTCACATACTCCAACACCTCACGTACGTTCATCCCACCCCTCCTTTCAAATCACCCGCAGGAGACCCTGTCGCCTCTGCTAGGCTGCTTTCGCCTCGAGAAAATTCTCGATGGTCATTTCAACTTCCGTTCGCAATCGCTCCAATTGTCCGTGATCCTCGAGCTTCTGGCCTTGATGATCCGCGACATAAAATACGTCCGCTACCTGATCCAGCCGCGTGGAAATGCGAGCGGCATGGATGGATAACCCAAGCTGAAAAATCGTATTTGTGATCACATACAGCAGACCCTGACGGTCATCGGCAAACACGTCGAGGATCGTATAGGCGTCCGACGTTTCATTGTCGATCCGCACCTCTGTCGCTTCACGGGCTTTCGGCAAGGATCGCGTGAGCTTCAGTCGTGCGCCCCGGCGCAACACATCGTCAACATGCTCCCACCCCTTGAGAACCGACGCAATCCGGTCGCCCACCGTCCGCAACCGCTCGGCCGGAGGGGCGTTCTGATAGTCCGGATCCATGACCTGGAACGTGTCGACCACGATCCCGTCGACTCTGGTGAGAATCTGCGCATCCAGAATCTGCACCCCGCTGCCGGCCATGACCCCGGCGATCTTAGAGAAAATACCTGGAGTCACGTCGTTATGGGCCACGACGCTATACTCGCAAGTCCCCAGTTCACTATTGAACTCCGCCGCCACCAATACCTCACCGACATGTAAGCGTCGCACGGCCGCCAAATGGGCCGCAATACGGCCCGGCGAGGTCCCATAGGCATAGCGCTCAGGGAATTGCTCCAACTGGCTCTCGACCCAGGCCAGAGTCCCACTTCCCTGCCCAGCCAGCAACGGATGTTTGCTGACCTCTTCGGCAATCTGGCGAACTCGCTCTGGGGCCATGACTCCATTCCGCTCCCCCGAGACCTCGGCCATCGTGCGCTGATAGAGCTCGACCAGGAGCGATTCCTTCCATTTGGTCAAGACTCCCGGCCCAACCGCCGCAATATCGGCAGCCGTGAGTGCCAGCAGTTTCTTCAAGACTTCCGGCGTGCCGACTTCGCGGGCGAAGGGTAGTACCACCTTCACGTCGTTCGGGTCCCGCCGAAAGGCCGTGTGGGCCATCAGCAAATGCCGATGCACGAGAAACGAGAGGGTCCGTAGATCCTGTTCATCGAGCCCGAGCCTAACCGCAACGTCCTCGGCCAAGCGCCGCCCCACGTCACTGTGATCTTCTTCCTGGCCTTTACCCAAGTCGTGGAGTAGGACAGCCAAATGCAGAAGGTCTTTCCGCTTGATGCTGCGATAGATCTCCCCCATCACCCCCTGGTCCCGAGCCAGATCCTCCGCCCGTGCCACGGCCAGCAAACTATGCTCATCGACCGTATACTTATGGTACTGATTGAACTGCATCAGGCCACGGACCGTGCTCATGGCGGGGACCAGCTTCTCAAGCACGAAGGCCCGATGCATGGCCTCCAGGGTCTTGGCGGTGCCAGGTCCTGCAAGAATCGCAAGAAAAGTGCGGTTGACCTCCGGTGTCCGATAGGCCTCTCCCGAAACCGGATCGACATGCCGGTGAATATCTTCGAGCAAAGACGGCGCGATGGTCAGCTGCTGCGCTCGCGCTAAATCGAAGAGACGAAGAAGCAGCGCCGGACTGTCCATCACCCTCGCACGATGTTCGTCCGCCACCGTCAGGATCCCACCTCGCGCGACAAAATATCCCTCAACTCGGGACGCCGGGAAAAACCGCGTGATCCGGTGCCAGAACGGTACACGCCGGCAGCGCTCGACAAATCGCATACAGCGCTCATGCAACCCCATCGTGTGTTGGTAATATTGTTGCATGAACTGCTCGACGGCCAGCAAGTGCGGCCGGTCCTCAAACCCGAAATGTTGCGCCAGCCAGATTTGCTCATCGAACGACAAAATCTCCTGCGCCATGCCTGCATGCACATGAAGGAGCGCCCGGACTCGCCAAAGAAAGTCTCGTGCCTCTGTCAGGGCCATCGAATCGGCCCGGGAGAGGATCCCGCGATCGGACAGCTCGCGAATGGTCGGCGCTTGATAGCGAGCCATGCCGGCCCATTGGAGCAGATGCAAATCGCGAAGACCACCTTTGCTTTTCTTAACGTTCGGCTCCAGCAAATAGACCGTCTCCCCGAACTTAAGATAGTCGCGCCGACGCTCTTCCAACTTTTGATCCACGTAGGTATCCGTGCCCTTAGCCACGATTTTCCGAAGATACTGACGATGAAACTGGTCGAACAGCTCAGGGCTGCCCGCGAGAAACCGGGACTCCATCATCGAGGTCTTCACCGTCGCATCACTCTCGGCCAACTCCATGCAGTCATTAATGGTCCGCACGCTATGTCCGACCTGAAATCCACAGTCCCACAAGGGATGTAAGACTGCTCGCACGAGCGATTCGCCCTGAGCCTTGGCCTCAGGGCGATAGAGCGCCATCAGATCGATGTCCGAATAGGGGGCCAGTTCGCGGCGTCCGTACCCTCCCAGAGCCACGAGACAGTACTGGTGGAGACTGGCTGAGGCCGCCACATCACCCCCCTCCCGCACGGCATTTCGATAACACCCAACGATCAGCCCATCCACCAGTTCCGTCATCGCCGCCATGGTCTCTGCGCCGCTGGCGCCGGCCATCACCCGCTGCGCAATGATGCGTCGCTGCTCAGCGAGGAACAGACCGACCGTCGACGGATCAACGGTCGGCACGGACGTACTAGATGGATTCGGTGTGGTGCCCATGATCACAGAGCCATCTCTCCGGTTTCACTGGTTCTGATACGCACCGCTTCAGTCAAGTCGCGCACAAAGATCTTGCCGTCCCCGATACTGCCGGTCTTGGCGGCTCGGGTAATGGTCTCGATCACACGCGACACCTGCGCGTCCGTGACGGCTACCTCGATTTTCACTTTTGGCACAAACTCAATTGTATATTCCTGCCCCCGATACGTCTCCTTATGCCCCTTCTGGCGGCCAAACCCTTTAACCTCCGAAACCGTCATCCCCTGCAAGCCAATTTCAAGTAGAGCATCTTTCACTTCATCCAACTTGAACGGCTTAACAATGGCTTCAATCATCTTCATGTCGCTACCTCCTTATCTGGCTGACCCGAGGACGCTGGCCCTCCATCGCCGCAGGGATCGCCGGCATGATTGCGTGGTCGAGGGTGTCATGGTCGGCCTATGAATAGGCCCGTTCGTTATGCTGGCTGAGATCCAACCCAGTCGATTCATGTTCTGGGGAAACCCGCAGCCCTACGGTTGCATTCACAATTTTCAAAATCATCCAGGTGCCGATCATGGAAAATAGCACCACCGCGCACACCGTGATGGCCTGAATGCTCAACTGTCCGGCATTACCAAAAAAGAGCCCATCAGCCCCAGCGGGATTGATTGCCTTGGAGGCAAAGAGCCCTGTCGCGAGGATGCCCAGAATACCGCCCACACCGTGGATTCCCACGACATCGAGCGAGTCATCATAGCCCATCCTCCCCTTCCAAACAACGGCGAAGTAGCACAGAGACCCTGCGAAAATACCGATGGTGATGGCTGCAAACGGCCCGATAAACCCGGAAGCCGGCGTCACGGAGGCTAGGCCAGCGACCGCACCGCTGGCGAGGCCGAGTATAGTGGGCTTCCCGCGATGGGCCCACTCCACCCCCATCCATACGAGGGCACCAGTAACCGCTGCGGCATGGGTCGCCAGAAAGGTACTCCCAGCCAGCCCATTAGCCCCCAAGGCGCTGCCCGCGTTGAACCCAAACCAACCGAACCACAGGAGGCCGGTCCCCAACAACGTAAAAGGCAAGTTATGCGGAGCCATATAATCGGCGCCATGGCCCTTGCGCTTCCCCATCACGATGGCGCAGACCAGGGCGCTCAATCCGGAACTGATATGCACTACCGCACCTCCGGCAAAATCCAACGCGCCCATCTTCCCCAGCCATCCACCGCCCCAGATCCAATGGGCCACCGGAGAATAAATCAACAAGGACCACAACGCCGCAAACAACAGCAACGCGGAAAACTTCATCCGCTCGGCAAATGCCCCGGTAATCAGAGCCGGCGTAATCACGGCAAACATAAGCTGAAATAACATAAACACTTGATGGGGAATCGTCGGGCCATAGACGGGATGCGGCTCGCTACCCACCCCGCTGAGCCCGGCCCACTCAAGACCTCCGATAAAGCCTCCCTTATCGGGACCGAAAGCCAGACTGTACCCAACAAGAATCCAGATCAGACTGACCAGGCACACAATCACGAGACTCTGCATGATCGTCCCTAGGACGTTCTTGCTTCGAACAAGACCGCCGTAGAAGAGGGCCAAGCCGGGCATTGTCATCAGCAAGACCATCGCCGTAGACATGAGGACCCATGCCGTATCCCCCGAATTAATCTTTGCCGGAGCCGGCACAGCCGCCGAAGCTGTCTCCGAGACGAGCGAGGCTGTTGCTGCCGGAGCCTCCGCGGCTTGCGCATAGGGATCCATTAACCCCATCAGAATAGCGAAGGCTAGGACGGGAAGCATGGCAGTCATGATACGTGCAAATCGATTCATGATGAGCTCCTTTTCTCCTCTGCTTAGAAGAGGTAGATGATTTGAAATGACAGCGTTTCTTGATTATTGACCATGCGATTACCAGAGAGAAAGACGTTCTTGTCCGACTTATCGTAGCGAAACTCAGTCCGCGTAATCAGCGACGGGAACGGCTTATACTGAAGCGTAAAAGTATTCTCCCAGAGGGTTTGCGCGACCGGTGTGGCCGCAACCGTCGTGGTTGCCCCCGCGCAGGTATTAGTGCCTCCGGCTGATCCAAAGGTTCCAGTGCATGTACGCACGCCACCCGCATCCTCAAAAATTTCCCCACGGAACCTGGCACTCCACTGATCGGTGAAATCATGCGTCAGATAGCCGGCCAACCCATTCCAGCGACCATTTTTTGATTGCTTCACCGCGCTCACGTTCCCTTCATTCACGTAGTAGGGCTCGAAAACGATGGTGTCTTGGTCGGTGGCCTTGATAGTCATAGTTGCCCCTGCCACCGTCCGCTTGGCCGTTGGATCGGCGCCGGTGGAGGCAGGTGCCGTCCCTTGATTGTTGGATTGTTCTGCGCCGTAGGACCCGTAGAAGCTCATACCGAGCTTCTCATGCGGGATCAGGGCCAGGAGCCACTCAAAGGATTTACTCTTGTTGTTATCCGTCACGTTATCCCAGCCGTTGATCACGCCGATTGAAGCGCTGACAAACGGATTGAACGAGTAGCTAAGCCGGACGCCGGTGGTCGTAAAGGCTTGGCCCAAACCGAACATGAAACTGCGGGAGAAGTTCGGATTCTCGAAACTGTTGATAACCTCGTATCCGATCAGTGTATTGATCTTTCCCGCTTGAATCTTCAAGCCATTGCCAACCGGGGCGATGTATTCGCTATAGGCCTCCTGAAAATCTAGCTCGTGGCCGCTAGTGCCAGGGGCAGAGTTCGTGCGCGCCCTCGTGACTCGGGCATCCAACCCGAAGTTCAGCCGAGTACGGAACCCAAACCGGTCCATGCCACTCCCCGCTCCATCAGCAGGCCGCTCAAGCATGATTTGCACCATGTGTACCGAAAAGGAATTTGCATCGGTGTCGTAGACATGCAGTTGATTGAGGTTGGTGCTGGGATTGTTCAAGTTGTGTGTATAGGCCACGTCCACAAACCCCGAGGCCTGAAACCCCAAGGTCTTCCAGATGGACGGCGCAGCCATTTTCTTCTCCAAGGAATCCAGTCGCTCCTGCACCGTTGCGGTGGAGGCTGGCGCCGTTGGTCCTTGTGCGAATACGGCATGGCCACCGAGGAATGACAGCAAAACCCAGAACCCTAGGCCGATGCCACAGCGTACTGCAATATTGATAACTTGATTGCTCACACTTTTTACCGTTCGCACCATGATGATGACGTCGTCGCCACGCACGCCTCGTACGCAAGATGACGCCTCGCACCTCTAGATAGATTTCCTGCAGCCGACTAAATTACCTTGCCGCTCAACTGAGTAAGGCAATAATCCTATTCGCATGCAGCCAAAAAAAACGTCCTCTAGCCCGTTGGGGGCTGAGGACGCCATTGTCCATGCCATACTATAGAAAAGCCAGTACGAAACGTCGTCGTTCCCCTGTCCAATAAGCGACGTTGTACCATACAGCTGGAAAATCTGTCAACGACTGTACCTTTCATATACTCGCGCCTAGCCATGATCTCGCGTCCATGTTAAATTTACTCCCATCCATGGCTCAACCCGCACTACGTTTTGCACGAGAACGGTCATACAAACCATTGTTTCTTCTTGCCATGCTGTGTTTAATCGGCACGGCCTGTAGCACAATATCCACCCACGACCAAACCCTCCTCGAAGATCCGCGTGGGGCCGTTTCCCTTCGCGCGATTTCCGATCCATCAACTCAGGCCAGCCACCCGATCCATCTTGACGTAACCCTCATCGCCCAAGTCTTAAGTGGGATGCGCGTCCAGGAACGCCACCGGGCCCTCCAAGAGTTGCTGGGAGGATCAGACTCTGTTCCGGTCTTTTCGGCAGAAGACGTCCAGTTTCTGGCCCCTAGAATTGCCAAAGCCCTGACGGTCGCCGGAACGGGAGAAGCTGTGGCCTTTCTTCTCACAAGCCCACGCTACAATACTGGGCGGTTGGAGCATGTCATCATAGAACGTACGGCCGGCTCCCTTTACGCCTATGGCCTGTCTCTGTACGTCACGCTCTCGCAATATCGATATGCACCGACCCAAGCAAGCGCGGATAGGGTCTCCCACCGTCGCTTACCCGATCCCTCAAACCTTTCAACGCGTACCCTGCTCTTCACCCCGAGCGCGGCCCAGCGGTCCGATACATTCCAACAGCCGGCGGGGATCCCGTCAACCGACAGACTCCTTGTTATTGACTATCAACTAGTGCAACAAACCCCAGTACGAACAGCAACCAGCACCCCCCCCGCGCCTCCGGTGGAGCAGGGCACGCCACATCGCCAGCCGCTCGCGGAAGTCAGGCTACCTAAGGCTCTATCCTATACCGCAGAAACACCCGCGCAGCAGGACATGAAGATTGACGAGCTTAAAGATCTCGTGATCAAGAAAAACTTAGAGTTGGAGGCCATCAGGAAGGAACTGCAATCAGTTCGCAAGCAGCTCGAGAGCCAGACGCGAAAACGCGAACCGCAGTACAAGTAAAGGTTGCAAGGGTAGATCCAGGAGTTTGGGCGTTCAAAAGATTCAGCCTTCGGCCTCTAGACTTCAGGCTCGCTTCACACTTCAAGCTCCAGTCCGTTTTTTCGCCTACAAGTTCCGATAGCCGTTCGTAATCGGTATCCGTCGATCCTTCCCCAACGCCCGATGCGTGATCTTGATACCGAGTGGCGCCTGCCGGCGTTTGTACTCACTCCCATCCACCAGCGCAATCACACGGGCCACCGTCTCTCGCTCGTACCCCACTGCGACGATCTCTTCGAGCGACCGGTCTTCTTCCACGTAGGCCTGGAGAATGGGGTCTAAGATCTCATAGGGCGGTAGCGAGTCTTCATCCTTTTGATTAGGCCTCAGCTCGGCGGTCGGCGGTCGATCTAACGTTCGTTTGGGAATCACCGGGGTTACGCCTCGACAATTTCGCAATTTCGCCAGATCATAAACCATCGTCTTCGACACATCTTTGATCGCGGCAAAGCCCCCTGCCATATCTCCATACAGGGTGGCGTAGCCCACACTCATCTCGCTCTTATTACCCGTGGTAAGCACCAAATGGCCGAACTTGTTGGAGAAGGCCATGAGCAGATTACCGCGAATCCGGGCCTGGAGGTTCTCTTCCGTCGCATCAGCCGCATAGCCCTCAAATGTCTCCGTGAGCGATTGCCGATAGGTATCAAACAGCGTCGTAATGGGAATCGTACGGACGGAAATCGCAAGCCGTCTCCCTAATTCAGCAACATCCTCATAACTCTCGCGCGATGTATAGGGCGACGGCATAAATAGGCCCCACACGTTCGCAGCGCCCAACGCATCAACGGCGAGTACGGCGGTCAAGGCCGAGTCCACTCCACCGCTCAACCCGATCATGACCCGTGTAAATCCGTTTTTCCTCACATAATCTCGTACGCCAAGCGTCAGGGCCCGATACACTTCCTCCAGAGGGCCCAAGGCCGCTACCAAATCAGGAACCACCCGTGTGCGAAATTTGGGAATAGCCGGAAGTGAGGCCACGCAGATCTCCACCGCAGCGGCAACTCGTTTTGGCAGGAGCTTCTTCTGCCCCTGCGCACGCCTCGCCCGCGCGACCGCCTCTATATTGAGGTCTGCGACGATGAGAGCTTCCTCAAAGGCTTTCCCCCGCGCAATGACCTCACCCTGATGATCAAGAATCACGCTATTCCCGTCGAAGACCAGTTCGTCCTGCCCGCCAACCACGTTAGTGTAGGTCAATACTACCCCGTTTTCTCTTGCACGGGTCGCTAACATCTGTTCGCGCACCCGGCTCTTACCCAGATGAAAGGGCGAGGCATTGATGTTGACAATAACCTCGGCACCCGCCAAAGCCTGGAAACGAGTTGGCCCTTCGGGGACCCAGACGTCCTCACAAATATTCAACCCGATCAACGTGCCACGCAGACGAATGAGCGGCAACCTCCGGCCTGGATGAAAATAGCGGCTCTCGTCGAACACCCCGTAGTTCGGCAGGTACCACTTACAATACGTCGTGATGAGTTTCTGATCGGCGATGAACGCCGCCGCGTTGTAGAGTTTGTGCGAACCGGCTGACACCACCGACGGACGGGCCGTTTTCGACTCAATGCCATCGCTCTGGCTGACGTAGCCCACCACCGCGGCGAGCCCCTGGCAGTGACGAACAACCTCCTGAAGTGCACGACGGTTGTCCGAGAGAAAGCTCGACTTCAACAAGAGGTCTTCTGGCGGATAACCGGTGATGGCCAGCTCAGGAAATACGACTAAATCAGCCTTCGCCTTCTTTGCCTCGCGCAGCCAGGCCGTGATCCGGCGGACGTTTCCGTCCAGGTCTCCGACCGTCGGATTCATCTGCGCCATGGCGATACGAAACGTACGCATAGCCCCCTTAGTGCCTGACTCGATCGGCCCGCTCGTCGATGTCACCCGCGAGGAGAATCGCCTCGGTGATCTCACGCATCGATTTTCGATGATCCATGCTTTGGCGCTGAATGAGCTTGAAGGCCTCTTCTTCGGTCAGCTTTTTTGTGCGCATGAGATAGCCCTTGGCCCGCTCCATGAGCTTCCGAACCGCCAGCGCTTCCTGCATCTCAAAGGACTTTTCAATCAAGGTCGTGTGCTCGATGGCAATGGCAGCCTGATTCGCAATAGCCTGAAGCAGTTTGACCTCTTCGCTGGTAAACAGGTGCGGAACCGCCGTATAGCTATTGATTACCCCCACCGCCTTCTCCCGCACCATCATCGGAACCGAGACCATGGAGCAAAGCCCTTCTTTCTTAGCCATATCCGGGAACACATAGTCCTGCTCTTTGGTGACATCGGCCACAATGATCGGCCGGCGATCTTGCACAGCACGCCCGCTGATGCTCTGCCCAATCTTAAGATGTGGCTTCCGGCAATACGCCTCGCTGAGGCTCTGTGTCGCCTCGATCCTGAGCTCCCCGCTCGCCTGGTCCAGCAGCATGATCGAGCAAATCTTGGAATTCATCATTTGCGCAGTCATCGTCACCAGCAAGCGCAGGACATCCTCGATCAACCGATTGGAGGCCACCGTTTCCGATACCAGCGACAGGGTTTCCACCTGCAGGGCCTTGCGTTTCATTTGGTCGTAGAGCCTCGCGTTCTCAATCGCACCACCGACTTGATTGGCAATGGTCGAGAGAAGCGCGATCTCGTCGGGTCGATAGCGTTTGGGGCGCTTGTGCTGCACATTGATCACCCCGACGACTTCTTTCTTGGTCATGATCGGCACGGAGACAAACGCCTGGTGGCGATCTTCTGGTAGATTATGGAAGAATTTGAAGCGCGGGTCGTCGCTCGCATTACTTGGAATCACGACGCGGGTCCGTTCCTGAGCCACCCACCCGGTGATCCCTTCGCCCAGCCCGATCGTGATGCGACCGATCAATTTAGGGTGGGGGTTCTTGGAGGCGCGAAGAATGAGTTCGTCCTGGCCATCCGACAAGAGATAGAGGAGACAGGCATCTGCTTTCGTGACTTCAACGACTACCTCAACGATATGCCGGAGGACGGCTTCGAGATCCAGCTGGTTACTGATAGACTCGGTGATCTGATGGAGCACATCAACTTCGCGCGTTTTCTCGCGTAAGGCCTGCTGGAGATGTGCAACAGATAAGGGACGCTTGGGTGTCATAGATGTTTACTTTCGTGCACGAGTTTTTTGACGGGCAGGAGCCCTGACTTGCCGACGACCACTCGGCGATTGGTGCCCACGGTCCTGTGCAGCCTGCAACCATTCGGCGCATATCTGCCGTTCAATTGGCTGAATCGTCACCGCGCCAATGCGTACAGGCCAAACCCCGACCACGCGCCCCTCAGCCACCTTCTTATCATGCTGCATGGCTTTCCAGATGGGCGCAAACGCTGTACGGGGGACCTGTTCAGACAAGCCGGCGCGCTGCACCAAACGTCTGATCCGCTCAACCACCTCATGCGCGCAAAGCCCCATGTGACAAGCCAAATCCGCTTCCTGCACCAAGCCGATGCCCACAGCTTCGCCATGGATTAACCCGCGATAACCTGCAAGCGACTCCAGCGCATGGCCAATCGTATGGCCATAATTAAGAATGCGGCGGCGATCCGACTCTCGCTCGTCCCCGGCAACAACTTCCGCCTTAATCTCACAGGACCGCTTAATTACATGCATAACTGGCGCATCCGCCAGCTTCACAAGTGCAGGCATCTCCTGCTCTAAAAACACAAAAAACTCCTCATCAGTAATAATGCCATACTTAATCACTTCGGCCAGACCGGCAATCCATTCGCGACGTGGCAGGGTACGCAGCGTGAGAGGATCAATCAGAACGGCTCGTGGCTGGTAAAAGGCCCCGATCAGATTCTTGCCCAGCCGATGGTCCACACCGGTTTTACCCCCAACGCTGGAATCGACTTGTGCCACCAGCGTGGTCGGCACCTGCACATACGGAATGCCCCGCTGATAGATTGCGGCCGCAAAGCCGGTGATATCACCAACAACCCCGCCACCGAGAGCTAGCAAGAGGGATTGGCGTTCGAACTTGTGCCGAGCCAAAACATCGAGAACCTTGGCTATGGTACCAAGGGTCTTAGTGCGCTCTCCTGGCGGTAAAATAATCGGAGTGGGATCGTAACCCGCCTCACGAAGCGAGCGGAGGGCTCCTTGAAGATAATGGCTGGCCACATGCCGATCCGTGACGACGCCGACCTTTGGAGAGGTGGTCAGGGCACCCAGCTTGCTACCCAAGGTCGCGAGTAATCCTGGCCGGAGCACAATGTCGTAGCTCCGCTCCCCCAATGGCACTGGTATAATCTGTTCCGCCACAGCAGGCCTGCTCACACGACAGTCCCTCCTACCCCATGATAGACCGATTGCTCACCCCATTTACCTTAACCGGGTAAGCCTGCATTCACGCACACTTCGCCTGATGTAATAAGGAGTTGCAAAGGCTAAGGTGCGCAGGATGGTATCACAACGATGTAGAAACTAGAAGATTTCTCTGCCTTGGGATAGACAGAAAAGTCGTGACGGTGGAATACGAGGGCTACTACTTATTAATATCACGATGGGTGACCGCCGTTTGATAACCGATTGCCGAGAAGCTTTCTTGAAGCCGTCCGGCAATAGCGACCGACCGATGACGACCTCCGGTACAGCCAATCCCAACATTCACGTAGCTGCGGCGTTCTCGCTCAAAGAGGGGGACGAGAAATTTAAAGAGGCCCTCAAGCTGCCCGATAAAAGCGACGGCGTCAGAATCGGCCAGCACATAATCCCGTACCTTCGGATCATCTCCCGTCAATAGCTTGAGGTCTGGCACAAAGAATGGATTCTGCAAAAACCTGACATCGAACAAGAGATCGATATCGTACGGCACACCGAATTTGAAGCCAAACGTGACCAGCGAGATGGTCAACCGGCGAGGCGTACCCTCCTGCCCGAACCGCTTGGCCAACAACTCTCGCAGTTCATGCACCGTCAACTCAGAGGTATCAATGATGCGGTCGGCGTGGCCGCGCAGATCGGCAAGATGTGCCTTCTCGAAGCGCACCCCCTCCAGCATAGGGAGATGCGGCAGGAGCGGGTGGGGTCTCCGAGACTCTGAGAAGCGACGAACCAACACCTCTTCACGCGCCTCGAAGAACATCAACTCTACCGAATGGCCCAGGGCCTTAACCTGCTCAAGAATTTGCACGAGATCAGAAAAGAATACGCGCTCTCTGACATCAATCCCGAGTGCAACATTCTTAATCTCGCCCCCCTGCTGATGGCACAATTCGACAAACGTCGGCAGTAGTGCCGGTGGCAAATTATCGATACAAAAGTACCCGACATCCTCAAAACATTTGAGCGCGTATGACTTACCTGAACCAGAAAGGCCGCTGATCACAACTAGCTTAAGTCCGGCCATGCAAATCTACCCCTTAGGATGGATTGAGCAACACCATGCGATCGCGACCAATACGCTGAAGGATCTGCAACTTTCCCGATCCACGCAGCGTAAATACCAGCAATGAACCAGGCAGAGGATCCAGCCGGCGCTTCGCCTCCTCAAGCGTCAAGACCACTCTCGCGAGACGAACGATCTCCAGCTCCGGCGCGGCCTCTTCCTGGGGGGTAGTGAGGCGCGCAGCCTTACGTGCTAATTTCTTAACCGACACCTTATGATCCGCCTGGCGTTCCTTGTACTTGCGAATCTGGACTGCCAGCCTGGTCACCAGCTGATCGATCGTGGCATACATTTCCGGCGTTGAGGCTTTCGCTTGAATCCGGCGCCCCTGCACCGTACAGATAACCTCCGCCATATGTTGCAGCTTGCTCACACTCAAAATAACTTCCAGATGACTTAGCTCCACATCATACCGCGCCAGCCGTTCAAGCCGTTTCTCCACATGCGCCTTGAGCGCCGGCGTCACTACGAGATGCCGTCCTGCGATCTTCATCAGCATTGATCCTTCCATATTCACAGCATCAGCCGTACAACTCATTCGCGATGATGCGCATCGTATCGGACGACCAATACTGCAGATAACAATTAACCCAGGGAAGAGCGGAAGCAGCTGCACAAAGCAGACTTAAAAAAACCGCTTCCGTTGGGTCACCGAGGGAATATGTTCCTCTGCCCGGTATTTGGCCACCGTCCGCCGCGCAATCACCACCTGCTTTGTGAGGAGCTGTGCCGCAATCTCTTCATCCGTCATGGGGTGAGCAGGATCTTCTTCCGCCACTATGATCCGAATCATCTCTCGCACGGTCACAGACGACATCATATCAGAGGCCTGATCGACTCGCTGCAGGCCTACATTGAAAAAAAATTTCAGCTCCAACATACCCTGAGAACAATACATATACTTATTTGCCGTGACCCGGCTGATGGTCGATTCGTGCATCCCAATATCCTCAGCTACCTGCTTGAGGACCAACGGCTTGAGGTGCTGCACACCTTTTTCAAAGAATTGCTCCTGAAACTTCACGATGCTCGACACGACCTTCACGATCGTCTTGTTGCGCTGCTCCATGCTACGAATGACCCATTGGGCAGCGTGCAATTTCTCGTCCAAATAAGCCTTCGTCTCTCCCGATCCGCTCTCATCTCCCCCCATTAATTGCTTATAGTAGAGGCTGATCCTCATGCGCGGGAGCCCGTCATCGTTCAAGCGCACCACCCACTCGCCTTCATTTTTGAGGACGAACACGTCAGGCACAATGGGATAATTCTGGGTATTGGAAAAAATTCGCCCGGGCTTGGGCTCAAGTACTTCGATGATCTTCGTGGCCTGAAAGACCTTTTCCACTGTGACATCTAAGGCTTTGGCGATCCTTGCATACTGTTTCTTCTCAAGATCTTTGAGGTGATGCTGGACAATGGCTTCAACGATCGACCCCTTCAACGCCCCAGGCCGCGCCCCCAATGATCCCATGGGGCTCTTCCCTAAATGCCCGATCTGCAGGAGCAGGCATTCCACAAGATCTCTAGCTGCCACGCCAGTCGGATCAAAGCTCTGCACATCTTTCAGGACTGACTCTACCTCCACTTCGGCAAAGTCGGTCCCGCTCACCATCTCCACAAGCGACATGCGCAGATACCCGTCATCGTCGAGATTCCCGATGATCGATCGTCCAATCGTTTTCTCACGTTCCGACAGTCCGGAAAGCGACAGTTGCCACAGGAGATGGTCCTCCAGGGAAGCTGCGTTCGCCATAGTCTGTTCGGAGGAGGGAAATTCGTCCTGCGAGGACGAGGAAGAGTCAGATCCACCGATCTGGCGATCGCTCCAAAAATATTCTTCCCATCCAGCAGCTGAGGCCTCATCCGGCGTGTCGCGCTCTTCAAGAGTCGACTCCCCCGCCGCCTCTACATCGCTACTCGCGGATGCAGCCTCTTCCTCAGCCTTTTCCTCGACGTTGCCAGCGTCGCTGTCATCCGCTTCAGTCGGAAGCTCCTCTAAGAGCGGGTTTTCGATCAAATGCTGAGCCAAGCTCTGCTGGAGCTCAAGCCGTGAGAATTGCAACAGCTTGATCGCCTGCTGCAATTGCGGGGTCATGATGAGCTTTTGGCTCAACCTGAGATCGAGCCGAAGCTTCATACGAACACACTTTCACGCCTCATAGCTTAAAGCGGTCCCCTAGATAAATAGCCCGCGCCCTCTCACTCTTAACGATCAATTCAGGAGACCCAGCCTCGAGAATCAACCCTTCGTTGATGATATACGCCCGGCTGGTAATGGAGAGCGTTTCCTGAACATTATGATCAGTGATCAAAATGCCAATCCCTTTTTCCTTTAAGCGGATAATGATGTGCTGAATGTCCGCCACGGCAATCGGATCGATCCCTGCAAAAGGCTCGTCCAGCAACATAAATGACGGATTGGTTGCGAGCGCTCTAGTAATTTCCAGTCGCCGGCGTTCACCACCCGACAACGCATACGCCATGCTTGTTTTGATATGACTGAGATCCAGCTCTTTGAGCAGGGCATCGGCTCGTTCCCGCCGCTCAGTCCGTGAATAATCCAGTGTCTCAAGAATTGCCAGAATATTATCCTCTACCGATAACCCTCGAAACACTGACGATTCTTGCGGAAGATAGCCGATCCCCTTGCGGGCGCGCTGGTACATCGGCAGACCCGTGATCGCCTCGTCGCCAAGCAAAACATGCCCTTCGTCTGGCTTGCACAAACCAACAATCATGTCGAAAATCGTCGTCTTCCCAGCCCCGTTCGGGCCCAGCAAGCCCACTACTTCCCCGGCGCGAACGTCGATGGAAACGCCTTTGACGACCTTGCGGGCACGGAAGCTTTTTACCAGTCCTACCCCGCGCAAACCTACACCTTCGACAGTATTTACGAGAGTTTCAGCTGCCACGCTCGCCTCCTGCGACGTCTTACTCACTTAACCGCCCTCAAGCTGCACATGGGAGTCACCTTCCACTACGCTCCGGTCCTCTGCAAGAAACATTGTGATTTTTCTGCCAGTGACTCTGGTGCCCTTGTCCCAGGCCACCGGGTTACCCGTCAGCACAAGCTTGTCTCCATCTTGATAATAGATGGCCTTTGCACAGGTCGCGCTCCCAGATTCTTTCTTAATCTTCACACGCCCAGTCGCCTCGATTTGACTGATCGAACGATTCGACACCGATGGCATCGCATCAGCTCCTTTCGAAGGCGCAGGGCTCTTAATGGCTCCAGGCCTATTCGTGTCGGCGCTTGAAGGCGCATCCTGCCCGCGAAACATCACCACCATTCGATCAGAATGAACAATCAACGCCCCACGGATTAGCACCACCGTCTCTTCGAATACGGCTTGATTATCCTGATTCTTCACAGTCATTTTCTTGGAGGTAATGGTCGTACTGGCCGCTGGCGCTGGCGCGCCCTTGGACACGGGTCTATCAGCCGACTGGCTCAATGTGGTCGCACCCAATAGATACAAACTAAGAAGCAGGAGCCAAGTCCACATGTACATCCTCTAGTACTTCAAATTCCTCTGTATCCAAATGCCCGAGCAAGCCGCGCCCCGTCACCTCTAATCCATGGCCCACGATACGGACCGGATCCTCCGTGTGAATCTCTCGCGTCTTGTCAATCCACGCCAGATGATTTGTGTAGATGATATAGCCACTTTGAATATGCACCACCAGCGGTTCCGATTTGTTCGACAGCACAAAGTTCTTGGTTTCCGTATTCAAGACTCCGTCATCGCCCGTCACCGTCAACTCTTTCCCTTTCCGGCCAAACAGCGTCACCGCCACGACCTTCAGGACCGTCTTTTT
>CAMBDY010000012.1 GCA_945865525.1 Nitrospira lenta | reverse complement strand
TTTGCTACCTGCCGCACCGTGCCGCCCAGCGCCGCTTCGAGGGCCCCATAGTCAAAGGCCTTCAGCGAGACGCCGCGCTTCACGCACTTGGCCTTAATGATATCGATCACCGCGTTCAGCTTGTACTCGTCGTCGGAGACCAGCGACAGTTCCTTCTCCTTTTCCTTCAAGGTGATTTCTGTCTTCGAGTCCTTGAAGTCGAACCGCTGCTTAACTTCTTTCGACGCCTGATCAACGACGTTCTTCATCTCTTGCATGTCCACTTCCGACACCACATCAAACGAAAATTGCTCAGCCATCGCTCCCCTCCTCTTTGCGCAAGACGAATGTCGTCCGCCTGTCTCGCGCGTCTTGCTGGGCCCCCACCGATTAGCAGCAGCCCCCGCCAGGCAACTGGAAGCGCGGGGCTTCATCCGGACGAACCGTCGCCTGGAATCGCCCCGGCGTACCCCCGCCGGCCAACACCACGACTTCGCTACTCGTAAAAGGCCGCTTCAAAATCACATAGCCATACCACTGCCTGACACTATCACCCAAGACGATCACCGCGAGCAAGGCCACCACCGCCACCAGCCCGGCATCGACATAGAGGGCCACCGCCTCCCCACCGTCAGCTGTGGCGGCAGCCGTGGTCATGAACAGACCGAACATTTCATACGACCCGACCAAGGTGACGGCTCCGACAAACAGCATGGGCACGGCCGTAATCCAAAGATAGTGCGCCTTCCGCATCTTAATGAGGACCGTCGTCGCAATACAAAGCGCTACGGTCCCGAGCAACTGATTTGCCGCCCCGAACATCGGCCAAAGCGTCGAGATACTGCCGGTCCCAATAAGATAGGCCCACGCGCCCACGATCAGCCCGCTGCTCACCGCCACACCGGGCCACCAATTCATCCGCCGCAAAGGCGCATAGACGCGCCCGCCGATCGCCTGAAGAAGATACCGCCCCACGCGCGTGCCCGTATCGATCGTCGTGAGAATGAACAGGGCTTCGAAGACCAATGCAAACTGATACCAGTACGCCATCAAGCTCGCCATGCCGGGCAAGGCGGCAAAGATCGAGGCCATCCCGACCGCCAAGGACACGGCCCCACCAGGCCGGCCAGCCACATCCACCTCGACCAGGTGCGAAAGCTCCTGGATCCGCGACACCGGAAAGCCCATCGCCCCGAGCGCCTCCGGTGCGAGCAGCGTATTGATCGCCAGATAATCGCCGGGGATCAGCACCGAGGCCGCAATGAGCGCCATCACCCCGACAAAACTCTCTAGCAACATAGCCCCATAGCCAACCGTGGCCTGGGACTCCCGCTCGATCATCTTCGGCGTGGTTCCGGAGGAGACCAGCGCGTGGAAACCCGACACAGCGCCGCAGGCGATGGTAATAAAGAGAAAGGGAAAGAGCGTACCGGGAATAATCGGGCCGCCGCCGCTGGCGAAGATCGTCACGCGCGGCATCTCAATCGTCGGTGCCATGAGAATCACGCCCACGCCCAGCAAAGCCACCACGCCCAGCTTCATAAAGGTGGAGAGATAGCCTCGCGGGACCAGCAACATCCAGCCAGGCAACACAGAGGCGAGAAACCCGTAGCCGGCCAGTCCCCACACCAGAGTCGCCCGCTCAAACTCAAACCAGCCTGCACTCGACGATTGCGCCACCACCCGCCCGAAGATGATAGCCGCCACCAGCAGCACCACCCCCAGGAGGGAGACTTCTGCCACTCGGCCCGGCCGAAACTTGTGCAGATAAAACCCCATCAGCACGCCAATGGGAATCGTCATCGTAATCGTAAAGGTCCCCCAGGCATTGTGATAGAGCGCGTTCACGACGGCAAAGCCCAGCCCTGCCAGCGCCACCACCACGATGAAGAGCACAGCCACCGCCGTGGCCGTGCCGGTAAGCAGACCCAGTTCGTCATGCGCGATTTCAGGCAATGAACGGCCATCCCGTCTCATCGAGGCAACCAGGATGATGAAGTCCTGCACCGCCCCGCCCAACACAGCGCCGATCACCAACCAGAGGAACCCAGGCAAAAAACCGAACTGTGCTGCCAAGACGGGCCCCAGCAAGGGACCCGCCCCTGCAATCGCGGCAAAGTGATGACCGAACAGGACATACTTATTGGTCGGATGAAAATTGACTCCGTCGTTCAACCGCACCGCCGGCGTCACCCGCTGATCGTTCAGCTCTACCACCTGCTGCGCAATCCAGCGGCCATAGAACCGAAAGGCCAGCACATAGATGCACACCGCCGCTACGACCAGCCAGAGCCCATTTACTTTTTCCTGAGGATTGGCGAGCCCCGTCACGAAGGCAAGTGCCACGGCCCCAAGCATGGCGACTAGCCCCCAGATGAAGATAAAAAGATGGTTCACGTGTGGCATCCGAAAAAGTACGGTGACGGTCTAGGTTGCATCGTGCGTAGGACCATCGTGCCTTGCCGCAGACCGCCCACCCAGAAAAGTTAGACAGAGCACACCTAGTCCAATCCAGACGAGTTCACGGCATCGCCGGAGCAACGCGAAGGTGATCCCCGTGACGTCGCTGTACCCGAAGGCTTTCAGGAGCAAGACATTACCTCCATCTTGGGCACCGAGGCTACCGGGAATGAAGAAGGTGCCGCCTTTAATAAAAACAGAGAGCGCGCCGATGGAGAGAGCGGAGAGGGCCAGCACCGGACCGCCGAGATACGAGATGATAACGTACACTTCCAACGCTTCCGCCATCCAGCCGAGAAAAAAGAACCCGGTGGACGCATAGAAGGCCGGGCGGTGATGGCGGTAGAACTCTCGGATCGTGTGATCCAGCGACCGTAACTGTTCCTCGCGCGCATCGAGATACGCAATCTTGAGTCCGATTCTCCGCAGAACGTCCAAGAGCCAGCTAAAGAGTCCTTGCCGCTGGACGAACACGAAAGTCGCAATCCCGGCAGCTAGGAGTCCCACGCTCACGAGCGCCGCGGCCACGGTCTGGCCGGAGGAATCGTTCCCGCCCACCAGCCACACGCCCCCGGCGATCCCGAGCAGAATGAAGAGGACTTCGGCAATCGTCATCGTCGTTTTCGCAATGATGACCGAAGCCAGCCCCTCCACCATTGGGACGCCATGCTTCGTAAGCAGATAGGCCTTGAGCGGCTCGCCGCCAACATAGGCGGTCGGCGTGGTCATATTCACCACTTCCCCTGCCGTTCTGATCGCAAGGATGCGCCAGAAGGGCATCGCCTTAGCCGAGGGGCCCAGCGTGACTTTCCAGCCATAAGCGTCGATTACGTACATCATGACGGAAGGGATCAGCATCACGAAGAGCGCAGCCGGGGGGAGTTGCGCCACCGCGGCATAGATCGACCCAGACCCGATATACCAGACGATGAGCACGAGCGTGAGGAGACCGAGAATGAGGAGGATGCGCTTACCCACGGCGGCTCGCAAACGGCCTGACGACCCCGAGCATCAAGCAGGAAAATACCACGGAGCCGATTGCGGCCAGCCAGAGGAACCAGTCCATCTTACCCAGAATCGCAAAAAGCAGAACGACAACGGAAAAATCGCGGCTCGCGACGTTCTTGAGCATGACGTCAGTCCAGGCCGCTTGCGCAGGCGTCGTCCAGCCATTCCCAGATTGAATCTTGTGCGCGCGGGTGACCAACCAGAACGACAGTCCATTCCCCAGAATCGCGGCCGCACCCAAGGCCACAGGAACCCACGCCCCCTCGCTCCCGGCCAGCCGCAGGTAGGAACCCGCTGCGACCCCCCCGAAGATCGCCATATGCACCACGTTGTCCATCGTGATATCGAGCCAGGCCCCGAAGGGCGACTCGGTGAACGTCAGCCGCGCCACTTCGCCATCGCAACAGTCGATGACCGCCGCGAGCTGGAAGAGGAGCGCGGCCACGATACCGGCACTATAAGTTCCGAGGCCGAAGCCAGCGGCTGAGACCAGTCCGATCACCGTCGCGATCATCGTAATGGCATTGGGCGAGAGGCCGGCGAGGAGAAAGGTACGAGTGAACCAGCAGGAGACCTTCCGATTGAAAAACCGGTCGACAAACCCGTCGCAGTCGCCCTTGAGGGCCGCGAAGAGTTGCTTCTCGGCAGCCTTCACATCGGCTGCCTCACGCACGGACTGATACCAATGAGCCCGATTCCTCTCCGTGGACAGCACCCGCACCTGCCCCTCCACCGCGGCCAATTCAAGCCACCGGCGGACCGGCACGATGCCTGTCTCCAGAGCGGTCTGCCCGGCCATCGTCATGACGCTACTCGGCAGCACGACGAGATCCGTCGCGATCAGCGACGGTGCATCCTGTCTGGCGGTCATCGAGAGGAGCCGTCCCTCCTGCACCGTCACGCGCAGGCTCGACCGGCGGGGTTGGCGATTACGCGCATGAGGGGCCTGGGCAACCACGATCGCCTGGCCCTCCTGGCCCTCCTGGCACAAACTCTCGATCAAGGAGCAGGAAAAGACGCCTTGCACTCCGGACAGGAGACAATAGCCGCGCACCTGCACCGCGAGGGCTTCCCAAGTCCGAGAATCGTCCAGAGGAAACTCACGAATCGGCATCCAGCGTACGGGGATTGTCACGCGAGGCCCTTTATCTAAAGCCTGTTTGAGCTGACCCTCTTCCGGACCGGCGAGGACGATGAGCTGCCGGATGCCGGCACGCTGCAGCGTGAGGACTGTCCGATGAAAGAGCCCGATGCCGGCCACGCGAATGAAGGGACCAGCGTCCGCGGCATACAGGTCTACCGGCTCGCCGAACAGACTGACTGACGGCAAGAGAATCGCTGTGCTCCCCCCCTGCACGTCCGTCTGTTTCTGAGTTGCACTCACATTCATGGTCTGCCACGCATCCGGACATCCGAAGGGCCGGGGCCCCGCGACCGCGTTCCCCCTGTTTCTACAGTGCGGGCAACACCTCCCGTGCTGCTTTTTCTATGTCTTCCAGGAAATCAATTTCTGTCCAGGGGAGCCCGCCGATTTTTTCATGCCCGACTTTGACGTCGGAGAAGAACCCGACGAGCGCATCCTCATATTCCATCTGCCACGCGCCACGGTCCACATGAGTCTTGAGCGAGGCCACCACCTGAGGCGTATCGGCATGCCGGACCTTGAGGAACCCCACGCCTTCTCCGGCGTAATCATAGCGCGCGGGCACGTGCTTGGTCAGGGCGATCACGCGCCCTCCCTCGACCACGACCATACATTCTTCTCCGGTCTGCTTGACCGTTTCGTCCATGAGCAGCGCATTCGCACAGGGGGACTGCACCAGACGGCGCAGAATTTCTTGATGGAACAATACATCCGCATCCATGACGATCACATCGTCGTCTAGGGCGGCCCGCGCGATCCAGAGCGAGGAGATACTCCCGCGATGGAACTCCTCGTTGACGAGGAAGTTCACGCGCACCTCACAGGCGTTCGCCGCCACCGCCGCGCGAATCATCTCCTGCTTGTAGCCCACGACAATATCAGCGCGCTGGATCCCAACGTTCCGGAGCGACGTGAGGTAGCGATGCAGGAGGGTCTTCCCGCCAATCTCGATGAGACATTTAGGCCGGTGCTGCGTGACCTGCCACAACCGCTTCCCGACACCAGCCGCAAGGATGATCGCTTTCATGCCTTGAGACAGATCCGTTCAAACGCGTCGAGGAATCCGGCGATCTGCGGCTCCGTCAGGACGCCCATATTGGCCACGCGAAAGATCTGGTGCTCGAATTGGCCTTGGCCGGCGTAGATCACATAGCCCTGTGCTTTGAGCTGATCGTGCAACACCTGATAGGTGATGCCTTCTGGCAGATGATAGGCCGTAATCGTGTTGGACTGTTTGTCGGGCGTCAGGACTGGCCGCACACCCAACTTCGCCATACGATCCCGGATCAGCATCGCACACTTCTTGTAACGCTGAATCCGCTGGGCGACCCCCTCCTCCATCAGTTCGTTCAAGGCTTCGTCGAAGGCATAATAGATTTGCACGGCCGGTGTGAAGGGAGTCGTCCCGGCGCCGTGATTATCCACATATTGCGTGAGACTGAGATAGATCGACCGTCGGGGATAGCTGCGCATCCTCTCCAGAAATCCCTTACGGATGAGCACGAATCCCAGACCGGGGAACCCTTGGATACATTTGCCGGAGGTGCCGGCCACCATATAGATGTGGGGACCTGCGATATCCAACGACTCGCCCGCTAGGGCGCTGACCGCGTCCAGAATGAAGACTCGGTTCTGGCTATCAACCACGTCCGCGACTTCCTTGACCGGATTGATCAGGCCAGTGGTCGTCTCATGATGGACCATCGCCACCGCTTGCACTTCCGGATGTTGCCGGAGCGCCAATCTGAGCCGTTCCGGGTCGGGCCTTGCCGTCCAGTCATATTTGAGTTCGGACACACCCAGCCGATAGAGGCCAATCATCTGGGAGATGCGCTCGCCATAGACGCCGTTGTTCAGCACGAGCATCCGCTTGCCTTGCGGCAGCGATGACATGACGGCCGATTCGACCGCTGCAGTTCCGGACCCGGTCAACACCACAGCCGCGTACTCCGATTCCGCACCAGGCACAAAGAGCTTCAGCAGCTTCGTCTGAATCCCGTGGAGGAGCTCCGTGAACTCCGACTCCCGATGGCAGATATCCGGACGCACCAACGCCTGCCGCACTCGCTCCGACACATTGACTGGTCCTGGATTTAGAAGAATCATAGGCTCCCTATCAGCGATGCGCGATACGCCGAGGAGTGCGCAGGCAACCCGCTGCGACTCATCGTTCTGTATGCACCGTGCAGCGCAGGTTTATTCGATCGCTTTCATGAACCGCTTTGTGATGTCCGGCGGATCCAGCATGACGCGTCCGGCATCTTCCACCATCTCATTGACTTTCACCAGTAACAGACTCGGCCCGTCCTTCTTCAGCATGTCTTTGAATTCGTACACGAGGTCTTCTCGTTCCCGGACCCGCTCGACGTTTACATAGCCGGCCGCCTTCGCCACCTTCTCCAGCGGCACCACATTGGAAATCGTCGGCTGGTTACCGGTCGTCCCGTAGACTTCGTTGTCGAAGACCACCTGAATGAAATTCTTGGGCTTGAGGGCGCCAACCGTGGCCAGCGTGCCCAGCCCCATCAACACATTGCCGTCTCCATCGAAGATCACTACTTGCTTGTTCGGCTTGGCCAACGCCACACCCAGCCCAATCGCCGCCGCCGATCCCATGGACCCGATCATGTAGAAATGGGTGGGACGATCGGCAATTTTCTGAGCCTCCCGCGACGGAAACCCATTGCAAATGATCACCGGCTGGTCGGTTAGCAGTTCCATCAAGGCGGCCATGGCCATCGCCCGACTCTGCATGGTGCCTTGCTCCGGCCTCATGGGTGCAACCCCTTCACGACACCTTTGGTAATCAAGAGCACCACGGGGACCCGCTGCTTCATAAAGGTCTCCGCCAACCATTTCAAATCCTCAACCGCCGTCTTTTCCGTCAGGGTGCGGTGGGGGATCTTCATGATATCGAGAAAAGGCTCCATTACCTCGCCCATCACCAGATGCTCCGGCGCATCCTTGCCATGCTGGCCACGCCAGGACACGATCAGGATACAGGGCTGGCGGTAAATCACGTTCAACGAAATAATCGTGTTGAGTGACGTACCGAGCCCGGAGTTCTGCATGAGCACGGCCGGAACCTTGCCCGCCATATAGGCCCCCGCCGCCATAGCCACGGCTTCATCTTCTCGTACGGCCGGGACATAGAGTCGCCGCCCCATCAACTCGGCAATGATGCCACCTAGGATCGAGTCAGGGACCCCAGTAAAGAAATCCACCCCGATATCTTGCAAGGCTTGAACGAATGCGTCGCTTTCAATCATTAGTACCGGTTCCTCGCCGCTAAGCACATGGAAAACCGCGCCATTATAAGCTAGGCCTCGCGACATTCTCAACAAAGCTGAGAGAGTTGCACCATCAAATCGACCGTGATAGCTTTCTCCCATGATCGGACAGCAACGGAATCGCACAGGCCTGTACCTACTCTTCTTGGGGCTCCTCCTCTCAGGAGGCCATCCCCTGTCCGCCCAGGCAGTCGGGATGATCAACGATCCAAACGGGTTCCAGAACCTGACCTGGGGCGCCACCCTCACGGAGAGACCAGAGCTGGAAGTCACCAGAGCAGGCCCCCATGTGAACGAATTCCAATTGCGGAGCGCCACGCCCTCCTATGCCGGGACTCCGGTCGAGAGCGTCCACTTCTTGACGGTCGATGGTCAATTTGCCCGTGTCACCATCCGCTACCAGGGCGACGACCGCCACACCCAAATCCTGTCCTATCTTGAGCAACAGTTCGGCTCACTCGATCGTATTCCAGGCCAGATGCTACGGGGTCTCAATCAGCAATATACCTGGCGCGGGCGGGAGACGGAGATCAGCCTGACCTATCATGCCAACACGGCGCGGGGCTTTATCTTTATCGACAGCCGCACCCTAGCTCCGCGATTCAACGACCGTGTCAACGATTCAGCGGAGTAGCAGGATGCTCAAACAGAGCGCCCATGAGAAAACGATGAACACGCAACTGACAATCCGCTCACTCGTCCGTGTGCATCATTCAGCGTTCATCGGAGCGCGGCGTGCCACGGTGGGGCGGGTAAGCCATCTGGCTTTTCCCCACATCCTGATCCAAGCCTTCTACGCGTTAACCCTCTCGGCCAGCCTGGCCTTTGCCGTGCCGATGCAGAACGACCCCAACGGCTTTGAAGGCATTCTCTGGGGAACAGCCTTCTCAGATACCGACACCTTCGTCAAAGTCGAGGATGCAGACCGCGCGCAAACCTACGAACTAAAAACGGGCGCGCCCACGCTCGGCCCTGCGAAAGTCGATTCCATGATGCTCCTAACCTTCGACGGAAAACTCACGCGCGTGACCGTCCGCTATCAAGGCAAGGCCGCCCATGAACAGATCCTGACCTACCTCCAATCTCGCTATGGTTCACTCGACCGCACACCGGGGCAATTTACCGGAGGGGCCGTCAAGTTTTACAGTTGGACTGGGTTCGCGAGCGACATCAACCTCCGCTACGAAATGGCTACGGACCGGGGCATCATCTTCTTCGAGAGCCAGGAGCTCCGCCTCAAAATGCTCGAAGGCAATTCCGCCACCGTGTTTTAGCCACCCCCGCTCTCCTGATTGGTCTGATAACAAACTCGCTCGTTGCTTGCCAAGAAACCTCTCCACATGGTACTGTTTGAAAGTGAGTAAATACTCACTCACTCACGAGGACTCGGTGCAACAAATTGCTCGAACCATACGTCCCTCCAGCAAAGAACGACAGGCCGGTTTGATTGCTGCGGCCGCCTCGCTCTTTGCCGCCAAGGGGTTCAACGGCACCACGACCAAAGAAATTGCCAAGGCCGCAGGTGTGAGCGAAGCTCTGGTCTTTAAATATTTCCCCACAAAGCGGGCGCTCTATGCCGCGATCCTAGAGGAGAAAGTCACCGTCAACGAACTGCTCGAAGCGGTGGAGAAGGTCTCCAAGAAACGGGACGACCACCGCGTCTTTACCATGATTGCGAGCTCTCGCATCCGCCCAAACGTGGATTCGACCCTCTTGCGGCTCTTGCTGTTCAGCGCCCTCGAGGGACATGAACTCTCCGAAATGTTCTTCGGCAAACACCATAAAATCTTCTACGACTATCTCGCCACCTACATTCGGACCCGGATCGACGACGGAGCCTTTCGCCCAGTCGATCCCCTCCTGGCGGCCCGCGCCTTCATCGGCATGGTCGTCCATCACCGGTTACTCCATGAAATCTTCGAAGTCCCAATGCATCAATCGCACGAAGACACGGTCTCGACCTACGTCGATCTGTTCCTCACCGGTCTAATCCAGCAACCAGCCAGTCGTACGACGCCGAGGAGGCGTGCGTGATGAAGTCTTTGAAACGACATCCGATTGTCATACTTGGCGTGATCATTTTCTTTGCGATCACCGCCCTCGTCGTGTTCCGCCTCAGCAGCGGAGCTAAAAACGATGTCCGCAAAACCCGCGTCATCACCGTCGCCACCGCAACCCCGCTGAAGCAGGACCTGGCCATTCGGCTCACCTATACCGCCGACATCACCCCCAACCAGGTGGTCAATCTATTCTCGCGAGTGGACGGCTACATCGGCAAGATCTACGTCGACAAGGGCGACCTCGTCAAAGCCAACCAACTCCTGGTCGAAATCGACCATACGGATTACCAACATGCCGTCAACCAGGCCAAGGCCAACCTCGCCGCAGCCAGCGCACGGGTCGCCCAGCAGGATGCGAGCGTCCGCAATGCCACCCTCACGCTCCAGCGAATGCAGGCGTTGATCAAAGACCAATTCGTCGCGCAGCAAGACCTCGATACCGCCCAGGTCTCATACGATGCAGCGGTGGCGGCCCTCGACTCGCTGCGCGCACAGGTCCAGCAAATGGCGGTCGCCCAGGCCCAAGCTGAAACAAACTTGGCCTATTCCTATATTCGTGCGCCCTTCGCCGGCTATGTAGCCGAGCGCAACCTCGATCTCGGCGCCTATGTCAGCGGTACCACCGCCGGTACCTCCACGACCTCGCACGGTATCCTCACCCTCCATGAAATTCAGACAGTCCGCATTCTGATCGAGGTGGTGGAGAAAGACGTCCCGCTCATCCAGATGGGTCAAAAGGCGGACGTGCGAGCCGAAGCCTATCCCGAACGCGTCTTCGAGGGGAGGGTCACCAGAATCGTCCAGGCTCTGAACCGGGCCACCCGCACCATGACGGTCGAGGTGGACCTCCCGAATAAGAGCCATGTCTTGAAGGGCGGCATGTTCGCCCGCGTCGAAGTCCTCGTCGGCAGCCATCGCAACGCGATTCAGATTCCCATCGACGCGGTCAGCCGCTTGGAAGAGGCCCAATATGTCTATATTGTCCGCGAGGGCAAGGCCCAGCGCGTGCCGGTCGAAATCGGCGTCCGTGAGGACAACCGGGTCGAGATCACCAAGGGCCTAGACGGGTCCGAGCAAGTGATCGTCTCAGGAAAAGATCTTGTGCACGACGGAACAGCCGTGCAGGCACAACCCATAACTCCAGCGAAACGTGATGGGTAAGACGTGAATAGTGCCCTGACAACTCACGTGCTACCAATCCCGAGCGCCTCACCCATGACTCATCACTCATCACACTTTCCATTATGTGGTTAACCCTTCTCGCACTTCGCAATCGCATCGGCATCTTGATGCTGTCTCTGGCCATGGTGCTGCTGGGCGCCACCTCGGTGCAGCGGCTGCCAGTGGATCTCTTCCCCCAGATTCAAGTGCCGGTAGCCTTCGTCGGCGTCATCTATAAAGGTGCGCCGCCCCTCGACATCGAACAAAGCGTCGTCTATCCCATCGAAAAGGCCGTCAGCTCTGCCTCGAACGTCGAGCATGTCGAGTCCTTCGCCAAGCAAGGCATCGGCGCAGTACAGATCTGGTTCAACTGGGGCGCGGACATCAACGTGGGCCAGATGGAGGTGATGCAGCGGGTCACGCAGATCCTGAACAGCCTGCCGCCCGGTATCTTGCAGCCCTTCATCGTCAAATTCGACGTCTCTAATATCCCAGTCTCCTACGTGACGGTCTCCAGCAACGATCTGGACGAACGGGCCCTCTACGACCTGGCCTACAACACGGTTGCGCCGCAAATCGAGCAGATTGCCGACGTCGCCGCCGCCACCGTGGAAGGCGGAAAGATTCGCCAGATCAACATCAACCTAGATCCGGCCCTCTTGAACGCTAGGAGCCTCTCGATCCTCGACGTCGTCAAATCCGTGAAGGCGGCCAATCTGATCCTGCCCTCCGGCGACATCAAGGCCGGTAATTTGGACTACAATGTCTTCACCAACAATCAGTTCCGCACGGTCGACCCAATCCAGGACGTGATCGTGAAGGTCAACCAGCAGGGCAGCCCCGTGCGGGTGCGGGACGTCGGGACCGTCACCGATTCATCGGATATTCAAACCAACATCGTCCGAACGGACGGGACCAGAGCCGTCTATCTCCGTGTCAATAAACAGCCGATCGCCAACACCGTGGCAGTGGTGGATGCGCTGCGCAAGGCCCTACCGAAGATGGTCGGCCTCCCCTCCAGTGTGAAGCTCGGCATTTCCTTCGACCAATCGGTCTACATCCGCCAGTCGATCAATAACCTCGTGGAACAGGCGCTGCACGGATCACTGCTGGCGGCGGCCGTCATCTTGATCTTCCTCCGTAATTTCACGAGTACCCTGATCATTTCCGTCTCCATTCCCCTCTCGATCATGGTGACCTTCATCGTGCTCTATTTCTCTGGGCAAACGCTAAACGTGTTCACGCTGGGAGGCTTAGCCCTCGGGATCGGCCGACTGGTTGACGACTCTATCGTGGAGCTTGAAAACATTCAGCGGCACCTCAACGACACACCCCGCCGCTGGAATGCGATCTTGGAAGCGGCGCGCGAAGTGGCGATGCCTATTCTGGCCTCGACCATCACCACGGTCGTCGTGTTCCTCCCGATTTTCTTCGTCGCAGGAATTGCCCGTCTGCTTCTGATTCCTCTGACGATCACGATCGCGATCTCGCTCTTCACCTCCTTCTTCGTCTCCCGCACGGTAACCCCCGCACTCTGTTACAAATTCCTCAAACCGGAACAGGAAGCCCACCAGTCCATGCCACGCTGGTTTGTCCGGATGATGAATTGGAGCCGCGAGCGGTATGAGTCGCTGGATAGAGGCTATGAGGAGTCGCTCCGCTGGGTCCTAGGCCATCGCAAGCTCTTCATCAGCGGCATCCTCCTTCTCTTCGTCACCTCGCTCACGCTGGTGCCCAAGATCGGTACGGAATTTCTACCGGTGTCAGACGAAAGCCAGTTCCGCATCGTCCTGCGAGGACCGGTCGGTCAGCGCGTGGAAAAAACCGAGCAGCAAGTAGCCGAAGTTGAACGGGTACTGCGCGCCCAGATCCCGACCGAGGAACTGGGAACCATTATTTCCAGCACCGGCGTCTTGGCCCAGGGCCGCTCCTCCCTGTTTAATCCAAACACCGGCCCCCATACGTCGATCATTTCCGTGTATCTCGTCTCGCCAGAGAAACGGACCAGAAACCAAGTGCAGATCATGAACGACGTGCGGCCCAAAGTGCTTAAGCTCTTTCCGGGCGTCGCGATGTTCTTCGATCCAGGCGGGCTCGTGAAACGAGTCACCAGCTTCGGGTCACAAAAGTCCGTCGATGTCGAGATCTACGGCTACGACTTTGAGAAAGCCCGTGGGGTCATCCGCGAAGTCGAAACCATGATGCACCAGATCCCTGGCTTAGCCGACATCGAAGTCAGCCGCGAGGAGAACTATCCCGAGGTTAATGTCGTAGTCGATCGCGAAAAGGCCGCGCTCCTGGGCATTAGCGAAACGGACGTGGCGAATGCGGTGCTCTTCTCACTGAACGGCAACGGTCAAACTGACCCCATTATCTATACAGACCCGCAAAACGGGAACGAGTACTACATCAGTGCCTGGTTGGCGGAAGAGCACCGGCAGAACCTCACGGACATCGAAAATATCGTGTTGACCACCAAAACCGGCGACCCGGTCCTCCTCAAAAACGTGGCTTCGCTCAAGCTCAATGCCGGTCCTGTGAAGATCGAGCGCAAATACTTTCAGCGGGTGGTCCATCTAACCGCTAACCCGGTAAATCGGGATCTCGGCACCATCGGGGCCGATCTGGAAGCAGGCTTTGCCAAGATCCAGCTCCCCGCCGGCTTCAGCATCAAGTTGGCCGGCCAAATCCAACAGCAGCGCGAGACCTTCGAGGGCCTGATATTTGCCACAGTCTTGGCGCTCATCCTCGTTTACATGGTAATGGCAGCCCAGTTCAAATCACTGATCGATCCCTTCGTCATCATGTTTGCGGTCCCCATGGGCTTTCCTGGCGTCATCCTGATCCTCTTCCTGACCAACACGACCCTCTCCACTACTTCAATGATGGGTATCATCATGATGCTGGGCATCGTGGTCTCAAACGGCGTCCTATTGGTGGATTACACGAACGTGCTGCGGCGGAAAGGGCGGGAGTTACACGATGCGGCCATCACGGCGGCGCGGACCCGACTCCGTCCCATCCTGATGACCTCCCTCGCGACCGTTGCGGGACTGCTGCCCATGGCGATCGGCTGGGGCACGGGCGGCGAAACGAATGCCCCCTTGGCACGCACCGTCGTCGGAGGACTCAGTGTCTCGACGATTCTCACGCTCTTTCTCGTGCCCACGATCTATGTGATCTTGGAAGAACGGTTCCCTCGCCAGAAGGACGAGGTTCCGCCAGAAGCTGATTGGATCCCAGCAGAAGCGGGGCTAGCACCACCCAATCAATAGCCACGATATGCGCGCGACAGATCCTTGCTCCTGCAGGATGCTTAAAAATTCCTCCAGTTAGGCCGCAGGCACATTGAGGATTTTGACAAACTGAAAACGACGGTGGAAGAGTTTTTCAGCACCCTACCGGAGAGGCTGGCTGGTTAGCCGAGAGTAGGAAACAGTGCCTTTAATTGCATCGCGAGACCGATGTCCCCGCTGATCTTGAGCCGCCCAGACATAGCAACGGCTGGCCCACTCAACTGTCCCTTCAAAATCTTGATGCAATCCTCTCCGGCCATCGAAAGTGACACGTGCGGATCCTCATGCAGCCCCGCTGTGACCTGACAGGCTCCCTCACGAATCGTCAGAATGTACTGCCCGCCCTGTGCGCCACTCAAATCGAATTGATAGACCACATCAAGATCTTCAGCAGCCTCTGCGTCCAGCGTGCCCGGCAGAAGCGCAAAAAATTCTTTGACGGTGTTTGGGTTCATCGGTAGAGGAGATGGGAAACGCGGATTGACACGGGGGCCGAGTTGCCGCGGCCCCCGATCCAACCCTAGTATCGGAGCGTCACCGTTGCGGTGCTGCGACGCGCGCCAAAAAAGTCTTTAGAGAACGTCTCGACAACGGCAGGGTCATAGCCCTTACAACTAAAAATATCGAGATACGCGTTATTCGTATCATTCGCAAAATGGCCGCTGATCAACGACGTCGAGATCAGCTGTACCATGGAATAGCCGGCGACCCGACCTGAACCAAAATCGACGACCTGGCACTCGCCAAAACGCTTCATGCCGATCAGGGCACAGAGCTCTACGACATAGCGGCGAATATGGTCGGCGTTACGAATAAGATCGGGATTGCAATCTTGAAGGTCGACGGAGGTGCACAGTCCCCACGCTTTCCCCTCTCCCACCATCTCTTGGGGGGCAATCGAGGCAGCGGCTGGGGACTCAGATGGAAAGATCGCGGACTCGGAACCGGCCGAGCTATTCATAAAGGGTGACACCTTTCTATTAGGAGGGTGAAAACTGTGACGGTAAATTACTCGGCCGAACTATACCACGATTTTTCCGCCTCACAAGAGGATGACGAAACTTTTTTTACACGAGACGCTCCAGGGTCCCTCGGTCGATTGACAAGGTTCTCGACGGTCGGAGAGAATGCCGCCATGGCTACACGCATTCCCTCAGATCTAATCTCGACCCAGTCGCCAGCTGACCTCCCAGACCGCCTCTGCACCTGGTGCAAGGTCGCCATGCGGAAACGGCTGGTCGCCAGCGGGCAATTCGTGCATTACACCTGCCCCACCTGCGTGTTTCAACATACGATCAGGCGAGGCCCCAAGCCGGCGGCCCCGGCCCATTGACCTTCCGGCTAAACGTTACAGTTTTCCCTCGACGAACGTCCGAATCCCTTCCATCCTCTGGCGGTTGACCCCGAAATCACGATACCCGATCCGGGACGCAGACCGGAAATGAACCGTCGTCGCCTCGTCGTCGAACACAAACTCCACATCGTCCACGAATCCCAGCCACAGGCTGGTAAATTCATAATGGAGGTAGCTCTCGTCTTCCTCCACCAGCTTAGTGCGGGGAAGGGATTGGACAATCCCCTTCAGCGCCTCTTTCGCGTCAACCCTGGCCTTTCTGTAGCGAAAAGGCACAATGGTATGGCCCTCGTCATGGGCCTGCGTCGACACACAGTTAGGACTTGCGGGACAAGGAGCTAATTGTCTCATAGGGGCAATCCTTCCTCTAAAAGTAAACCTGTCACGACTACCACGCCACGACCTACCGTCCCAAAAAGTACTGCATCGTCCCGTCCTTCACACGGACCGCTCAAAACAATCATCCAATGAAGCTGCTACAAGCGAACTTCGAGCGGTCAATGGGGAATGCAAAATGCCAAGATGGAAGTGGTTTCTTTGTTCATCGTTCATCGTTTCTAGGCTGGCGAACGGGTTTAGCCTTCTGCTAGATGAAGGGGGGTAACGGGGCGTACGCCACCGGATACCCAATCAACTGCTCTAACCAAACGGTCATCCGCTCCTCACTCAGCGGCGCCCGATTCAGGCGGATCTCAATATGAAATCCCGCCTCATTGCCGACGATCCCGATAATGGCGGATGCATCCTCTTCACTAGGAAGCAGTTCGTGCGTTTGGAACTCGCAGAGGGTGCTGTAGAGGCGGCCGTCTGGTTCAATCACGGATCGGAGCTCCGGCAGATCATCGAGCACACAATGCACCGAACAGCGGTAGACGAAGCGGGCCGTGGGATCAATCGATTGGAAGTCCACCAACGCATCCTCGGAAAAGCCCGTCAGATAGGCCCGGACGCTGGCTGGTTCAGCGGTACACGTTGCAGCGAGCTTACTGGCCGGCACCAGGAACTCATAGGCATCTGCCGTGTTGTACTCGAACTGACAGGGCCCGAAGGCATCGGGCCAGGAGCAGAAGAAAGGCGCAGAGAGATCGACCGGACGCAAGATCAGCTGCTGCTTCTCCACCGAGGTCTCAACGGGAAGCTCCAGCACGGTGATCGCTTCAAGAAACGCTGCCCGCCGCTCTTCCAGCCATTGACCCCGCTCGATATCGCCGCGCGTCTCACCAGGGGTGATCACCTCGTGCGTCTGAAGCCGCACGCGGATAAACGAATGGGCATGACGAAACCCCAGCCAGAACATACTGCGGGGACTGTGCAGCCGCAACGAATCGCGAATACGCCAAGGATGGCTGATTGAACAGTAGGTCCCGACGTCCTGATAACGCTGATAGATAGTGTGGTAGGCCCCCGCCAGAAGGAAGAAGTCGCTGCGCCACCCTTCCCGGACATGGATCAGCGTCGCATCTTCCGTCGACCAGGCGTCCAGCTGGTCGAAATCCTCCGGCGCCTCAACCGTCCATTCTTCGATGTAACAGATGACGTCCTTCGAGGGGACCGCGGGCTTGAGTCCTAACGTAGCCAGCCGTTCGCCGATGGCGAGTACCTGCCCGAAAGTCAGTGGAATCGTCGTTTCCCAACGACGTTCACGCACGGTGGATCATCTCTCCCCTTAGCCCATTACCGGGCCGTCCGCACAGCCTTCTGTTCAATCTTGGTGTCAGCGAGATAGCGGTCGAAGTCGTCTTTCAGGGTGGCCGCCAATAAGAGCTGAACGTCCTCGTCGCAAAACCAGAACAGGGTGCCGCGCTGTGAGCCCTCGACATTCCTGGTCGTTGTGCTCTGATCACTGAGGTTCCTCGCCGTGATCACCAGCTTGCTGCTAGTGTTCACCACCGTCGAAAAGACCCGGCTCTTGGCGTTGGCTGAAAAATCGAGCAGCTGCCCGCTGATGACGATATCGGCATCCTGCGACGTAGTCGCCCCCACGCTGGAGGCCACCCGCACCGTCCAGGCCCGATCCTTCCACCCACGCGTGCTCAAGCGATCTGCAAGGGCCTGGGCGAGCACCACCCCCGGCCGCTCCCCTGCCAAATCGAAGTAGGTAACCCCACCCCATAAGTGGGTGCGCAGACCAAGGCGGGTTTTCTCGGCCCTCCGGTCGTCAAACGGCTCTATGACGATGCGGACCGCCGGATCCAGGGACAGAGCTGCCGCCTGTTTCTGCGGCACATCCAAATGCACCGTCTGTCCAGTCCCGGCGCACCCAGCACCAATCAACAGACTTGCCACGAATAAAATACCCACACTCGGTCGTCTCATTTTTATTTTTTCCACATTCGTCTCCTTGCAATTCAACGCCTCACCCTTCAAGCAGCCTAGTTTACCCAAGTACTACACGAGAGACAAACACAGCACAACGAGGATACCGAACCGAGAACGTCAGATCTGAAAGGTTTTGGCAAAAGAGCCCATGCCCGTCCCACCTTTCAGCATTCACCTTTAACGTCTTACCTGCCTAGCGAGTCACAATAGGGAGAATGGCACGAAAGGTCTCGCGGCTGAACTCCGGCGCCTGACCGGCTTGAATCCTTGGATCGGTGAAAGGCAGGAAACGGACGATCTTCAAAAATGACCGTTCGGCCAGCACCGCGGCAATCTGCGCCTTGCGATCATGAGTGATCGGTAGGGTATACCCCTCGCCGCGCTTCCATTCCCATAGAGTCGGCGCCAGCGACAGTTCCAGCCCCTGCCCGGCAAGCTGATGAAACCGGTCTACGATCCGAGCCTTGTGCCGCTTGATCCCCTCCCCCTCCAACATCAAGGCACAGACAACATGGTGCCCCCACCAAAAGAGCGTCCGGAAGGCAAAGACGTTCGAGTCATGAAAATGTTTTGGGAAGTCTAGATATTGATAGGGGAAGAGCTCGAGATGCTCCCCCTTCACGAATTGGCAATTGGCAGGATTGAAATTCGGTGGAGTCACGAGCGAAACCGACGTGACCGCCTCTTTCAATGCCGCATGAGTGAGGACGAGATCATGCCGCACCTTGGCCATGATCTTCGCCTTCGCATAAAAGAACTGCTGATCGGCGAGCAAGGCCGCTTCTTTATCTGTAAAAGGTAACGACATGGCTATCAATAGGCTGGATGAACAGGGCGACGTGTGCGGCGCTACTTCTGCTGCGTTTCGAACTGGGAGACCGTCAAGTCGTACTGCACCCGACAGTCCGCACACCGGACCCACAGCGCGTCTTGAAACACGTCCATTGCACAGACCGACAAGGCCGACATATGAGTGCCCATACAGGCCTTGAGTCCCGCGAGCCCATCGTGCACCGCAGACCCCGGATCAGGTGAGGCAGGCCCAGCTGCCGGTACCTGCCTGGTGATCGCGTCGGTGGTTACCCGATGAACCATGCGGCACGAACTGCACGTCACCACCACGATGCGCTCCGGCTCGACGCGTTTGACCGTGAGACAGAGCGGATGCACGGACCAACATTGCTGAAGAAAGGCTCCGCCGCGAATTATCTCTGCCATCAGATTCCTCACGCCGAAACGATGGACTTGCTACAAAGCCCAGAGGGCCAGCATGACCAAGAGGCCGACGATATACGGGAGCACACAGAAATAGAGCACTGCCGACCTGGCGCGGTCCGGCGACCCGTTGCGCGACAGGTGCTCCTTGTAAACGAATTCACGGGAGAGAATCAGCACGGTGAGGGTCAGCGCCAACGTCCTGCTTGTGCGCGGCCAAGTGTAGGCACCGCTGGCGATGAAGTTTGCCGTGAAATATCCACTAAAGAGGAGAATCGTCGGCGCCAAAACAACGCGGACTGAATTAGAAAAAAAGGCATGCCAGCCCGGACGTGTTTTCACCGGACTGGGCTGTGAACTAGGAGTCACGATCCAACAGCCACGGAAGTCTCTTCCTTCGGAGAAAGAGAGGAACTGCCCTCGTGGGCGCTGCGGCAAGCCTTGCACACGCGGGGGCGGACTTTAAGAAAGGCCACTTTGCCGCTGGCTAGGCAGCTGTAATGGACGAACTCATCGCACAGGGTGCAGCGAGACCACCCGCCAGAGAAAAACGTTTTATTGCGATAGAGCCCCCCCTTGCAGACCTTGCAGTTGCGAGGCTCAATCCCCAACAACATCGGCTCCCAATCTCCACCCGCTTTTCTAATACTCATGGAAGGGAGTATAGCGAAGGCAAACGACGAGAGGCAAGAGGTGCGTACAGGCAGCTCCCTCGGCGCACACTGTCTGTTTCGTTTGACAGCCTCCAGACCTTTTGTTACGCTCCGCGCCGACCCACAGCCCGTCACACAACTCGCGCTTCACCCCCATGAACATCAAAGATTACCTCGAACAGAAGCGGAACAACGTGGATCGGTTCCTGGATTCCGTCATACCCAGCGCCACCACGCCGCCTAGCACGCTCCACGACAGCATGAAATACAGCCTCATGGTGGGAGGAAAGCGCGTCCGCCCGATCTTGGCCATAGCCGCGGCAGAGGCGATCGGGCAGCCAGCGCCGGGACTCATGCCCATCGCCTGCTCGCTGGAGCTGATCCATACCTACTCCCTGATTCACGACGACCTACCCGCGATGGACAATGACGATTTCCGCCGAGGGAAACCGACGAACCACAAGGTCTATGGCGACGCCATGGCAATCCTCGCAGGGGATGCTCTGCTGACGATGGCCTTTGATCTCTGCAGCCGTCCTGATCTCATGAAAGGCTGCGACCCAGCCCGTCAAATACGGCTGATTCAAGAGCTGGCCTACGGATCGGGGAGCCTGGGGATGGTAGGGGGGCAAGTCTTCGACATCCAAGCTGAAAACATAGATATTGATCTCGTCACGCTCCAAAATATCCATAAACATAAAACCGGCATGTTGATCCGTGCCGCGGTACGGATGGGCGCCATTGCCGGCGGCGCGACCGACCGTCAACTGAACGACCTCACGAGTTATGCTGAGGATGTCGGACTGGCCTTTCAAATTGCGGACGATGTGCTCAACGTGACGGGGACACGCGAGGAACTGGGAAAAAATCCCAACACCGACGCGGAACGGGGCAAGAAAACCTACCCAACGTTCTACGGGGCCGAGGGGGCCAAAAAGCTGGCGGACGACTGTGTGGCCCGCGCGATCACGCGCCTCGCCTCATTCGGCCCAGCTGCCGAACCGCTCAGCGAAATTGCGCGCTATATCACTTCGCGAAAAAACTAATCGTCGTTCGTGAAACGTATCCCGTGAAGCCCATGCGCATTCCACTCGACAATCGATCCCCGTCCCAACGTTTGACCCTTCACGTTTCACGCTTTGCGCCTGTAAGATGAAAGCGCTCGTCACAGGGGCAACCGGTTTTATCGGCGGCGCGGTCGTGCGCGCGTTGGTGAACCGAGGCAGCGACATCCGAGTTTTGACCCGCGGAGAATCCGACGTCCAAAACCTTGTGGGATTGACCGTCGAGCGAGTCGAGGGTGATCTACGCGACGAGGCGTCGTTACGCAAAGCCCTCACCGGCTGCCAGCAGCTCTACCATGTAGCCGCGCACTATGCCCTCTGGGCCAAAGATCCCTCGATCTTCTACGACGTCAACGTCACCGGCACGAAAAATCTCATGGCGGCGGCTCAGGCAGTCGGCACCGCCCGGATCGTCTACTGCAGCACCATCGGCGCCATCGGCCTTCCGCCAGGCGGAGGGCTCGGCACGGAAGAGACGCCCGTCTCACTCAATCAGATGACAGGCCACTACAAACGGTCCAAATACCTAGCGGAGCAAGAAGTCTTGAAACTCGCGAAGGCGGGGCTCCCAGTCGTCATCGTAAACCCCAGCGCCCCGGTTGGCGCAGGCGACGTGAAGCCCACCCCGACGGGACAGATGATCGTCGATTTCATGAAGGGCCGCATGCCTGCCTATATTGAAACGGGGATGAATATCGTGGACGTCGATGACGTGGCAGCCGGCCATCTACTGGCAATGGAAAAGGGCCGTATCGGCGAGCGCTATATTCTGGGGAACAAGAACTTGATGCTACGCGAGGTATTCGAGATTTTGAGCCACCTCACCGGTGTCAAGACTCCCACGGTCAAGTTGCCGCGCCTCGCGATTCTTCCCCTAGCCTACCTCAATCAATGGATTGCCAACTTCACAGGCCAGCCACCCCGCATTCCGCTTGAAGGGGTCAAGATGGCGAGGTACAAAATGCACTACGATTGCAGCAAGGCGATCAGAGAGCTCGGCATTCCGCAGACGCCGACGGAAGTCGCGTTCGAAAAGGCTGTGCGGTGGTTCCGGGACCATAAGTATGTGTAGCCAAACGTAATGCGTGACGAGTGATGGGGAATCCGTCTGAAGAAAACCAAGAAAATCACTGGTTAACACGGGGGCTATCGTATACCAGCATCTCCCTCTCATCACTCATTACCCATCACTGCTCGTCAGACTTATGGACCTCCTGACTCTCTTCTTTAAAACTATCCTTTTCCGCCCCTACGTCTTCGTCTTTCTGGCGGCCTTCCTCTTCGCCGCGATCAAGCTGATCGGCTGGCCGCGGACCTGGCGATTCTGGCTACTTAGCTGGGCCACAGCCTTCGTCTGCGAATTTTCGTCCACGCGCAACGGCATCCCCTTCGGCTGGTACCATTACAACGGAGCGACCGTGGGGCAGGAACTCTACGTCTCCAACATCCCTTTCATGGACTCGATCTCGTTCAGCTTTCTCCTCTATGCGGCCTACTGTCTGACGCTCTGCTTTCTGCTCCCATTCCTGCGTACCCCTGAGCGTTCCAACAACTGGCTTCGCACCCTCCGCTTCGATCGTTCCGCCCGTACCAGCTGGGCCGCCCTCTTCATGACCGCGTTGTTTTATGCATTCATCGATATGGTCATCGATCCGGTCGCCTTGCGTGGCGACCGCTGGTTCCTGGGTAAGATCTACTCCTACCCAGACCCCGGAACCCATTTTGGCGTGCCCCTCACAAACTATGTCGGATGGGTCGTAGTCGGACTGATTTCCCTCGCCCTCTACTTTCGATTCGACCGACGGCTCCCAGAACCAACCCTCTCCACGAATGGCTCCATCACTACCAAGCTCCTCCTCGGCGTCGGTCTGTACTATGGAGTACTGGCCTTTAACCTCAGCGTGACCTTCTGGATCGGCGAATCGCTACTTGGCATGACGGGCCTGCTGATGTACATCCCCGTGACAGTCTTGCTCCTGCTTCGGCTTCTCAAACCGCTCGAACCCAGCAATCCCTAGTCAGGGGCCTGCTGGTGGCAATCACTCGGAATAGTTTTGTATAGTATAATTTGAGGTGATGCGATGAAAACCAAGCTCTTGATAGTCATCTTTCTTGTAGTACTGGCTGGTACCGCAACGTTCGGCTGGCTGGGCTATCAATTGTTCACCACCGGCTTTAGCGCGAAAACAGAACCCCACGCAATTGAGATATTTATGGCGCGCCAAGTTCGGCATCTCGCCATCCCGATCACGCAACGAAACAGCCCCAACCCTATTCCGCTCAGCCCCGATCTCTTGCAGGAAGGGCTGGCCCACTTCGCCGACCATTGCGCGGGCTGCCATGCCAACGACGGGAGTGGCCAGACGACCATCGGCAAGAAGGTATTCCCCCAGCCGCCAGACCTCCGGCTGGCTGCTACGCAGTCGATGTCGGACGGGGAGCTCTTCTGGGTCATTCACAACGGCATTCGCTTCACTGCCATGCCGGCCTGGGGCGAAGGCGATCCGGCACAGGACCTGGACAGCTGGAAGCTAGTCCACTTCCTGCGCCACCTTCCACAACTGACAGCAGAAGAGCTCGACCAGATGAAGGCCCTCAATCCCAAAACGAAGAACGAGATAAAAGAGGAAGCCGCGTTCGACCAATTCCTCCAGGGTAGCGACTCTGCGGCAATCCAGTCGGAAAATAACCATCATCACTGAACGATCGCTTGCATGAAAAAAGACGGATTGATCATGATGTACCCAAGCCTACTCGCTTGCGCCCTGTGTCTGATGGCCGCCACCGCCTTTGCCCATGGGACTAAACAACATGTGCTTGGCACAGTAACAGCCGTCGACGCGGTCCACCTCACCATCAAGATGCCCAAAGGCCAGACCGTGGACGTGCGCGTCAACAAACAGACTCGGTTCAAAGAAAAGAGCAACCCGAGAAACACCAAGATGCCTTCGGTGGGAGATCGCGTCGTCATCGACGTGACCAAGGACGACACGATCCTGACCGCAACCGAAGTCCATTACGCGTCAGGCAAGAGTATGCCAAGCTCGACACAACCGGGGCCCACTCAAGCAAAGTGATCTATGCCAACCATTCATCTAACGCGAGAAATTCATAACTACCTCTTTGGGGGCGGGTTTCAGGCCGTGACCACCCGCGTGCTGGTCACGGGGATCGCGGTCTTCCTGGCCGTCATGACCGTCCCAGGCATTGAGGTCGACTCGATCCCTGCCGGAATCGCCGCCATCGTTGTGCTCATGTTCCTCAATCTTCTCGTCCGACCCATTCTCTTTGTGCTAACCCTGCCCTTGATCGTCCTCTCGCTGGGACTCTTTCTCATTGTGGTCAATGCCCTCCTCCTCGAATTCACCGCCTATCTCGTCAAGGGATTCACCGTCACAGGATTTTGGCCGGCCGTCGGCGGCGCCGTCGTCATCAGTCTGGTTACCATGATCCTCAACGCTTGGACCGGTGGGCCAGGCCAATTGGAGCCGCAGTCCCTCCCCCAACAACGTCCACCTAAAATCATCAACCCAGACGAATAACAAGCCCATCCTTTTCATTGAATTGCCACGCGCGCATTGTTACAATCCGCGCGTGGTCACCCAAACGCACGAATGACACCCACAGATCCGCACAGCAGCCCAATTCCCACAACGCATCTTCAGCGGACCTTGACGTCCGTACTGAACGATTTGCCGGTCGATGCCGCCCTCGCCGCCGTATTCTACCGGGACCATGGCCCGTTGGTCAGCCATGCCACACGGGGCTTCACCCCGCGCGATACACAAGCGATCCTTCGGACACTCTCGGCTCCCGCCGTCGTGGCCACCTTGGCCTCAAACACTCAGGAGGATGGGCGCACCCTACGTCTTCGTTTGATTACGCCAAGCGCGAAATCGATGCTCGCTGTGTCCCTCCGGTATCGGAATAAAACGTACGGCTTCCTCGTCATCGGACGTAAGGAAAGCGCTGCATTTGCGAAAAAAGAGAAGAGCTTGATGGAGCAGGCCAGTGAGGAGGTCACGAAAGCACTGGAACGCGACGGCCTGTTCGATATGAATGTTGTGCTGAGCCGTCCGTTTGTCGCACACGAGCCGGTCCCTCCGCCACGCTCGCCTGCAGAACTCTTTGCGACACCGGTGTCGCAGGTTACACCGGAGCTCCAAGAAAAAATTATCGCTGCGCTAACGGATGCCAACCAGTACGTCGCCTACGATCGCATTTGGGCCTGCCATTACGATCCCATCGCAGGCAATGTCGAAGTTCTGGGCATGGCTGGCGATCTGAAGAGTGAGCAGAAGGATACAAAAAAAGATCTAAAGCCGGGCCACCGTCTCACGCTCGACAGCTCTGCCTCAGGCTGGGTGGTCCGCCATCGCAAACCTCGCGTCGATCACGATCTTGCCTCTACGCAGGGGCGGTTTCTCGATCACAAATATCTGTTCAAGGACCGGCTGCTCTCCGCGCTCGTCGTACCCTTTTTCGTCCGGGGACAAGTAGGCGGTACCATTACGCTGTCCTCGAAAGAAGCCGGTCGATACCAACAGACGGATGCCCGAACCCTTGAACCGATCATCGTCAAGATTACAGAAGTCATCCAGGCATCGGTATCAGCACCGACCGGCCAACTCCAGGCCACTAGCCACGAAGGCGCACCGGGAGAGGTCGCAGCTCCGGGCCCTTCCGAGCCCATCATCAGAAAGCAAGAGCGGCAAGCCGCCGTCGGCGAGTTCAGCATGTTCCTTGCGACGGAAGTGAGGGAGCCCCTCGCCTCGATCCGCGCCCAACTACAAGAAATCACGGGTGAAAGCATCCTCGACTTTGACCCCCAGACACGCGTCGAGAACGCGATGCGCGATTTAATCCGTGTCGAAGCCATTCTGAACGAGATTTTAGACTTTGCCAAACCGCTCGAACTGAACCGACGACTCCTCCGTATCCCCGAAGTGATCGAAAGCGCGCTCACGGTGATCGCGACCGACCTTGAAGTCACCAGGATCCAGGTGACCAAGGACTATGCCACGATGATCGCGCCAGTCCGGGGCGACGAATCCAAACTCCAGCAGGTTTTTTTGAGTATTTTCAAGAATGCCGGCGAGGCGATGAGCCCAGGGGGACATCTCCATATCCAGGTCACCCAGCATCGCGCGGGGCGTGGCGTGGAAGATCAGATTCTGATCAAAAACGACGGGGCACCCATTCCGGCAGAAATCGTCGACAACGTGTTTGAGCCATTCTTTACCACGAAGCGGGCCGGTACAGGCCTAGGTCTCGCCACGGTCAAGAAAATCATCGAAGAGCATGGCGGCTCGATTGGCATCGGCAGCGCGCCAGGCGAAGGCACCACCGTCACCATCCGGCTCCCGGGTCTCAGCCGTGGTCCGTCCTATCGAGGGCGCGGCCGCCGGCCGCCATCACGCCGCTGAGCCTAACATCCCATTTCCGCTCGCATCCTTCTCCAAGCCAGTTAAACGTAAACGGTCAAACGCGTGGCAGCTCAGCGCTACAGCCTTACCCCTGGAACGGCGCGTCTTAGCGCGCCGGGGTTGGCCTGCCAAAGGTAAAGAGATGGCTTTTTACACATCCTGTGGGGGAATGCTCGCCTACTGTGCCGCTTATGGGGACGATCGCTTCGTCCTTGACAGACCCGCCCCCCCTCGCTATGATCCCGCCAACCTGACTTGAACTTATCGCTAAAAACTGTATTTTCTCTAGCCACCATTATTCAAAGGAGTAGGCGTATGAAGATCGTAATCGGTACTGTCGCGACTGTCTCCGGTGTCCTATTTGCCCTGTCGATGGCCTCGGCAAATCCCTCGCTCCTCCCCAAGCACGAAGGCTATCCAATGAAGAACAGCGGGAGCCCTGTGACGGGACAGCCAACCGCCAACGATCCAGGCCAGAGCGATGCACGTGGGGAAGCCACGTTGCAAAAGTCCGCGAATTCTATCAAGCACGGCAAGCAGAGCCTGACCAACTCTAACAATGCACGGATCATCGAAGGACAGGGCGCGGGCCGTCTTCCGAAAGTCCAGGGTCCGCAGATCCAGATCGCGCCCCCGGTCACGTCTGCCACGAAGATTGGCCCCGATCGCAAAATCGATTAGTTGAGCCGTTCCGCAAAAGACCTATCGGGGGGCGCCGGATTTATCTGGCGCCCCCGTGTTTTTTTGGGCGCCGGGCCCGCGGAGAGACCGGAACCATCCGCAGCCGAAATCGCCAGGGTTTCTTCGCCCACTCACCAGCATAATCGACGCCCACTCGTGGGTGGACCTCGACCGATCCACGCCCCACTGCCTCGCCTCGATCCTCAAACCAGAGAGATTCTCCGGACGTGAGGTCTGCACGATTGAGGCGGCGATCGATCTGCAGGGCGCGGCAGAGCTTCCCCGGTCCATCGATCAGCTCCCCATCGAGTACAATCGCCCTAATTAAAACGGCTGAAGGAAACCCCACACGCTCCGTTACAACGTTCAAGCAATGGTACATCCCGTAGATAAGATAGACGTAAGCGATCCCTTCTGGACCGAACATCACATCCGTCCGCAGCGTTCTCCCTTTCGAGGCATGGCAGGCCTTATCCTCCGGCCCAACATAGGCCTCCACTTCAACGATCTTCCCCTCAAATCGACGCCCTCGGCTGACCCGCACGAGATACTTCCCGATGAGCGAGCGCGCCACCGTGACCGTTGGGCGAGTGAAATAGCTCTGTGGAAGAATTTTGCCCCCTGGCACCATAGGGCTCACTATAGACCGCTCAAAACGATCTTCCAACAAGACTGCAGGCCTGGCCGCAAGCCCACGGCTATTCTGATTGAATTGGAATGTAAAGGACGCTCCCCTGCCGATTAACCAGCAGGAGCGCAAGATCGGAAGGTTTCATTGGATCGGCCAATCGCTGAAACACGGCGAAGCTAGAAAGAGGCTGACGATTGAGCTCTAGCACCACATCGCCAGGCTGAAGGCCGGACGATTCCGCCAGACTGCCTTCCGCAATATCGGTCACCACTACCCCGCTGGTGACCGCAAGATCCATCTGCCGAGCCAGCGGCACGGTCACATCGTCGAAGACAACGCCGGCGAGAGGATGCACCGTGGCGACTACTGCCAATGGGGCCCGGCTCTTCTTAATCCGTTCACGCGGCGCCTCCTGCACCGCCAGATCAGCCTGATACGGCTTACTCTCGCGCAGAAAATCCAGCCGATGCTTACTCCCGATCGTCGAAGCCGCCACGAGGTTCCGGAGATGTCCGCTGTCCATCACGTCATGCCCATCGAATTGCACCACCACATCGCCGCGCTTGAGACCAGCTTTCTCCGCCGACCCCTTAGCCTGCACATCAGTCACGATTGCACCCTTCACACCCGGCAAGCGAAAAATCTTACCGAGCAGCGGCGTGACATCCTGCGTCGAGGCGCCAAGAAATCCGCGGACCACACGCCCAGTCTTCAGCAGGCTCTGCATGGCCGCCTTGGCCATATTGCTCGGGATGGCAAAGCCCACGCCGACGCTCCCGCCAGTCGGACTGGCAATGGCGGTATTAATCCCTACCAACTCTCCGTTGAGAGTCACCAAGGCTCCGCCCGAATTGCCCGGATTGATGGGCGCATCGGTCTGAATGAAGTCTTCGAAGTCAGCGACTCCGACATCAGCGCGACCAACAGCACTGACAATACCGAACGTCACACTGCGACTCAACCCCAATGGATTTCCGATCGCGAGTACAAACTCACCAACGGCGAGCGTGCTTGAATCCCCCCAGATCACCGTTGGGAGATTGGTCGCCTGAATTTTCACGACGGCCACGTCCGTCTTTGGATCGGTGGCCACCACGCGTCCTTTATATTGTCGCCGGTCGGCAAGAATCACGTCCACATCGACCGCATCGGCAATGACATGGTTGTTCGTCAGAATGTATCCATCTGGCGACACAATCACGCCGGAGCCCTGGCCATATTGACGGCGAAGCGGGGCGTCCTTGAACAGACCGAATGGAAGTCCTTCGTCACTGAACGCTTGCTCCCGTACGATCACCGTTGACCCGATGCTGACGACTGCGGGAGTCACTTTCATCGCAGTCGCCTTGACCTGCACCTGAAACTCGCCTCCGCTCGCCACAGGGATGGCATGGGCACCGGCCAGCGCAGTCCCTGTCACGCCCAAACTCCCCACACAGAGCCCGATCATCATTCGCAAAAGAAAACTTGCTCGAACCATGCCATGATCCTTCATTAAAGTAGTCTCACTCGATCAGCAGCAAACGACGATAGCCTAGCATGCATCAGTCGAAGGCGTCCTTACAACTCCACATGGCGCAACCGGAGGGCGTTCGAGATGACAGACACGGAACTGAACGTCATAGCAGCACTGGCGATCATGGGGCTCAAAAGGATGCCCCAGACCGGATAAAGCACGCCCGCCGCAACCGGGATCCCAATCACGTTATAGAGAAACGCAAAGAGGAGATTTTGCCGGATGTTCCGCATCGTGGCCTGGCTCAGTCTCCGTGCACGGAGCAGTCCCCGCAGATCCCCCTTCACCAGCGTCATCCCCGCGCTCTCGATGGCCGTGTCCGCTCCGGTTCCCATCGCAATTCCGACATCCGCCAAGGCCAAGGCGGGCGCATCGTTGACGCCGTCTCCTGCCATCGCCACGACACGGCCCTGCGACTTAAAGCGGGCAATGATCTGACCTTTTTGGTTCGGCAGGACATCCGCCAAGACCTCGTTAATACCAAGTTGCCGGGCCACTGCCTGTGCCGTATCATGATGATCCCCTGTCAGCATCACGATACGAATCCCTTCGGCTTTCAGTCCCTGCACGGCGGCGTGAGTGGACACTTTGATCGGATCTGCCACACCAAGAATGCCGGCAGCCTGCTCATCGATCGCCACAAACAGAACCGTCTGCCCGTCATGGCGCAGCGCAACCGCATCCCCGTCCAGCTGAGTGAGGCTCTGGCCGGACAGACCGATGTCATCCCGTAAAAATGTCACCGTTCCAATGGCGAGGCGATGGCCGTCCACCGTCCCAGTTACACCCTTCCCCGTCATCGAACGAAACCCCTCGACCGGTACAATCGCAATTCCTCGCCCTTCCGCTCCTGCGGCCACGGCCGCTGCCAGCGGATGCTCACTGCTCCGCTCGAGACTTGCAGCGAGCCGCAGCAGCTCGGCTTCTGACCAGGGCGCCAGGGCATGGACCGACAGTAGTTTCGGTTTGCCCTCCGTCAGGGTCCCGGTCTTATCGATTACAAGGGTATCCACCTGACCGAAAATCTCCAACGCCTCCGCCTTCTTGACCAAGACACCGGCCGTGGCACCACGCCCAGTTCCCACCATAATTGACATCGGCGTTGCTAACCCCAACGCGCAAGGGCAGGCAATAATCAGCACCGCCACGGCATTGACCAACGCATAGGCGAGCTTCGGCTCCGGCCCCCAAATCGCCCAGGCAACTGCCGTGATCACCGAGGCCGCTACAACCAGCGGGACAAAATACGCTGCCGTCACATCCGCAATGCGCTGGATTGGCGCCCGGCTCCGCTGCGCCTCGCTAACCATCTGCACAATCCTGGCGAGCATCGTATCTCGCCCGACCCGTTCGGCCACCATCACTATTCCGCCAGTCCCATTGATGGTCCCGCCGGTCACCGGATCCCCAATCATTTTTTCGACTGGGATCGATTCACCTGTGACCATGGATTCATCGACAGACGTCAACCCTTCCTGAACCATCCCATCGACCGGCACGCGTTCTCCCGGCCTGACGCGCAGTCGATGGCCCACCTGAATCTGTTCAAGTAAGACATCTTCTTCCTGCCCATCCGGCTTCATGAGCCTGGCAGTCTTTGGCGCAAGCCGGAGCAACGCGCGAATCGCAGAGCTCGTCTGGCTCCTGGCTCGCAGCTCAAGCACCTGCCCGAGCAAGACGAGCACCGTAATCATGGCAGCCGCTTCAAAATAGACCGCGAGCGACCCGTCATGCAGCCGAAAGGAAGCGGGAAACCACGTCGGCGCCACAGTGGCCACCGAGCTGTAGCCATAGGCAGCGCCCGTTCCAATGGCAATGAGCGTGAACATGTTGGGAGCCCGGTTCACTACCGAGATCCAGCCTCGCTGGAAAAATGGCCAGCCACCCCAAAGCACGACCGGTGTTGCCAACAGCCATTGCACCCCGTGCTTCACCGGACTGGTGAGAACCTGTGGCAGCGACAGACCGGGAATCATCTCGGCCATAGCTAAGAACATAACGACGAAGGCAGGCCCAAGGCAGATCCAAAACCGCCGACTCATCTCCTCCAGCTCGGTATTCCGTTCTTCTTCGAGCAAGACGACTTTAGGCTCCAGCGCCATCCCGCAAATCCGACAGGCCCCCGATTGGGTCTCAAGCACCTCTGGGTCCATCGGACAGATGTACTCGACCGTTCCACCGATTGGGACCGGCGTCGCACGCGGCACACGCTGTTCAGGAGGTGTTAGATAATAGATCGGGTCTGCCCGAAACTTGGTAAGGCAACTCGTGGCACAGAAGTAGTAAGTCTGCCCCTGATACTCAGAGGCCCCAGCAGCCGTGGCCGGCTGCACCGTCATCCCGCAGACGGGATCAATAGCGCCTGCCAGGGTCGGAGCTTGCGGCATCATCGGAAGAGGCGTTCTGGGGATCGGGTTCGTAGCGCCGACTGGCCGTGGCCGCAACGCCAACTCCGGATCGGCCTTGAATCGTTCCAAGCAGGAGAGGCCGCAAAAGTAATAGCGTTGGCCCTGATGGTCGTGATGGCCAGCTGCCCTGGCTGGATCAACCGTCATCCCGCAGATTGGATCAAGCGCCATAACCATCCTGTGATGCGTGACGGGTGCTAGGGGGTGAGTAGTTCTACGCCCTACGCATCACTGCTCACTCATGACCAATCACTTTTTCTTATCGCCATCCAGAATGCTCTGGATGATCAGCCTGATATTCTCGGGATCGATCGTTTCCGTCTTAATATTGCCATCGAGAAGCACGGTCGGGGTCTGCTGCACCTTGATACGTTCGCCCCACTTGCGTCCGTCTTCGAATAACTGAGCCGGCTTCCCGCTGGCCATCCCCGCTTCAAAGGCTTTCAGGTCGAGCCCGACTTCCTTGATTAAGACTTCCCGCAACGAGCGATCTAGCACGCCAGTGATCTTGTCTTTATGGATGGTGCGAAAGAGGACCGCTTTCATTGCCTTCCCCTTGCCCATCATCTTCGCCTGCTCATACATATCAAAGGGGGTCGGTAATTTCCCGGAAATCACCGGGAATCCCACCATCGTCGACTCAAGCTTGTTCCCAAACTCTTTTTCCAGCAGGGCTAAGCCTTCCCCGTCGAACCGGTGACAATGGGGACAGTAGAAGTCGGCGAACTCGATCAACTTCACCTTACCTGGCGTATGCGTAGACACTTCGCCCTGTAGAATCTCGAACTTGCCCTTCAATTCGGGGGATGCCGCGGTCGCTGGCGAGCCCCACAAGGCCACGATCCCTATCACCGCCCATCCTGCCAAGGCCCATTGCGCCACCTCTCTCGTCACCATTCACAGCTCCTTTCCTAGATGAACATGTCCACTCATGCTAGCCAATGTGCCGAAAAAATAGTCTCTGCGAGACCCGTGGGCACCCGCTAAAAACAGCACCGCCTCGGGCACCAGCCAGGCTCCGAGGCGATCACGCTGTCGTCCATGATCACTGCGACCATCAGCCCATTACAACACTGAACGTATCATCGACTTTCCTGCCCAATGATACGCTCCACACGATCGTCGCGCCCGCCGAGGCTCCGGTACTTGTGATACTGCGCCAACGCTTTGGCTAAGTCTTTCCGATGCAGCTCATAGAAAACTCCCAAGTTGTAATGGGCCTCCGCATAGTCAGGCTTCAACTCGACGGCTCGCTCATAGGACTGCTCCGCCTCTTCAAGCCGATTCAGCCCCGTATAGATCACGCCTAAATTCATGTGGGCCTCGGCATACTCGGGACGGTACCGCAAGACCTCCAGAAATTCCCGCTCCCCATCGGTCGGCTTACCCTGGCTCCGCAGAATGAATCCCAAATTATAGTGGGCATCAACCAGATCCGGCTTGGCTGCAACGGCTTGTTTATAGGCATAGGCTGCTGTGAGCAAATCGTTCCCCTGCTCCGCTAAGCGCCCAATGTGATACCAGGCATCAGCATGTTTGGGATTCGCCTTCGTCAGCCGCATCAACAAATCGTGAGCCGCCTTGCTCTCCCCCTGGCCCTCACGCAGTATCGCCAGTCCAAAGAGCGCGTCAGGATGGGTAGAACGAAAGGCCAGCAGACTCTGATAGATTTTTACCGCGGCCACCACATCATGCCGGCCTACATAGAGCTTCGCCAAATCGATGTAGGAATCATCGTGCTTGGAGTCTACCTCGATGGCCCGCTTCAGCATCTGCTCCGCGTCTGCAGACTTCCCCTGCGCCAAATACCCTTCAGCCAGATCGTTCAAGGCATCAGGGTAGGCTGGCTTCAGCTTGAGTGCACGGGTGAAGGCCTCGACTGCCTGAGCCGATTTCTTCTCTTGAAAATAGATGAGGCCAAGCCGGTGATAGGCTTCAGCGGAAGAGGGGTTGAGCTCGACGGCTTTTCTCGCAGCCTCGGACGCCGCAGCCAAGTTGTCTTTTTGGAGGAGCGCGGTACCGCGCTCGTGGAGTCGCGGCGCCGCATCCGGGCTCTCAGCCGCCACCCGAACAAGAGGAAACGCCACGGCCTGGCATAAGGCAACCAACAAAGCAGCCATCTGCTGGAGGAGACGATTCACGGTCAGTCGGCGCCTTTCTTTTCGACACCCGCAACAGTCGAGTAAACTATAGACGGCAGCGACCGTGAAATCAATGACGCACGTACTAACGTGAGATCGAAACGGCTCACGCCCCCTCCTGCAGAACGATCATTCACATCAATGCACCTACTGGGGACTACCCTCCGCTCTGCCCGCCAAGCTGGAAGAACTTGGTGACGCCAAAGGTATAGCTCGTCGCTTGCGCGAAATTGTTATTGGCGTCACGCACCAGCGGGATCTGCCCAAAGAAGTAGGCCTGCCAGGTATCGGCAAAGCTCACGAGTACGCCCGGCGCAGCCCCCAACCAAGACGACCCTGAATTGGGAACGGACTGAAGCCCGATGGGACCTGTTGACGTCAGGCGTGCTTCCATGGTGTCACGACTGAGGTAGCGATAGTTCAGCTGCGCGGTCACCGTGAGCCACGAGAACGCGTCGGCAGGGACCACATTGAACCCGGCGTTCAGAATATATTCGTCACCGAATTTGTAGCCCTCGTTGTCCCGAAATGTGCGTCGATAGCTGACGTAGGTAAACTGATTCAGCCGATGGGGAATCAACTCATACGCTTGATAGGCTGACCCGATGAGCCCGGGCTGCCCGCGACCGAGCTGCCCAGACGGCTCGAGCAGATTACCCTGCCGGTCGATTTGATTATGATCTCCGGTCGGGAGATCGACCCCTAATCCCAGCACCAGCATGTTGCGGAGCGATGGCAACACATTGTACTTCGCCGTCACGCGCACATCGCCGATCCCCTTGTCGGCAAACTGACTGAGGGCCCCATCGGCGTTGTTATCCCAATGGTGATGCTCATGGTTTCGCTGGAGGTAGGGCACCGTGAGCTGAAGACCCAGCCGGTCTATAATCCCGTAATTCGCGTCAAACGTAGCGCTATTGGTTATGGTCGAAAGCTCTCGATGGTGAGCGTTAATAATCCGGCGAGTCGTTTGATTCACTTCAGCGATGTGGCCGCCGCTCCCGCTCGGCAGGGTCATCGGCGTATAGCTATAGATAAAGTTCGTAGTCAACAACCCCTGCTGCGGCACCTGCTGCTGTGACCCGATGGTGACAAAACAGCTCACCGAACCACAGGAACCCAGCGATGGCGCTGGGCTGATCAGCGCTAGGCCCAGCATTAGAATCCATAGACTCAACCTGCCTTGGTTGAAAGACTGCAACTTGAATAACATGCCTTCCGTAAAACCTATACCTACGATATCCACATTAACAGAGATGCATCGTCCCGGTCCACCGCATCCGGCAGAACCAGCGACATGCGCGGCCTGTGACTTGAATGATTAGCAAGAAACGATGAGGGACGAAGGACCACGAAAAACACTCGATAACACAGGAGCGAGCGCGAGGGCGCGATATGCCTGCGGGACCGTGCGTGAAATGGATTCGACGACGACCAGCACCGGCGAAGCCGTGCCTTCAGCCGTCTGTCCAGCCGCGCAGAGCGACGAACAGAGCGAGGTTGCATGGGTCGCGGCGCTCAGCAGCACCCATGCAGCCAATACCCTGAGGGCCCATCGTTGCGCCGTCGCCTTCATCAATTCTTACCGGAGTAACGCGGCTTTCACCGGCTCCTGCTTCTGGATTCGTGCGACGACATCACTGATCATCTGTTCAGTCAGCAATCCGCCCTTGATATACTCCCGGATGACGCCCTGCGGATCGACAAACACACTGACGGGTAGCCCGAACACCCCGAACTGGTTGGCGACTTTGTTGTCGCGGTCCATGAGGACCGGAAACGTATGGCCGTTCTGCGTAACGTGCGCCCGCACTTTCACTTCATCTTCCAACTCATTGATCGCCAGCACCACGAAGCCTATATCTTGGAGCTTGTTGAAACTGGCTTGCATGGCCGGCATTTCAATCGTGCAGGGCTTGCACCAGGTTGCCCAGAAATTTAGCAATACGATCTTGCCGCGATACTGGCTAAGGCGTTGTGTGGTTCCGCTCAAATCAACCAGTTCAAAGTCTTCCACCGGCGTACCCACCACAGGCACGCGCGATCCCATGCTCCAAGCCGCCCCACTCGCGAGCGCGAGCGCAACTGCCGCCACTGCGAGCACCAGACTCTGCCGGATAACACTCCATTTTCTGTAGGAACTATTCATGACCCGTCGCTCCACACGATGAGAAAAATCCCAAGACGTTTAACGCTCCCCTATGAGCTGACCACGGCTACGCCCTCTTCGTACGAGCAGGCTGACATACGGGGGAATTAAATCAAATGGATGCTAGCAAACCGGAGGACCACAGGGAACGAGCGTGGTGGGAAAAATGGATAATTCGTAAGCCTGCGACTGACTGTCGGCCCGAATACTAATAAACTGCCTCTGGGCCTGTCAACCCGAAGACCCGACGCAATACCGATCGCTTATTATAGGATTCACGGAAAAGATACTGTATACTCCCCTGATTCGTTTTTAGGATATCGGCGTCCGTTTCACACAAGAGTACTATGGTTACGCAATTACTGAATCTGATCTTCGGTAGCAAAAATGATCGCGAAATCAACGCGATCCGCCCGATTGTCACGCAGATCAATGGCCTGGAGTCCAGCCTCACGCCGCTCTCCGATCAGGCCCTCGCGGGCAAGACCCAGGAGTTCAAGCAACGCCTAGCAGCCGGCGAAAGGCTGGACGACATCCTCCCGGAGGCCTTCGCCGTCTGTCGCGAGATGTCCCACCGCAAGCTGAGCATGCGCCATTTCGATGTGCAGTTGATCGGCGGCATCATCCTGCACCGAGGCCGCATCTCCGAAATGAAAACCGGCGAAGGGAAAACCCTGGTGGCCACACTGCCGGTCTACCTGAATGCCCTCGAAGGAAAGGGCGTGCACCTCATCACTGTGAACGACTACCTCGCCAAGCGCGATGCCCAATGGATGAGCATACTCTACCACGCGCTAGGACTCTCAGTAGGCATCATCCAGCACGATGCGTCCTTTCTCTATGATCCAACCTATGAGGCCGCCGATAAGCGGCTCCAGTCGCTCCGCCCCTGCACAAGACCCGAGGCCTATCGCGCTGACATCACCTACGGGACCAACAACGAGTACGGGTTCGATTACCTCCGCGACAACCTAATCGTCACCGACTTGGCTCAATGCGTCCAGCGCGAGCTGCATTTCGCCATCGTGGATGAAGTCGACAGCATCCTCATTGACGAGGCCCGCACACCCTTGATCATCTCCGGTCCGACGGACGAAACGACTGATCTTTACTACCGGACCAATGCGATCATCCCGCAGTTGAAGCCGGAACACGACTACACGGTCGAGGAAAAGACAAAAACCGCCTCACTGACCGAAGAGGGCAACGTCCGAGTCGAGAAACTGCTGGGCGTGGACAACCTCTACGACCCCGACCATATGGATCTCGTCCATCACGTCGTCAAGGCGCTCCAGGCCTATGCCCTCTACAGACGGGATGTAGACTATGTCGTCAAGGACGGCGAGGTCATCATCGTGGACGAATTCACGGGGCGGCTCATGCCGGGCCGCCGCTGGAGTGACGGTCTGCACCAGGCTGTCGAAGCCAAAGAAGGCGTGAAGATCGCCAACGAGAATCAAACGCTGGCTTCAGTCACCTTCCAAAACTATTTCCGGATGTACAAAAAACTCGGCGGCATGACCGGCACGGCGGACACGGAGGCGGCGGAGTTCGCCAAGATCTACAACCTCGACGTCAACGTGGTCCCGACCAATCGCAATATGATCCGGCTGGATTACGCCGACGTTGTTTATCGAACCGAGAAAGAAAAGTTTGCCGCAATCGTCGAGGACATCAAAGATTGCCACCAGCGCGGCCAGCCCGTCCTAGTCGGCACGATTTCCATCGAAAAATCGGAGCGGCTCGCCGGCTTCTTGAGTCGGAACGGCGTCAAACACAACGTCCTCAACGCCAAGCAGCATGAGCGAGAAGCCGAAATCATCGCTCAGGCCGGTCGCAAGGGCGCCGTCACCATCGCCACGAATATGGCGGGCCGCGGCACCGACATTCTCCTCGGCGGCAACCCCGACTTCATGTTCAAACAGATCCTGTACCGAGAAGAGAATATGCCCGATACCCGCAGGCAGGAACTCTTCAAAGAGATCCGATCCGACTGCGAACAGGACAAACGGGCGGTCATAGAGGCCGGTGGACTCCATATCCTCGGAACGGAGCGCCACGAAAGCCGCCGCATCGACAACCAGCTTCGTGGCCGCGCCGGCCGCCAAGGCGACCCCGGCTCATCACGCTTCTACCTGTCGCTAGAAGACGACCTCATGCGGATTTTCGCCTCCGAGCGGGTCTCCCAACTGATGCTCAAGCTCGGCATGGACGAAGGGGTCCCGATCGAGCATGGCATGGTCACCAGAGCCATCGCCAACGCGCAGAAAAAGGTCGAGGCCCACAACTTCGAAATCCGGAAACAACTGCTGGAATACGACGACGTCATGAACAAACAGCGCGAAGTGATTTACCAGCACCGACGCGCCGTCTTGGGCGGGACGAATCTGAAAGACGACCTGTGTGACATGATGGACGGCCTGGTAAACTCCGCCCTCAACATCTATTGCCCCGCGGAACAATACTCGGAAGAATGGGACATCAAAGGGCTCGCGGAGCTCATGCATAGCCAGTTCGCGCGCGACCTTATCCAGGGCAAGGACGACGAGGCCGCATCACTTCGCACCATGGGTCGCGACGCCTTGCTCGAAGACCTGCGAACACAGGTGCGCGACGCCTACGACAAGAGAGAACAGGAGCTGGGCTCGGACCTGATGCGCTTCCTGGAAAAGAATTTCATGCTCCAAGTCATCGACCACCACTGGAAAGACCACCTGCTCGTGATGGACCACCTGCGCGATGGGATCGGCCTGCGCGGCTACGGGCAGAAAGATCCGCTTATCGAGTACAAGCGCGAAGGCTACGATCTCTTTGCCGGTATGATGGAACGGGTCAAAGCCGACGCGCTCGACCGGCTCTTCCATGTGCAGGCAGCCCGGAACGAAGGGCACCCAGTCCCCCAGCCGCCGCCAATCATCTCACGCCTCCAACCAGCGCTCATCCTCAATCGCGGAGACGAACCAATCGCCTCGCAACCGGTTCAACGGAGTGATAATAAGGTCGGCCGCAACGATCCCTGCCATTGCGGATCCGGTAAGAAGTACAAGAAATGCCACGGCGTGTGAGAACGCGACGCTGACGCTCTCGCTCCCCTACCTCCGAAGCGACCCCTCCGGATTCTTCTGGGTGGGAACCTTCCGGGACTCCATGGACTGCGATAGGAGCCACAAAACCTCGGCCAGTTCCAGCTTTCCGCCCCAGGAGAATCTCCGTGGATCCCTGCTTTACCAGTAAAGTCCGCGAGGCGCCTCAGCGCACCAGGGAATAGGGATTTTCTCCTAGGCCCGTGGAGCAAGAAGGGCACCTGGCCACGTCCTCCTCCGCCACCCTTCCGAGGCCGCCCGTTGCGCGAGCACCGCAGAGCATCAGCCTCCATTCTGTTGCATCTGAAACAACCAGATTTGCCTGAGTTTCCAATGTGCTTCGCCTTGACTTAGCGGCGGCTGGAACGTTAATCTACAGCACTTCCCCCCTCCCTGAGATTCAGGCAAAGGCTGCCCATTTTCTCGGGCTGGTTTGAGCTATCTATACAGAGACGAAGGAGTGGTTTGTGTCGTTAGGGCATCCTGAACTCGTCGCTGCCATTACGTCAGAGATCGCCCAAAACGGACCGATTCCCTTTGTCCGTTTCATGGAACTGGCCCTCTACCATCCCCAATATGGCTATTACATGCGCCAACCGGACGAGGTGAAGGCTGAACGCATCGGCTGGAGCGGGGATTTCTACACCAGCTCCGATGTGCATCCGATTCTCGGCCGTGCCATTGCCATGCAGGCCAGGCAAATGGACGAATTATTGGGCCACCCCATCCCCTTCACAATCATCGAAATGGGTGCGGGCAAGGGTCTGCTCGCCAGAGATTGCCTCGTGGCGATCCATGCCAGGCAGGACGACTTCGCCTCGCGAGTGCGCTATGTGCTGATCGAACGGAGCCCCGCCATGCAGGCACTCCAGAGACAGAACCTGGCTCCTTGGCTGAATCAGCCAGGGCTTGTGACTTGGGTCGAAGGGTTGGATGCCCTCGCCTCCCAGAGCGTGACCGGTCTGTTTTTCAGCAATGAACTCATAGATGCCTTTCCCGTTCATCGCATTCAAATAGCTGACGGGCAGGCGCAAGAACTCTTCGTCGACTATCGAAATGGACGCTTTGAAGAATGCCGGAGGCCCCTCTCCACCCCTGCGCTCGGCCACTATCTCCAGCGGCTCAACCAAGCCTGGCCGGAGGGATACAAAACCGAACTGAACCTCCTCGCTCTGGAATGGATGGAACAAGTCGCCCAGCGGATTGATCGCGGATTCGTGCTGACCATTGACTATGGCCACACCGCACAAGATCTATACGGGCCAGAACGGACGAACGGCACCTTCCTCTGCTACCACCAGCAACTAACTGGCGACGTGCCCTATGAGCGGATTGGACAGCAAGACATGACGGCGCATGTAGACTTCACCGGTCTGGCTACCGTCGGCGCAACAGCCGGCTTAACCGTCACCGGCTTTACTAATCAGATGAGTTTTCTCATGGGGCTTGGCGTAGAAGAGATGATTGGAGAACTCGATCCAGAGAGTCCGGAGTTCGGCGCAGCCATCCATCTTCTTAAACCGGAGGGGATGGGACGGACCTTTAAGATCCTCGTGCAACATCGAGGGGTCGAACGGCCGGATCTCAATGGCTTAAAGTTTAAGCCCTTTTTCGGCGTGGCGTTGACGACGAGCCCAGAACAAGATGAGATGCACGAAGGGATGGGTCAGACTCTTGCCGCTAGCCGCTCACCCCTCACCCCTAGTCTGCAGGCGTAACGCATATGGGCAATACCACCATCCCAGGGAATTACATACCGATTCTCCTCTTTATCGGTATTGCCATTGTCTTCGGTGTGGTGACGCTTGGCGCCGGCTGGTTCGTCAGGCCGAGCCGTCCCTATCGAGCCAAGCTGGCCCCCTATGAGAGCGGCAGCCCGCTGTTTTCTGACGCACGTATCCAGTTTCCGATGCGCTACTACGTCATCGCCATGCTGTTCGTCATTTTTGATATCGAGATTATTTTCCTAATCCCCTGGGCTGTCCGATATCAGTCCCTCGGCCTCCTGGGACTCGTCGAGATGCTCGTGTTTATTGGCATCCTCTTGGTCGGATTCTGGTACGCCTGGAAGAAAGGGGCGCTCGAATGGGACTAGAATGGATGGGAAATCTGGCCGACTACGGTACTCGTTGCACGCGCACGGTGGCAATGCGCTTCCTCGATGCGCGCAATAGGAGCCGCCCAGGCCACCCGTTCCAAGCGATGCGTAGAGAGAGAGAGAAATAATAAACGATGAGCTTTCTCGAGCGACAGTTTGAGGCGAATATCCTGACGACCAATCTGGATGCGGTCGTGAATTGGTCGCGGAAGTCGGCTTTATGGCCGATGACCTTCGGCCTTGCCTGCTGCGCCATCGAAATGATTGCGAGCGTGTCGTCGCGCTACGACTTGGACCGGTTCGGCGCAGGGGTCTTCCGAGCCTCGCCGCGGCAGTCGGACCTCATGATCATCGCCGGCACCGTAACTCGCAAAATGGCCCCAGTGATCCGCCGCATCTATGACCAGATGCCGGAGCCGCGCTACGTCATTTCCATGGGCTCCTGCGCGACCTCTGGTAACCACTACAACAGTTACGCCGTGGTCCAGGGCGTCGATCAGATTATTCCCGTCGATGTCTATGTACCGGGATGCCCGCCCCGTCCGGAAGCCTTACTCGACGGCCTCTTGAAATTGCAGGAAAAGATTCAACGGGAAAAGGTGTTTGTGAAATAGTCCACGAGGCGAGCGAGAAGGGTAAGGACCGGCGCGGCTGGCCAGTCACGCGCTTCACGCAAATCGCGCACCGCTCGCAGTTAAAACGATGCAAACTCTGCTCGACAACCTGAAGACCAAATTCCCAGACGCGATCCTCGCAGTCCATGTTGACGCGGCACGCGCCGAGACCTCTATTTCCGTGGCCGCCATGCGGCTACTGGACCTTGCGCGCTATTTACACGATACACCAGAAGCAGCTTTCGACCAGCTCACCGATATCTGCGCGGTCGACTACCCAGAAGATCAACTCCGATTCGAGGTTGTCTACCACCTCCATTCGCTCCCCTTTGGACACCGTCTACGGCTCAAGGCCCGTATCACCGAGGACGATCCGAGGATTGCGTCAGTCACCGGCATCTGGAAGGGCGCCGAATTCCTCGAGCGCGAAGTCTACGACATGATGGGCATTCGCTTCACCGGCCATCCCGATCTCCGACGCATTTTGATGCCGGAGGACTATGCCGAAGGCTATCCCTTGCGAAAAGACTTCCCAACCGAAGGACGCGGCTGGCGCAGCGAGTTCGACTTCATCCCGAGAATGGACGATGCCCTCCTCGATGTCGTGGAAAACGAAATCCCCGAGGAGCAAAAGAATGCCTTTCGAGCCGAGCCTGGCCTCCCTAACTCCCGACGGCAAGAGGAATTACTCTTGAACATGGGTCCGCAGCATCCCAGCACCCACGGCGTCTTACGTGTTGTGCTTGAACTGGACGGCGAACGGATCGTGAAGGCCACCCCGGATCTCGGCTACCTCCATCGTGGCGTCGAAAAATTAGCCGAGGGCTTGACCTACATGCAGATCATCCCCCACACGGACCGGCTCGACTATGTCTGCGCCATGTCCAACAACTATGCCTACGTGCGGTCCGTAGAAAAACTGCTTGATATCACCGTGCCAATCCGAGCCGAATACATCCGCACCATCGTCGCGGAGATGCAGCGCATCATCGGACACCTCTTCTGGCTCGGCACGCAGGCCCTAGATATCGGCGCGATGACCGTATTCTTCTGGACCTTCCGCGAACGCGAGACCCTCTTGGACATGTTCGAAACGCTCTGCGGCGCCCGGCTGACCCTGAACTACTATCGCATCGGCGGTGTCGACAGCGACTTCACCCCCGAACTGGTCCAACGGATGAACGCCTTCCTCGACACTTTCCCTGAAAAGGTCAAGGAATACGATTCGCTCATCGCCTCAAACCGCATCTGGCTCGGCCGCACGAAGAACGTCGCCGTGCTCTCGGCCGAAGACGCGATCAATTTTGGTTGCACCGGGCCGGTCTTGCGCGGATCGGGTGTCGCCTACGATATCCGCAAAGCCGAGCCCTACGGCGTCTACGACAAAGTCGATTGGGAAGTGCCGATCGGGAAAAACGGGGACACCTACGACCGGTACTGGATCCGCATGGAAGAGATGCGGCAGAGCGCCAAGATCATTGCGCAATGTCTCGATCAACTACCATCTGGAGCGATCATGGCCGAGGCGCCGCAATATATCCCGCCGCCCAAAGAGTTGGTCATGCGAGACATGGAGAGCTTGATCCATCATTTCATCATTTATACCCAGGGCATCAAGCCACCGAAGGCCGAAACCTACTGCGCGACCGAAGCCCCGAAGGGCGAATTGGGCTTCTTCATCGTCAGCGACGGCAGTCCCCGTCCCTACCGGATGAAGATTCGTTCACCGTCGTTTGTGCATATGGGCGCCTTCGACCATATGGCGCGAGGCTATTTGATTTCGGACATCATCACGATCTTTGGCACGTACGATATCGTGATGGGAGAATGTGATCGATAGCGCAGAACGCTGAATAATGAACGCGGAAGGGCAGATGGTACTCTTACGATTCCACGCATCGTTCTCTATTCATTATTCATCGCTATGAATGGAATATAAATGTGAAGTTGATTGAAAAATACAAAGACGAAATAACCGAAATTCTAAGCCACTATCCGGTGAAACGCTCGGCGTTGATTCCGTTACTCTACCTGGCTCAACAAGATGAGGGCTACGTATCGGAAGCGGCCATGAAAGAGATCGCCCAGATGCTGAGACTCACGCCGCCCCAGGTCTATGAGACAGCCACGTTCTACACGATGCTCAATCTCAAGCCTGTAGGGAAGTTCCATCTCCAAATCTGCAAGTCCTTGATGTGCGCGTTAGTCGGGTCTGACACCGTCATCGGCTGGGTGAAAACGAAACTTGGAATCGGGCCTGGCGAGACGACGGCTGACAGACTCTTTACCCTCAGCACCGTCGAATGCCTCGCCGCCTGCGGAACCGCGCCGATGATGCAGGTCAACGAGGACTATTACGAACGGCTCACGGAAGAAAAATTCGACCGCATCCTGGCCGATCTCAAAAAATATGGAACCTGTTCCCTGAAGACCGGTCCCTTCATGTGGCCGGAACCCGCGAATGCCGTAAACCACGACGCGTAAGACGTGAAACGTTATATGCTAAAGTTAGAGTCGTGCCTTTCATCTTTTACGTTTTGCGTTTGATCTTGAAACTATGTCAAAACACGAACCAGTCCTGTTGAAAAATATGCAGCGTCCCGGCTACACCGGGTCGCTGCAAGATTATGAGCAGACAGGCGGCTATCAGGCCCTCCGCAAGGTCATAGGGAAAGTACCGCCGGCTGAGGTCACCACTACGGTTATGAAGTCAGGACTCCGGGGCCGCGGCGGTGCAGGATTTCCGACCGGCGTCAAATGGGGATTCCTCCCCAAAGACTATCAAGGCCCTCGCTATCTCTGCTGCAACGCAGACGAGAGCGAACCAGGCACATTCAAGGACCGCCAGCTCATCGAGCGAGACCCCCATCAAATCCTGGAAGGCATCCTGCTCGCCGCCTACGCCATCGGGGCAGAATCCGCATATATTTACATTCGAGGCGAATTCGTCCTCGGGGCCAAAATTCTAGAGTCCGCCATCGCGGAAGCACGGATCGCCGGCTACATCGGCGCAAACATCCTAGGCGCAGGGATCACCGTTAATGTGTGGGTCCACCGAGGCGCCGGCGCCTATATCTGCGGGGAAGAAACCGCCTTATTGGAGTCACTCGAAGGCAAGCGCGGTCTGCCGCGCGTGAAACCGCCCTTCCCTGCAACACACGGTCTCTATAACAAACCGACCGTGGTGAATAACGTCGAGACCCTCGCAAACCTGCCCCACATCATCAGCCGGGGCTCCGAATGGTTCTCGGCCATCGGCTCTCCGCCCAAGAGCACCGGCACGAGAATCTTCTGCGTGAGCGGCCATGTGAAGCGGCCGGGCAACTATGAAGTACCGATGGGGGTCACCTTCCGCGAATTGATCTACGAAGAAGCCGGAGGTATGCGTTCTAACAAGCCGCTCAAGGCCTTCATCCCCGGTGGAGCGTCAGCCCCATTTCTCACCCCGGACAGCCTCGACGTCAAATTGGATTTCGAATCCGTCGCCGCCGCCGGCTCCATGCTCGGCTCCGGCGGAGTCACCGTGATGGAAGAGGGCACGGACATGGTCTGGGCCGCGCTTCGCCTCATGGAATTTTTCTACCATGAGTCCTGCGGGAAGTGCAGTCCCTGCCGCGAAGGCAGCTCTTGGTTGGTACAAACCATGCGCCGAATCGTCGCAAAACGTGGGCAGATGGAAGACCTTGAAACCTTGGTCGATCTATGCAAGAACATCGTGGGTCGCACGGTCTGCTCCTTCGGCGACGCCGAAATCTCGCCGATCATGAGCACCCTCAAGCATTGGCGTCCCGAGTATGTCAGGCTGATCCATGAAGCGGAAGCAGCTAACCTCATCGCCCTGAAACGACCTGCGGGAAGACCGTAATAATGGCAACCACAACCGACACCGTTCGCGTGACGATCGACGGCATTCCCATCTCGGTACCCAAGGGTACCCTGGTGATCGAAGCTGCTCGCCGGGTCGGCGTGATGATTCCCCACTTCTGCTACCACCCGAAGCTCAAGCCGAATGCGAACTGTCGCATGTGCCTGGTCGAAGTCGAAAAGATGCCGAAGCTCCAGACCTCCTGCAGCACGGTCGCGACCGAAGGTATGTCCATTCGCACCGCTACAACCGTCGTCCACGACGCCCACAAGTCGGTCCTCGAGTTCATCCTGGCGAATCACCCGCTGGATTGTCCGGTCTGCGACCAGGGCGGCAAATGCGACCTGCAGGACTTCTCGCATGAATACACCGCGACGACCAGCCGGTTCGCGGAGACCAAGCGCATCTTCCAGAAAGAATATTTCAGCCCCCTCATCGAAACGCAGATGAACCGCTGCGTGCAATGTTTACGCTGCGTCCGCTACTGTGACGAAGTGATGGACGTGAAAGCCCTCGCCCCGGTCGGGCGAGGCACGATGACCGAGATCAAATCGTTCGCCGCCCATCCGCTGGACTGTGAGTTCTGCGGCGGCTGCGTGCAGATTTGCCCGGTCGGCGCCATCACTAGCCGTCTTTCGATGTACGAATACCGCCCCTGGATGCTCAAGCGAGCCGACACGGTCTGTACGTTTTGTGGTGACGGCTGCCAACTCACGGTCCAAACCAAGGACCAGACGTTGATCGAAGTGAACAGCGCCCAGGGGACCGGTCGAAACAATGGCGACCTCTGCGCCCGTGGATTCTTCGGATTTCACGCCACTAGCCATTCTGGTCGAATCACTAAGCCCTTGATCAGACGACACGGTGCGCTGGTCGAGGTCACCTGGGAAGACGCCTTGCTGTTTGTGGCGGAACAAATCACTCGGCTCAAGCTAGCCCATGGCCCTCAGGCCTTCGGCGGCCTCATTTCCGGCCGTTGTACCAACGAAGAGCTCTATCTGTTCCAGAAATTCATGCGCCTTACGATCGGGACTAATAATCTCGACAGCAGCGCCCGCTACGGCCATGTCAATGGAGTACAGGCCATGAAGCGTGTGCAAGGCACCCATCGCTGGACCGTCACCTTCGAAGATATCGTACAGGCGGATGTGCTCCTCCTGGTCGGCACCAATATCACCGAAACTAATCCGATCACCGGCCTTCGAGTGAAAGAAGCCGTCAAAAAACATGACGCGACCCTGCTGACAATCGAAGCGCTCCAGCCTGCGATCGGTACGATTAGTAACATCACCAATTTGTCGCAGCAACATTTCTCTGTCGCACCAGCCCAGTTCAGTGCCGCCGTCCTTGGCCTGCTCAAAGCGGTAGTTGAGGAAACCCTTATCGAGGGGACGCTCCAGCAGCGAGCCTCAGACTATGTACTCTCCATCTCCAAAGCAGTCCAGCAGCTTTCCTGGGGCGAACTGGCTCTGAGCACAGGGGTCTCGCGCGAATCCTTCGTGCAGATGGCAGCCTCCGTGGCAAAAGGCCGCCGCGTCGTTGTACTGGCAGGCCAGACCCTGCTCCGCAGTCAAGGAGGCTATGGCATCTGCCTCAATCTTCTCGACCTGCTACTCTTGACTGGAAAATTGACCGACAGCGGCTGCGGATTCGCTCCTTTGGCGGAAGAAAATAACGATCAAGGAGCGGTTGAAATGGGAGCGGTCGCAGAACTGTTACCGAACGCGCTCGACCTCACCGACCAGGATGCGCGGGCCCAGATGGCGCGGGCCTGGAAAGAAGAAGTCCCTCTAACGCCAGGAGCCACACTCCTCGAGATGATCGACCAGGCGCAAACTGGAACCATTAAAGCCCTCTTTGTTGTCGGAGAGAATCCCGTCGGGAGCCTTCCGCCCCAGACCAGAGCTAAAGAAGCCTTGAGTAAACTAGAGTTCCTCGTCTGCCAGGAACTGTTCCTCACAGAAACAGCCCTGCTCGCCCATGTGGTGCTCCCTGCCGCCTCCGCCATGGAGAAAGCCGGGACCGTCACTAACTCGGAAGGCCATGTCCAATCCGTGCGGCCGGCGATCAATCCAGTGGGTGATAGTCGCCCAGACTGGGAAATCCTTTCGGCCTTCTCGGTGTTCCTCAATGCGCCATTGGAATATGGCGATGCCAAAGAAATCTTGAAAGAGATCCGATCAGTCATTCCCGGATACGGATCGCTTGGCCCAACACCGATCCCTCCCTCCGTCGATCGAGCCACTGTCGAGCGATACGTCACGGGGGGATATCGCCGAGACCTTGCGACTCGGTATACTCTGCCCGCCCGGACCGGACGGCCGGAGGGAACAGTTCAGCTGGGCCTCACTCAGAGCCTATTCCATTCGGGAAAACTGTCGACCCATTCGAAGGGCCTACTCCAGATCGAATCGAGCGGGTTCTTGCAGATGGGCCCTCTGGATGCAGCCAAATTCGGCATCGCCACAGGGGATCGTGTCAACCTCTCGAACAGCCGTGGCGAATGTACGACGACGGTGAAAGTACTCGATCGCGTGCCGGAAGGATTGGCTTGGTTCCCCGATCACTTCGCGCAGGAGGCCCTGCAACTTTTCGACTGTACCATCGATCCGGAGACGAAGGTCCCATCCTATCGGACAGCCTCCGTCTCGGTGAGGAAAACGACGTGAGCTAACAAACATGTATTACTTTTCCACTTGCCATCCAGGAGTGCTGTCGTGACTGAACTAAGCCTGCGACTTGCAGTATCGCTCGCCCAAATAGTGGCAGTAATGGGCATCGTGATGTTGACGGTCATGATCCTAACCCTAGCCGAGCGAAAAGTACTCGGTTGGATGCAGGATCGCATGGGCCCAATGGAAGTCGGTCCCTATGGCATCCTTCAGCCAATCGCCGACGGACTCAAGCTGTTCTTTAAGGAAGACATCGTGCCGGCCGGGGCGAACAAAGCCATGTTCACCCTAGCGCCGATCCTAGCCATGGTGCCGGCCATGATCGGGTTCGCCGTCATCCCCTTCGGCCCGAACGTCACCGTGAACATCTTTGGCATTACGATCAAACCCTTCGTCATCAGTGACATCAACATTGGCGTCCTGTACATCTTGGCCTTTGCCTCGATCGGCGCCTACGGGATCATTCTGGGTGGCTGGTCCTCCAACAGCAAATACTCGCTCCTGGGAGGCCTGCGTTCTGCGGCCCAGGTTATTAGCTACGAGCTGAACGTCGGGCTGGCCATCGTCGGGGTGCTCTTGCTGTCCGGCTCTCTGAGCCTCGTCACCATCACGCAGGCCCAGGCCGGCGGCTTTTGGCATTGGTTCATCTGGGGCGCCAGGCCGGATGGGTTTTTCCCAATCCATACCCAAATCTTCGCCTTCGTCGTCTTTGTCATTTCCGCCGTGGCCGAGACCAATCGTGTCCCCTTCGACTTACCGGAAGCGGAGAGCGAACTCGTGGCCGGATTCTTCACGGAATATAGCGGTATGCGCTTCGCGTTCTTCTTCATCGCGGAATACGCCAACATGGTGCTTGTGTCCTGCGTGGCCGCCTCGCTCTTCCTGGGGGGCTGGAACGCCCCCTATCCCGGCACGATCCTCGGCTATGCCGGCCTCGAGCAGCTGGCCTGGGTCGAAAACGTCGCTTGGTTTACCTTGAAAGTCTATATGTTCCTCTTCCTATTTTTCTGGTTGCGCGCCACGTTGCCTCGGCTGCGTTACGACCAGTTGATGCGGTTCGGCTGGAAGGTCATGTTGCCGATCGCGTTGGCCAACATCGTCGTCACGGCTATCACCGCGTATTTTTTCCCGCGGTGATGTACGAGCGCCGTCCACGAACCGTGCTAGATTTGCATTTCGATAAAGCTGACTGCTGCTCGCTGAAAGCATGACACGAATGACACTCAAAGCATGGATCAAAACCATCACCTTCTACGACCTTCTGGTCGGCATGAAAGCGACCATGTCGCACCTGCTGCATTACCGGCCAATTACCCTACAGTACCCGCATGAGAAACGGACGCTACCGGACAATTATCGCGGGATGCTGGCCCTGTTGCGCTATGACGACGGAACGGAAAAATGTGTTGGCTGCGACCTCTGCGAAGCCGCCTGTCCGTCGCGGGTAATTCGCGTCGTCAGTGCGGAAGTGCCCGACCAACCAACGAAGCGCTACGCCAAAGAATATTACATGGACATGACCCGCTGTCTGTTTTGCGGTCTGTGCGTCGATGCCTGCCCGGTGGATGCCCTCGGCATGACGCGCGAATTCGAATGGGCGGTGTACGACAAGCGGCAGCTGCACCTCAATAAAGACCAATTGCTCGCCATCGGCGACCGATCGTTCTCGGCGTGCGAAAAGCCGCTCGAGCTCCAACACCAGAATGTGGCGTTCTTCAACGTGGCCTTCGCACACCTCCCACAAAAACCGTCGTAACAGGCCAGATTGATGGAACAGATATTTTTCTTTTATTTTGCCTTCGTCATCGCCGCGACCTCGGTACTAGTCATCGCAATGCGCAACCCCGTCTACAGCGCGCTGGCGCTGCTGATTATGTTCTTCCACGTAGCGGGTCTCTACGTCACACTCCATGCGGAGTTCCTCGCAGCCGTGCAAATCATCGTCTATGCCGGGGCCATCCTAGTCCTCTATCTCTTCGTCGTGATGTTGCTAAATCTGAAGCAGGATGACCGCTACCACCGCCAATGGCCCATGGCGGCTGGAGTGGGAATGATGCTGTTCGTTGAGGCCATCATCCTCACGGGTATGAAGGGCTGGACGGCCCCCCTCGTCCCCACCGGCAGCGAAACCACCGTCGAAGAAGCAGGTAATACCGAGGTCATCGGCGACGTCCTCTACTCCACCTATCTGTTTCCCTTTGAGGTGGCGTCTTTGATTCTACTGGTCGCAATGATTGGCGCCATCATCCTAGCCAAAAAAGACCTTTTAGAAGTGCACAGCAACGGGTGATCGGTGAGACGAGAACCACGTACCAGACCAGATAACATGCTCGTCACCCGTCACTCATCACTCATCACGAAGGCTGCATGACGATCCCCTTATCCTACTATCTCGTACTCAGCGGTATCGTATTCCTGACTGGTGTCATCGGTGTCCTGCTGCGCCGGAACATCATCATCATCCTCCTGTCGGTCGAATTGATGTTGAATGCAACGAACATTAACTTCGTTGCCTTTTCGCAGTACTTCCATGATGTGGCAGGGCAGGTCTTCGTCTTCTTCGCCCTGACGGTTGCCGCGGCAGAAGTCGCCGTCGGATTGGCCATCATCGTTGCCCTCTATCGGGCCAAGTCCACAATTAATGTCGACGAGTTTCAGTTGCTGAAATGGTAGAGCAGATCGCAGAACTAATGGCAGATCGCGTATGGCTAATAGCAGGCGAACAATCCCGAAGGATTCAGAGTGGACAGAAGCTCCGCCCTAACACGCCTTACATCCGCCTGCAGCTCCTTGCTATCGGTCATCCACCATACGCTATTAGCGCTTTATTATGACCTACGAACTCATTCCACTCCTTCCCTTGGTGTCGTTCCTGATCCTCGGGCTCTTCGGCCGTTGGATCAAGGACCAGGCCCATCTCGTTGCGGTGCCGGCGGTCGTCGTGTCGTGGTTTCTTTCACTCCTAGTCTTTTTTGATGTGGCCAACGGTCTCTCGGCGAGCTTCCCCCTCTACACCTGGGTAACCTCCGGCTCACTCGACATTCACATCGGATTTTCCATCGACCGGCTGACCGCTGTCATGCTGCTCCTCATCACGACCGTCAGTTCACTCGTTCACATCTATACCATCGGGTACATGGATAAAGACTCGGGCTATGCCCGCTTCTTCAGCTATATCGCGCTCTTCACCTTCTCGATGCTAATGCTGGTCATGGCAGACAACCTGCTGCAGCTCTTCATTTTCTGGGAAGCGGTGGGGCTCTGCTCCTATCTGCTCATCGGCCATTGGTACGATCGTCCCGCCGCCTGTTCCGCCGCTACCAAAGCGTTTCTCGTCAATCGCGTCGGCGATTTCGGCTTCATGCTCGGCCTGCTCCTGGTCTGGTACAGCTTCGGATCGCTTGACTACGAGGAAATTTTTGCTCGAGCACATGAGTCAGCTGGCAACACGATAAATGTCCTCGGGCCGTTCGGCGGCACCTGGGACCTCTCCGTGCTAACGCTCATCTGCCTCCTTCTCTTCACCGGAGCCATGGGCAAATCGGCTCAGGTGCCGCTCCACGTCTGGTTGCCGGACGCGATGGAAGGCCCTACCCCCATCTCGGCGCTCATCCATGCCGCGACGATGGTCACGGCCGGCGTATTCGTGGTCGCGCGCTTGGCACCCATCTACAACCTATCTCCCACCGCCATGACGGTTGTGGCGCTTATCGGTGGACTGACAATGGTCGTCGGAGCCACCATCGCCATGACCCAGACCGACATCAAGCGAGTCGTAGCCTATTCGACAGTGAGTCAACTCGGCTACATGGTGATGGCCTGTGGTCTCGGCGCCTATACAGCAGGCATGTACCATCTCCTGACCCACGGAGCCTTCAAGGCTCTCCTGTTTCTTAGTTGCGGGTCCGTCATCATCGCCCTGCACCACGAGCAGGACATGCGGCGCATGGGCGGGCTGAAAGACAAATTACCGATCACTTATTGGACCTTCGTGGTGGGCTCGCTCGCGCTGGCAGGATTTCCCCTGACGTCAGGATTCTTCAGTAAGGACGCATTGCTCGTGGCGGCCTGGTCAGCGGGTCCTCTCGGCCAGTTTCTGACCGTACTCGGTCTCCTGACGGCCTTAATGACGGCCTTTTATAGTTTCCGATTGGTTTTCGTCACGTTCTGGGGGCCCTCGCATGTCGATCCCCGCCATACAGACCATATCCATGAACCGTCGCACACCATGACCATCCCGCTTATCGTCCTAGGTATCTTGAGCATTGCCACAGGCTATCTGGGGATTCCTGAATTTCTTGGACCAATGTTCGAGACAGGCACAGCCAGCGCCACTCACGGGGGAGCCGCCGCGATCGTCATCATGGTGCTGGCCACGAGCACGGGCTTGATCGGAATCGCCGGCGCCTATTACGCCTATGTGCTCAACCCGGCCCTCCCGGATCAGTTCACGCGCAAGTGTCACACGCTCTACCAGGGCTCACTGAATAAATGGTATGTCGATGAGGCCTACGATCGAGCAATCGTCCGCCCCACTTTTTCCACCGCCTCCGAACTCTGGAAACGAGTAGACGTGGCGGTGATCGACGGCGCAGTGAACGGTACTGCGCGTGCGATCGCCTGGGGCGGCTGGGTCTTGCGGCTCACGCAAAGCGGACAGACACAACATTATGCGCTCGGGATGGCACTCGGGATCGTCCTGATTCTGACCGTCTTTTTGATGTTCTGAGGATCTATGCATAGCGGCGGAGTTCCCTGGCTCACATTGCTTCTCCTGATTCCCCTTGCGGGAGCTGTTGCGATGTATTTCGTGACGGAATCCACCGCTCGCTGGATTGCCCTGGCCACGACCCTCGCGGACCTCTTCGTCGCGGTCCCTCTCTGGTGGCTCTTCGATCCGCAGACCAGCCAGATGCAGTTCACGGAACATGTGGCTTGGATTACGGCTCCACCCATTTATTATAGCTTGGGCCTCGACGGGATCAGCCTCCCACTCGTCTTGATGACCGCCGGGATCATGCCTCTCTGCGTTCTAGCCTCCTGGACGGCGATTACCACAAGAGTCCAAGGCTTTATGGCCATGCTCTTGGTCATGGAAACCGCCATGATCGGTGTATTTATCGCCCTCGATTTCGTTTTGTTCTATGTGTTCTGGGAAGCCATGTTGATTCCGATGTACCTCCTCATCGGCGTCTGGGGGGGACCCAATCGATTGTATGCGGCAATCAAGTTTTTTCTCTATACCCTCGCAGGAAGCGTGCTGTTACTCGTCGCCATCTTCGCCCTTTACTTTTATGGGGGCCACACGTTCGACATCCTCGCCTTGAGCCAGGGCACCTACCCGGCGTCGCTACAAATGTGGCTCTTCCTGGCGTTCTTCGCCGCCTTCGCCGTGAAGGTCCCCATGTTTCCCTTTCATACCTGGCTCCCGGACGCCCACGTCGAGGCTCCGACCGCTGGTAGCGTCATCCTTGCTAGCATCCTCTTGAAGATGGGCGCCTACGGCTTTTTGCGATTCAGCTTGCCGATGCTGCCGGACGCCAGCCATACCTTCGCGCCCATAATAGTCAGCCTCTCCATCGTCGCCATCATCTACGGGGCCTATATGGCGCTGGCCCAAGCCGATCTTAAAAAGCTGATCGCCTATTCGAGTGTGAGCCACATGGGCTTCGTAACTCTAGGCATCTTTGTCTTGAATCAGCAGGGCATCGAGGGAGCGGTCCTCCAAATGCTCAACCATGGCATTACGACCGGCGCCCTGTTCCTCTGCGTCGGTATCATTTATGAGCGTACCCACAGCCGCTTGATTGCCGACAATGTGGGGCTAGCCTCACCAATGCCGCAATATGCCACACTGTTGGTCATTTTCGCCTTGTCCTCGCTCGGCCTCCCCGGCACCAATAGTTTTGTCGGAGAGTTCCTCGTGCTCGTTGGGACGTTCCTCTGGAGCAAAGTTGCGACTGCCTTTGCCTCACTGGGGATCATCCTGGCCGCCGCCTATATTCTCTGGATGGTTCAGCGAGTGGTCTTCGGAGTCCCACTTCTGCACCAAATCCCCAAACTCAAGGACCTCACCAAACGGGAGTTCGCCACCCTCGTGCCGCTGGCCCTACTGGTATTCTGGATTGGGCTCTACCCCAATCCGCTCGTGAGCAAAATGCACCAAAGTGTGAACAACGTAATCGCCTCCATGGCCCGCACGAAGGTTGCGCCGACGGCCCAGCCCTCTGCCGGAGAGGCGGTGCCATTGCTGGCCGGTAGTGCCAAGCCACTAAAGACTGAGGACACGCCGCAATGAGTTTGTATGGCCCCGATCTCTTAGCCCTGCTTCCAGAACTCATCATCGTTGCCACGGCCTGTCTCGTCATCGTGCTGGACCCGATCACGCCGGCCTCGCGACGGGACCTCCTGGGCTGGCTGAGTCTGGGTTCCCTCGCGCTCTGTCTTGGTCTGACGATGGGACAGATCGGCGTGCTGAATATCCGGGTCTCTGCTTTCAGCGACCTGGTGGTGGTTGATGCCTATGCCAGATTCTGGAAAGTTCTCCTCTATGGCGTAACTGCCCTAACTATTGTGCTCTCGCTGCCTTATCTAAAAGCGGAGCGCATCCACCTGGGCGAATACTATGGCTTCATCCTCCTGTCTCTCGCTGGGATGCTAGTCATGGTCTCCGGCGCAGATCTGCTCACGATTTACCTCGGCACAGAACTCATGTCCCTCTCGCTCTATGTGATGACCGGACTGAACCGGTCGAAGCCCCGCTCACTGGAGGCTGCAGCCAAATACTTCGTCCTCGGCGCCTTCTCTTCGGGGATTCTCCTCTACGGCATCTCGCTGCTCTACGGTATGGCGGGTAGCACGAAGCTGGCCTCGATTGCCGCCGCTATTGGAACGCACGGAGCGAACGATCCACTCTTGCTAATTGCAGTCATTCTCGTGGCAGTCGGCTTCAGCTTTAAACTCGCCGCCGTGCCATTTCACATGTGGACGCCAGACGTCTATGAGGGGGCCCCCACCTCCGTCACAGCCTTTATGGCCGTGGCAGCAAAAGTGGCCAGCTTTGCCGCCTTCATGCGGGTCTTCATCGAAGGACTCGGCGGCCTCAAGGCGGATTGGTCGCTCCTGTTCCTGCTCATCGCCCTCGTCACCCTGGTGCTCGGTAATCTCGTCGCCATCGTGCAAACAAATATTAAACGAATGCTGGCCTATTCCAGTATTGCTCATGCGGGCTATGCCTTGATCGGCTTTATCGCGGCGGGCCGCGCGACCGGGACGTCCGGTGGTACGCCGGGCCTCGCCAGCGTCATGATCTATCTCGCCCTCTATGCATTTATGACGCTCGGGGCCTTCGCGGTCATTGGCATGCTGAGGAAAGGCGGAATCGAGGGGGAGGAGATTGAGGATTTTGCCGGTCTTGCGAAACGCCAGCCTCTTGCAGCGTTTCTCATGCTGCTCTTCATGGCCTCACTGGCCGGCATTCCTCCGACCGCCGGTTTCATCGGAAAGTTCTATGTGTTCATGGCGGCAGTTCAAGTGGGATTGGCCTGGCTCGCTGCCATCGCTCTGATCTTTGCTGCCGTATCCGCCTACTACTACATGCGGGTTGTGATGGTGATGTATATGCGCGAGCCTGATCCCTCGTCTATCGTGCCGCGACTCGTCACGTCGCCCGCCCTCTCCTTCCTGCTAGCCTGCGCCGCCGGCGGCGTGATTCTATTAGGCCTTTTCCCCGACCCTCTCGTCAGCTTCGCGCTCCAATCGGTCCTAACGCTCAAATAGGCAGAGGGGCAAGGGTTCGAGGTTGTCGGGCCGCCAAACTGCCGATCGCACTTTTCTCGCCTATCCCGACCGTCTCGCAGAAATTCCCCCTGTGCGCACAATAGCTTTTTACAGCCTGCGTTAGATCTCTTCCGGTATACTAGTTCCATGCTGCGCTATTTCCCCTACATTCTGTGCCTGATCCACGCAGGGCTGCTTATCAGCGTAATACCTCCCATCACGCAGGCCCAGGTGATCAAGACAGGTCCGCTTTCCTGTCCTGGCGTGGCGCTGACCTTCGACCTCTGCCCAGTACGGAAAGGCACAGGCTACGATCAGGCCTTAATCGACTATTTGATCGAACAGAAAATCCCTGCGACATTTTTCATGTCAGGAAAATGGATGGCACGGCACGAGCAGCAAGTCCAATTCCTCCTCCACGTTTCTTTCTTTGAAGTCGGTACCCATGGGGAAGTCCATGCGCATCTGCCGCTCCATTCCGTAGAGGAGCAGAAACAAGAAATCCTCGGCCCGGTCCGGCTCCTCAAAGCCAAATACAGTCACAGCGCGACCCTGTTCCGACCTCCCTATGGAGAATTCAACAACGATACGGTGAACGTGGCCCGTGCCCTCGGCCTCCAATTCATTCTCTGGAATGTGGTGTCAGGAGATCCCGACGAGACGATTACTGCGAGCCAAATCGAGGACCACATGAAACGGTCTGTCCGCAAGGGCAGTGTCATCGTGATGCATGCCAACGGCAAGGGCAAGCATACCCGTGAGGTCGTGCAGGATCTCCACGACCATCTCTTGCCCGACCGTAATCTCACCCCTATGACCATCAACGATCTCCTCACCTGTAAGGGTACGGCCGCGCCATGACCGATCCAATTGTTCGCCTTATGACGGAACAAGATCGTGTCACCGTGGTAGAACTACTCGCCGACTCCGATCCTTGGAAGAGGCTGGGCTATCGCGCCAAAGACTGGAACAGCTATTTCCTGCCGCTCTCCCAAGGGCGCGACAGCTTCATCATGGAAGATAATGGGAAGGTCTCCGGTATTGCGGTCGTTCGTCAGAAATTCCTACTCGGCGACTATTTAGAACTGTTTGGGATGGCAGCCTGGGCTAGAGGCAAGGGACTCGGGAGAGGATTGCTGGCCCACATCGAGACACTGGTCTTCGCGAGGACACAAAATCTGTTCGCCTGCGTATCAGACTTCAACGAACACGGCCGACACTTCTACGAGAAGCAGGGCTATCAGGAAATCGGCCCCATGCCAAATCTTCTGATCCAGGGCAGCGCAGAAATTCTGCTGCGTAAAACCAGTGGATCGGCACGAATAAATAAAAATTAAAAATACATCATTTTTTTATTTTTACGTGTACGCTTTTTATTGAAACGAGCTATGCGAATTACGAAACTTCTCCATACCCGTATGCGGGTCAGCGACATGGACCAAACGATTGCCTTCTATCGCGACATCCTCGGGCTCGAGGTACTGGAGCGAAAGGTGTCACCTCGTGGCTCTCATCTGGCTTTCCTTAAAGTGCCCCACAGTGCGGAGCTGATCGAGCTTTGCAGCTTCCCACCAAGCGGGCCAGTGAAGGTCCAGGAAGATCTGGTTCATCTCGCCTTTGAAGTCGAGAATATGAACGACACCATCGCAGCCCTCGCCGCAAAGGGCGTCACGATCACCGACGGACCAACGTCTACCTCCTCCGGTAGCCGGTTTATCTTCATCGATGCTCCTGACGGGTATGAAGTTGAACTTATCGAACGGCTACCAGGCGTCAACATCGTATGAGCCTCGCAAAAGGTTGCTCATCGCTTATCGCTCGTGACGAATGTGCCCCCGATTCACGCTTTAGTCCCAACTCGTCTCATTGACGACTCCGGTTCAGCCACAGTATGGTTCCCCCGACTCACGAACGACGAGATACCAAAGGAGCCGGACATGAAGAATGGATTCTTTCGCGGGCATGGGCTGGGCAATGACTATATTGTGATGGACCCCAAGGAACTGTCGTTCCCACTTAGTCCATCGAGGATCAAAGCCATCTGCGATCGGAACTGGGGATTGGGTAGCGATGGAATTCTGGCGCTGGCGGAAACGAAAAAAGCGGACTTTGGCCTGAGGATCTACAATCCTGACGGCAGCGAAGCAGAAAAGTCCGGTAACGGCCTGCGCATCTTCGCCCGCTATCTCCACGCCACCGGCAAAACGAAGAAGCACCACTTTACTGTCGAAACCAAAGGTGGACTAGTCACGATCGAGCTGCATTTGGACCGGCATGGAGATGCAAGTTCCGTCACAGTTGAAATGGGCAAGGCGTCATTCGGGCCTGCGTCACTTCCCTGCACCCTCACAGCCAATGAACTGATCACACAGCCTATCGAAGCGGCAGGTCAGCTACTTATGTTTACTGGCGTCAGCGTCGGCAATCCCCATTGCGTCGTATTCAAGCCGGCCGGCCAATCTTGGTCGCGCAAGGATCTCCTCACGCTGGGACCTGCGCTGGAAAACCATGTTCTCTTCCCAAAACGCACGAACGTACAGCTCGCCGTCCCGATCGGCCCGAAGGCACTCTTTATCCTGATTTGGGAGCGCGGGGCCGGTGAAACCCAAGCCTCTGGGTCCTCCTCCTGCGCCGCAGCAAGCGCGGCCGTCAAGCTGGGACTGGTCACGAGCCCTGTCACGGTGAAAATGCCGGGAGGCCAGCTCAACATCAAGGTCGCCAAAGACTTCAGCCTCACGATGAAGGGACCGGTCGCGGAAGTTGCGCGGGGGGGCCTCGGTTGCTCGTTCGTGCGCGAGCTCCGCTGAACAAGCCATCAGCAACCAGCTTTCAGCCTCGACACCTTGGCCAAGTTGCTCCAGCGAGTCTCGGACCGTAGAATACCGCATAAAGGCATTCTTCTCTTGCTGATCGCTGAAAGCTGATGGCTACCTCACAAGAACTTCAATCCAAACTCGACCACCTGCCGGATCAGCCCGGAGTCTATCTCTTCAAGGACGGACAGAACGAAGTCCTCTATGTCGGGAAGGCATCAATCCTCTCCAACCGAGTGAGGTCCTATTTCCAAAAAGGGACCGGTCATTCCCCTAAAAATACTCTCCTGATAGGCAAGATTGCGGATCTGGACACAATCGTGACCCGCTCAGAGCTCGAAGCCCTCATCCTCGAAAACAACCTCATCAAACGGCACAGGCCCCGCTTCAACATCCTCTTGCGGGACGACAAGCAATATCCTTACTTGCGTCTCCCGATCAAAGAAGACTTCCCACGCCTCACGGTCGTCCGTCGTGTACAAAAAGACGGAGCCCTCTACTATGGCCCCTACCCGCCGGTCGGCGCCCTGAGGGAAACATTGAAGGTCATCAAGAAAACGTTCCCTCTGGCCACCTGTACCATCGCGATTGATGGCAAAGCGGACCGAGCCTGTATCGAATTCGAAATCAAACGGTGCATGGCCCCCTGCACCGGCAACCAATCAAAAGAGGACTACCACCGCATCGTCGCGCAAGTCCGCCAGTTTCTCGAAGGGCGCGATCATGAATTATTGGACAACTTGCGTGCCCAGATGGAGCGGGCGTCGGAACGCGAGGAATTCGAGGAAGCGGCGCGCCTACGCGATCAACTCTTCAACATCGAACGCACACTCGAAAAGCAACGAATCACTCAAACAACAACGACTGATCAGGACGTAATCGGTCTGGCACGACAAGGCACCGCGGTAGATCTCCAGATCCTCTTTGTGCGCGGTGGGCTACTGATCGGACGCAAGGACTACTTCTGGCCCCAATCAGCCGACACCAGCGATGAGGAACTGGTTCGATCCGCCATCGAGCAGTTCTACAACAAAGACGGGCAACCGCCCAAAGAGCTGCTCATCCCCACGGATCTGGATGGCGCCAAGGTAATTGAAGAATGGCTCTCGGAGAAGCGGGGGAATACCGTCCTCGTGGTCACGCCGGAGCGAGGGGTGAAACACCAATTGGTCCTCCTCGCGGAGGAAAACGCCGCAGCCGCCGTCGCCAATCATCTGCGCAACGAAGAAATCGGCCGACAAGCGATGGAAGAGCTGAAGCGACTCATCCGTCTAGACGTTGTGCCAAAACGCATCGAGGGGTTCGACATATCGAACACCATGGGCAGCCAGTCCGTCGCCTCCATGGTGGTCTGGGAAGACGGCCAGATGAAGAAAGCCGACTACCGCCGGTTCACCATCAAAACGGTCACTGGCGCCAACGATTTTGCCAGCATGCAGGAAGTCGTTATACGCCGCTATGGAGAGTGCGAGGATCTCACGCGTCCGGATCTCATCCTTATTGACGGAGGATTAGGCCAGCTCGCCGCAGCCATGGAGGGGCTGAAACAAGTCGGGCAGCAGGACCTGGCCATTATCGGATTGGCCAAAGCGCGCGGTGAAAAAGAGGAGCGGATTTTTCTGCCGGGCCGAAAGAACCCCATTATGCTTCGCGCAAACTCACCTGCCACCCATCTCGTGCAACGCATTCGAGATGAGGCCCATCGATTTGCGATCACCTTCCACCGTAAACTGCGAAGCAAAGCGCTGATGGCCTCGCAATTGGATGAGGTAAGCGGCATTGGCGAGGTCACCAGGACTCGTCTACTCAAGCAATATGGTAGTTTGGCGAACATTGCTGCCGCCACGAATGAGGAGCTGGCGGCATCTGGTCTCGATGCCAACACGATCGCGGCCATTAGAAAGGTACTTGAGAGCAAGTTTCCACAAGCCGACAAAGACACCCACCCCTCTCCTCAGCACATCAATTTGAAACTGGCGGCCCCCAAGTGAACATGGGCATGGTCTGTCGCGTCACGCTCCCGACTCAAGGCGGTCAAACAAATTGACAGAGCAGACTCGCTAGGCTACGATATTTTTCATGAGCCAATCCGAACATTCAACTGCCACAACCGTGAAACACGCTCGATCTCCTCTCGCTCTCCGCATAGAGCAGGGGTTCGAAACCACCGTGTTCGCCAGCCGATGGATTCAAGCTCCGCTCTACGGGGGCTTGATCGTGGCCGAGCTGCTCTATGCCTATAAGTTTCTTGTGGAACTGTGGGAGATGGTCCTCCACATCAACCAACTGGAAGAGACCGTCTTCATGTTGGGCATCTTGGGGCTGATTGACGTCACGATGGTGGCAAATTTACTGACGGTGGTAATTATCGGCGGGTATGCCACCTTCGTCAGCAAATTAGATCTCGAAGGCAATCCGGACCGGCCTGATTGGCTAACCCACATCAGCGCCGGCACCATCAAGATCAAGCTCGCCACCTCACTGATCGGGATTTCTAGCATTCACTTGCTAAAATCGTTCGTCAACATCGCGAATGAAGATCTCGAGCAGATTAAGTGGAAGATCTTGATCCACCTGACCTTCCTCAGTTCTACCATCCTCCTCGCCTGGACGGAAAAGGTCATGCATAAAGACCATACGGACTGACAGAGCACGTTAGCTATCCTTCAATACCTGCCCCGTATACGAACGCTTCGACTTGGTAATCTCTTTCGGCGGTCCTTCCGCCACGATCTCCCCGCCTCCATCGCCACCCTCCGGACCGAGATCGATAATCCAATCAGCGTTCTTGATTACATCGATATTGTGCTCGATCACCAGCACGGTATTCCCCGCCTCGACGAGGCGATCCAGTACATCCAGTAGCCTCTGCACATCGGCGAAATGCAGTCCGGTCGTCGGTTCATCCAAAATGTACATAGTGCGACCCGTTGGACGTTTCGACAGTTCACGCGACAGCTTGACCCGTTGCGCCTCGCCACCGGATAGGGTCGTGGCAGACTGGCCGAGCTTCACATAATGCAATCCGACATCGTTGAGCGTATCGAGCTTCCGCTTGATGAAAGGAATATGCTCGAAAAACTGCAGCGCCTCGGCCACTGTCATATCCAATACATCGGCGATGCTCTTCCCCTTATGGTGAATCTCCATTGTCTCGCGGTTGTATCGTTGGCCCTTGCAGACCTCGCAGGTCACATAAACGTCTGGGAGAAAATGCATCTCGATCTTAATCAGCCCGTCGCCCTGGCAGGCCTCGCAGCGACCACCCTTCACATTAAAACTGTAGCGGCCAGGCTTGTATCCACGGATGCGCGACTCGGGCAAATTAGAGTAGAGATCGCGAATGAACCCGAACAGGCCTGTATAGGTCGCAGGATTCGAGCGAGGAGTCCGGCCGATCGGCGACTGGTCGATGTCGATCACTTTATCCAAGGCCTCCACGCCGAGCAGTTCCTTGCAGCCATCGATCTTTGGTTTCTTGTGATAAAGCAACTGAGAGAGGGAATGGAACAGGACCTCGAGCACCAGCGTGCTCTTCCCAGATCCGGACACGCCAGTCACACAGGTGAACAGACCGAGCGGAATCTTGGCGGTTATCCCTTTGAGATTATGTTTCGTGGCTTCCACGATGGACAACAGTCCCTTGGCCTTCCGTTGTCGTCGAGGGAGGCTGACCATTTGCGTGCCGCGAAGATAGCGGCCCGTCAGCGAATCAGGGTTCTTCATGACTTCTTTGGGCGGGCCTTGAGCGATGACTCGCCCGCCCAACGTTCCCGCCCCAGGCCCCATATCCAACAGATGGTCGGCCGCCATCATGGTTTCCGCATCGTGCTCAACCACCACCACCGTATTACCTAGGTCGCGGAGGCGCAGTAGGGTCTGGAGCAACCGCCGGTTGTCTCGCTGATGGAGGCCGATCGAAGGCTCATCGAGGATGTAAAGGACTCCGACAAGACCGGACCCGATTTGCGTGGCGAGTCTGATACGCTGACCCTCTCCACCTGAGAGTGTCGCCGCAGCCCGATCCAAGGTCAAATAATCCAATCCAACGTTAACCAAAAATCCGAGCCGCTCGCGAATCTCTTTCAGGATCCGACGGGCAATCACCAGCTCTCGCTCGCTCATTTTCAACGACCCGAAGAAATCGGCGGCCGCCCGCACGGAGAGATGCGTGACCTCGGCAATCGATTGTTTGTTCACCTTAACCGCGAGACTTTCAGGCCGCAGTCTCGCGCCCTTGCAGACCCCACAGCGCTCCAGGAAGGTAAAATCTTCATCCTCTAGAGCGTTCGGGGCCATGGCGTAGCCAATACCGTCGCAGGCGGGACAGGCTCCATGAGGGCTATTGAACGAAAAGACGCGCGGCGTGATTTCCGGATAACTGACCCCGCAGCCAATGCACGCAAGTTTCTCGCTATAAAGAGAGACCTTCCCATTCTCCTTCAGCACCCCGACCAGCCCACTGGCCAATTTCAGGCAGGTCGCCACTGAATCGGCCAACCGCCTCGTCAAGGCCTCCCCTTGCTTCATCACCAGCCGGTCCACCACGATTTCGATCGTATGTTTCTTCTGCTTGTCGAGCGTAATGTCTTCATCCAAATCAATCAGTTGCCCATCGACCCTAGCCCTGACGTAACCGGCTCGTCGCATATCAAGGAGCTCTTTCCGATACTCGCCCTTCCTGCCGCGGACAATGGGGGCTAAGAGCTGAAACTTGCTCCCCTCTGGGAGCAAGCCGATAGCATCCACCATCTGCTGCACCGTCTGTGCCGTGATTTCCTCGCCACACTGAAAACAGAAAGGCCGCCCGACCCTGGCAAAGAGGAGCCTGAGATAGTCATAAATTTCCGTGACCGTTCCAACCGTGGACCGGGGATTGTGGCTGGTGCTCTTTTGCTCGATGGAAATGGCGGGCGAAAGCCCTTCAATCGAATCGACGTCTGGCTTACCCATCTGCTCAAGGAACTGACGGGCATAGGCCGAGAGAGACTCGACATAGCGCCTCTGTCCCTCGGCATAGATCGTGTCGAACGCCAGCGACGACTTACCGGAGCCGCTCAGCCCCGTAATGACGACAAGCTGGTCGCGCGGAATCGTCACATCGATATTCTTGAGGTTGTGCTCGCGAGCCCCTTTAATGATGATTGAGTTAGGCATAAGAGACTGAATTATACCATGCAGACTGGCTCGCCTTGACAAACTTGGAAGGCCGATGCTACCAACCTCTCATGGTACAGGCCTCCACATCACCGGTCCAGAAGGAGATGGACGCTCCGGCTGCCCCGCAAGCTATCTCGACGTGGTCTGGCCAAGCCCGCGAACAGGCGGTCCAGCAGATGTTCACCGCGATCGCCCGCGTCTACGACCTCAACAACACGCTCTTGAGTTTCGGACTCCACCACCGCTGGAAGAAAATCACCGCCTCCTATGTCCCAATCACAACGGGAGGCAAGGCCCTCGATGTCGGCGCCGGCACAGCAGATCTCGCCCTCTTGGTTGAGCCTCGCATGGGGACCAATGGCCGTGTCATCGCCTCGGACCTGAACCATGCTATGCTGGTGGAAGGGCTGAAGAAAATCACGAACCGGGGCCTGGGACAACGAATCACCTGCCTCGAAGCCAATGTCGAGCACTTAGGATTTCCTGAAGGGACCTTCCATGCTGTAACCACAGGGTTTTGCATGAGAAACGTCGGGGATCTCCGACAGGCGGTCACGGAGATTCATCGAATACTACAGCCAGGTGGGCGGTTTGTGTGTCTGGAATTTTCCCGGCCGGTCTTCAAATGGCTGCGAACTCTGTACGATTGGTATTCGTTTCGCCTACTTCCCTGGATCGGGACAAAAGTCGCGCATGACACAACCGGCGTCTACGAATACCTCCCTGCCTCTATCAGAAACTTCCCGGGGCAGGAGCAACTGAAACAGGTACTCCTCGACGCAGGCTTCCGCCAGGTCACCTATCGCAACTTGACCGGCGGAATCGTGGCGATTCATGTGGCAGTAAAATAGCTAGGACACCATTAGCTTTCAGCATCAAGCGCTGAGGGCTGATAGCTGATAGCGCTATGAATTCGATTCTCTACATCTTTCTTCCTTGCAAAAAGATCTACCCCATCGGGGTGACTTATCTCGCTGACTTTATCCATCGACGCAAACCGGAGGTGCGGCAGCGTATTCTGGATCTCTCCCTCTTTCCCCAAGACCAACGGAGTGCTGCGATCCGCGATGCGGCGACCGAATTCAAGCCAGACCTCGTCTGTTTCTCGTGGCGCGATATCCAGATTTTTTCCCCGCATGAGGGAGATTCCTCACTGGAGCATGCATTCAACTTTTATTTTGCGAGTAACCCCCTCAAGCGGATCACCGCCTCCTTTGCGGGGCTGCAACAGCTCTACCGCTACTACAGCCATATCCGCGCGGCGCTCTCCTATCCCTGGTTGATCGCCAAGGAGTTCCCACGGGCCCAGATTATGATCGGGGGCGGGGCCTTTACCGCTTTTGCCGACCAGCTGATCCAGAAACTCCCAGAAGGTACCATCGGGATTCTTGGAGAAGGCGAAGACGCAATTTTAAAAGTAATTGAAGGCCAGTCACTGGAAAATGAACGTTATATTCTCAGGGAAGGGAAGACCGTTCGGAAGGGCCAGCAAGGAGCGCCAGCTCTCCTTGATGCGCTCACCGTAGACTTGCCCTATCTGACCTCGATCTTCCCTCAATATACGGAATATCTAGGTGAGTCCATCGGAGTCCAGTCGAAACGGGGCTGCCCCTACGACTGCGCCTTCTGTCTCTATCCTTACATCGAAGGCAAGAGGGTTCGCTATCGGCCCCCCGCCATGGTCGTTCAGGATATTTCCCAGCACTACCATCAATGGGGCGCCAGACGCTTCTGGTTTACGGATGCCCAGTTCATTACCGGCAAAGAAGCCTATCCTCAATGTACCGAGATCCTGGAACGACTTCTCGCCGAAAAACTCGAGATCGAGTGGTCCGGCTATATTCGAACATCCCTCATCACCCCGGAGCTAGCTAAGCTCATGGTCCGGTCTGGCGTCGGGGATCTCGAAGTCGCCATTACCTCAGGCTCCCAAGAGGTCCTGAACGACCTCCACATGGGGTTCAAGCTGGAACGGCTCTACGATGGCTGCCGCTATCTAGCGGAGGCTGGATTCAAAGGGAAGGTCATCCTCAACTATTCGCTGAATAGTCCCAACGAAACTGAGGAGTCACTGCTCCAAAGTGTGGAGTCCTACAAGAAGGTCGCCGCCATCCTGGGTGAGGAGCGAGTCTTCCCCCTCATGTTCTTTTTAGGCATTCAGCCGAACACCGATCTTGAGCAACGGCTATTAGAAGAAGGCTACCTCTCGGCCGGTTACAACCCTCTAATGCTGACCCCGACGAGTATCAAGAAGCTCCTTTATAATCCAGCCCCACTCAACACCTTCATTGCCAAGGCCTGTCTTAGAGCCTGGGAACGCAAAGAGGGTAGCCGAGACCCCAGGAAATGGACCGGATCGCTCTCCCAGACTCCAAAAGAATCAGGCCTTTATGCTGATAAGAACTTGATCAGGGGTATCGAAGGGAACTCTGGCCGCGACGCCCTCTTGT
>CAMBDY010000011.1 GCA_945865525.1 Nitrospira lenta | reverse complement strand
CAGATCAAAATCTTGTGCCAACTCTGCCAACGTCTTGTTGCCCTTCAATGCCGCCAACGCCACTTTGGCCTTGAATACCGCTGCGTGATTCCTTCTCGTCCTTCTCATGCGCTTGCTCCTATCATTTCGTGCTCAGCACGGGTTAATATCAGGCAAGATTATCACTTATAGCGCTGTCCGAATTTCCGGGGCCACTTCTATCGATCACAATTTCTATCCCTCAAATGTCATGGCGAGGCGTAGGAATCGAGCGCCCCCATACACGCAACTTGAGACGGAATTTCATGGAGTGGTATAGTGGGGTGCTCAACGATGGAGCACCCGAGTCTCTTCCATACCAAGGAGACATGCCGATGCGACAGACTCTCTGGACGTTGCTGCTGACTTGCAGCACAGCGCTCTTGCTCTGTTCATCAGGCTGCACGCTCAAAAGCACGATCAAGCAGACCACGGATACGACCTCTACCGTCACCGGCACGACCTCAGGTCGCACCTGGTTCACTGAAGATGGCCTCCTACATCCCGTACATAAGCTCACCGCCTTCACAGCCTTAAACCAAACGAATCTGGCGCAGGATCTGGCTCGAGGAGAGGGAGAATATGTGACATCACTCGCCACACTCTTAGGAGTCCCAAGCGACGAATGGTCAACCTTTCACGCAAAAGCTCAGGAATCGTTCGCGGCACTCACCGCCACAAATGACGGAATCCAGCTTCAACAGTTACGGACGCTCATTCACTAGCGGCGGAAGAAGCCTCAACCCAATACCGCCAGCTTTAGTAACAGGATCTCCTTAGCCTTCGCATTCTTTAGAAAGGCCTCCCACTCTGGTGGACCAACAGCATATCCAGCACGTACAACCTGGCCACACTGATCGGCCCCTGATCATCCTTGGTTGCGGTTATACGGGCAGGTCCATCTTCCCGCTGAGCCTCCAGCGAGGCACCACAACCTGGGCCACCAGCCGAAATCCAGCGCAGCAACTTGCGGCGGTGCCACCGCCGCAGCGGCTGGAATTCGACCTAGCCTGCCCTGCAACCTGGAACAATCTACCACCCGGGGCTGACCTCATCTGGTGCTTTCCCGCCAGCCCCCTCTCGGCCGTGCAGCAATGGGCCGTGACACACCGCGCACGATTCAACCGCCTCGTCCTACTCGGCAGCACCTCCGCCTACGAGACTACAAATGATTCCACCGACTATCCTCCACCTTGGATCGATGAAACTGCCCCGATTGACCAGACCAACCCACGAGTACAGGGAGAAGAGTATTTACGCAACGAACTCGGGGCCATCCTGCTGCGAGTGGCAGGCATCTACGGGCTAGGAAGAAATCCGTTGGACTGGATCACGCAAGGTCGCGTCGGTCCATCAAGGAAATACGTGAACCTGATTCATGGAGAAGACTTGGCCGCCATCTGCCTGGCAGCAATCGAGAAGGGAGCGCCAAGCGAAATCTACAATGTTAGCGACGGAACGCCCTATACCTGGAGGGAAATCTGTGAAACGGCCCAGCAACGCTGGGGCATAACCTCGTCAGCAGCACACGCAAATCCGTCACCAGGAAAACGCATCAGCAATACCAAGCTCCGAACAACGCTAGGCTACAGATTCAAGCACCAGGACCTCTACGAAGCTCTCGCGCTGATTAAATCAGCAAGTGGAAGCTAAGTATGGGATATTCAAAATGACTTTCTGCAAGGCCGCAGGTGAGCCGGAATCGGCAGTGCACCCGTAGGGTACGTTGAGGATTGCGATACCCCAAGAACCACGCTAGAAGGCTATTTCACCATCCTGCCACAAGCTGCTAGAGGCGGAGGAGGGCCATTACAGAGAGACAGACCAGCAAATTATTGATGGCATGAGCCAAGATTCCGGGTAACAGGCTCCCAGTTTTTTCGTAGAGCCAAGCCCAAAGCAACCCACTCCAGAGCACGCTAAGGAAACCGATCAATCCATAGCCATGAGCGATCGCGAAGATGCCAGCGCTGATCAGCGCAGCAGGCAGAAAGGAAAACTTTCTGCGTAAGGTGGCGAAGAGAATCCCACGAAAGGCGAGCTCCTCGAACAACGGTGCGAAAATGACATATTCAATACCACTCATGATCGCCAAGGACGGCGAACCCCAGACCAGATCGGGGTCGAACCATTCGGTCCAATGGCTCGTCAGGTCAAACGACTCAGACAACCGATCCATCGCCCATTCCCCCCAGAGCCCTGCTGCCACCACGGCTACAACCACGGCCAGCAGGCGTCCGACATTCGTCCATCCGATTTCCAAGCCGAACCCTTCCCGGAGTGTCATACCGCATGGACGGAAGAGGTGTCGGTAGGCCAAGAAGAGCAATGGGATATTGGCTAGGGGAATGGCCAAAGCCCGGAATGAGGCATGATCCGGCGGCGCATAGATCAAAAATAGCGCTGTGCAGAGCACCCCCAGTGCGCCCCCTCGCAGCAACACGGCCACTCCGATGACGCCAGGCCACGGCGGCGGGACGCCCGGCTCATGGAGCCTGACGAAACAAGCCGCCTCCCTCCATGTGAGCCACAACAACAGACCGACCACCGTACCGGTAACCATCGCGCCAAGTTCAACAAGCGTGATGCGATGCGCCCACATAAATTGGCGATCGACGCGTACCGCCGCCTGTTCCTGGATCCTGGATACTAGCGCAGTATCGTTGGCGCGACGAGCTAGCCGTTCGGCCATACGATCGTAAAACCAGCCAGACGGCAGCAGTTCGGCGAGCTCGGCTTGCCACGATATATACCGGGCCCTATCAGGGGCCGCGCCTTCGCCATAGGCGGCCCGCACCAGATCGGCAAACTGCGGCAGCGGGTCCTCTGCATCAGCCCACTCATGCGCGGAAAGGAGCGCCTTCGATGCATGACCGGCTTCGGCTTGGAGAATCGCCAACTGGAGCGGCACCAGCGGATCGATCGAGACTTCCGCAAGCTCTCGATACCATTCGATGGCATGGGCCTGTTCCGCCTGATTCCCACCCGAGGTCCAGGCAAAGAGCTGCTGTTCCCATTGGGGCGCTCGCTTTAGTCCCTCCCGCACATCCATAGTCCGACTGACCATCAGGCTGAGCGCTTGCTCTGGCGCCTCAATCCGCTCCAATTTCACGGGTGAGGCTGACAGCAGCGTCACCAACAGCAGCGCCCCCACAAGAACGAAGGCCGACAACCACGTGACCGTGGGAGAAAATTGCCCGGACTGGCCCCCGGTCAACAGCGGCACGTAGGGAGCACGCCACCACGAACGGTACTCTTTTGGTTCCTTGAGAGGAGAAATTGAGTCCATCATCTTTGAGACTATAACATGTGATTTTTCAGGCTCGAAACCCCTTTCGCACGAACGCACGACGGGCCGCTTCAGAATGCCCATGGCTGAGAGCGACTGAACTCCGCTATAATAGCCCCTCCTATTAGAGCGCTATGCCAATTCAGAACTTTACACCCCCGCACCGACTGCTCCTTGGCCCAGGGCCAAGTATGGTGCACCCACGAGTCCTCCGCGCGCTCTCAACACCGCTCCTCGGCCACTTGGATCCGGCCTTTCTGGATGTCATGAACGATATCCAAACTCTGCTGCGGGTCGTCTTTCAAACTACGAACCGCTTCACCATCGCCGTCTCTGGCACAGGCTCAGCCGGCATGGAAGCCTCAATCCTCAATATCGTTGAGCCGGGCGATGCGGTCATCGTTGGGATCAATGGTGTCTTTGGCACACGATGGGCCACCGTCGTCGAGCGTTGCGGCGGGAAAGCCATTCGCGTCGAAGCTCCCTGGGGCCAGATCATCGACCCAGCGGCTATCGAACAGGCCTTGAACCGATCCGGACCAGTAAAAGCCGTGGCCATCGTACAAGCCGAAACCTCGACCGGTGCCTGGCAACCGCTTGAGTCCATTGCCTACCTCTGTCGCAAGCATGACGTGCTCTTTCTCGTAGACGCCGTAACCTCGCTGGGCGGCGTCCCGGTCGAGATCGACCGTTGGGGTATCGATGTCTGCTATAGCGGGACCCAGAAATGTCTGAGCTGTCCGCCAGGATTATCGCCCTTCACCCTCAGCGACCGAGCCTTGGCTTCCATTAAGGCCCGACGTATCCCCTGCCAGAGTTGGTATTTCGATATGGCCTTGATTGCGGACTACTGGGCCGAAGGGGCTAGGGCTTACCACCACACGGCACCAATCTCCATGCTCTATGCCCTGCGGGAAGCCTTACGCCTCGTCGACGAAGAGGGGCTGCTGGCCCGCTTCGCCCGCCATCAACCTAATAGCGAGGCCCTACTCGCCGGCTTGGCCCCACTCGGACTGGTGCCGCTTCCCCCAGTGGGCCATCGACTCCCGATGTTGACCTGTGTCACAGTCCCGCCTCACATTCCTGAAGCCGAGATACGGATGAACCTCCTCTCGGCCTATGGGATTGAAATCGGCGGAGGGCTCGGCCCACTCAAAGGGAAAATCTGGCGCATCGGGTTGATGGGTGAATCATCGACTGAAACGCATGTCTTAACCCTGCTCAACGCACTGGAAGAGCTGTGGATCCGACGAGGTTATCTCTCGACGCCTGGAGTCACGCTCGAAGCTGCGACACAGGTCTACAGCCGTGTGGTATTCTGATAGCAAAGGATATTAATCGCATGAACAACAAACCATTACTCTGGGTGCTCGGCGGTGGGACCTTTGCCTTTGTCGCAGTAGTCGCATACTGGATCCTCGCCCTGACCCTGAACAATCAGATGAAATCGGACTTCGTTCCACCAGACAAAGCCACGGCTTATATTCATGCGCTCATCGAAGCCAACCGAACAAACTATACCCAAAACGTTGTTAGCAAACTCCAACAAAGCGGTCAAGCCGAAGCCCTCGAACATTGGCGTAACGAAAAAGGCATCCCGCTTCCTGCGCAGTTTCTCTTGGAATCGGGACGGCTAGTCGCCGAAAAAAATCTCAAGTTCACGTTCCGCCTCGCCAGCACGACGCCGGTCTATGTGTGGAATGGGCCCAGAAGCGATTTTGAACGGAAGGGGCTCGATACCGTGGCTAAAGACCCCTCAAAGCCGGTCAGCGGGTTCATCAAAATGGACGGAGGCCGCTACTACCAGTCGATCTACGCAGACCGTGCGGTGACGCAGGCCTGTGCAACCTGCCACAACGAACATCCTAGCAGCCCTCGCCACGACTACAAAGTCGGCGATATCATGGGCGGCATCATCATCACCATTCCCATCGATCTTCCATGACGCTCCTCGCCATTCGCTCCGTACGCGTCATCGACGGAACCGGCCGAACCATCGAACGGGCCACCGTGATCATTCGCGGAGCCATGATTGCTGCAGTCGGATCGGACCGGGACCTCTCGATTCCACGCGGCGCGATCAAAATCGATGGCCGGGGCCTGACCCTGTTACCGGGCTTGATCGACTGCCACGTGCACTTCTGCCTCGGAGCCGAACCGGACGTCGTCGGCGCAATCGCCAAGGAAACGCCCGCCCTCAACCTGCTCAAAGCCAGTCGGGCTGCGCGAGAGACCCTAGAGGCAGGCTTCACCACCGTGCGCGACGTGGGAGCGCGAGACCATTCCATCTTCACGCTGCAACAGGCCATTAAAACCGGCCTCGTGCAAGGGCCGCGCATTATCGGCGCTGGCCTTGCGATTTGCATGATCGGCGGTCATGCCCGTTTTATCGGGCAGGAAGTACAAGGGGTCAAACAGGTCCGTTCCGCCGTACGCGAACAAATCGCCGCAGGGGCCGACGTCATTAAAGTCATTGCCTCGGGCGGGGTCCTCACCCCTCGGACCTCACCGGACCAAGCGCAAATGACGATTGAAGAACTCCGGGCCGCCGTCGAAGAGGCGCAGCTGGCTGGGCGGAAAGTCGCTGCCCATGCCCATGGATCGTCGGGAATGAAGAATGCGATCCTCGCCGGTGTCCACTCGATCGAACATGCCACGCTCATGGACGAAGAAGCGGCCACCCTCATGAAGCAGCACGGCGTCTTCATGGTGCCGACCCTCACTGCGCTCGCGACCACCGCCTCCTGCCGACTCGGGTGCGGCGTCCCGGACAGCGTGCGTGACAAGGCCGCAGCCATGACGAAACGTCATGCCGTGAGCTTCAAGAAGGCCTTGCGGGATGGAATCCAGATTGCGATGGGCACGGACGCGGGAACACCTTTTAATTTCCATGGCGAGAACGCCCAGGAGCTTGAACGGATGGTCGCCTTCGGAATGAGCCCAATGCAGGCGATCCTCGCCTCGACTTCCTCTGCCGCACGCTTGATCGGAATCCAGGACCAGGTGGGAACCATCGAGAAGGGGAAACTCGCGGACCTGCTACTCTTTAAAGGGAATCCGTTGCGCCACATCGAACAACTCCACGACCGGGATAGAATGGTGGGGGTCATCCAGGCAGGACGGTTCGTGGCGGGGCTTCTCAAGAAAACGATCAATGATAAACAATGACCGCTATCTGAAATTTATCGCCGACACTCATGGCTCAGCGCGCTGCATTCATCGTTATCTTCTTTCATAAAACAGCTCCAGCGCAGCGGCGTAGCCCTTCTTCCGGCCCTTGCGAAACACCTCCTCGAGCTGCCCGCATAACGCTTGGACACCTCCCGGATCACCTCGCTTAGCCGCCCCCTGAGACAGGAGCATTTCCAAGGCCACTTCGATAAGCCGCTGCTTGCGCCCCTCCATCTCCGGAGTCACCAGCTCATCCATGATCTCTGATGCCCGAGCCTGCAGCATGGCATCTTTGAACGTGTCATACCCTTGATCCGCCACCGTCCGCTCACGAATCACGGCGAGCTCGAACCTAATCCGCATCACGTCTTTCATCAGGACTGCAAACACTTCCTTGCGCCCCTCATCGAAGAGCTTCTGCTCCATCTCCTCGAGGATAACGAGCGGATCGGCCGCTTCATCCCGCGCTACTTCCTCCCCCCAATTGAGCCGGTCATAGTTCCGACGCTTCTCCGAATCACCAATGATTTCATAGGCTGCATTGATTTCACGGATTTTGGATTCAGCCGACGTACTGGCGGGATGGCGATCAGGATGGTGCTGGAAAACTAGCTTCCGGTAGGCTTTCTTGATCGCGTCGTCCGACGCATCGCGCGAAACCCCCAGCACCTGATAAAAGTCGACTCGTGCCATAGTGGCGACTATACCATGCACCTTGGAGCAACGCACCTAGACCGCCAACGATATGCCTCTACCCAAATAATCGCTGTCGAATCAATATCAAACACGCCAGCCCTTGACTTCCTCCCAAAGCAACTTACACTAATGGCATGACCAATACGCCACCACCAAAATCTCTGACCTGCGACGAAAAGAAGGCGGCCGATGCCGCCTTCGCAGGCCGTCCTTTCAATGATGCATGGTCTATATCGGCGCGTGCGGTCTATGACGGAATCATGAAGGCCTTGCCGCAGACAGCGACCAAGGTGCCAGACCAGGCCGAAGCAGTCGCAGAGACTCTGACTGGACAGCGCCAAGCGTTCGAGCTCCAAGAGCCTGTGAAAGAAAAATCTGCCGATGGATATGAAGTGGCGGGAGCAACAAACGTCCCGCTCAACCTTCTCGACCGGACCGCGGCGATTCAGGCCGGAATCTTGATCGATGTCACACCGACCGCCTTACAACTCGGCATTACGTTCCCGGTTACAATCACTAGACCCCTCTGGGAATCTGGGATTGCCACGAGCCACTCTCTTTCCGAAGAAGACCAAACCGGACGGCTGCGCGACATCTTGATGGCCTTTCGCCTGCGCCTGTCTAGCCTGACAACGGTTTCTCCGTTACTCGACTTTCCCGTCCTACTGGCCTGGCCTCCGAGCAGCGTCCCTCAGCCCATGCCGCTGTTTGCTCTCATTCAACCGGACCCGACGCACCAAATGAGCGTAACGCTCTTGCTGCCAAATGAAGTGTCGCTCTCCATCAGCTCATTGAACTGACGGACGCCGCTTCTACCATCAGTGAGGCGTCGCTCGTAAAACGTTGTTTGTGTCTCCTCACGAAAAGCATCGAGCCTATTCCTAATAGCGTATAGTCCAAATAGCGCGGGCAATTTTATTCCAGCGATACGCTGCCCGCTATACCCTCTTATCCCTCACGAGATACCATTGACGAAGGCCGCTTCGCCGTTTTTGTCCTGAGAAACTTGTCGAGCATCCTACTGGCTGCCCGACAATCACTCCAAGCGCCAAGCCCTTCCTGAACAAAGGCTCGTTCTTCCACCTCGCTGGTGATCAGTCCATCAATCCGCGCATCCAGTAATTTTCCCAAAATGATCCCGTACTGGGGTCCAGGCTTGAGCCTCATGGCCTGAAGATTTTTCCCCGTCAATACCGTCGTGACCGCCCTACTCTTCTCATAGACCATCAGATATCTCCTCAACAGGCTCAATCGCGTCGCCTGCTGACGACTCATCTGCTTCGCAAGAAGCAAGACAAGGGCTTCGCTCGGGAGATCGACCAACAGACGATAAACCTGCGATGGTCGTAGGGCTCCGCGATCGGTAAGTCTCTTCAGGATACGATCGGCCTGCTTCCCACCGGCGCTCAGCTTCCTCGACTGCTCGCGTGAACAGGCCAGCCGCTTGATGATCGCAGCGATCACAACCGGACTGGACGCGCTCGATAGGGCCATAAGATAGACACTTGTGCGATCAATCACCACATCAGGGAATTGCTTACCCCACCAAGCAAGCGCCTTGGGAAGGGCCAGAACTACGCGCTTCACATCCGCCGTATAGCGCAGACGGCCATGGAGAAACCGAAGCAATTTCAGCCCTGCCAGGCGCGCAATCGCGCGTACCGGATCGCGCTCGGCGAACAGCACCAGAATTTCGTTCTGTAAGCGCGGACCGGAGAGCTGCTGAATCAGATTCATCGAGGCCGCTTGCCTGAGTAGACGCAAGGTACTAGACTCAAGGTGAAACCTGAACCGTTGTTCGAACCGGATAGCCCTGAAGATACGAGTGGGATCATCCTGAAAACTGCCAACATGCAGTACGCGGATCCTGCCCGCGCGAAGATCGTGACGGCCTCCGTAGACATCGAGCCGCCGCCCAAACTCCCCGGGATTGAGATGCATCGCGATGGCATTGATGGTAAAGTCGCGCCGATAAAGGTCTTCCTCAATCGACGCACGCTGAACCGTCGGCAGGAAAGCGGGCTCTGCGTAGGACTCCCGCCTGGTCGTCGCAATATCCATTTTGAGGCCGTCCGGGAAGACCAGCCGCGCCGTCGCAAACCGCTCAAACACCACCAGCCCCGCTCGGTATCGATCGGCTACCGCCCGCGCAAAGGCGATACCATCCCCTTCCACGGCCAAATCAAGATCTAGCGTCATCTGCCCGAGCAAAAGGTCACGAACCGCACCACCGACAACATAGACGTGACAGCCCCGTTGATCCCCTAGCACCCCAATCTCGCGCAACAGTCCTACGATCCGGACAGGAAGCTGGTCAAGCTTGGCCGAGTGACGTGTCTTCTGTGCCATGAGGCTAGAGGCTCGCACAATGATTCACTCGCATGGCCGCATTGTAGCAACCCCGCTTTCTATGCGAACCAACGGGAGTCGATTTGAAAGAGTGAGGGACAACTGGGGCACCCGACGACACAGGCTCACTGGGACGACTCCTTCACCGATTTCAGAAAAACAATATCGCCGTAATAGGCCGTGGCCCGCTCCTTGGTATTATCCGTATCCGTCATAATCGCCACCCCATTGATCATCGGGGGCTCCTCGCTGAACGCGCGCTTATAATCCTCATAGATGTTCCGTTCCTCTTCGACCCAGACTCCAATTTTCTGCGGTCCGCTCTCCACCACGATCATCTGAGCAAAACTCGTGTAGGCATTCTCGACGATCGTGCCGATTGACGCCTTCCTGTCCCAGATATAATTGAGCGCCCCAATGGGAATCTCCCCGAAAAGCGCACGTCCCGCCTTATAGGTCAGCTTCTTAGAGAAACTAGTCTTCTCCGGATCATAGGCAAAGGTGACATAGAGCCTAGCGGGATAGTCGTCTCCGTCTTTTCGGCCCACATCGCTCCCTGCCAAGACGTTCTCCACCCTCCAGCGCCAGCGAATGATTGGATAGTCCTTAGGATCGATCCTAACCTCTTTTGTTAGACCGGAAGCAGAGGCATCGCTCGTGGCTTTGACTACAACGCTCTCTCCGTCCTTCACCAATTCATAATGAGTCTGTTTGGGGATCTTCTTAAACGTGAGCGGTTTCCAGCCCTCCAGCAACGATAACGCCTGCCCCGCCGTTCCACTAGAAAACTTCCCCACCTCGATCACGGATGGCGACTCCGCCCGCACAGCCATAGGCGCAATCAGCAACCCTATCACCACAAGCACAGATGACCACGCCTCTCTTGCTTCCCACATCCACAAGACGGCCAGTCGTGCGTGCGCCCATTCAACGAGGGCCGTCTGAGGCCACGCGTTGCACGCGCCCTGGGATACCTGTTCCTTTCTCATCCCCTCCTCAGCCAGGCAAACAACTTCACCAGCAGGGCCTTCGTACGCGGAGTAAAATGCGCCTTTCGCCAGAGGTTTACTGCCTTCTTATTCACCTCAGCCTGCGTCGGATAGGGATGGATCGTCCCAGCAACCACCTTGGCTCCGGCTCCCGCTTTCATCAGCACGGAGAATTCGTTGATCATCTCCCCCGCATGGGCTGCCACGATTGTTGCTCCCAATATCCTGTCATAGCCTTTCTGAATATGTACACGCGCAAACCCCGACTCTTCTCCGTCGAGGATCGCGCGATCCACTTCATCCAACTTGGCCGTATAGGTTTCCACCTCCAGACCCTGAGCCTTCCCATTATTTGGGTACAGACCCACATGGGCAATCTCCGGCTCCGTAAAGGTACACCAAGGCATGATCAACGAATCCACATTCGCATAGGCCAAACCAAAGGGATGAGGGAAGAGGGCATTCTGGATGAGGACCTGCGCCATCGCATCAGCCGCATGGGTGAACTTATACTTGGAGCAAATGTCTCCGGCAGCGAAGATACGAGGACTCGTCGTCTGTAATCGATTATTCACCCTCACACCGGTCGTATCGTATTCGACCCTAGCCGCCTCCAACCCAAGCCCCTCCACATTCGGCGTACGCCCGGTGCCGACGAGGATTTCATCCACCATCACATCATACCTCTGGCCATGGGAATCGACCATCAACCGCTTGCCCCTCTCCGTGCTGGCCACATGGAGATCGCTGCCACAGCAGAGCAGCTGGACACCGTCTCGAAGGAGGGACTGCTCAATGATCTGCGCTGCGTCCCGGTCTTCATTTGGCATCACCCCGTGCCGCCGCTCAACCAGATAGACCTGGCTGCCGAAACGCGCAAAGGCCTGCGCTAATTCGCATCCGACCGGCCCAGCTCCAATAACTGCTAAACGGGATGGACGCTCGGTCAATGAAAAAACCGTTTCGTTCGTCAGGTAGCCGGCTTCTGGGAGACCTGGAATAGGCGGAGCGGAAGCCCTCGCCCCAGTACAGATGGCGGCCTTCGCAAACCTTACAATCCGGTCGCCGGCTGGGCCTACAACCTCCACCGCCTCTGCATTGGCAAACCTAGCCTCACCGATATAGACATCCACTCCGAGCGACTTGTACCGGTGGGCGGAATCATGGTGGCTAATTCTCGCGCGCAGCTTTCGCATCCGTGCCATCACTGCCCCAAAGTCATAGGTCACGCCAGGAGGTATATGAATTCCGAATTCTTCTGCTCGCCTGAGATCGGACCACGCTTTCGCCGCCCGAATCAGAGCTTTAGAAGGTACGCAGCCAGCGTTCAGACAATCACCGCCCATTAAACGCCGCTCGATCAAGGCGACCTTCGCCCCGAGGCCTGCCGCTACGACTGCCGTAATCAGCCCAGCCGGTCCAGCCCCAATCACCACGAGATTGTAGCGGTTGGCAGGGTCAGGATTCACCCAGGTGGCAGGATGGACGTTACCAAGAAGCATCCGGTTGTGCTCATCGTCCGGGAGCATCAAAGGTTTTTCCTGACGACTCATCGTAGCGATCCCCATGTTCTTTTACATTTCACGTTCACGCCTCACACTTCACAAAGTTATGGTCATAGTGGCTTAGCGGTGAAATTTTTGTAGAGGACGGGCACCAGTGCCAGGAGCCCGAGCAACGTGAACGCCATCAACACATTCGACGAAGCAATCTCGCGCAACGAATTAATCGATCCGAGCTGTCGGCCTGCATAGGCAAAGACAAAACTCCCAGGAATGATACCAAGAGCCGTCGCGGTTACGTAGGTGCTCAGGCTGACACGTGTGAGTCCTGAGACCATGTTGACGAGAAAGAAAGGAAACAGAGGGATCAAGCGAAGAGTCATCAAGTAATGGAAAGCGTTCTTCGAAAATCCCTCTTGGATCGGGCCGAGCAGTCCTCCGAATTTTCGTTCTACCCAATCGTGTAGAAGGTAGCGCGAGGACAGAAAAGACAAGGTCGCGCCAGTCGTGGCGCCTAGGTTTGCAAAGAGGGTCCCCCACAGACTACCGAAGAGAAACCCGCTGACGAGAGTCATGATCGCCGCACCAGGAAGGGACAGGCCGACAACCGCACTATAGGTCACGATAAATAGTCCCGCCGCAATCACATAATGTGCGTTCGTAAAGGTCGTCAACTGATCGCGATGCTCTTGCAAGGACTCCAGCGAGAGAAACCGTCCGAGATCAAGATACAAGAACACACCGATCGCGAAGGCAAGGGCCGCCACGGTCAGGACCTTACCACGGCTTGACCTGTATGCAGGAATAGTCGTTATCATGGAATTCTTCATGGTTCTGTGTGTAATATCATGGGGTGTCCTCGCATGGGTGTCAATCGGGGCGATGAGCTAACAGGTCGAATGGGCAGCGTATTAGGACTGCTACCACTCCCATACCCTAATAAGTGAAGGCAACAATGGACCACAACGACCGACTCATCAAAACCAAGGAACAATGGGCCAAGGCGCGCCGAGGTGGCGAAGAACGCGAAGTGTTTTACGAAGGAGACGATCGCCTACCTCCAGGGCAACATCTCGTTGAAACCTGGCCTGTGCTCGATCTCGGGTTTAAGCCGGACATCCCCCTCTCGGACTGGCAACTTGTGATCGGTGGAACAGTCTCCAATCCAGTCACCTGGCCATGGGAAGAATTTCTCGCCCAACCCCAACTTAAAAATATTTCTGATTTCCACTGCGTCACGAGCTGGAGCCGGTTCGACAACGAATGGGAAGGGGTTAGCTTCAAACACATCATCGCCACGGTGAAGCCGCTGCCATCAGCCAAGTTCGTCCTCTTCAAATCGTTCGATGACTACACGACCAATTTACCGATCGAAGCCTGCGACGACCAGGACGTGCTCCTGACCTACAAATGGAACGGCAAACCCCTCACGAAGGAGCACGGAGGTCCGGTGCGGGTGATTGTCCCGAAACGCTATGCCTGGAAAGGCGCCAAGTGGGTGAAGGAGATTACATTTTCGGAAAAAGACGAGAAAGGTTTCTGGGAGGTGCGGGGCTACTCAAACACAGCCTTCCCCTGGAAAAACGATCGGCACGGATGAAGTGGTTAGTCGGGATCCCTAGCCGAGGGGCGTGACGTTCTGGGCCGCTACCTCGTCGCACTTCTTGCAGTTCAAGATCTCTCCGAAATGTTGCCTCCTACCTGCCTCTGTGAGGACCCAGGGGCGATTCGTCATTGGCGGCTGGTGGCGCACATGTTGCCCATGACCACAGTGCAGATCTGCTACCCAATCCCCATATTCGTCCAGATGAAACCCGATAATGAGCTGATGCATCTGAGTCACCGTTTCTCAAAGGAGAGTTCTGGCCTCTGACTGGCAGGGAAATAGGTCCACCGCTTCTCCTCGTTTTCATCGAAGCTGCCGAGAAACGTGACGGAGCGATCAAGAGTACGAAACTCAGCCAGCGTGATCGTGCAATGCTGCGCATCGATAACGCGGGCATCGAACTGACCCACCACATAGAGCAAACCCGTTCGCGTGACATAGAGGTTCCGTCGGCTCGCATAACCGGTATTGGGAAACAGCTCCTCCTCGATGGAGCACCCTCCAGGTCCAACGAGTGCAAGATGAAGGTCGTGCCGAGACAAAAATGGATTGGTGGCGAGTCTGATGATTGTCAGCCGAATCTGATCTGCCGAAAACTCTACAGAAGCCGGTACCGGTACATCGCTATTGCAGGCAGTCAGCATAATTAGGAGGAGACTCGCCAGCCCCCTCACTGAAGAAGTCTTGGTCACTTGGTGGTCCGAATTTTCGGGGCAGCGCCAATCGCATCCAGCCCCGCCTGAGCACAGGCATCGTCCAGATGCGCCCCGGGTGCTCCGCCGACACCGATCCCTCCGACCACCTCACCACCAATCTCGATCGGCAAGCCGCCCCCCAGAATCAACATCTGATCGTTCACCTCGCGAAGGGCCTGCAGCGTTGGCACCTTATTAATCAACTCCGCTAACTCGGTCGTCGGACGGTGCAAACTGGCAGCAGCGTAGGCCTTCTTTCTGCTGCTATCGATCGTATGGGGCCCGGCCCCATCGGCTCTGACCATGGCGCGCAGCACGCCGGCTTGATCTACAACCGACACACTGACGTGATAGCCATCTTTTCTGCAGGCCTCTAACGATGCTTGGATCGCCTTGCCAGCCATCCCTGCCGATAAAACCGACTCTTTCAGCAATTCATCGGTAGCTGACGCCACAGCAGGCAACAACACAAGCGATGCCACGATCATGACTCGGCAGGCCACAGTCATAGAAAACGCATGATGCAAATAAACGTAGGCCATGGTCTATCTCCTGACAGCGCTGGCAGCGGGGGCCAGGGCGCCAAGGTAGGGAAACCGACCAATCTTGAGAAGCGGCGTATCCAGGCGCAGGCGGAAATCGTCATGTGCTGGGTCAATGAATGAGGGGTCCCCGGTAATATCTGACAGGGCCCTGAGCTCTGGAGCCGGCTGGTTTGGGTTCCCAGGCCGAAGATAATCTCCATCCCTGTTGTAGAACGAATTAAACGACGTGGTGGTCTGACTGGAGGGCGCGATTAGAAAGCCTACTCCGTTGAGCCCGACGACGTTGCCGGTAACGTCGCTCTGGGATTGCCCAAGAAACGCCACCCCTCCACCGTTCTTGACTAGCGTATTACTCACGATCGTGGCTCGGGCATGGCCGCTCACAACCACCGCTTCAAAAAGGCTCCGAGTAATGACATTCCGCTCCAACCGCACGTTAGACTTGCCGGCAATCGAGACCCCATGGTCGTTATCATGGATCACATTCCCGACCATGACCGCCTCTGAATCGGCAAACTGGACGCCGGTCGTTTCGCTCCCGCCGATGCGGCAGTCTTCGATCCGCACATCGTGGACCTGCTGGCTGAACAACATCCCGTTGATGGTAAGCCGGCGCAAGACCAACCCTTGCCCATTGAACAGACCGACCGCATGGCCGCCATGGTCATTGATAGTCATGTCGCTGATTTCAATGTCTGTCGCCCCATAAGGCCACTTCCCCACATGGAGCGCACCCACGACGATATCGCGCCCCAAGATTGTTACCTGATCGACGCCGGCCCCGACGAACTTAATCCTCTCTTTACTGTGAATGGTCACATCCTGAGCATATTGGCCGGCCTTCACAAAAACGGTGTCGCCTTTCCTGGCTGCATCCACCGCTTCTTGAAGAGACTGGAAATCTCCTGTCCCGTCGAGCGCCACGACAATGGTCCTGGGGCCAAGCGGCGGCCCCTCATCGGCCCACGCCAAACCAACGCCCGTCAAGCCAATCACTATAATAAGCCCCGCGACTATAATCTGTTTAATCATGGAGAAAGTCATACAGGCCCCCCTCGTGCGAAGTCAATTGTGAGGCATACATTTGCGTGCTATGCTTCGCCCCTATGATTCTAGTTGGCCTCACAGGCGGCGTCGCGACAGGCAAAAGCACCGTCGCTAAGATATTCCAGCAATGTGGCGCGGTCGTGATCGATGCCGATCTGTTGGGGCGGCACGTTGTCGAGCCCGGCAAACCGGCCTGGCAAGCCATCGTCAACACATTCGGCAGGAACATCCTCAATCCTGACCGCAGCCTCAATCGCCACATGCTCGGCATCATCGTCTTTCGTCATCCAGCAAAACGCCGGGCGCTGGAATCCATCATCCACCCCCGCGTCGCCCGCGAACAAGCCAGACTGACGAAGCAGGCCGCACGACAAGACCCTCATGCCGTGGTGTTGTATGATGTACCGTTGCTCTTCGAGGCCGGCATCGACAAGCGCCTCGATCAGACGATAGTCGTCACCGCAGACCGAACCACTCAGATTTCCCGTCTCAAAAAACGAAATGGCCTCACCCGCGCCGAAGCCCTGCATCGCATCAACAGCCAAATGTCCTTGGCCAAGAAGGTCCGGCGAGCGGACCATGTCCTGAACGGAACCCTCCCTCGGCCGACGCTCCGCAAGCACGTCGGCCAGCTATTCACACGTTTGCGCCTGCTCGCATAACGTCCCTCCGGCTCCGTGCATTCCCTCCGCCCCCTGTGTTAAGTTTTCGCATGCACAACGTCGTCATCATTGGCTCAGGGCCTGCCGGACTCACCGCCGCAATCTATGCAGCGCGGGCAAATCTCTCGCCTCTACTCATCGAGGGTGGGCAATCGGGAGGACAACTGACTACCACGACCGATGTCGAAAACTACCCCGGGTTCGCCAGGGGCATCATGGGCCCAGAACTGATGAAAGAGATGCGGACACAGGCAGAACGGTTTGGAACGGAGTTTCTGACTGGCGACGTCACAGCGGTTGAACTCGCGCAAAGGCCCTTCACCCTCACGATCAACGCTGAACAGACCCTGCAGACCAAGACCCTCATCATTGCGACAGGTGCGTCGGCTATTCAAATCGGGCTGAAGAACGAAGCGCGCCTCACGGGGCACGGCGTCTCAACCTGCGCCACCTGCGACGGGTTCTTCTTTAAAAATAAAGAGCTGATCGTCGTCGGCGGAGGCGATAGTGCGATGGAAGAAGCAATCTTCCTCACGAAGTTCGCCAGCAAACTCACCGTGGTCCATCGCCGTGATAAACTTCGCGCGTCAAAGGTCCTTCAGGATCGCGCGATGAAAAACGAAAAGATTACTTTCCTCTGGAACTCCACCGTCGAGGATATTCTGGGCGCCGATCTAGTGGCAGGGGTGCGCATAAAAAACCTTGTGACCGGCAAAGTTTCAGAAGTAGCCTGCGCCGGTGTCTTCGTGGCGATTGGGCACCGCCCCAACACCGCACTATTCAAAGGCCAAGTAACCCTAGATGCCAAAGGCTACATCCGCACGACAGAGGGCAGCGCCACAAGCGTACACGGAGTTTTCGCCGCCGGCGATGTGCAGGACTCGGTCTACCGCCAAGCCGTCACCGCCGCTGGCTCAGGTTGCATGGCCGCGATCGATGCCGAGCGGTTTCTGGAGACAGTGCAGCGTACGGCGTAATCAGTGATGAACAGTAACAACCCGGGATACGGTAGCTTACGTCGCACACTTCACCGAACACCGCTCACCCATCATTAGTTATGCGCTGCGCTATCGTCCATTACCACGAAATCGCCCTCAAAGGCCGTAACCGGAAACATTTCGAAGAGCGGCTCGTGGGCAATATCCGATGGATGCTGAAAGACCTCGGCGTCAAATGCGTCGAGAATCCCCGCAGCCGTATTCATGTGCTACTACCCGATGAGATTCCGGACCAGACCATCATCAACCGACTCACCAGAATCTTCGGGATCGCTAACTTTTCACTGGCCCATGGGTTGCCCCTCGACCTGGCCCACCCAGACCTTGGAACGCTCAGCCAGGCGGTCATTGAATCGATTCGGTCAGAAGCCTTTGCCACCTTTCGCGTCTCAGTGAAGCGGGCTGACAAACGTTTGACCCTGACCTCAATGGAAGTCGCACGGGACGTCGGCACTGCGGTCTGTGACGCAACCGGCAAGAACGTCAGCCTGAAAGATCCCGACCTCACGGTCTATCTTGAACTGCTCTCCAAGAAGGCCTACTACTCGATCCGTAAGATTCAGGGTCCTGGAGGAATGCCACTGGGGGTCAGTGGAAAGGTCGCCTGTTTGATCTCTGGAGGAATCGATTCGCCGGTCGCAGCCTATCGCATGATGAAGCGTGGAAGCCGAGCCATCTTCGTCCACTTCTCTGGCCGGCCGCTCGTAAGCCGCGCTTCAGAAGAAAAGGTCCGTGAGCTGGTGCAGCTCCTCACGGCCTATCAATACAAGTCCAAGCTCTACGTCATTCCGTTCGGAGAGATTCAACGAGACATCGTGGCCAGCGCCCCCGCCCCCTATCGCGTGGTGCTCTACCGGCGCCTCATGATCCGCATTGCGCAAGAATTAGCCAAAAAAGAACATTGCTGGGGATTGGTCACGGGCGAGAGTTTGGGGCAGGTGGCATCGCAGACGCCAGAGAACCTGACGGTCATCGAAGCGGTAGCGGAGCTACCGCTCCTGCGCCCACTCATCGGCATGGACAAGCTGGAGATCAGTGACCAAGCTGAGCAGATCGGCAGCTTCGCCATCTCGATCGAGCCCGATCAAGATTGCTGCTCGCTCTTCACCCCATCACACCCAAGCACGAAGGCCAAACTTGAGGACATTTTGAGAATCGAACAAATGTTTGACATAAACACGCTGGTGAAGCAGGGGCTCAATAATGCTGAGCTCTCCCAATTCACCTTCCCTCAGTAGCAGACGGCCCAGAACGGCCAGCCGTAGTTTGTGAAACGCGAGGCATGCGAGAAAAGCGCCTCCATAAGTTCGACGTTTTGAACACCTCGAACCCCTCACTCATCTCCGCAGCTGCTGCATCTGCCCAAGCGCCCTATCCTGCACGATTCGAAAATGTGCGGCCAAGTCTCGTTTCATTGCCATCGCGACAAGCCAATCAGGCGCCATGGTCTCGATCTCGACGAACAATTCGAATTCAGCATGGGTCTGCGCCTCTCCCTCGGCCGGCGTCAATTTCCACCGACGATGATAGCTAGTGAAATCTCCACCTTTCAGATCGGACAACAACTCTCCGTTTGGTAGCGTCTGCGATTCCGTCACTAACCGGCGCTCCCCCAATAACAAAGCATGTGCGATCCGTACATCCAGCCTGGTGACTCCATCCTGGACACTCAAGTCGGCAATCCTCATCCGCACATCGAATAGTGAGGGCCAATGCGCATAATCGGTGAGGATCGACTGGATTACTGAAACCGGAGCGGAAAAGAGGACGGTGGCTATCGCCTTCACACCACCGGTCGGTTCTGCCCGAACATCCAACAGAATCGGCTCAGCCGCGTAGCTCCAGCCTGGCCAGCCGAGAATGAAACAACAGATGAGAATCAGTGCGCGCCACAGCATGAAACGATTATATATGAGAGTCAGGCGGGACAAACAACACTCCGTGAGACGCCAAGCATGAAATGTTTCGGAAAATGTACCAGGCCGTCTAGCAAGGCCACAGCCGAGGAAAGCACCGGAGGCGTACCCTCAGAGAGACGTTGAAGATACTTTCAAGATGAGAACGCAGCTGGCGGTTTGTTTCAGCATCCTACAGCGGCGAAACTGGATTGACTCGTCTAAACACCTCTGTGCTAGGATGCGAGCTATGGTACGCTGGCTCCTCATGCTATTGATGTTCATTGGCTTCTGGAGCCTCTCTGCAGAGGCTCAGGCTCAATCCCTCTCCGAATCAACCGCCACCACCGAACAGTCTTGCAGTTTCGGCATGGCCAAAGGTGAGGCCTCGCAGAGCTGTCACGTCCCCTTCCCCGCCGGCTGTCTGGTGGCCAATACCCCTGATACAGACAAACCCTGGACGACCATCTCCAAGGGTGGTAAAACGCTCTGCCGATTCGACGACAAAACCACGAACTGGAAAACCAAAATCACCGGCGCCTGTGGCCGCTGTAAATCTGACCATTGCTCAGCCCAGTTCATTGTCCGTTTTGATTGTTCCCAACAATCCCACTAGTTATGTCTTTGGCTGACGCCATCAAACGCGAAGCCCTATCGCTGGGCTTCAACGCGGTCGGTATCAGCCGAATCGCGTCCAGCAATCAGCCTTCAGCTGAACTCTCTGCCCCGCTGTCCCATCTCCTATTCAGTCGTCTCACGAAATGGCTCAACCTAGGCTACTACGGCACGATGGCTTGGATGACTCGCGATCCTTCACGGCGAAGCGATCCGCAGCTGGTCTTGCCAGGCTGCCGCTCAATGATCTCGGTTGGAATGAACTATTACACAAACAACCGCGCGAACGAGCAGCCAGGGATGGGCCGCATTGCTCGCTATGCCTGGGGAAAGGATTACCATGTGGTCATGGGCCAGCGGCTCTCGCAACTGGAAGCAAAGATCACAGCCCTGGCGCCGGACGCCTCTACCCGATCCTACGTCGATACAGGCCCCATTATGGAAAAGGCCTGGGCGCAGCAATCAGGCCTCGGCTGGATCGGCAAACATTCCAACCTCGTCTCGGCCGAATCCGGCTCCTGGCTTCTGCTCGGAGAAATTCTGACATCCCTGGATCTGGCACCAGATGAACCGGCCACAGATCTCTGTGGAAGCTGCACCCTCTGTATTCAAGCCTGTCCGACCGGCGCCATCGTTGAACCTTATGTCGTCGATGCCAGACGCTGCATCTCCTACCTCACCATCGAACTGCGTGGGGAACGAGAGGTTATTTCCGACGAGCTCACCACGCAAATGGGCAATCGCATCTTCGGCTGCGACGATTGCCTGGACGTCTGCCCTTTTAATCTGCGAGCAGACGCAACTAGTGAACCAGCCTTTGCCCCCACCCCCGTGACCCTCGCACCCAACCTCCAAACTTTGGCTCAAATCAGTGACGAGAACTTTTCGGCCACATTCAAAGAGAGTCCCCTCAAGCGAGCTAAGCGGAGCGGCCTCCTTCGCAACGTGGCGATTGCACAGGAGAACCTCGAAAATAGATAGGGGGTCGGCTCTTCCGGCTAATTCCCTTTCAACGCAAGGTTACAATCGTGACGCCATCCCCACCCTCCGCCCGATCACCAGGTCTGGTACCCGCGACATAGGGGGAATCTTTCAAATAGTCTCGCAATGACACTTTCAACTTCCCTGTCCCATGGCCATGAATGATGCGGAGAAACGGCACGGCAGCCACCGTCGCGCGATCCAGCGCCACCACTACTTGGTCCAGCGCCTCGTCCGCCGCCCTCCCTCGCACATCCACAACGGTTTGCTCAGCCAGCTCCATCCCCCCGTTTGACTGAACCCAGCGAGGAGTCGATAGCGCTGGTACCGGCTTCGATGATGCTGTCTGCCCCTTTGCGAGGCCGACGAGATTTTCCACGGTGGCCAGTAGTTCCCCCGCCCCCACCTTTACCCTCACTCGCTTCTTTCTCTGCGGTGCTTCGAGAAGCGTGCCGATCAGGCCGAGCCCGCTGATCTCCACCTGATCCCCCACCCCCAACTCTTCAAGGGAAATCGGCTGATCGGCTGGAGTCAATTCTGCTTTCGTCCGCACCTCTAATTCGAACAACCGTTGCTTTGCCGCTTTGGCCTTGATCAGCTTCTGCTCGCCCTTAATGGTATCAACCGTGGCCTGCACTTCAGCGCGCACACGAGTGAACTGTTCACTCAATTTTCGCTTCAGGCTTCTCTGCGCTTCCTTTTCTGTCTCTTCCATGTGAGCCAGTTGGGCTTTCGCCCGCTGCTCTGCCTGTTCCGCTTCATATCTAGCCTCGACGGCGCGGGCTAGATCGTCGGACAACTGCCTCTGTGTCGCTTGCAGATCGTGCAACATCGTCTCCATGGCCCGCTCGTCTTTGTGGAGCTTTAACCTCGCCTCATCCAACAAAGCCCGGTCCATCCCTAAGCGGCCGGCAATCTCCAGCGCGGAAGAGCCACCCGGCACCCCCATAAAGAGCCGATAGGTCGGCGAAAGAGTGGCCACGTCGAATTCCACACTGGCGTTCGCGAAGCCAGCCATTGTGTGAGCCAGGGCCTTCAGCGATCCGTAGTGGGTGGTTGCGACGACTTTCATCCCCCGCGTAGCTAACCGACAGAGCACGGCTTCGGCCAGAGCCGCTCCCTCTGACGGATCCGTCGAGGTGACTGGTTCATCGAGGAGGACCAGCCATTGCCGCATATCAGCCTGGTCAGCACCGTTCCGCTGTTGCTCCGTTTCATCGAACAACTGAATGATCTGAATCATGTGAGCGGAGAAGCTGGAAAGGTCTCGGGCCAAATCTTGAGCGTCGCCGATATCGGCATAGACGTCGGAGAAGAAAGCCATCTCCGATTCTTCATTGCAAGGCAGGTGCAATCCTGCCCGGGCCATCAGAGCGAAGAGCCCGACGATCTTCAGGGTAACGGTCTTGCCTCCCGTATTGGGACCGGAGATGACCAGCACCTGAATGGACTCATCCAAGTAAATATCGTTAGCCACCACCTGCCCTTTCGACAACACGAGCAAGGGATGTCTGGCCTGTAGCAACTTCACCCGCCCTTCATCGTTGAGCCCAACGGCATGAGCCTTCAATTGGCGGCCGAACGAAGCCCGCGCGGCAATCCCGTCCAACCGGGCCAAAGCATCAAGCCCCGCTAGAATAAGCTCTGCTTGGGCTGCCACGAGAGCGGATAGTTTCCGAAGGATGCGCCGCACTTCCCGCTCGATCTCTAAGTCTGCCACCTTAATAGAATTGTTCAGCTCCACCAGTTCGCGCGGCTCGATAAAGACCGTGGCGCCGCTAGCTGACACGTCATGCACAATCCCCGGCACCCTGCCCTTCATGTCGACTTTCACCGGGATGACATAGCGGCCTTCCCGCTGGGCGAAGTACTGCTCCTGAAGAATCTCCTCGAAACGGCGAGAATGGAGCATCTGATCGAGTTGATGCCGGATCTGCTGTTTGAGCGAATGAGCCTGATGTGTCAAGCGCCGCAATTCTAGTGTTGCCGACTCCTTGATTGAACCATCCTGGCGAATTGCGTCATTCAGCGCGGTCTTCACCGAGTACAGCTCCACGACCGCTCGCAAAGACTGCGCAACGGATGCCAACGCGGGAGCGACCAGCTGATGCCGCTCCACAAAACAGCCACTCTCCTCCAGCAACTCCAGCACGATCGCGCAATCGCGAAGTTCCAATATCTCTAACGAAGCTCCTTTGCTCGCCCGGGTAAGCGGATCCCGAATATCCGGGAAGGCTAAAGCAGGCAACTCCTCGCCTGCGTCGTGCAGCCGCCTCATCTCCGTGGTTTCCTGTTGGCGCCGTTGCGCCTCCTCCAGATCTAGCGCTAAGTCGAGGGCGCGGCAACGCGCCGCTCCCATCGTGGATTGGGCATGACAGGATAGGGCTTCCAACAATCTTGGCCATTCCAACACCTGCGTCGTCTTTTCGAACAGATTCACTAATACCTCATGAAAAAATGTCTCGGACTGCGACCGCCAAACTCTAACGAACCATTAACAGAGACGCAAGGCACAAGCCCTGTGCCAATTCTGTCGGCATCCGTTGCGGGCTGCAACGAAACTCCTGTGATCCGACGCGGAGTTACCCCTCTCCATGGCTTGACAAGGCCCAAGAAGCGTCGATACTATGGGCCTCCATTACGGCCGGTACATTCAACCAACTTTTCCCCTTGAAGGACTACTCCCCATGGCTACTCGGATCGGTATCAATGGATTTGGACGGATCGGGCGGAACGTCCTGCGGGCATCACTTGGCGATCCCGAGCTACATGTCGTCGCCATTAACGACCTGACAGATGCGAAGACGCTGGCCTATCTCTTGAAATACGACTCGGTGCACGGGACATTACCCTGGAGCGTCGAAGCCAAAGACGATCAGATCTTTGTTGACGGCAAGGCCATTAAAGTGCTCGCGATGAAGGATCCCAAGGACCTGCCTTGGAAGGATCTGGAAATTAACATTGTCGTCGAATCGACTGGGCGCTTTACCGACCGCGAAGGCGCGGGGAAGCACCTGACAGCCGGAGCCAAGCACGTCATTATTTCCGCACCGTCTCCCAACCCAGATGTCACCCTCGTGCTGGGCGTGAACGACGAGACCTATGACCCCCTCACACACCACATCATCTCTAACGCCTCCTGCACGACCAATTGTTTGGCGCCCATGGCCAAAATCCTGCTGGATAACTTCGGTATCAAGCATGGCGTCATGACCACGATCCATTCCTATACCAACGACCAGCAGTTGCTCGATTTGCCGCACAGCGACCTACGGCGCGGGCGCGCAGCTGGGGTGTCCATGATCCCAACCAGCACCGGCGCGGCCAAGGCGCTGCATCTGGTGCTGCCGAAGCTCAAGGGTAAAATCGACGGTCTCGCGATACGCGTCCCCACCCCGAATGTCTCGCTGGTAGATCTAACCGTAGAAACTGAGCAAGACTGCGACGTCGCCTCCGTCAACGCCGCCTTTGAGAAAGCGGCGCTCGGTCCAATGAAAAAAATTCTACTCTATTCAAACGATCCGATCGTCTCGATCGACCAGAAAGGTGATCCCCATTCGGCTACCCTCGATGCCCCGCTCACGATGGTCATCGACAAGCGGATGGTCAAAGTCACGGCCTGGTACGACAACGAGTGGGGCTATTCCTGCCGGGTGCGGGATCTGATCAAAGTGATCGCATCAAAAACGAAAGGCCGCTAAGAGTTAGCGGACAGATCGCTGAATGAACCTGCGCAAGCAAACGATCGATGATATCTCGCTGAAGGGCAAACGGGTCATTATCCGGGCCGACTTCAACGTCCCCTTGGACGACTCGCTCCAAATCACCGACGACACCCGCATTCGTTCCACCTTGTTAACGATCAATCGCGCCGTGGACGACGGAGCCACGGTGATTCTCTGTTCGCACCTAGGCCGCCCGAACGGGAAGTTCAACGCCAAATACAGCCTAGCCCCGGTGGCCAAGCGCCTAGGGCGGCTCTTGGGCAAAGAGATTCTATTTGCCCCTGACTGCATCGGTCCGGTGGTGGAAGGGCTCGTCGCCAAGATGAAGCCCGGCGACGTCATGCTCTTGGAGAACCTCCGGTTCCATAAAGGTGAAGAGAAAAACGACGAAGCCTTCTCCAAAGCACTGGCCTCCCTCGGTGACGTCTACATCAACGACGCCTTCGGTACCGTGCACCGGGCCCATGCCTCCACCGTCGGCATCACCAAGTTCATTCACGTTTCGGCCGCCGGCTTCCTCCTCAAGAAGGAAATCGAATACTTAGAGGGGGCCGTCGAAAACCCCGTTCGGCCCTTCGTCGCCATTCTCGGGGGAGCAAAAGTGTCGGGCAAAATCGGCATCATCGAAAATCTTGGCAAGCGCGTCGACAAAGTCATTATCGGCGGCGGTATGGCCTTTACCTTCCTCAAGGCAAAGGGGATGGAAATCGGTAACTCGCTGGTCGAAAACGACATGTTGGACTTCGCCAAAGGCATCGAGGAACATGCCCTCTCCCGCGGCGTGAAGTTCTATCTCCCAGTGGATTGTGTTGTCGCGGCCAGCCACGAACCTGGCGCAGAGTCAAAGATCGTACCGGTCCAGGAAATTCCGAAAGGCTGGTATGCCCTTGACATTGGCCCTGCTTCCGTCAAGCTGTTCAACGAAGCGGTTCAGAACGCGAAGACGATCCTCTGGAACGGACCGATGGGCGTCTTTGAAATCGATGCCTATGCCCGCGGAACGCTCACCATGGCCCACACGGTGGCCAATGCCTATGCCCTCACGATCGTCGGTGGCGGCGAAACGGCCCTAGCCGTCCATCAAGCCGGCGAATCAGAAAATATGTCATTCATCTCGACCGGCGGCGGCGCCGCATTGGAATTGCTCGAAGGCAAACAACTACCGGGTTTGACCGCCCTCCCGGATCGAGTCAACTAATCGCCGCGTCGTGAATGCACGCCCGCGACACCATCCATATCGAGAAACCTGTGCGCATACCCCTCATCGTCGGCAACTGGAAGATGAACAAAACGCCCTCAGAGGCCGCAGCCTTCATTCGCGACCTCTTGGAGCGATTGACCCCATCCCCGAAAACTGATGTCGTCCTGACACCGCCCTTTACCTCCCTCGAATCGGCCAGTAAGGCCCTCGGTCCCTCCTCCTGGATCAACCTCGGCGCCCAGAACCTCCATTGGGAGCAGCAGGGCGCCTTCACAGGAGAGGTGTCTGCGTCAATGTTGCGCGAGCTAAACTGCCGCTATGTGATCGTTGGTCATTCTGAGCGCCGCATGCTCTTCGGCGAACGGGACGAGACGATTCAAAAAAAAGTCCGAGCCGCCCTGGTACAGGGACTTGCGCCAATCCTCTGTGTGGGAGAATCCCTAGCTGAACGGGAAGCTGGCAAGGCAACATCGGCCGTCACGGCCCAACTAGACGTCAATTTAGCAGGGCTGGCCCAGCAGGAACTCGCGAGTGTCATCATCGCCTATGAGCCGGTCTGGGCCATCGGCACAGGACGCGCCGCCACCACAGAGCAGGCCGTGGCAGTCCATCAATCGATCCGCTCATTCGTGGAAGCTGGCTGGAACAGCACAACCGCCGCTGCCATAAGAATCCTCTATGGGGGAAGCGTCACGCCTCAGAATGCTGAGTCGCTGCTCGCCTCGGAGGCGATCGATGGGGCATTAGTAGGCGGGGCTTGTCTCAATCCCGATTCCTTTGCTACAATCGTGCGCATTGCTCAGACACGACGCGCTTAACTGATCGGAGTGCCATGTATACGTTGCTCATCGTCATCCATGTGCTCATTTGTTTTCTCATGATCGGCGCAATCCTCTTACAATCCGGTAAGGGCGCTGAAATCGGCGCATCGTTCGGCGGCTCTAGCCAGACTGTGTTTGGAAGCCGTGGCCCCGCCAACTTCTTGAGTAAATTCACGGTCGCCGTCGCCGCCATCTTCATGCTGACGTCCTTCAGCCTCGCTATCATGGCCAAAGAGCGGACCTTCTCCTCCACAGTCATCGATCTTAAGAAGAAAGCAACCTCTCAAACTGCTCCCGCAACTACGGCCACGAATCCGGCAGCTCCCGCTGCTGAAAGCCACGCGCCTACCGACACCGCCCCCGCTCATTAACCGAACGCTGAAAAATCTGTTCTCGCCATTAAGATCTCGCCTAAGACAAAAGCATATGGCGAATAGCTATAAGCCATGAGCCATGCAGTCGTATCCCTCACGAGGTACAAACGACGATTCACGGATATCGAGAGTGCCGGGTGGAAACGACGGGTGAGGGCAGAACTCGCTTCGCGTCTTCCTAAATGCGGGTGAGCCAGGCTACGTGGGAAGGCTCCTCCCCGCGCACAATGGCAAAGAACTTCTTTTGCAGGGCTTGGGTGATGGGACCAGGCTTCCCAGTTCCAATGCGGCGATTGTCGATCTCCCGCACCGGAGTTAACTCTGCCGCCGTCCCGGTTACGAACACTTCATCGGCAATATACATGTCATCGCGTGTGAATCGCTCCTCGGCCACGGTGATCCCCTGTTCCCGCGCCAGATCGATCACGGAACTTCTGGTGATACCCTCGAGAATCGAGGTGAGCGGCGTGGTCTTGATCCGCCCCTTCCGCACGATGAAGATATTCTCCCCTGTTCCTTCAGACACATAACCCTCGGTATCAAGCAGGATAGCTTCATCGTAGCCGTCGATTTTTGCTTCCCGCTTCGCGAGAATCGAATTTACGTAATAACCAGAGATCTTTCCCCTCGTCATCGACGCGTTAACATGATGACGGGTAAATGACGACACGCGGGCCCTCATCCCGTTCGCCAGGGCATCGTCCCCGAGATAGGCACCCCAAGCCCAGGCCGCGATGGCCAACTTGATCGGATTATCACCCGGATAGACCCCCATCGCGCCATGCCCGATATAGACGAGCGGGCGGATATAGCAGGCATCTAGCTTATTGACCTTAACCGTCTCCACGATGGCCTCAGCCACCTGCTTCCGATTGAAGGGTAGTTGCATCATGCCGATATGGGAGGAGTCGAACAGCCGATCGACATGCTCCTGCAGCCGAAAAATCGCTGAGCCAGACTTTCCCTTGTAGCAACGAATCCCCTCAAACGCCGCCAAACCATAATGGAGCGAATGAGTCATCACATGGACCTGCGCGTCCGCCCAATTGACGAACGACCCGTCCATCCAAATTTTTCCTTGTGGTTCAAGCATGGCAACAAAGGCGAACCGATGAATGATGCGAGTGCCGGGGGAGAAATATAGCAGCGGGCAGGAAGAAGCGTCAAGCAAACAGGCGCGAACGAGCGAAGGAAAGGCGTCTGGCAGGCCCCTGAGAGGCACGAAACTGCTAGCCTCAATAAAGACGCGGAACAAGACCCGTAGGGAGCATCCGCCTTGCCTTGACAGGCCTTCAGCCCTTATGCTACAAAATCATCATCTGTAACGGAGGCAGGAGTGTATGTACGCAATCATTGAAACGGGCGGCAAGCAGTATCGGGTGGAAACTGGATCGTTGGTCCAGGTGGAGTCTCTTCCCGGCGAAGTCGGGGGGACGATCGAAATCGGGGAAGTCAGACTGGTTCACGGTGAAAAAGGCATGGTCGTCGGACAGCCGCTGGTCAAAGGGGCCATCGTCAAAGCCGAAATTATCGATCAGGACAGGACTCGATCCATCACCATCTTCAAGAAACAACGACGCAAGAACTATCGGCGGACTCGTGGTCATCGCCAGGGCTTCACCAAGCTACGTATTACCGGTATCGAAACAGCTTAACAAGGATCAGTCATGGCAACAAATAAAGGCGGTGGATCAACACGAAATGGGCGCGACAGTAACCCACAGTACCTTGGCGTCAAGGCCTATGCTGGGGAGACCGTCACGGCCGGATCCATTCTAATCCGTCAGCGCGGAACGAGATTCTTCCCCGGCTTCAACGTGGGCCTCGGCAAAGACCATACCCTCTTCGCCCTCATCACGGGGATCGTGAAGTTCGAACGCGGCCGTGGACGGAAGAAGATCAGCGTCTATGCTGAATCCATGACGGCGGTTTCCTAGCGTATTCTTTCCTCTTTTCTCGTCACAGCTTCGTACCAGCGAAGAATCCCGGCATGACTGTACGTGCAGCGGGATACTCCTCGTGGGCAGCGATCCCTCAGCCTTCAGATTGAAGAAATGGGGCACCGATGTTCGTTGATGAAGTCCGTATCCGCATCACTGCCGGCCGTGGCGGCGACGGCTCATGCAGTTTTCGACGAGAAAAGTTCGTGCCCCGAGGCGGGCCTGACGGCGGCGACGGAGGCCACGGCGGCAATGTTGTGTTTGAAGCGTCGCCCCGCATGACGACGCTCCTCGACCTCCGGTACCAAAAACATTACGAAGCCGAAGTTGGTCGCCAGGGGGGCGCAGCTAACTGTTCCGGAAGAACTGGAGAAGATGTAGTGGTGATTCTGCCTGTCGGTACCGTCATCTATGACGATGAAACCGGCGAAGTATTGGCTGACCTGGTCACGGCTGGACAACGCTTTGTAGCAGCCCGTGGAGGCCGCGGAGGCCGTGGAAATAACCACTTCGCAACTCCGACTAACCGTACGCCCACAGAGTTTGAACTCGGCACAGAAGGCGAAGTGAAATCCCATCGGCTTGAGTTGAAACTACTGGCTGATGTTGGACTGGTGGGCTTCCCCAATGCCGGAAAATCAACGCTCATCTCTGTCATCTCGGCAGCCAGACCCAAGATCGCCGACTACCCCTTCACCACACTGGTCCCGAATCTCGGGATCGTGCGCTGGGGGGAAAAGAGCAGCTTCGCGGTTGCAGACATCCCTGGAATCATTGAAGGCGCCCATGAAGGCAAGGGGCTCGGACTCCGATTCCTCCGGCACATCGAACGAACGTCGTTTTTGCTATACATGGTCGACGTCTCGGAATGGGCCCCTGAAGAGCCAGTCAAGAATTTCGAGGTCATGCGGCAAGAACTCGCCGCCTACGACGAGCCGATCACGGCACGCCCCTTTGCCGTGGTCGCAACGAAAATCGATACGGCGGGAGACGGTACGCGTCTGCGCGAGTTGCAGAAATATTGTAAGCGCCATTGCTACCCCTGTCTCGCGATCTCTGCCGCCACGCGAGACGGGCTGACAGAACTCGTCAACTATGTAGGGCAACAGGTTACGCAGCTGCGAGCCGCACCATGCGAGATCAGCTCCTAAAGCACGCCACCCGCATCGTCATCAAAATCGGGAGCAGTCTCGTTGCGTCCCGAGAAACTGGGTTGCGCCCAGAACGGATCGATCGGCTCGCGGATGAAATCGCGGCCCTTCGGTCCAGCGGTCGTGAAGTCCTGATCGTTTCCTCCGGCGCGATCGTTTCCGGCATCAAAAAGCTGGGCCTGACGGAATATCCTAAGAGTCTCCCCGTGAAACAGGCAGCCGCTGCAGTCGGCCAGAGCCAGCTCATGTGGGCTTACGAGAAGTCGTTCGAACGGCTCGATATCAAAGTGGCACAGATCCTCCTGACGCATCAGGACCTGGCCGATCGACGGCGCTTCCTCAATGCCCGCCATACCCTAAATGCCCTGATCGGATTCGGCGTCATCCCCGTTATCAACGAAAACGATACCGTGGCCGTGGATGAAATCCGTGTGGGGGACAACGACACCTTAGCAGCAGAAGTGGCCCATCTGGTCGACGCGGAGCTGTTGATTATCCTGTCCGATATCGACGGCCTATTCACGGAAGACCCACGAAAAAATCCTGCTGCCACCCTGATTCCTTTGATCCAGGGCATTACCGAAGATATTGAACAGCGGGCCGGCGTCTCCAGCACTTTCGAGGGGACCGGGGGTATGGCCACGAAAGTCCAGGCTGCCAAGAAAATCAGCGAGTATGGCGTAGCCACACTGATCATGAACGGGCAAGAGACCGGCCTCCTCACGACAGTCTTGGCCGGCGGCCCTGGCGGCAGTCTGTTTCTCGCAAAGGAACGCCGCTTCACCAACCGCAAACATTGGATCGCCTTCACCCTCAGGCCGCGAGGTGCGCTAACACTCGACGCAGGGGCAGTCGAAGCCCTTACGAAGCGAGGCAAGAGCCTCCTGGCCTCCGGCATTCTGGAAGTCATTGGTCCGTTCGAAGCGGGCGATGCGGTCCGGTGCCTTGATCAGGACGGCAAAGAGTTTGCGAAAGGGCTCGTGAACTTCTCGTCCGACCTGACCGCAAAAATCAAAGGGCTCAAGACAACCGAAATCCAGCAGCAACTCGGCCCCCAGGAGTATGAGGAAGTCATACACCGGGATAACTTGGTCATACTCTAAACAGGAGGGCCGGGATCCGAGGGCTGAGATTATGATGTCACCCGATTCTGAATCTCCGTCCTCAGCACTCAGGACTCAGCACTCTATGCCCCTTCGGCTAGGAATCCTCGGCGGCAGCTTCAACCCCATACACAACGGCCACCTGGCCATTGTGCGCCAAACGCGCGAGGCTCTCGAGCTCGATCAAATTCTCTTCATTCCCACGGGTCAGCCTCCCCATAAACACAACAGCAGCCTGGCCCCAGCCCAAGACCGATACGAAATGGTCCGCTTAGCCATCGCCTCAGACCTCACGCTGGCTGTCTCGGATGTCGAACTCCGCCGGCCTGGCAAGTCCTACACCATTGACACCGTGCGCCTGCTGCAACAGGAATATGGTGCGCAAACCCAGCTCTTCTTCCTGATCGGGCTCGATGCCTTTCTAGACTTCCCCTCCTGGCAAGACCCGCAAGCCTTGCTGGAGCTCTGCCAATTCGTCATCCTCTCCAGGCCAGGTCAATCGTTTCGCTCCCTTTCCACCGTCCGGCTGCTTCCGCCGATTCCCTACTCCTCCCTGGCGGACCTAGATGCAGAGCGGATTTCCCAAATCAAAACGCCGATTCGGACGCAAGGCCTGATCTGCCTCAAACTGCCTCCCTGCCCGATCTCCGCATCGGACATTCGCGCGCGTACCAGACAAGGACTCCCGGTCGCAAATCTGTTGCCGCCCCTAGTGGAATCTTATATACTCCGGCATCATCTCTACCAAGAGGACCGCGATCACACGAACAGCTAGATCCACGGCCATCGCCATTGCACGGGGGATGCTTGACAAGAAAGCCGCCGACGTCATCCTCCTCCAGGTTGCGCCTCTGACCTCCGTTGCCGATTACCTGGTCATCGGCTCTGCCGATTCGGATCGCCAGGCCAGCGCCATCGCCGATCACGTCAACGGCGTCCTCGCGCGCTCCGGATCCAAAGCGCGCAGCATCGAAGGTGCACGGAACTCCCAATGGGTCCTGATGGACTTCGGCGACGTCATCGCCCATATTTTTCGGCAAGATATCCGTGCTCATTACGCTCTCGAACGATTATGGGCCGACGCAAAACGCATCCCCGTGTCAGACCAATTGCCGGTCATCGAGCAGGCGTCAACCCCAGAGCCTAAAAAGAAGTCGAAAAAAAGTCCGGTAAAAAAAACGTCAGCCAAAAAGGTCCCGGCGAAAAAAAGTACGGCAAAAAAACGCTAACGAAGAAAAGGGCCTAGCCCGATGCTCCGACTGCTCACCACTATTTTCCTCATCTGCCTCGGCATCTTCCTCTACAGCTATTTCCGCGAGTTAAACCCTGGGACGGTCGAGATCAAAACCAGTCCCTCCATCCAGTTTCAATTAAGCCTCGTCACCCTCGTGGTCTTCGCCATGGCCCTTGGCGCCGTGCTTGTCACCCTGGCTGTGGGCATGAGGCAAACCGCCTATGCTATCGGCAACTGGCGCAGCGCACGGCTGTTGCGGCGCAAGGAAAAGATCGATGCGTTTCATCGTGAAGGCACCCATGCCTTCATGTCCAAGCGCACCCTCGAAGCCATCGGCCTCTTCGAGAAGGCTCTGGCTATGGACCCGAATCGCGTGGACTCGCTGCTCTGGTTGGGGAACATTTATCGCGCAGAAGGCAACTTTGCGGAGGCGATCCGACTCCATCAGCAAGCCAATCGGGTCGACGATCGCAACTTCGAAATCCTGTTGGAAATGGCAAAGGACTTGGAAGGGGCCAAACGGTATGAAGACGCTCTCCAGGTGCTGCACAAGATACTTCGAATCGAACCGGACAACCTGACGGCGCTCATCCGCCAGCGTGATCTTCTAGTCCGGCTTGAAAAATGGAGTGACGCGCTTGAAATCCAGCACCGGCTCCTCAAGGCCAACCTGCCTGAACCAGAGCGGCGGGCCGAGGCTCAGCTTCTTACCGGCTACACCTATGAAGTAGGTCGACAACTGCTAGAACGGGGCAATCCGGACAAGGCGCGGCGCTACTTCCGTGGCGCCATCAAGAAAGACCGGACCTTTCTTCCTGCCTACATCGGCATCGGCGAAATCCTCATCCAGGAAGGCAAAACCAAGCAGGCCGTCGAAATTCTCAAAAAAGTCTATGCCAAGACCCACAGCATCATCATTCTGCACCGACTCGAGGAACTCTTTCTCGAACAGGGCGAGCCCAGCGAAATTATCCGAGTCTACCAAGAGGCTCTTCGACACGAGCCAAACAATCCGGCCCTACAGTTTTATTTGGGCAAGCTCTATTATCGGCTCGAAATGGTCGATGAAGCTTTTGACATGCTCTCAACCGTCGAAGGAGTCCAAGACCAGCTGATCGATTACCACAAAATCATGGCCAATCTCTTTCTGCGCAAGCAGCACATGGCGCAGGCTGTCGTGGAATTCAAGAAAGCCCTCCACTTCAAGAAACGCGTTGTCGTTCCCTATGTCTGTACTGCCTGCCAGCAGGAATCGACCGAATGGACCGGGCGCTGTCGTCGTTGCGGAAGCTGGAATACCTTCCAAGCATTGCCCTGGAAGAATGCCGGCCAAACGGTCTCCGGTCAAGACAGCGAGTCCCCTGCAGTCCCCTATCAGGGCATTGCTTCTCCCTTCGAAACCGTGTAGGTTTTCAGCCACTCTGTCGGCCTAATAGAGGCGCAGCCATCACATCACAATCAATTCAACTTCGACAGATAATGGAGTGTCCCATGGTCGATTATCAGGATTTCGCTGCCAAAGCCTTGCGTGATGAAACGCTGACCAAAAGCGAATGCCAAACGGTACTCGACGCTCCCGATGAGCGATTGTTGGAACTCCTCCAAGCCGCCTTTACCGTTCGCTTCCACTACTTTGGTAAGACCGTGCGCCTCCAGATGTTACAAAACGCCAAGAGCGGAGCCTGCCAAGAAGATTGTCACTACTGCTCACAATCGGCGATCTCCACTGCCCCCATTGAGCGCTACAACCTCCTACCCCAACAGCAGATGATCGACGGAGCTAGACAAGCGGCCGCCTCGAAGGCCCAACGCTATTGCATCGTCATTAGTGGCCGGAGTCCTCTGGATCGGGAAATCGACGAAATCGCAGGAGCTGTTCGCTTGATCAAACAGGAGATTCCCATTCAGATTTGCTGCTCCTTAGGCCTCATGAACGAAGGACAGGCCAAACGACTGAAAGCGGCGGGCGTCGATCGGGTAAACCACAACTTGAATACAAGCGAGGCCTTTCACGCCGCTATCTGCAGCACGCACACGTTCCAAGACCGGCTCAACACCATTCAAAACGCGCGAGCGGCAGGATTGGAAATCTGCTCAGGCGGGATCGTGGGTATGGGAGAAAATGACGAGGACCTCATCGATCTGGCCATGGCCCTCATCGACGTGAAGCCGGATTCGATTCCACTCAATATGCTCCATCCGGCCGCTGGCACGCCCCTAGAGAACTGTGACAATTTGACGCCACAGCGCTGCTTGAAAGTGCTCTGCCTCTTCCGCTTCCTGCACCCACGCACTGAACTTCGGGTGGCCGGTGGCCGCGAGCATAATCTACGAAGCCTCCAGCCCTTGGCCCTCTATCCAGCCGACTCCATCTTTGTAAACGGCTACCTCACGACTCCAGGCACTCCCGCTCCAGAAGTCTGGAGCATGATCGAAGATCTCGGCTTCAAAATCGAGGTCGAGTATCAGCAGCCGGTCGCGAACTAACAGGCGGCCATCTCTCTACTCCTCTCTCAATCCATCCACTAGTGACTGCCTCGAAGCCCAGCGAGCTGGCCAATAGCCTGCCACCAGGGCAGCAGTGAGTGCGAGTACGATGGCCTGTAAAATGGCTCCGCCGGGAACCGTCATCTGAATCGTCCAGCCGAACGACTGCTTGTTAATCACCTGGATAAGCAGCAGAGCCAGTAGCAGCCCCCCCACGACACCCAACACCGCCCCGATGAGCCCGAGGTAGGCCGCTTCCCACAAGACCAACCGCTCGACTTGTCTCGTACTGGCGCCGATCGCCTGCAAGGTTGCGAACTCACGGCGCCGTTCCAACACGGCCGTCACTAATGTGTTCACAATCCCTAGCACCGCCACCAACACGGCAATGATCTCTAGAACATAGGTCAGGACGAAGGTTCGGTCGAAGATTACAAGAATCTCTTTCCGGAGCTCATGGTTTCTGATCACCAAGGGCGGAACCGTCACTCCGTCCAATCCTACCACCTGCGTCACGATCGATTGCCTGACTTGTTTGGTATCAGCCCCGGCAGCCAAATAGAGGGGGAACACCGTCACTCGGTCATCTTGCCAATGGCGTTGATACCAGGTTCGATCCATCACCATCTTTCCCCCATCGGTCGCGTAATCGTAAAAGATTCCCTCGACGGGAAGAATCACCGGCCCAGTCTGCGCTATAACCGAAACTTGGCTTCCCTCGTGCAGCCCCAATCGAGCTGCCAACACTTCCGACAGAAGAACACCTCCTGTCTCAGCTGCTCTCAAGAGGACGGGCGTCGACTCTCCATGGATCATCAGATAGCGGCTACGTTCCGCATGAAGGAGAAGATCGCGCGAGACCAACGAGACCCTCTGGCCCTCAACCTCCACATGCACCTCCCGGTAGGTATCGACGGCAGCAACTCCCTCGATTGCTGATAGGGTCGCCAACCAAGTTCCAGGGAGGGAACGTGACGCCTGCCCTGCCTGCTTTCCCTGGAGCCAGAATTGGGGAGCCACGATGAGATCTGCCATCACAGTCTCATTCACCCAGACCTCGACCGTGTCTCGAAAACTGCGAACCATAACGGCCACGCCAATCATAATCGACAGGCTCACCATCAAAGCCGATACCGTCACCGCATTCCTGCCAGGATGGCGCGCAGCCTGGTCGGCCGCAATGAGCCTGAGGCTTCCTCCCAACACCATCGCCCGACTCTCTCGGCGGGGGCGCCACCCCAACGCTTGGATGCAAATTGGCGCGAGACAGGAGAGGGATCCCAGAAGACAGGCTGCCGCGAGATAACCGAAGAGCGGCAGGCCACCGACCGGCCCCATCAGGGAACAAAGGCCTGCCACCAACAATAATGTAAGGCTGATCCACAAGAAGAAACCGGCCCTCAGCTGATTCGTAATTTCATAATCTCCTGGCGCCAACGCACGAACCGTCACGGTCCTGCCTGCCTCCAGGCTGGGACCCAAAGCCCCCACCATCGAAACCAGGGTCCCGAGCAACAGTCCCTTCGCCACGACCAAGAAGGTTACCAGATCAAACGACAGGATCGACCCACCTGACGTCACCGGTGCGTAAAGATCTGAAATTGTCCGGCTCAGCAGCGATACCAGGCCTCTGCTCAACCAGATCCCCCCAAGCCCTCCCAGCAGCCCCCCCAGAAGACCGAGCAGCCCAGCCTCTAAGAGGAACTGACCTGCGACGCGCCGCGCCGTCATACCGAACGCACGATAGATACCGATCTCGCACCTCCGCTGCGCTACGGTAAAGGCCATTGTGTTGTAGATCAAAAAAATCCCGACGAGTAGCCCGATCCAGCTCAAGACCATCAGATTGAGTTGGAAGGCCCACACCATATTTTCAACCTGCTTCGTCCGTTGCGCCGGCCGTTGCACGACCAGCTGGGGTGGGAGCACAGCCCTCACCAAAGCTGTAATCTCATCGAGCGATCGACCAGGCTGCGTCACCAGCTCGATCCGATCCAGCCTCCCGACTGAGTGGAACAGCAGCTGCGCCGCTGCAATATCCATGACGGCCAGCCGATCCCAAAGAAACGAACGAGACTCGCCGTTGTGAAGGAGCCCAGCAACTTGCAGCTGCACGAGACGCCCTCCCACCGTCACCTCGACGAGACTCCCGACTCCCAGGTTCAAATCGGCTGCAACTTGGCGGCCAAGATAGAGCGAGTCTGGAGCTAACAAGCTCTCCAACGCCTCTTCTGCATCAGACTGGATCTGAAATCCACTGGTCCCGGCCTCCGCGAGGAGATCCAACCCCACGATCTGAAGCGCCTGCCCTCGCTGCACGCCCTGGGTCAGCACAACCGCGTCTTCAATGACCGGAGCTGCGCTCACCACGCCCGCAACCCCACGGATTAACCTCATGACTGATTCATCCACTCCGAGATCATGACTAGCGATCTCCAGTGAAGCAGAGCCGGCGACCGTTGTAACCGTTTGCTCAAAGGACCGTAGGACCTGTACGTTCGCCGTCCCGATGGCGACCGAGGCCAACACCCCCAAGGCCACCCCGGCAATGCTCAGCAGGGTGCGAAATGGCCTCTGGCTTATATGGGCGCGGATCAAAGCGATATGGAGTGCGAATGGTGTAATCATCTAGGGCCTAAACACGCGATCAACCGCCCGAATCATGGCAGACAAGGAGCGAGGACAAATGACAATACATAGAACGGTCGCAGGGTTCTACACAAATGAGTCGTTTCGTTTACAGCGATACATACCCTTACTAGACTTACGTGAGTTGATGAAAAGAGATTTATGATGAGGCTGAAAACTGCCCTGACCCACAAAATCCATCCTCTTCAAGAGGAAAGGGATACCGACCTCCTATCCCACGGCAGCGTGACATTCTCTGTCTCGTGGCGAGTGGGCAGACGAACCGTAAGATTGCGGAAGTGCTCGAAATCAGCGGGCGCGCGGTCGAAGCACACCGATTCAACTTGATACGATGATTAAACGTGAAGAACGTAGCGCAACTGCGCTGCAGCTGAGCCTCCTGGGCAAGACATTCGAAACAAGTAGCCCTACAATTCCTTCAGCTTGCCCCGGAAGTCCTCCAGCTTCGTATAGCCCTTCTTGCGGAGCTGGGCCACCAGCTCTCCTTCCAACCGGGCGAACACACCAAGTCCTTCTTCGACTAGGACCGTCCCGATCTGCACGGCCGACGCACCACAGAGCACATGCTCGAAGGCATCCACGCCATTGACCACGCCACCGGTCCCAATAATTGGGATGCGTCCTTCGAAGATCTTCCAAAAGGCCCGCACATTGGCCAATGCGACTGGCTTGATGATCGTGCCACCCAATCCGCCGAACCCACCCTTTGGCTTGATGACGGCCTCTTCACGATCCGGATCGACCACAAGCCCATTACCGACCGAGTTGATCAGATTCAGAAAATCGACCCCGCAACGGCCGATCACATCGCCCATGATTGTGTGATGGGCCGGATCGAAGTAGGGAGGTAGCTTGACCCCCATTGGGACCGTGATCACCTTGCGAACCCGCTTCAACAGTCGCTCAGAGGCTTCTGCGTCATAACCGATCTGCGGCTTGCCGGGAATGTTAGGACAGGAGAGATTGACCTCGATCAAGTCCGGCTTCGCCGCATTAATCGTGGCTGCGATCGTGAGAAAATCGTCTTCACAAAGACCCGCCACACTGGCAATGACAGGATTTCCCATCGCCTTCAACTCAGGAATGAGTGCAGCGTAGGCCTTGTATCCAAGGTTGGGCAGACCCATGGAGTTGATGGAGCCGCCGGGAAATCCATAATACCGTGGCTCAGGATTGCCGTCGCGCGGCTCAACTGTCATCGACTTCGTAACGATGGCTCCGATATGGGATCGCCCCAAAGCCAACAGCTCCTCACGTGTGACGCAAAGGGCGCCAGATGCATTCATGATGCAACTGGGGAATCGGACGCCGGCAATCGTAATCGAAAGATCCATCACCCTCCTACTGTGAGGGGCTGCTGCGACGTTTTCGTCACGAGCTGCCCATCCTTCATGGCCCAGACATAATCGGCCGCCTCCGCCGCAGCGACACTGTGGGTGACTAATAGGACCGTTTGGCAAAAGTGCTGCACCAACGACCGGAGAAGGAGGATGATCTCCGCCCCATGCTGGGAATCCAAATTTCCGGTCGGCTCGTCCGCCAGAATGATCTGTGGCCGATGCACAATCGCGCGTGCCATCGCCACCCGCTGCTGTTCCCCGCCCGAGAGTTCACTGGGGCGATGGTGGCGGCGCGCCGTCATCGAGACCAACTCCAGCACCTCCTCGACGCGGGTTTGAACTGATGCGCCTCGTTCCCCACGCAACAATAGGGGAAACGCAACATTCTCCGCCGCCGTCAGGCCTGGAATCAAATGAAAGGCCTGGAAGATGATGCCAATCTTGTCCCGCCTGATTCCCGTCCAGTCATCGCTCGTAAATCGGCTAGTCGATCGGCCTTCAAGAAAGAGCTCTCCCGAAGTCGGCAGATCCAATCCTGCAACCAGGTTGAGCAGGGTACTCTTCCCACAGCCGCTGGGACCGATGAACGCGCAGAAGTCTCCTTCCGCCACTTCGACCGTGACCCGATCGAGTCCGGTAATAATGTCGCCACCCCGCTTATACACTTTTGACACTTGTTTGAATGTCACCATGGTCATCTGCTTCTCGGTCCCTACCCTACCCTGCTCAGCAACATAGACGAGCGCAACACGCGAGCCTGGAGGGAAAGGTGACATACGCGAAACTGAGCCTTGCGCTTCTCGCCTTTCCAGCTCGTGGCGTATCGCTCACGCCTCAACCTGCCGCCTTCGTATATCATAACCATTTATGGAGCAACAACCTTGACTGGCTGGGCCTATTCGCTTGGAAGAAAAACAGCACAACGTTGAGGAAAGCAACTCCCGTGAGGTTGCGTACATGCACCAAGGATCAATTCATCGGCTGGTGCCACTAGGCTCTCTAGTTTTTCTTCTCGGTGGAATGTTTGAGCTATAGGACTGTGCTCGTCATTTTACCCGCTGGTGGACCTTTTCAGTAGCCTGCTAGTTCCGGATGCCACTGGCAGCCAGTGGCAGGCACTGTCATGTATTTTCACTTGACAGACTATTCGAATTTACCTACCTTGGTGACAGTATCCGAAGCCTCGTGAGGCATATGTATCTCTATCGAACCAGGTTTTTGAATGGCCAAGGAGCCCAAGAGCGAGCTGATGACGGCAGAGGAGACCTGCCGTTATCTCAAGATCACTTCGCGCACGCTCTATCGTTATCTGCGAAGTCGCCAGATTCCCGCCTTCAAACTTGGAAAAGAATGGCGCTTCGTACGTTCCGATCTGGAACAGTGGATTCGCGATCGTACCAAAGCCCAGTTGGCGTCGTAACGAACAGGACCCATTGATGTTTGCTGGTGAGTATCTCTGCAAAGTGGATGAAAAGGGACGGTTTATCGTCCCCTCTCCTATCCGTGAGCAGGTTGAGTCTGATGGACAGGCCGTCGTCTTTCTCAAAGGCCCAGAAGAATCGACCCTCATCTACTCGATGAGAGAGTGGGAGAAAGTCCTCGAACGGACGAAAGCCACACTCGATGAAGACCAAAGCCGTTTATTCATGCACCACATCGTCTCGGAAGCCAGCACCTCAGAGCTCGACAAAGCCGGACGTATCTTAATTCCCAGCCGCCTCAGAAAACTTATTCCGTTGGATGAAGATCAGGAAATCATTCTTGTCGGCTTGTACCATCGCATGGAGATCTGGAATCCCAGCGAATGGCGTCGCTACCTCGCCAGATCCGAAGAGCGGTACGAGCAGAACATGTCCAAAATCCTCAACCTCCTCTAACCTAGCGCCCATGCCAACCTTCCGGCGCCAAACTCGGCCGCTCTCTTCTCCCCGCGCCGTTCGCGTAACCGCCTACCGGAACCCCGACAGGAAAACTACTGTCCCACGCGCCACCGCGAAAACTGCGCCCCGTTCCCTCATGCCAGTAGCTCCGCCATCACAGCCACAACCCGGAAACTATGGGATAGTCTTGACCCTCCCGGTTCCTCCCAGCGTAAACCATCAATATGCCACGGTGAACGGACGACGATTGCTCTCTGCTGCTGGGCGCGCCTATAAGGTTCACGTGGGACAAGTCGTCTGGCTGAAATTGGTGCAATCGCCTAACCAGGCAGCCCTGATGGCAGAGCTCCACTCCGAGTGGCTCGCCCTCTCTATCCGATTTTATTTTACGTCGGGCCTCCGACGAGACGTGGATGGGGGGCTCAAGATCGCGCAGGATGCCCTCTGTGAGGGGCTCGGCCTCAACGACAACCGCATCGTCGAAACCCACCTCTACAAATACATCGATAAGGATAACCCCCGTATCGAAGTCCATTTAGCTCGGGTGTCGGCCCCCTAGCAGACAGCACGAGCTTTTACTAAAATAGCCCTGTTTATTCGTACCGGAGAGCTTCGATAGGATTCATTCTGGCGGCCTTGTTGGCAGGATATAATCCGAAGAACAGCCCAACGACGAGCGAGAAAAAGAAGGCGATTGTGATCACATCGCCGGAAATGATCGTCGGCCAGCCTGCGATGACCGTTGTCAACTTGGCTCCGGCGATCCCCAGCCCAATCCCCAACACGCCGCCCACTAGGCTCAAGGTCATGGCCTCGATCAGGAACTGCATCATAATATGGTGGCGCTTGGCTCCTACTGCCATCCGGACGCCAATCTCTCTCGTCCGTTCCGTCACGGAGACAAGCAAGATATTCATGATACCGATCCCTCCGACCAGCAGCGACACAGAGGCGATGGCAAACAACATCATCGTCAAGGTCTCACTGGTGCCCTCTTGCACCTTTCCGATATCGACCTGGGTCCGAATGGTGAAGTCGTCGCTCTGCTCCGTCTGGAGTCGATGCCGCCCCCGCAAGACCTCCCGAATCTGCTCGACCGCCTGAGACAAATCCTCGACCTGATCGGTCGAGCCGAACATAGCCCCGACGGACCCAATGAACGACGTCCCGAACACTTTCCGTTCTGCCGTACTGAAGGGGATGAAGATGACATCGTCCTGATCGGTGCCTTGAGAGGACTGGCCTTTTGGCGCAAGGACCCCGATGATGCGGAACGGTACATTTTTGATGCGAATCACTGCCCCCACCGGCTCTTCACCCAGCTCAAACAGGTTCTCCACAATCGTCTGGCCGATGAGCGCGACCCTAGCCGCGCTATCTAAATCCGTCTGAGTGAAGGAACCACCGCTCGTAAAAGACCAATCTCGAATCGTGATGTAACTCGGTGAAACGCCGTTAATTGGTCCGTTCCAGTTTTTATTCCCATAGACGGTTTGCATGACATCACGCCTGGCCCAGCCTGTGTCGGTCAATAAGGGAATGCGCTTTCTCATCTCCAAGGCGTCGGATACGGTCAGCGTCATGGCGCTCCCCTGACTGCCCCGGACTCCGCTCGAAGAGGTCACTCCTGGAAAGATAATGATAACATTCGTACCCATCGTCGCAATCTGCTCCTGCACGGCCCGCTTCGCCCCCTCGCCGATGCTCACCATTGCAATGACCGCCGCCACACCGATGACGATCCCCAGCATCGTGAGACCGGCGCGCAGCCGGTTCCGTCTGAGAACCCGCAAGGCCGTCATAATCGTGAGCCAAACAAACGCAGTCATCTCGGCGCAACCTCGACCGAGCTGGATGGCGGGAAAACCTTGGTCCGACGATTGCTGAGGATCTGCCCGTCCTGAATCACGATCTCGCGCCCCGCATAGGCGGCGACATTCAGCTCATGCGTCACCAGAATGATCGTAATCCCTTCGTCGTGGTTGAGCGCTTGCAGAATTTCCATAATCTCATGGCTCGACTGGCTGTCGAGATTGCCCGTTGGCTCGTCGGCCAGGAGCAACGATGGCGACGTGACCAACGCCCGCGCGATCGCTACACGCTGCTGCTGCCCCCCGGATAGCTGCGTCGGATAATGGTCTTCTCTCCCATGCAGCCCCACGCGCGCTAACGCTGCCGCCGCCTGCGCTCGTTGATCTTTGAGCGACAGGCCTCGGTAGAACAATGGTAATTGGGCGTTTTCGAGCGCGCTGGTGCGAGGAATCAGATTGAAACTCTGAAAGACGAATCCGATCTGCTGATTACGGATCCCAGCTAATTCATCGTGCTGAAGCCCCCCAACCTCGACCCCATTCAGCCGATAGCACCCTTTGGTCGGTTGATCGAGACAGCCCAGCATGTTCATGAGAGTGGATTTACCAGAACCCGAGGAGCCCATGATCGCAACGAACTCACCCTGCTCGATCGTCAGGCTCAGACCCCGTAGAGCCTGAACCTCCACGTCGCCGACGGAATAGACCTTCCAGATATCTTGGCATTCGATCAGCGAGGTCATTGGCCTATCTCGTGAAACATGAGAGGTGAAACGTGTCGCAGGTGGCTATTGGCCACGGGTGCGCGAGGAGCCCCTCTGGCTGCCGTTCCCGAATCCTGGAGGCAGATCCTTTTTGCCCCGCTCGCCTTTGGGTCGCTCGAGTCCCACGATCACCGGAGTCCCCTCGGACAATTCCTCCGACACAATCTCCGTGGCCACTCCGTCAGAAATGCCAGTTTGAACTTGAATGGGCTCCGGCTCTCCTGCCGGTCCCTCCTTCCAGATGGTTCGCTTGACTGCCGTGGCCCCTCTGCTGCGACCTGCCTGAGACTCTACGCTCTTCACCTTAGCCGGTTTGCTGCCTGACGCCGCATGATCGGCTAGACCAGTAGTCGGAGGCATGAATCGCAAGGCGGCATTCGGCACCTTGAGCACGGCATCTCGTTGCGCCACCACGATCGAGACGTTTGCTGTCATTCCAGGCTTCAGGCGGAGATCCTGATTACCAACATTGACCACGACGTTATAGGTCACCACATTTTGCAAATTGATCGGGGCAAGACGGACCTGACGGATCGTCCCCGAAAATTGATGGCTGGGATACGCATCCACTGTAAAGGTCGCCTCTTTCCCTTCGGTGATCCCCCCGATATCGGACTCGCTGACGTTCGTATCGACCTGCATCTTGGTCAAATCGAGCGCAATCAGAAACAGGTTCGGTGTGGCGAAACTGGCCGCAATCGTTTGACCAACCTCCACAGTTCGCGCCACGACGATTCCATTCACTGGCGACCGGATGACGGTATACTTTAAGTCTAGCTCTGCGGCATTCAACGCGGCCTCTGCCTGTTTGACCTGTGCCACAGCCACGTTGACTTGGGCTTCGGCCGACTGGAAATTTGTCGTTGCCACATCGACGTCGTTCTGCGACACGTACTCCTGGGCCACCAGCGACTTCATCCGATCCGATTCCCGTTTGCGCTGGGCCAGATCCGTTTTGGTCCGCAAGACATTCGCTTTTGACATTTCAAGATTGCTGACGGCTTGATCGCGGCGGGCCTTGAAAGGTTCCGGATCGATCAGGGCCACGATATCACCGGCCTTGACGACCGAGTTGAAGTCAGCATGGAGGCTCTTGATCATACCGGACACTTGGGTCCCGACCTGAACCGACACGACCGGATTGATGGTGCCCGTCGCCGTCACGAGCGACACAACGGAGCCTCGCTCCACCACGGCGCTTCGGTACCGGACCGGCGCTTTCCGCTCTCCATTGAAAAAGGTATAACCGCCAATGGCGGCTCCGACGGACAGTACCCCGACGATCAGAATGGCACGACGCATCAATTCATTCTCCAATTACCCTGTCTACCTGAATGATATTGTACCAAGAGAACCGACAGGAATCATCTAGTAGCAACAACTTTTCTACGGCCCCAACAACAGACAGGCCGTCCACCCTCGGGCGGACGGCCTGTCTGTCTCATTACGAGACGACGTCATTTATGGGCCGACGCTAATCCGGTCCTTGATCATGTCGAAAATATCTTTGGTCATCACGTTCTTCGCCACCAATTCGCCCTTTACCCGGTAGGGACGGGCGGCCACGATACGATCAGCCACGTCCTTGGGGAGGCCAAGCTCCAGTACGATGTCCCCGGCAGAGACCTTATTGATATTGATAAACGGCGACGGGGCGGGAGGGAGTCTCGTCACAGGAGCAGCAGGGGCAGCAACCGCTGGGGCGCTCGGAGTTGGAGCGGCGGACTCAAGCGTTCGTGGTGCGGAGCGGGAGTGGTCCTTGAGCTCTTTCTGATAACGGGCGACCAGGGACTTGAGCGCTTGATTGTGCCGCTTCAGGTCCTCATATTCCTGATGCACCGACCGGCTCTGTACGGCACCTTGCCTAATGCGATCTTCGAGTTCCTTAATCCGGCTCTCCGTGCTGCCACGCTCCGTATCGCGCCCGTGCTGAATACGCTCCAGCTCGTCGTGGGCGGCCTGAGTCTCACTCCCGAACTTCGAGTTGAGATCCTTGAGTGTTTTAACTTGTTGTTCCAGCGAGTTCTTCTGCGCACGAAACTTGTCTAGCTCAGACCGGGCTGAATTGACCTCAATCACCGCTTCATCATATTTCTTTTGCGACACACACCCAACGGTCGATACTGCGCCGATCAGCACGACCGTCGCCATCCATCCTAATTTCATGCAAACCTCCATGCCCTAAACGTGGCACCTGCAACCGACACCGGCTCTCGCCCTCACCCAACAGGCCTATGGAAAAAAGAGGATCGCCCCGCACCGATAGGCACGGTGTTGATGTATGCCAAGCCCCTTATTTTGTCAACAGCTTTGCCCATTGGCTAATCCACAGATCGACGTGGAAAACTGTAACCAATTTTCGGCCGGCTTGACGGACCGTCACCACTTTATGAATATGCACCCGCTACGTAGTCCGCACCGCCCCCTGTTTCAGAAAGCGATCCGTGAGCGTGAACTAAAAAGGTGACAAGGGAAGCCTTCCGATGGCCCGTTGCTTCACCTTGCCCGTCTGACCTTTTACGGTCTTTATGAGGAAGCGGGCGGGAGCTCTTGAGGAAAAAGTGGCAGCTCTTTTTCCTCAAACGCAAAATGTATGATCAAAAAGACCACGCCCACACTGATCGCCGAATCTGCGACATTAAAGGCAGGCCAGTGGTAGGCATTCACATAGACATCAAGAAAGTCGATCACCTCCCCATACCGTAACCGATCAATCAGGTTCCCGATCGCCCCTCCCAGGACTCCGGAAATACTGAGCTGCCCTACCCAATCTTTTTCTGGTAACCGGAAAAGAATCGTCCCCAGCAGGGCCAGCGCAATCAGCGAGGTCACCCCGAAGAACACCATGCGAAAGGCATTGCTGCTGCCGGCGAGCAGACCAAAAGCGGCTCCAGGGTTGCGAATATAGGTCAGGCTGAAGAAATCCTGAACGATCGGAATGGACTCATGCAGTCGCATGGACTGCATGATGGACAGTTTCGTCACCTGATCGATCACGATGATCGTACCGGCGAGCAGGCCTAGGAGTAGATAGCGAAAGGACCGTCGCATTACTGCACTGCCTCTACGCATCGTTCGCACAAGGTAGCATGGCTCGCGTCTTGCCCTACCGCCTCACGGTAATTCCAACAGCGTTCACACTTTTCACTCTTAGCCTTGGAAACTATAACCGAAAAACCAGGCTTATGCGGAAGATTCGTGACTTCGTGCAGCTGAACCCGTGACACAATGAAAATGGCGGGTAAGTCATTTACATACTGATGAAGAAGCTTATACCTGTCAGGATTTGCCTGTAGCTGTAAGTCCGCCTCGAGGGAGGAACCAATGACCTTATCGCGGCGCTGCCCCTCTAAGGCAGCTTGCACAACTACTCGCACCTCAAGCAGTTGCTCCCACTGCAGCGCCAGTTTTGCATCCGGCCATTGGGGCTGAACCTCCGGGAATGTACTCAGATGGACGCTGCTGACCCTCTGGTTACCACCTGGCTGAGTTATCAACGTGCGCCAGATCTCTTCTGCTGTAAAGCTCAAGACTGGCGCCATCAGCTTCGTCATGGCCACAAGGATCTCGAAGAGCACCGTCTGCGAGCCACGGCGCAAGGGCGAATCGGCCCGAAAGGTATAGAGACGATCTTTCAAAATATCAAGGTAAACGGAGCTCAGATCTACCGAGCAGAAATTATTAAGCGCGTGGAAGATCGTGTGGAATTCGAAGTCGTCATAGGATTTCCTAACCCGCGGAATCAGCTCACTCAGCCGATGTAAGGCCCAGCGGTCCAACTCCGATAACTGCTCATAGGGAATGCGATCCTTCTCAGAGTCGAAGTCGTACAAATTGCTCAGCAGAAACCGGCTGGTGTTCCGGATCTTTCGATAGGCCTCGACCATATGAGTCAGGATTTCAGGGGAAATCCTAAGATCGTCGCGATAGTCCTGTGCCGAGACCCACAAGCGCAGAATTTCCGCGCCGGACTGTTTGATTACGTCTTGCGGCGCGACGACGTTCCCCGCCGACTTGGACATTTTCTTGCCCTGCCCATCGAGGACGAAACCATGAGTCAGCACGGCCTTGTACGGTGCGCGGCGATCCGTCACGACCCCAGCCAGCAGAGCGCTGTGGAACCAGCCTCGATGCTGATCCGACCCTTCAAGGTAAAGATCGGCTGGCCACCACTTGCGGGGTTTCAAGACCGCCGCATAACTGACTCCCGATTCGAACCAGACATCAAGAATATCGCGTTCCTTCTCGAAATCGGTTTCGCCGCATTTCGAACAGGCCGTGCCCTTGGGTAATAAATCGGCCGCCGTTTGCTCAAACCAAACATCGGCTCCTTTGAATTCGATCAAGGTCGCCAAATGCTCCATCACAGTTGGGTCTGCCAAGACAGACCGACAACGGGTACATGTAAAGACTGGGATTGGCACACCCCAGACCCGCTGCCGCGACAAACACCAATCGGGGCGATTCTGAATCATCCCATTGATCCGATCACGGCCATAGGAGGGAATCCAACGAACCCTCTCGATTTCCGCCAACGCTTCTTGTCTGAGATCGTTCGTCTCCATCGACACGAACCATTGCTCGGTGGCCCGAAAGATGACGGGATTTTTACAACGCCAACAATGGGGATAGGAATGGTTGAGCAAGCCATGGCCTAGCAACCGCCCATTGGCTTGGAGAAACTCCACGATCTTCGGATTCGCCTTCAATACGTGCTGACCAGCAAACTCCTTCACGATCTCGGTAAAGCGCCCGCCATTATCGACCGGCGCCAGGATCTCCAGTTTTTCGCCGGCTGATGCCTTGGCATTATGTCCCAGGACGAGGATGTAGTCTTCCACCCCGTGGCCCGGCGCAATATGGACGCAGCCGGTTCCCTGCTCGAGGGTCACGAAATCACCGAGCAGAATCGGCGAGAGGCCGGTGCTCATCGGCCGTTGCGTCTCAATTCCTTCGAATCCTTCTTTCCCCTTCTTCACCCCAAATACTCGCTCCCCTTCGAGCTTGCAGCTCTTTGTCACGCTCTCGACCAGCTTCTCCGCCACGATCAAGACCTCGTCGCCGACTTGAACGAAGGCATAGTCGATATCAGGGTGGAGACAGACCGCCTGATTGGCCGGAAGGGTCCAGGGGGTGGTCGTCCAGATGACGACAGAGACCAATTTGATGCCGTCGGGAAAGGCAATACTGGGGAAGGTCTTACTGAGCACTGTAGGCGAGGTAACCAAAGGAAACTTTACATAAACCGAGGGAGAGGCGTGGTCTGCATATTCGACTTCAGCCTCGGCCAGGGCCGTTTGATCCGCCGTGCACCAAAGCACCGGCTTCAGTCCCTTGTAAACGCCTCCCCGCTCCACAAACTTTCCGAACTCGCGAATGATCGCGGCCTCATAGCCAGGATTCATGGTGAGATAGGGCCGCTGCCAATCGCCTAAAATGCCGAGCCGCTGAAACTCTTCCCGCTGAATCGCATAAAACTTCTCCGCATATTCTCGGCAGAGCTTGCGGATGGCCGGAGTGTCGAGCGTTTTCTTCTTGTCGCCGAGCTCCTTGAGCACTTGATGCTCGATCGGCAAACCATGGCAATCCCAGCCCGGCATATAGGGCACCTGAAAGCCGGCCATTGTCTTAGACTTAATGATAATGTCCTTAAGAATCTTGTTCAGCGCGTGGCCAATATGGATGCGGCCATTAGCGTAAGGGGGGCCATCATGCAACACATACAGGGGCCGGCCCTTCCCCGCTTCTTGAATCTGTTCGTACAGCCGTTCCTGTTCCCACAAGGCCAGGAGCTCAGGCTCTCGCTGCGGCAGGTTCGCCTTCATGGGAAAATCGGTTTTGGGAAGATTGAGCGTGCCCTTGTAATCCATAGCCTATCTAGTCTCTCTAGAGAATCTGCGCATGTGATGGAAATCAGGAGTAGGAATATACCGGAATGGCAGCCAGCGCACCAGCCCATAGGGTTGATACGGGATCGTCAACAACGTCTTCCTGCAAGGCTGCAGGAAGCGAACAGGCGAAGCGTACCCTTGTGGTACGTTGAGCATATAAGCGACGCGAGCGCGACGCTGGAAGCACTTTTGACGATCCCGCTAGCTGACCGCCAGCATGCGATCGAGCGCGATTTTTGCCCACCGCTTGTCATCGTCCGGCACGACGATCTGGTTCACAACATGGCCCTCGACAAGGTTCTCCAGAGCCCAGCAGAGATGGGCTCCATTAATCCGGAACATCGTTGCACATTGACAGACCGTGGAGGAGAGAAAGAAAACCTTCTTATCGGTGAGATCCCGCTTCAATCGATTGACCAGATTCAGTTCCGTTCCCACCGCCCAGACAGACCCAGCCGGCGCCGCCATGACCGTCTTGATAATGAACTCTGTTGATCCTGAAAGGTCCGCTTTGCTCACAACATCCTCATGGCATTCCGGATGAACGATGACCGTCCCCTCCGGATACTGTTTGTGGAAATTATCGATGTGCACGGGCTGGAACATCTGATGCACACTGCAATGGCCTTTCCAGAGAATGAGCTTGGCGCGCTTGATCGCCTCGCGGCTATTACCCCCATAGGGTTGATAGGGGTCCCAGACGATCATTTCTTCTCGCGGCAATCCCCTCTTATTGGCCGTATTGCGGCCCAGGTGCTCGTCCGGGAAGAAGAGGATTTTCTCCCGCCTAGCCCAGCACCAGTCCATCACCGCCCTCGCGTTGGAGGAAGTACAGGTAATCCCACCATGTTCGCCGCAAAAGGCCTTGAGCACCGCGGCAGAATTGACATAGACCGCCGGCATGACCGTCTCTTCTACCGGAAGGATTCGTCCCAACTCCTCCCAACATTGATCAACCTGCTCAATGGCGGCCATGTCGGCCATGGAACAGCCTGCCGCCAGGTCAGGAAGGATCACCGTCTGCTTAGAGCGGCTCAGGATATCGGCAGTCTCGGCCATAAAATGCACCCCACAAAACACGATGTAGGGTCGCTCTGACCGCTCAGCTGCCAGCTTCGACAAGAGAAGAGAGTCCCCGCGAAAGTGTGCATGCTCAATAACTTCATCCCGTTGATAATTATGGCCTAGGATCATGACTCGGTCGCCGAGCACACGTTTCGCCTCAACCGTCCGGCGAAAGAGTTCCTCCTCAGATAGTTGCTGGTAGTCCGTGATCAGTTTCGGAAGTGTCGAGATAATTTGCATAGCGTCCCTAGCGAAATGAGATAGGGAGTCATTTTACGTTAGGCCCCCCCCACAATCAATGACCCAGCCCTGTGAGAAAGTCCTACGCAGGCAATGGTCCACCTGGTTCGCCCTCGATAGGCCGAATACCCCGTTGACAATGGGGGGGACCAGCGATAGGATTGTGGCTCAAAGCTAGGGGAGCCACGTGGCTGAGAGTCCGCCCGAACGGACGACCCTCAGAACCTGACCTGGGTAATACCAGCGTAGGGAAGCGAGAACAACTAAACACTGTTGGTCTCTCTGCCGCACCCCCTTCTCCCGGTGCGGTTTTTTTATTTCTGATTACTACGTGCAGTTCACGTTTCGGCGAAAGGATCTCCTTATGAGTGACCAGACAATCAGCAACGGATCCGCCGCAGGGAAGGAACAACAATCTGCCGGATCGACCTTGACGACGACGCCATTCCCCGCCTCGCGCAAAGTCTACGTGCAGGGCACCCAAGCCGGCGTGAAGGTTCCCATGAGAGAGATCAGCCTGACACCGACAAAGGCGATGAACGGGGGTACACCCACCCCCAATGAACCGATCACGATCTACGACACCTCCGGCCCCTACACAGACCCGAACGTCACGATCGACGCCAAGGTCGGTTTGGCTCCCTATCGTAGAGACTGGATCCTCGACAGGAATGACGTAACCGAGCTCCCAGATGTCTCGTCGTTATATGGCCGCCTGCGCGCAGCCGATCCCAAACTGGACGAGCTCCGGTTCCAGCACATTCGCAAGCCGCTGCGGGCCAAACCGGGCATGAACGTGACCCAGATCCACTACGCCAGAAAAGGCATCGTCACGCCGGAGATGGAATTCATCGCGATCCGAGAGAACCAGTCCCGCGAAGTTGCGCGCGAACTAGCCTCGCGGAACGGACATGGTGGCGGAGTCACCCAGCATCAAGGCCAGTCCTGGGGCGCCAGTATCCCCTCCGTGATCACACCGGAATTTGTCCGGGATGAAATCGCCCGTGGCCGCGCCATCATCCCAGCCAACATCAACCATCCAGAAAGCGAACCGATGATCATCGGCCGCAACTTTTTAGTGAAGATCAACTCCAACATCGGCAACTCCGCCGTCGCCTCCTCCATCGAAGAAGAAGTCGAGAAAATGATCTGGTCCATTCGCTGGGGAGCCGACACCGTGATGGACCTCTCCACCGGCAAGAACATCCATGAGACCCGCGAATGGATCATTCGCAATTCGCCCGTACCTATCGGCACCGTACCAATCTATCAGGCGCTCGAAAAAGTCGGGGGCAAGGCCGAAGACCTGACATGGGAATTGTTCCGCGACACCTTGATCGAGCAGGCGGAACAAGGCGTGGACTACTTCACCATCCATGCGGGCGTGCGCCTGGCCTATGTGCCAATGACCGCCAAACGCATGACCGGTATCGTATCCCGAGGCGGGGCGATCCATGCGAAATGGTGTCTGGCCCATCATGAAGAAAACTTCACCTATACCCACTTCGAAGAAATCTGCGAGATCATGAAGGCCTATGACGTCTCGTTCAGCTTAGGCGACGGATTGCGCCCCGGCTCCATTGCGGACGCGAACGACGAGGCGCAATTCGCTGAGCTGGACACATTGGGCGAGCTCACCAAAATCGCCTGGAGCCATGACGTTCAGGTCATGATTGAAGGACCGGGTCATGTGCCCATGCACATGATCCAACTCAACATGGAAAAGCAGCTACAAGTCTGTCAGGAAGCCCCCTTCTATACGCTGGGGCCTCTCACGACCGATATCGCCCCAGGCTATGACCACATCACCTCCGGCATCGGAGCTGCCATGATTGGCTGGTTCGGCTGTGCGATGCTCTGCTACGTGACGCCCAAGGAACACCTGGGCCTCCCGGACCGAGAAGATGTGAAGACCGGTGTGATCACCTACAAGATCGCAGCCCATGCAGCAGACCTAGCCAAGGGCCATCCCGGCGCACAGATCAGAGACAACGCGCTCTCGAAGGCCCGCTTCGAGTTTCGCTGGGAAGACCAGTTCAACCTGTCGCTCGATCCGGATACGGCAAAGCTCTTTCACGACGAAACCTTGCCGGACAATGCTGCAAAGATCTCGCACTTCTGCTCCATGTGCGGGCCGCATTTCTGCTCGATGAAGATCACGCAGGACGTCCGGGACTATGCCGCACAACTCCAGGTGGATGAGCACAAGGCGATCCAAATCGGCATGAAAGAAAAAGCGGAAGAGTTTAAAAAAACCGGCTCCGAGATTTATCGATAAGACTGCCCAAGCTGGCTTTCCGGCAAGACCGTAGGCGAGACCAAACCAAAGGCGCACCCACAGGGGCACGTTCAGGATTTGGTAGAGCCGAAAACAACGCTGGAAGCTATTTTCAGCAGCCCAGAAAGAGGAGCATTCGATGGCAAAGCCAAACCCAGCCCCACTACGCGAACGAGACATCACGCGCCAGATTGCGCGGGAGTATTACAAAGAATTCGATCAACTTATCGAGAGCGATGTCATCATCGTCGGAGCCGGACCGTCCGGCTTACTCTGCGCTCACGATCTGGCTGCAATGGGATTCAAGACCGTCATCGTGGAACAGAGCCTCGCCTTAGGCGGCGGCTTCTGGTCAGGCGGCTATCTCATGAACAAGGCCACGATCTGCGAACCGGCCAATGAGATCCTGGAAGAGATCGGTGTACCCTGCAAAAAGATCTCAGAATGCGCAGGCATGTACATGGTCGATCCCCCGCACGCCACCGGCGCATTGATCGCCGCAGCCTACAGAGGTGGGGCCAAGATCATGAACCTCACGCGAGTCGTGGACCTGATCATCCGGGGCGACGGGGCTCTCGAAGGGGTCGTGGTCAACAGCACGACGGCTGAAATGGCCGGCCACGACATCATCCATGTGGACCCGATCGCCCTCGAAAGCAAAATCATCGTGGATGCAACAGGCCACGACGCCGTCGTCGTGGAACTCCTGCATAAACGGAATCTCCACAAGGCCGTTCCAGGGAACGGAGCGATGTGGGTCGCGCAATCGGAACAGGAAATCATGGACCGGACCGGCGAAGTCTACCCCAACTGTTTCGTGATCGGATTAGCCGTGGCTGCAGTCTACGGAACACCCCGCATGGGCCCAGCTTTCGGTTCGATGTTACTCTCAGGACGCTACGGAGCAGAACTGATTAAGAAGAAACTAAAACAGGAGTGACCTCACCTGTCATTCGTCATGCGTCCATCGGGAACTTGTAGGGGCCTGATTCCGATGCGAATAACGAATGGCCGTTGAGAATTGACGATCATGGACGTTCAAGACTTTCTCATACAGGGTGGCGGCCGCGAAGAAGACAAGCGTGAAGCCTGGCAGCTTTTCCAACAGGCCTATGAACGTCAGATGAAAGGCGAGCTGGAGGCAGCCGTGTCGCTCTACAAGCAATCGCTTGAAACGCATCCGACCGCCGAGGCCCATACCTTCCTCGGCTGGACCTACAGCTTCATGGGGCGGCTCGAGGATGCGATCGAGGAATGTCACAAGGCCATCGCGCAGGACCCGGACTTCGGTAACCCCTATAATGATATCGGGGCCTATCTAATCGAAAAGGGCGAACTGAACGAAGCGATTATCTGGTTCGAGAAGGCCCTGCAGGCGAGACGGTATGAAAGCCCGGCCTTTCCCCATCTCAACCTAGGGCGCGTCTATGAGCGCAAGGGCCGATGGACCGAGGCCATCGACTCCTACAAGAAAGCTCTGGCCCTCAACCCCAATTATTCCTTGGCGAAGAAAGCCCTGGGACGGCTGATCAGTTCGTTGAACTGAAACTTGGTTCTTTGATTTGCCTAGTCTAATTGTTTTGCCTCGATTAAGGCCATGCCGTTGAACCATACGATTCCCTGCTTCCACCAAATACACACGAAACACTGAACAGCCAGATGAACCAAGCAAATCCAACAGACCAGAAAACCATTCTCGTCGGCGTCACCGACATCTTTTTTTACACCAAAGTCCGCGATGCACTGATGGCTAAGGGCTATAAGTTCGAGCGGGCCCGTACACAGCAAGATATCGCCGACAAGGCCTCCACCACCCACCCGGCCGCGGTAATCTTGAATATGAACGACGAAACCCTGAACGCCTTTCAGGCATTGGAAACGCTCACCACCGACGCGCAGCTCAAAACCATTCCCATCCTTGCATTCGCCAATCATGAAGAAGTTGATACCTTTAACCGGGCCAGAGCGCTGGGCGTGACCAAAATCGTCTCGCGCAATGAGTTCTCTGCGCGATTAAAAGAGTTGGTCGAAGAAGTAGTAGGGAGTCACGCATGAAACAGTCCCGCCTCCACGATCACCACGCAAAGCTCGGCGCCACCTTTGAAGAGGTCGTGGGCTGGAATATGCCCGCTCACTATGGCAAATGGGTCGAGGAATATCAGGCGGTGCGCCAGGCCGTCGGCCTCTCAGACCTCTCCCTTCGTGGTAAGATCCGCATCACCGGCGATGACCGCGTAAAATGGCTGCAGGGGCTCATCAGCAACGACATTCTCCCGCTCCTGCCAGGCCAGGGAAACTATTCGAGCTTCCTCACCTACAAGGGCAAGATGCTCGGCTATTTCCGGGTCTATGTCCTGGCAGACAGCCTGTGGGTGGAAGATGTCGGCGAAGTCGGCGACGCCACTATCCAAGCGCTCAAAAAGTTTCTGCTCTACGGCATCAAAGCGAAGATGGAAAACTGTGCAGAGTCCTGGGGACTCTTGCTCGTCAGCGGGCCTAAGGCCTGTGCGACCGTTAGCGCCGCCTTCGGCGTAGAGATGAGCGACACCAAACCCGTGAGCACCATCGCAGCCCAGATCGGCGGCCAGGCCTCTTTCGTCCTGCGCACAGAAGAAACTGGAGAGACTGACATCGAAGTATTATTGCCAGCCGAGGCCCTCAGTAAGGCCTGGGACCAACTCATGAAGGCAGGGGCGGCATATGATATCAAAGCCGTTGGCGGTCATGCCCGTGAGGCCCTCCGCATCGAAGCCGGCCTGCCTAAGGCAGGAGCAGACCTCAATGAAGAGATCGTCCCACCAGAAGCGAATCTGGAAGGGAAAGCCTTCAGTTTGAGTAAGGGCTGCTACCCGGGACAAGAAGTGGTGGCACGGATGGATACCTATGGCAACGTGCGGCGGCGCTTAGTCGGGTTGGTCATGAAGGAATCGGTCCTTCCGCCACGAGGGGCCAAGCTCTTCAGCGGGGACCGTGAACTCGGCTGGGTCAGCAGTGCGACCCCATCACCGCAGCTCAAGGCCCCGATCGCCCTGGCATTTTCGCTTCGAGACTTCTCATCCCCCGGGACAATCCTCACCGTTGAAATCAATGGCGCGCGCCATGAGGCAACGGTACAGGCGCTCCCCTTCTATCGTCTCGCCTGATCTCTCAAGACTGCTGTAAGTCACGGTAAAACCCCGAGCTCGAGGTGCGAAGTTATAGAAACTTCGAACCTCGAACTCTCGCTCGGCACTCTGCAAATCTCTACTTTTCGGGGTTTCTGACGGATGAGACCGCGCTGGCGAAAGCCAGAAGGCTCGTCCGCTCCTCATCGTCCATCGCCAATAAGAGGTGCGCCTCTTCGGCATGCATCAGACGGAGGCTCAGGAACGGCTCTTCTTTGCGTTTTTCCTTGTTGTCCCACATCGCATCGATCACCTGCACTTTGTCCAGCTGACCGACCGAGACCACATCGTAACGGAAATAAGAATCACCGATAACCATATCGAACAGCACGCTCCCAGGAGTCAGCAGCAACAGATTGAAGCGCCCTTGATCTTCGTAGCCCTCGGGCAAAAACTTGTTAATGTGACAGAGCGCAACCTTGCGATTCCCTAACGCGGCACGGATCTTTTCCTTCAGCGCCGGATAATCAATCTGCATCGCCTTTTCATCAGGATTCGTGGCCGCCGCTGCGGCATTCTGGGCCTTTTCAAAAATCTCGTCCGCTGACATCAAACCCGCCATGTGTATATTCCTTTCATCTGACCCCTGTTAACTCTCCTTACGCCTAGCCTTTATGGCCCTAGCTGCGCCAACCAATTTCAGGCCAGCCCACGCAAGCCTCGCCGAGGCTTTATTTACGCATATAGACGACCGCGTACCGTAACTGGCCGCCAACCCATATTTCAAGAGCCTTTTTGCGAAGGCCGTGATTGCAAGCTCGACAAAAACTTAGACGTACGCCACAACCTGCTAATTCGAGCCAGCGAGGGGCCAGGTTGATAATCAGCCCGTCCGTCCTTCATACTGTGGATCGTGAACCGGAGGATGGAATGCACGATCTAACCTGCATAATCAAAAGCTGCCAAGCCAGAGTCTATGCCCCAGCCGGCACGCACAGCATCTGCCGTGAGCACTTCCTCGCTTACCTCACTTGGCGCCGCCGCAAAGGCCCGCAAATGTTCATGAAGTATGCCGGGACGACGATGGAAGAACGTGACCCCCTCGTCGCCGAATGGGCCAGCACCATCCGCATCAAGGAAGCCCCCACCGCGCCAACACCAAAGTCTTAGCGCCACACCACCCAACAAAGACATAGCTCCTGCCGTCGTATTCCTTTACGCTCGAATCCACCTCAGGCCCTACCTCATGACCGCCGAACCATGATGATGTATTAGCAACCACTCGTCTCCGATCCGTTCGAAAAGATTCGTCGCCAATACCTGCGCCTCCTGCGGCTCCTCAGATTGATGGGTGGTGATGTGCTCCACACAGACGATCCAGGCCATATCGCCCGCCACCTGCACCGTCACGTCACTAAGCTCGAATGTCATTGAAAATGTATTATTAAAGATCAAGACCCAGGAATCGCGAACCGCCGGCCAGTCCGACCGCAACGACCAGCCGGGATGGATACAGGTCACGTACTCCTGGTGTGCCCAGACCTTGTCCATCTCGTTGATATCGAGGCTGCTAAACGCGGCATAGAACGCCTGATTTGCTTTATTCACTTCTTCAATGCGCTGCTCCAGCATGAGGACTCCTTGCCTGAAAAATATGCTGTATCATACTGTAGGCATAGCGGGAATGGCGAGAGGAACCGAACCAGGCAGGCTATTTTTTTGCTCGCAGTGTACGCCACAGACCATGGCGCATGAACCACGAGACAGGCGAGCAAGACGCGATTCAGCGTTCGAAGTTCTGGAGTCGCAGTTCCGAAAACCTCAAACGGATGACGTTGAACTCTTGTCCCGCTCGCTCATCCCACTAAACTCGCTTAGCCACTCTGCTACTTTGTGAGTCGAGAGGTTTGCCTATCGACCACCCAAACTCCCCCAAGAATCAGCGCGATACCGAGGATTTCACTCGTCCCTACTGGTTCTTTCAAGAGCACCGCAGACAGCACAATGGCTGCCACAGGAGTCAGGTTACCCAAAACAGACGCGCGGGAAGGCCCGATGCCCTTCACGCCGAACAGCCAAGCCTGTTGTGCGATGGCGGTAGCAAACAAAACCAGATAGCCCAGCGCCATCCAGTCTACCTGCGTCACGGACCCGAGTCCGGCATCCAGCATCTTACGATCCGTCCACACGAGAGGAATTTGCAACACGGTAGCAACCAGCAAGGTCGTCCAATTCACGGTCAGGGCCGAGTGGCGCTCCATAAGCTGTCTGCTACCAATGCTGTAGAGCGCCCAGCTCACCACGCCGAGAAAGACTAGCAGACTGCCGAATAGAGGCTGATCCCCTATTGCTTGAAATCCGGCGACTGAGACCAACGTGACCCCCGCAAAGGATAGGAGGCCACCGGCCCACACAACGCGTAGCGGGACGTCCTGAATCAAAAGAGCCGAGAGCAGCGATGTCACCACAGGACTCGCTCCAATAATCACCCCACCCACTGCCCCACTCACATATTTGAGGCCCATAAGAATGAGAAGATGGTTGCCCAACACGCCGAGCCCGAGCAGCCCCAACAGACGCGCATCCGCCTTGGTGAGCTTCGCCAAGGTGCCTTCCTGCCACCACCAGATCGTCAGCAGAATGGCCAACCCACCGATGTCACGCAGGACCGATGCCTCGACGGCAGAGAAAGACCCGAGAGCCATTTTCTGTGCCACGATCGAGCCGCCCCAGAGTGCCGCCGCGAGCAGAACCGATCCGTAAGCCAAACTGGTGGAAGGAGGACTCATACTCTATGGGCATACAATCGTTTGTCGCTCCCGTCAAGGGGTATTGCTGTGTGAGCCAATTTGAAAACAAGGCAGTCCGTTGCGTAGACTACAGACTGACTAGAGCAAAACATGATTATCGACTGGCGATTCTAGGAGGCGACCCCCTACCATGAAAACCCTTAAAACCGTAGAACCTTTGACAACCAGGCTCTTGGAGATCCAGCGTATTAACAGCGCCGCCTCACTGCTCTCGTGGGACCAGGAAACCTATATGCCGGCTGGCGGAGGCGAAGCCCGAGCCGAACAAATTTCGACGCTCCAAGGCATCGCCCACCAGAAACTGGTTTCGCCGGAGATTGAAGGGCTGCTCGCAGCCTGGATCGCGCCCCAGACCGGCGCCATCCAGGATAGCCCTGGGGATGCCTGGGATGCGCCCTCGCGCGCACTACTCCGTGAAGTCTGGCGGGACTACAGCCGCGCAAAAAAACTCCCGTCAGACTTTGTTATCACGCTCAGCCGCGAATGTTCGCTGGCACAGCAAGTATGGGCCGAGGCAAAGAAGGCGAGCAACTTCGCCCTGTTTCTGCCGAACCTGCGCACCATCCTGTCGCTCAAACAGCAGGAAGCCCACTATCTCGGATACAAGGACTCGCCCTACGATGCGTTACTGGATGCGTACGAACCGGGCTCGACCGTCGCGACGCTCCGCCTTCTCTTCGCTCAGGTGAAGGCGCGGCTCGTCCCCTTGCTACAAAAAATTCAAAACAGTCAGACGCTGGTTGACGACTCCGCGCTCTTTCGTAGCTACGATACAGCGCAGCAGATGGAGTTCGGACGGTTGGTCTTGGTCGCCATGGGCTATGATTTCGAACGAGGCCGCCTCGACCTGTCCTCGCACCCCTTCACGACCTCCTTCCATCCGACGGACGTGCGCGTCACCACACGCGTCTTCGAACATGACCTACAATCCTGCTTATTCAGCTGTATCCATGAAGGAGGTCACGGCCTCTACGAACAGGGCCTCGATACACGCTACTTCGGTATGCCGATTGGCGAGTCGGTCTCGCTCGGCATTCATGAAAGTCAGTCGCGCATGTGGGAGAACTGCGTGGGCCGCTCACGACCCTTCTGGCGCTTCTTTTACCCCCTGCTGCAACAAACCTTTCCTCAGCAATTAGGCTCTCTTGATGGGGACCAATTCTATGCAGCCATCAATCGCGTAAAGCCCTCATTGATTCGTGTCGAAGCCGATGAACTCACCTACAATCTCCACATTATGCTGCGATTCGAAATTGAGCAGGATCTCATCGAGGGCCGGACGAGCCCCGAAAACTTACCAAGAATCTGGAACCAAAAAATGCAGGATTATCTGGGTATCGTCCCCTCGAACGATGGGGAAGGCGTCCTACAAGACGTGCATTGGTCGTTCGGGGCCTTCGGCTACTTCCCCACCTACACGCTGGGAAATCTCTACTCCGTACAATTCTACGAGCAGGCCAAATTAGAGATGCCACAGCTGGAAGCGAGCATTGAGGCAGGACAACTGTTAGAGTTGCGGCGCTGGCTTGAGCAGAAAATTCATCGCTGGGGCCGGATGTTTACACCGGATCACCTGGCCCAACGAGTAACAGGAAAGAGCCTCGACCCTGAACCGTTCTTATCCTATGTGGAGAAAAAATACAGCGAAATCTACAAGCTCTAGGCAAACGGCAAGGGACTACGAGCAAAGAGTAAGAGCCCATCAAACCATTGCGAAGTCCCTCGTGCCTTGCGCCCCTTACCTTCTTCAATAACCCATCGCGATATTCAGCTTCGCGAGCACTGGAGTCGGGAGCATGAACTCTGCCTGCGCCTCGATACGGGACGGTACCAAGAGCGTCGTATGGAAGACGATATCGCGGATTGGAATCTTGAACTCCGGATCCTGAGGGGTACTCAGTTCGACTGACTCAACCGACTGGGTGATCTGCCCACTATCCTGCGGCCCGTAGACCGTCACGACCGCCTTCAAAATCTCCGCGATCTTCTCGTTCGTTTCGACCCCTTCAATATGTTTCTCCAGCAACGGGATGACCCCTTCCCTGGCCTGATCCGAGAGGGTGAAGTTTTCCACCCGCTCCTTCCGGCGCAGCGAAGTCAGGTCGTTATCCAGATCCTTACTGAAGGCCCCATAGGCAAATCGGAAGAATTCGAAATGAAAGCCCTTGAAGCCTTTGCCGAACATTTGCAGCTCGCACAAAAAGCAGAGCTGCTGCAGCTTCACATCACTGAGCAGCCCGTGGAGTTCAATGAGGTGCAACACATAGAGCAGGAGAGCCCGGTCGACCGTAATCTGATTTGGTTTCCGCATGCGATAATCCCTCGCGCATTCTGGGTATGGAACGGGGCACTATAAACAGCGCAGAAGATCTTCGTCAATTCCGCGTCGTCGTCTCCGCGTCGGGTCAGCACCCCCTTGACCACTTGGACCAATTTCGTCTTTAATAAGCCCCGGTGGAGGCTACCTGCATGGCGACTACGCATGTAAAAGAAATGAAGACACTCACCGAGCACCTGGGCAAACATCAGCTCAAGCTCACCCGCCAGCGAGAATTAATCCTGGGCGCGTTCCTGCGACAGGAGCACATTACGGCAGAAGCCATGTATCACCAGCTGGCCAAGTCCGATCCCCACTTGGGGCTTGCGACCATCTACCGGACACTCAACCTCTTTTGCGATGCCGGCTTAGCGCAGGCCCGCCACTTCGGCTCCCAGACGCAGTACGACAATATCGCGCACAAAGGCCATCACGATCACCTCATCTGTACCAATTGCCAGAAGATCGTGGAGTTTGAAAACGAAGAAATCGAGCAGCTGCAAGAAGACGTCGCCAGAAAGAACGGATTCACTATCACTACCCACCGACTTGAGCTCTACGGCCTCTGTTCCCGCTGCCGCCATTGACGGAATGAGCTTTTTTTAGTATGATATTGATACGGTTTATCAATTTCAATTATATGAGGACTCCCCCATGTTATTGACCTGCTCCCGGCGAACATTGTGCCGGACAATCCTCTTCGGGCTCATGCTCTGGGCTATCGCTGGGGGCGCGGTGCCTCACGCCCACGCCACGGACAAACTCACGATCTACTCGGGCCGCGGCGAACGTCTCATTAAGCCAGTGCTCGACGCCTTTACAGCGAGCACCGGCATTCAAATCGAACTCCTCTCATCCGGCACAACGGAATTGGTTAATCGGCTGAAGGCTGAAGGCAATCGCACCTCGGCAGACCTCCTAATCACCAACGACGCAGGAAGTTTGGAGCTGGCGAGGGCAGCCGGTCTCCTCCATCCTTTGAATATGCGGGAAGTCGAACGAGCCATCCCAGCGCAATTCCGCGCACCGGACAATGCCTGGGTAGGACTCTCTGGAAGATTCTGGATTGTGGTCTACAACACCACGCTGGTTAAACCGAATCAGGTGAAGTCGCTCCTCGATCTCGCCAACCCCAAATGGAAAGATAAGATCGCCATTCCAAATTCCGGGAGCGAATATCTGCAAGCGGGCGTATCGGTGATTCGTGCGATGCATGGAGACGAAAAGACCAGGCAGTTCCTGCAGGGGCTCAAGACCAATGCGGGTGGCCAAGTCTATCAGAAGAGCTCGCAGATCGTGGATGCCGTCGCCAAGGGACAGGTTGCGCTGGGGATCGTGAATCACTACTACATCTACCGCCACCTCACCACGCAGCCCAACGCCCCGATCGCCGCCTTGATGTCGGACCAACAGGAAGGTGGCATGGGGGCCATCATGAACGTCGCCGGCATCGGCATCATCAAGTCAAGCAAACATCTGGATAGCGCGAAGCTGCTCATCGAGTTTCTAGTCGCACAAGCGGGACAGAAATTGTTTGCCGACCTCGACAAGGAATATCCTCTCCACCCAGACGTCAAAGCAGACCCGGCCCTCGTGGAGAGGAAGACTTTCCGTGCCGCATTGGTACCCCTCACTAAGCTAGCGGAATTGCGCGAGCCGACTCTCACGCTGATCGAACAAGTGGGTCTCCGGTAACTCGAAGGAACCCATCGTGAGTACGATTCGCCAACAGCTTACGTCGCCGCTGCAACTCTTTGCCTTAACCGCTGCGGGCATCATCCTGCTTCCACTTGGCTATGTCACGGCACAGGCCCTCTTAGCCGATCCCGCTGTCTGGAGCCGTTTGTGGAACACGCGCATTCCCGAGCTGCTGTTCAACACCGTCTCCTTAGCGGCCAGCGTGGCGGTCGTCACACTCTTTCTGGGCATCTCGACTGCGTGGCTGGTTACTCGCACGGAATTTCCAGGCCGGAGATTGTGGGAGGGCGCCCTCGTCCTTCCCCTGGCGATGCCAACTTATGTGCTCGCCTATGTTTATTCCTATCTTTTGGGATTTGGCGGCCCCATCGAGCACCTCTGGCAACTAATGGCAGGCCCTCAAGCCAGAATTTTCTCTCCCCATAGTTATTGGGGTGCGACGCTCGTGATGTCCCTAGACACCTTTCCCTTCGTCTACCTCCTCAGTCGGAGCGCCCTCCTCAGCATGAACGTCTCATTCGAAGAGGTGGCACGGGCCAGCGGCGCTTCCCGTCTCTCCACCCTCTGGCGCGTGACCCTACCCTTGATGCGCCCCTCGATTGCCGCAGGAGTCGCCCTCGTCATCTTGTATGTCGTATCGGACTTCGGTGCGGTCTCCTTGCTTCGCTACCAGACCCTAACCTATGCCGTGTTTCAACAGATGACCGGACGGTCAGACAATACCGCGGCGAGTATCTTGAGCCTCTTGCTGGTTGGACTCGCACTGATTTTCCTAATTACTGAACGGTGGTTCCGGGAACGAAGTCGGTTCTACCAAACCACCGGCCGTTACAGAGCCCCACAGCGACATCAATATGGCTGGCTCGGCACCATGGCCATCACCAGCTATCTCGGTCTGATCGTCGGCGTCGCCTTCGCACTGCCAACCACTCTCTTGGTCCAATGGAGCCTGTCTCCCGAGGCACAAATGACGCTCGACAGCCGGTTCTTCGGGTTCGTCTGGAACAGCGGCATCCTGGCCGCCAGCGCCGCCACCGGCGGGGTCTTGATCGGTTTGCCGCTCGCCTACCTGGCAAGCCGCCGCCCGACTCTACTGAACGTGGGCTGCCTGCAAGTCGCCTATGCAGGCTATGTGCTACCGGGGCCAGTGGCAGCGCTGGCTGTCCTCGTCCTCTTTACCCAGCTGGCCCCAGTGTTCTACGGTTCAGTCCTGATTCTCATCGTGGCCTACGTGATTCACTTTCTCCCAGCCGGCCTCCAGTCGCTGGAACCGGCGCTTCAGCAAATTACCCCGAACCTGGAAGAAGTCTCGCGCACGCTGGGCTTTGGGATGCGCGCTACCTGGCGGCGGGTGACTCTGCCGCTGGTCCGGAATGGCTTTGTCGTCGCCTGGGTTTTGATGTTCCTGCAAACGATGAAGGAATTGCCTGCAACCCTCTTGTTGCGGCCGGTGGGATTCGACACTCTGGCCATTCGCGTCTGGATGGAAGCGAGCGAGGAGTATTTTCAACTTGCGGCCCCCGCCGCCCTCCTCATTGTGTTACTGAGTCTTCCGGCATTGGCCTTATTAGTCTCGAAAGATTGGCGCGCCGCCTAATAGGATGCGACAGGAAGGATTGTGATTCTGTGACTTCAAACCATTCCACCACACCAAGCTCCTCCGAGAAGAGCAGGCTCATGAGCCCCCAAACTGACCCGGCTTCCTCGGTCTTGGAACTGCGCCAAGTCTCCTGTTCTTATGAAACAGGACGGCCCGCCGTGCAGAACATTTCGTTTGCGGCCAAGGAAGGGGAAATTCTCTGCCTGCTGGGCCCATCTGGCTGCGGAAAAACAACGATTCTTCGGGCGATCGCCGGGTTTGAACCGGCGCGCGCAGGGCAAATTTTCTTATCCGGTCAACTCGTGTCGTCGCCAGCCGTGATGACCCCGACTGAAAACCGGCGCATCGGAATGGTCTTTCAAGAATATGCCCTCTTTCCTCACTTATGCGTACAGGACAACATCGCCTTTGGGCTCAGCCAACTCACGCGAAGCCTTCGCGCCGCACGGGTTCAGGAAATGCTGCAGCTCACCGGGCTAGAGGGATTCGAACGGCGATATCCGCATGAGTTGTCAGGTGGCCAGCAACAGCGGGTCGCGCTCGCGCGCGCCCTGGTCCAGCATCCCGTCGTCCTGCTGCTCGACGAGCCCTTCAGTAATTTGGATCCCGATATGGCAGGACGCATGCGCCAGGAACTGCACGACCTGTTACGCCGGACAAAGACGACAACCATACTCGTGACACATGACCATGACGAAGCCTTTGCCATGGCGGATCGTATTGCCGTCCTTAACGAAGGGCGCCTAGAGCAATTCGATACACCAGAAATGATGTACCACATGCCGGCCACACCCTTCGTGGCAGACTTTGTCGGGCAAGCAGACTTTATTCCTGGAATCGTATCGCAGGGCATGGTTCAGACAGAACTGGGAGAGTTTCCCGACACACTCGAGTCCCAAGACGGTACAGCCGTAGTCGTCATGATCCGGCCAGACGACATTCATCTCGTCCCGGCTGAAAACGCCAGCTCACGCGTCCTCTCCCGCCAATTCCGTGGCTCGGAAAATCTCTACGCGGTCGGCCTTCCCTCCGGTCAAATCGTCCATAGCAGTCAAAGCTCCACGAGCCTCTATCAGATAGGGACAGCGGTGGAACTGCGTGTTCTGGCAACACATACCGTACTCTTCCGACACGAAAAATCATCCGGCTAGGCGTCTGCCTGCTCGACCAATCACACGAAAACATTGACAGGCTTTTTCACGATCTGGCATTGATAGACACACTCGGCAGGTCCCGATTCCGCCGGACCGTAAATTATGCAACGAAAGCGAGGCCTCGCCTATGAACGTGCTGCAAAACGTCGTTGACTACGGCATCATCGGACTTCTCGTGGCGCTCAGCCTCTGGAGCGTAGCCGTTGCCGTAGAGCGGTGGCTCTTTTACCGCCGCGTCAATCTCGCCCAGTACCCCAGCAACCTAGAATTGGAAATGGTGCTGACCAAACGATTGGTCATCATCGGGACGGTCGCGGCGAATGCCCCCTACATCGGCCTGCTGGGCACCGTGCTCGGCATCATGCTCACCTTCCATACGATGGGCACATCCGGCACCATGGCCGTCAATGCCATCATGATCGGGCTTAGCCTTGCGCTAAAAGCGACAGCGGTCGGACTACTGGTTGCGATTCCCTGTGTGGTCATGAACAACGTGCTCCGTCGAAAAGTCAGTGAGCTCCTCGCTCTACACAAGGAGCAGCATGCAGCGCGACATTGATCAAATCAACGTCATCCCGCTCGTAGACGTCATGCTGGTCCTCCTGGTCATCGTCCTGACCACCGCCACCTTTATCAGCAGCGGCCAGATCCCCGTGAATTTAGCTAAAGCGAAGGAAGTTGGTGACCGCAAGGATGTCCCCCTCGTAATCACCTTGACTGCCGAGGGTGCACTCTTCCTCAACGACCGCCCCATTCCTGAAGGAGGACTGCCTGTCGCTCTGGCGGCGGAGCCTCGACAATCGGCAGTTGTCGTGCGGGCGGATAAAGTTATTCTGCTCGAACGATTCGTGTCTGTGGTGGATGAAGTACGCGGGCTGGGATTTCAACAAGTCAGTCTGGAGGTCATTCGGCTGTGACCGCTACTGAGCTACAGCACTCCGGAAATTGGGCAAGCTCTCACGTCCAGGGTTGGCTCGCCTCGCTCCTCTTGCATGGAGCAGTGGTGCTCGCCGCAATCCTGCTTGTGAGAGAGATCCAACTCGCGCCACAAGAAAAGTCCTTCAAATGGAACGTCGCACTGATATCGCCGACAGCGCGCGCGACGCCGAACGCATCACCCCCAAACCAGACTCACGCCCAGCCGGCTCCCTCGCCCCGCCTACAGCAGACAGTACCGACACCGCGACACACGTTGCCCCAGCCTCTAGCACAACAGACTACTCCATCGATTACTGAGCGGACCGTCACTCCGGTCATCACCGAGGCTCCAGCCATCGCGAAGCCAACGGAAGCGCCGGTGACCGTTCCTACGGAATCTGCGGCACAGACGCCGCCCCCTGCGCAGACTGCGGCAATCGCCCCTGGACCCGTCACCGAACCGACGAAACCAGACTATGGATGGCTCTCTGAGGTGATTGTCCGGCGTGTGGAAGAATTGAAACGCTACCCCGCTGCCGCGCGAATCGAGCGAGCCGATGGAAAAGTGGTGGTCAAAGCGGTAATCAACGCCGATGGTGGGGTCAGCGAGATCGAGGTCGTTCAGAGTTCCGGATTCTCCAGCCTCGACAAGGCTGCAATGGAAACCATTCAACAAGCAGCCCCTTTTCACCTGCCTCATCCGCTCGGTCGGCCGCGACTGACGATCAAGATTCCCATCAGTTATCGATTAGACCCGTAGGCTAACGCAACAACGAGACTCAGCCTGCTACGGTCAACACTCCTGCTGCTGCCAATTTCTCAAAGTTTCCTGTCGATCAAATATCAGCACGTAGGCGCGACAAAAAGATGAACGAGCCGTACCGGCATAGCTTGAAGTGCCACTCCCCCGCTCAAAGTACGTCCAGACCGTTTGACCCCCCTCACGCTGTTCAACCTTATGGGGCAGACCATACCGCTTGGCGACTCCCTCGGTCGTGGCTTCATTGACACGATCTTTAAAATACCGGGTTTCGAAGTCCGAACAGGCACTGACGGCCCCTAGGGCAACGATAAACACGCATAGCTCAAGAATCCGCATTATTGTGCGTCACCTTTGGCCTCAGAGATGGAGGGAAACCGCATGCGGGTCTTTAGCCCAGATGAGAGCAACACGCGGCCGTCGTGCCCGACAATGATGGCCTCCACATCCGGCAACTGTTCGACAAGTTCCATCCCCCGCTCCGGTCCCATCACAAAAATGCCCGTATCGAGGCCATCCGCCAAGACCCCTTCTTTAGCAATAACCGTCACACTCTGGCAGGTACGCGCCGGTTGGAGCGTGCGCGGATCAAGAATATGATGATACCGGACACCCTCGCGCTCGAAAAATCGTTCATAGTCACCGGCGGTTGAGATCGCTTCATCTTCCAAGTCGATACTGGCAAAAACCTCTCCCTCCTTGCGCGGATGCTGAATCCCGACGGGAAACTTCCTCCCCCCAGGCAACCGGCCGAATGTTTTGATATCCCCCGAAAGCGCCACCACGCCAGCAGCGGCTCCGGCCTTCTGCATGGCCGTCACGGCTTGATCGGCGGCATAGCCCTTGCCTATCCCTCCCACATCGATCCTCATCCCTGCTTTCTCAAGATAGATCGTCCGGCCCGACTCGTCCACATGGACCGCTTGCAGATCCACCACGGGACGAAGGATCTCCAGCTCAGATACCGCCGGTATCCGTTGAGCTTCGGTCACGCTCCAGGCATCGACTGCCGGCCCAATGGCAATATTGAATCCACCACCCGTCATCTCCGCGACCTGCATCGCGCGTTGAACAACCGTGAATGTGTCGGGGCTCACACGGATCGGCATGACTCCCGCCGACGCATTGACGCGCGACACTTCACTCGTTGGAATCCACGTGCTCAGCAGCTGCTCAAGCCGCTTGATTTCCATAAACCCGGCAGTGATTGCCCGGTTCGCATCTTCAGGGGTTAGCGCCACAGCCGTGACGGAAACGAGCGTCCCCATATGCAACTGTGTCCGCTTCACCACCACACCTGGCACAGCAGGCGTCAGTCCTGCACACCCCGACTCCATCGCCAGAACGAGCAAAAGACCCCATGCGCACACCACAGTTCGAATCATACACATGAGCAAACTCCCGTCAGATAGGCCACGAACATCATGAAAGTGGCCGGTGCTACGGCCATGGCTCCTTCGCATTCACTACGACTCAAAGAAATCTGCGCGTTAGACTCTCCCTCGTCAATCCCCGTCTCCACGAAGATAACAGAGCAGAATTATATGTGATATCCGGCAGGAAAGCATTCACGCTGCCGCCCGAAAAATTGTTTGTACCCCCCTTGACAATCCTGCCCTATTTAAGATATTAATAATCGTTCTCAATTTCATTTAGAAGCTGTCGTCGTCACTATTTTATGCATCCATGGAGAATATTCATGAAGATCCGGTCAATCATTGCAGCTCTCATCATTGCCAGCTTGCCGGTCATGCCGGCCCTGGCTGAGAACATGACCCCTGAGGACATTAAGAAACTCGTTGATGACGCCGTCAACAAGAAGATGCAGGAGCATGAACGGCGCGAAAGTTCCATGGAGCGCACCCTGGAGAAAAAAGAAGGGCCGCCGGGAGCCACTCAGTATCCCACCCCGACTGGGCCAATGACCGAGATCAGAGTGGAACGAAAAGGAGAGGAAAACGTTCCCTTGGGATTCAGCGCGACCGGATCAGGCAAACTCATCTATGCCAAGCCCTTCTTGAGTGCACCGAAAGCCACGATCGGTGGCTACGTCGATGTGATGTACAATAATCTGTCACGCCAGAACCTCGATAACCCCAGCCGGAATAGTTTCGGCCAACAGCGAATGGTGCCCTTCATCTATGCAGACATTACCGACCACGTGAAATTTGCCACAGAAATCGAGATAGAGCGCGGCGGACCG
>CAMBDY010000010.1 GCA_945865525.1 Nitrospira lenta | reverse complement strand
CGTGATTCGGAGCGGGCGAAGTCTCTATCGGTGTTGGCAGCCGACTCCTCACCGGCGCCATTGCAGGAGACGAAAAAACTGTGGGAGGCCTATTGTCAGGAGGTGGGGATTGCCAGCACAGGCCTTCGATGCGTTGGAGGTAATCTGGAACATCCGTTTAAGGGTGATCTCGGCAAGCAGATTGCGAAGGGCGGACCCTATGACCTCATCATCATGGCTAACTGTCTCAATGAATTGTTTGTGACCGCCTCCGATCCCCCAGCAGAACGAGCTGCAGTTGTTGGGCAGTTTCTGCCATTTCTCGCACCGCAGGGTACTATTATGATTATTGAGCCGGCCTTACGGCAGACGGCCAGAGCGCTACATTTAGTACGGAATCATTTGCTCAAGCAGGGTCTCTGCACAGTCTATAGCCCGTGTCTGCATGGGGGAGGCTGTCCCGCGTTAGACCATCCGGACGATTGGTGCCATGAGGAGCGACTTTGGCAGGCGCCTCCCGCGGTTGCCGCCATTGATTTGAAGGTGGGCTTCATCAAGGACGCGCTGAAGTTTGCCTATCTGCTGTTACGCACAGATGGCCGTACGATTGTGCCACGGAGTCCGCAGATTTTTCGGGTTGTGAGCGAGCTGCGGGAATTGAAGGGCGATACCAGAGCCTGGCTTTGTAACGTGCTGGGTCGATCCGAGATTGGGCGACTTGATCGAGCCGCCTCTTCGACTAATGCGGCATTGGAAGTCTGTCATCGGGGCGCGATCATTCGGCTTGACGGGGTAAAGCGGAAAGAAGGATCAACGTTGGGACGGATACCGGCAGAGGGAACGGTGGAGTTGATTAGGCCAGCCTGAGGGCGGGGTTAATCCGCTTCTGGTTCTGAGCTCCCGTGCTGATGCGAAACTCGGTCTTCATCGAACATTTCGGCCATCTCCTCGGCGATCATGTCGCGGTCGTTGGGCACTGACACGAGCGGGATTTCTTTTCTCGTTTTGGGCACGCTCTCAGGTGCAGGAGAAGCAGGTGTGGTCGATGGATTTTTTGGGGTGTCAGCCATGGGCAGAGTATACACGAGGGTGAGGGTAAAAGGGGAGTTACTCAAAAGCTTCTAGGGATGACCGCTCCGGGAATGTTCCCTGGCACGTTATACAGGTCAAGAAGTAGATGGATTCCCGGACGGACATGGTGATGCGGAAATTGAGGCTCACGCCCCGCTGATTGCAGCTCGGGCAGGACATTTCTTTGAGCCGGTAGGGGATATCCGGCTGTGTGCGCTGATAGAACTCCATGTCCGTATAGATAGGGAAGCTGTAATGACATTTTTTGCAGACACCGCGCCATTCACCATCCGATTGCATGAACCGCCGGTCGACTCCAAAGCTCGATTCCTTACAAATCGCGCAGGGAACAGTCTTGAGTCTGGCTTCGACATCTTCAACGGTCAGGCTGGGCATTGAGTCGGCTCCTTATGCGAGGTCCTGCAATAGTCTGATGCAGTATAGCGTTCATGCGGAAGTGATCGCAACGGGATAAGATTTGGACTCCTTCTGAAACTGGCAGAGGCGCTGCCGACACGGAGGTTATCGTGCATTTTATTACCGACACTCTTCTGGTTGGCAATATCAACGACATCAGCCAGCCTCCGCCACAAATCAATGCGGTTCTACAGGTCGCGGCTGAATTCACCGCCCGGCCGCCTAGCCAGCTGCTATCGGGTAGAGTTCCATTTCCGGAGTATGCTGAAGCCGAGCCGCAGTTGTTGGATCAGGCAGTGAGCTGGGTTGAGCGACATCATCCTGGCAATCGGGTGATCATCTGCTGCCGTGCCGGGATGAGCCGGTCTGTATCCGTTGTGATGGCCTATCTTTGCTGTGTTCAGGGGATGACCTATGTCGAGGTGCTGCAGTTGGTGAGAACGCAACGTCCCGGGGCCATGCCCCTTCCCAGGCTTGAAGCGGTGATCAAGCAGGTTGGTCGTCTTCGCGAGGCTCGTGCGAAGGACAAACAGGGCTCCATGCCGTATCCAGCTTCTGGCTCGTAATCTTGTCGAAGGATCTCTTTTTATGCCGGAATTGCCAGAAGCCGAAGTTGTTGCCTGCCAGATACGAGCCCATCTTCTCGGCGCGCAGTTGAACGACTGCATGGTGGGACGGGCGGATATCGTCCGGGAAGGGCTGCCCACGCTTCCCTGGTATCGGGGCGCAATGCTGGAAGATGTGGTGCGATACGGCAAGAGTGTAGCGCTGGGGTTCAGGAAAGAGCGTGAAGTTAGATATATCGTTACCGAGCTTGGTATGACGGGCCTCCTGCTTTTTCACGCGACGCAGACGAAACACCCGCAGCATGTGCATGTCCGTCTGTCATTCACGGGGGGCCGTGAATCCGAGCTGCGCTATTGGAATCCTCGGCGGTTCGGACGGATGTCTTTGCTCAATCGGACAGGACTCGATACCTATCGTGCTCGCCGCTTCGGGGTCGATCCCCTTACCGTGTCGCGAGAAGAGTTCGTCTGTCTTCTGCAAGCTAAGCGGGGCCGACTCAAGCCATTGTTGATGCATCAGCAAGTCATCGCGGGAATCGGGAATATTTACGCGAATGAAATTCTTTTTCGTACCAAGCTCCATCCGAACCGCGAGGTCAATCGGCTACGTGAGGCGAGGATGACTGTGCTCTATGACACGATGCAGTCGGTGCTTCGCGAGGCGATTGCGTGTGGTGGCTCAAGCGTTAAGGATTTCTTTGCGCCAGATGGGACGGAAGGCCACTACAAGAACCACCATCTCGTCTACGGCAAAGAAGGCCAGCCCTGTCCCAACCTCTGTGGCAGGATAATTCGCCGCCTCCAAAGCGAACGGAGCTCATTTTTTTGCCCAGCCTGCCAGTCCAATCGTTTTTCAGTGTAATTTTTCTTGCCGGCTCATGCGAGGCTTCGTAGGGAGAGCCGGAGATTATCCCATGGTTTCAGTGGCTTAGGTCCTATTGTGCCTGCTGCCATTCTCAATAGGCCTTTTGAACCGATGGGCTTAGTTCCTCTGGTGCATTGAGTCATCCAGCTGATTTCGTTAGAATTCCGCTCCGTTTAATTTGTTCTTCACCATTCTGTCTGAAGGAGTGATGTCATGGCGAAGGTGCTCGAGGGGCCTGGGATGGGGCTGATGAAGAAATGGGGCATTACAGTTCCCAACTATGTCGTCGTCACCTCGGTTGACGAACTGACGAAACTCGGCCAAGTCAATGAATGGCTGAAGAAATCTAAGTTGGTCGTGAAAGCGCATGAAGCGCTTGGCTCTCGGTTCAAGCTCGGTCTGGTTAAGGTGGACCTGGACTTCAAGGGGGCGGAAGCGGCGGCGAAGGAGATGCTCGGCCGCCAGGTTGGCAGCATCACTGTCGTACAAGTGATCGTGTCTGAAATGATCCCGCACAAGGAAGAATATTATTGTGCAGTGAAGTCTACCCGTGAAGGGACGGATATTTTGGTTGCCAATTGCGGCGGCATTGAAGTGGAATCGAATTGGGAGCGTGTGAAGTGCCTGGCTCTGGAAGTCGGGCAGCAGCCCTCGGCGGACGCACTTGAGAAGGTAGCCAAAGAGGCGGGCTTTACCGGTCCCCTCGTGAAAAAGATGGCCGACTTTGCCGGCAAGATGTTTACCTGCTTCGACAGCGAAGATGCACAGTATCTGGAAGTCAATCCTGTCGTCCTGCGCGAGCTGGATGGTGCGTTGATCGCCTTAGATGCGGTGACGTTGCTCGATGGCGACGCCAAATTCCGGCATCTCGATTGGAACTTTGCCTTTGCCGCAGAATTCGGCCGTGCCTATTCCAAGCATGAAATGGAAGTTATGGCGGTCGACTCCAAGATCAAGGGCTCGGTCAAATTTATCGAGATCCCTGGCGGAGATACGGCCATGCTCCCGGCTGGTGGAGGCGCCAGCGTCTATTATTCCGACGCAGTGGTCGCCCGCGGTGGCAAGCTCGCAAACTATGCCGAGTACTCCGGTGATCCGCCGGACTGGGCAGTCGAAGTTTTGACCGACAAGGTCTGTTCGTTGCCTGGGATCAAGAATATCATCGTCGGCGGCGCGATCGCTAATTTTACCGACGTGAAGAAGACGTTCGGCGGCATCATCAACGGATTTCGTAAGGCGAAGTCCGAGGGGAAGCTCAAGGGCGTCAAAATCTGGGTGCGTCGCGGTGGCCCACGTGAGAAGGAAGGGCTCGATGCGATGCGCGCACTCAAGGATGAAGGATTTGACATCAACGTCTTTGACCGCCATACGCCGCTCACCGACATTGTCGATAAAGCGCTACAGAAACAGTAACAAGTGCTGAGCAGTTAGAACTGCTCTTGAACTCAGCACGCAGCACTGCAAGAAGAGGGAGATCCCGATGAGTATCCTGGCAAACAAAGACACCTATGTGGTTATTCAGGGCGGTGTCGCCGGCGTCAACGCCGCGCGTCGGATGGCCGAATTTTGCTACCTGATCAAGCGCTCGCTGAACGTGCTGGCCTTCGTCTATCCACCTGATGCAGGCAAGAGCCATGAGATCCCCTATGGCAGCGGGTTAGTAGCCGTTCCCATTTATAAGACTGTAGCGGAAGCCACCACGCACCATCCCCAGATCAATACCAGCCTCGTATACATCGGCGCGGATCGGGCCATGAAGGGTGGGATGGAAGCCTTGGACGATGCGCACATCAAGGTGGTCTCCATGATCACCGAGGGTGTACCGGAAAAAGACGCCAAAATCCTAGGTCGGCATGCGACGAAGCTCGGGAAGGTTTTTAATGGCCCTTCGTCGATCGGCATTGTGTCAGCTGGCTCCTGCCGGTTGGGTGTCATCGGCGGCGCCTTTGACAATCTCGTCCTTTCTAAGCTTTATCGCGAAGGTTCGTTTGGGGTCATCACTAAATCGGGCGGCCTCTCTAATGAAATCATCTGGATCTGCTCGCAGTTTGCCGACGGCATCACGACGGCCATTGGGATTGGTGGCGATGCTTACCCGGGAACTGACTATGTCAGCTACCTCGAAATGTTTGAGAATGATCCCCAAACGAAGGCGGTCGTCATTGTTGGCGAAATGGGTGGTGATCTCGAAGAGCGGGCAGCCGAGTGGTATGGGGCGAAGAAGCGGCGGGTAAAGTTGATGGCCGTCGTCTCCGGTTTCTGTCAAGAAAGTTTGCCCAAGGGTATGAAGTTTGGTCACGCCGGTGCGAAGGAAGGGTTGAAGGGCGAAGGATCGGCCCGTGCCAAGTCCGATGCGTTCAAGAATGCTGGCGCAATTGTGCCAGCGACGTTCGGTGCTTTGGGGCCTGCGATCAAAGAAGCCTATCAGGAGATGTTGAAGTCCGGTCTGGTCAAAGAACCGGTTGAGCCGGCCTCACTACCGAAGCTACCGAAGACGGTCGAAGAGGCGATGAAGGCTGACGAAGTCATGGTGGCTCCGTTGATCCGCACTACCATCAGTGACGACCGAGGCGATGAGCCTTGCTACGACGGATATCCTGCCTCCGAGCTCATCAACAAGGGCTATCAGATTCCCCACGTCGTTGGACTCTTGTGGGACAAGCGACTGATTTCTAATCAGGAAGCAGAAATCATTAAGCGCATCATGATGCTTTCCGCTGATCATGGCCCTTGCGTCAGCGGCGCCTTGGGGACAATTATCGCTGCCTGCGCCGGAATCGGGATGTCCCAGTCCGTAGCCGCAGGCTTGATTATGATCGGCCCCCGCTTTGGTGGCGCCGTGACGGATGCAGGCCGTTACTTCAAGTATGCCGTCGATAACAAGATGACGGTGGATGAGTTCCTAGTGTACATGAAGAAAAATCATGGACCTGTGCCAGGGATCGGCCACCGCGTCAAGAGCTTGCGCAATCCGGACAAGCGGGTGAAGGAGCTGGTTGGATACGTCAAGAGTTTGAATACGAAGACCCCCTGCCTAGACTTTGCGCTCGAAGTCGAAAAGATCACCTCGGTGAAGAAGGACAACCTGATTTTGAATGTGGACGGCACCATGGCAGCGGTACTCGTCGATATCGGATTCCCAGTCGACAGTTTGAACGGTTTCTTTATCCTTTCGCGCACGATCGGGCTCATCGGCCATTGGGTGGATCAAAAGCGTCAGGACAGCCGCTTGATCCGATTGTTCGATTACCTCGTCAACTATGCGGCGCCGAAGCGGCGTGAGGTCCCGCCGCTTAAGCAATGACGATTTTTAATTTTAAATTGTCAATTTTAAATTGAGGTCACTATGTCGATGGATCTAGCCGAAAATCTGTATGCGAAGATGCCAGCCGTGTTTGCCAAGGCCAGAAAGCAGTTTGGTCGTGGGTTAACGTTGGCGGAGAAGGTACTGGTTTCTCACACCGACAATTTCGATACCCAGACCTGGGAGCGAGGCAAGGCGATGCTGGCCTTGCGCCCTGATCGCGTGGCGATGCAGGATGCGACGGCGCAGATGGCTATTTTGCAGTTCATGCAGGCCAATAAGAAGCAGGCAGCCGTGCCCAGCACCATTCATTGCGACCACTTGATTCGTGCAGAAATGGGTTCCGAGAAGGATCTGCTCCGCGCCATGGATGAGAACAGGGAAGTCTATAATTTCCTTGCTTCTGCAGCTAAAAAGTACGGTATCGGCTTCTGGAAGCCAGGCGCCGGCATCATCCATCAAGTCGTGTTGGAAAACTATGCGTTTCCTGGCTGCTTAATCATCGGCACCGACTCACATACACCGAACGGCGGCGGGTTGGGTGGCTTAGCGATCGGTGTCGGCGGGGCCGACGCAGGCGAAGTCATGGCCGGCCTGCCCTGGGAAGTGCTCCATCCAAAATTGATTGGGATTCGATTGATCGGGAAGTTGAGCGGCTGGGCCTCGCCGAAGGACGTGATTCTCTATCTCTGCGGGTTGCTCACGGTTAAAGGCGGAACGAATAAGATCGTTGAATATTTCGGCCCCGGTGCCGAAACTATCAGCGCAACCGGCAAGGGCACTATCTGTAATATGGGTGCAGAGCTGGGCGCCACAACCTCGGTGTTCCCCTTCGATCAGAAAATGGTGGCCTATTTGAACATCATGGATCGGGCGGATCTGGCTAGCTTGGCTGTGTCCCATAAAGAGTTGCTCGTGGCGGATCCGGAGGTTCATCAATCGCCGGAGAAGTACTACGATCAGATTGTCGAAGTGGACCTCTCGAAGCTGGAGCCCCATGTGGTCGGACCTCATACGCCGGACCTCGCACGGCCCATCTCTAAGATGGCCGCCGAGGCGAAGGAAAAGGGCTATCCTATCGAGGTGAAGGCGGCCCTCATCGGCAGCTGCACCAATTCATCCTATGAAGACATTAGCCGATCGGCTCATATTGCCCAGCAGGGGCTGAAGGCGGGTCTCAAGGCCAAGGCCTCGTTCCTCGTCTCGCCCGGCTCAGAGCGCATCTATCACACGATGAAGCGCGATGGGTTTTTAGAGACATTTGAAAAGTTAGGCGGCACGGTCCTGTCCAATTCGTGCGGTCCCTGTATCGGTCAGTGGAAGCGTGCTGACGGAGTGAAGGGCAAGGCGGATTCGATTGTCAGCTCCTTTAATCGGAATTTTCCAGGCCGCAACGATGGTATCAACGAAACCCTGTCGTTCCTCGCCAGTCCAGAAGTGGTCACGGCCTATGCGCTGTCCGGTGATTTGGGATTTGATCCGGTCAATGGGACTCTCAAGGACGCCAACGGAAAAGTATTCAAGCTGGAGCCCCCGCAGGGTGAAGAGCTCCCTGCAAAAGGGTTTGCCACGGGCGATGAAGGGTTTGTGGCGCCGGCAGAGAACGGCGATGGACTGACGGTCGATATTCCGCCGACCAGCGAGCGATTACAGCTCTTGCAGCCCTTCCTGCGGTGGGATGGCAAGGACTTTGAGAAATTGCCGCTCTTAATTAAGACCAAGGGGAAGACTACCACGGACCATATTTCTCCAGCCGGACCTTGGCTGAAGTTCCGCGGTCACCTTGATAAGATCAGTGACAACATGTTCTTGGGCGCCAATAATGCATTTTCGTCCGAGCCGGGCAAGGGCGCTAATGTCCTTACCGGCGAATCGAATCTGATCATCGCGCAGATCGCCAGGGCTTATAAGGCCAAGGATATTGGCTCGATCGTCGTCGGAGACGAGAACTACGGCGAGGGGAGCAGCCGTGAACATGCTGCCATGTCCCCGCGTTTTCTTAATGTGAAAGTCGTGCTCACGAAGAGCTTTGCCCGTATCCATGAGACCAATTTGAAGAAACAGGGCATCTTGGCGTTGACCTTCGCTGATCCGAAGGATTACGAGAAGATTGAGCAACAGGACCGCATTAGCGTGATGGGGTTGAATAGTCTGACTCCCGGCAAATCGGTGCAGGTGACGATTCACAAGGCGGATGGCGCTTCGCTCACCATCCAGGCGAACCACAGCATCACCGACCAGCAGATTGCGTGGTTCAAGGCTGGTTCAGCGTTGAATGCGCTGAATTGACAATTATCTAAAAAGGGAAAAATCATGACGACCAAGGCATCCAAGATTATTTACACCAAGACGGATGAGGCGCCGATGTTAGCGACCTATTCGTTCTTGCCGATCATCAACGCTTTCAGCAAGGCCGCCGGTGTATCGGTGGAGTTGCGGGATATTTCTCTGGCTGGACGTATTCTGGCTGTGTTTCCGGAATACCTGACGCCAGAGCAGAGGCAGCCAGATGCGCTGTCCGAATTGGGAGAGCTCGCCAAGCAGCCAGAGGCCAATATTATCAAGTTGCCAAATATCAGCGCATCGTTGCCTCAGTTACAAGAGGCCATCAAGGAGTTGCAGCGCCAGGGCAATAAGCTGCCCGAGTATCCAGAAAATCCAAAAGACGATAAAGAGAAGGACGTCAAGGCCCGTTACGACAAAGTCAAAGGTAGCGCTGTCAATCCGGTATTGCGCGAAGGCAATTCCGACCGCCGCGCGCCGCTGTCCGTGAAGGCCCATACCAGAAAGCATCCGCATAAGATGGGGGCCTGGAGTGCGGATTCCAAGACCCACGTTGCCCATATGAAGGGCGGAGATTTCTTCTCCAATGAAAAGTCACTGACGACGACGGTGGCGACCGATGCGAAGATTGAGTTTGTCAGCCAGGACGGGATGGCCACGGTTCTCAAGCCGAAAGTGGCGTTACAGGCTGGGGAAGTCATTGATGCGACGTTCATGAGCAAACACGCCCTGCGCAAGTTTATTGAAGAACAAATCGAAGATGCCAAGCAGAAGGGGGTCCTTTTTTCCATCCATCTGAAGGCCACGATGATGAAGATCTCAGACCCCAAGATCTTCGGGCATGCCGTGACGGTGTATTACAAGGACGTCTTTGAAAAGTACGGAGAGACACTGAAGAAGTTGGGCGTGGATCCGGATAACGGTCTTGGCGACCTCTATGCCAAGATCAAGGCCTTGCCGGACGATCAGCGGAAGGCGATCGAAGCCGACATTCAAGCGGTCTATCAAAAGCGGCCTCCCATGGCGATGGTGAACTCCGACAAGGGTATCACCAACCTGCATGTGCCAAGCGACATCATCATCGATGCCTCAATGCCCCCGGTCATTCGTGATAGTGGTAAGATGTGGGGCCCGGACGGCAAGGCGGCGGACGCCAAATGCGTCATCCCTGATTCCAGTTATGCCACGGTCTATCAGGAAGTGATCGACTTCTGTAAGAAGCATGGCGCCCTTGATCCGAAGACGATGGGTAGCGTGCCCAATGTCGGTTTGATGGCTCAGGCAGCCGAGGAGTATGGTTCGCACGACAAGACCTTCAAGGTCTCCGGTAACGGCACGATCCGTGTGGTGGATGCGGCGGGAAAGACGTTACTGGAGCACAAGGTCGAAGAGGGTGATATCTGGCGCATGTGCCAGGTGAAGGATGCCCCGATTCGTGATTGGGTTAAGCTGGCGGTGACTCGGGCGAAAGCCACTGGTGCTCCGGCGATTTTCTGGCTCAACAAGCTGCGCGCGCACGATGCCCAATTGATCGTGAAGGTGAGCCAGTACTTGAAGGACCACGATACGACAGGTCTCGACATTCGGATCATGAATCCGGCCGAGGCCACGCGTCTCTCGCTGGAGCGGATCAAGGAAGGCAAAGACACGATCTCCGTGACGGGCAACGTATTGCGTGATTATCTGACGGACCTCTTCCCGATTCTCGAAATCGGGACAAGCGCCAAGATGTTGTCGATCGTCCCCTTGCTGAACGGTGGCGGATTGTTCGAGACCGGCGCCGGCGGCTCCGCGCCGAAGCATGTGCAGCAGTTCCAAGAGGAAGGCTATCTGCGGTGGGATTCACTCGGTGAATTCCTTGCGCTGGCGGCGTCGTTGGAGCATTTGGCCAAAGTGGCCAACAATTCTGCTGCCAAGATGCTGGCGGACACATTGGATCAGGCCAACGCGAAGTTTCTGGAGAGCAACAAGTCGCCCGCCCGTAAGGTAGGCGAGATCGATAACCGCGGCAGCCATTTCTATCTTGCGTTATACTGGGCGCAGGCCTTGGCCCAACAGACACAGGACAAGAATCTGCAGGCACGCTTTGTCAAAATTGCCAAAGAAATGGCGGATAGCGAGGCCAAGATCAATGCCGAGTTGCTCGCTGCGCAAGGCAAGCCGGTTGATGTCGGGGGGTATTATCGCCCTGATGACGCGAAGGCTACAAAAGCGATGCGCCCCAGCGCGACGCTGAATGCCATCATCAACGCGATTGCCTAAGAGCCATGCAAGGCACTCTGTGATGCGTGATGGGGGGAGCGACCTGTCTCGACGGTTCACGTTATACGCGCTCTGAAGAGGAAGATGGCACAAGAAGACAAAGAGAATATCATTGATCAGCCGGAGGTCCTTCGGCACAAGATGGTCACGGTTGAGATCGCCGGGAAGAAGTACGACGTACCGGAAGGGATTACGATCATTAAGGCCCTCTGGTATTCTGGGCAGGAAGTGGTTCGGGGAGCCGGCTGCCTTGGTGGGTTCTGTGGCGCGTGTGCGGCCTACTATCGGACCAAGGACGATCCGAAAGTGCGGACCTGTCTGGCCTGCCAAATGGCGGTGCAAGACGGTATGTCAATCACGATGATGCCTCCGTTTCCGGCCCGAAAGGCCGCCTATGATATTCAAACGCTCAAAGATCCCAAGCAAGACCTCTTCAATCTCTATCCCGAAGCGCCGCTCTGTCGGAACTGCAACGCCTGCACCGAGGCCTGCCCGCAGAAAATTGATGTGCGGGAGGGAGTCTGGAAGGCCGTCTTCGGAGATTTTAAAAGCGTCTCTGAGATGTTCATGGATTGCGTGATGTGCGGGATGTGTGCGCCAGTTTGTATCGCGGACATCGCGCCCAACCTCGTAGCCCTGTACGTGAGCCGGGCGCAGGGGGCTCATTTCACCGAGAAGCCTACGGGGCTGGATGTCCGCATTAAGGAAATCCAGGACGGCCGTTTCAACGATGAATGGACCAAGATCCTCAAGATGACCGAGACGGAATTGGTCGATCACTGCGCGACGGTCAAATAGCATAACGAGCAATCAGCCGTCAGCTCTCAGTTTCTGAAATTGAGGCCGGCGCTGGATGCTGATAGCTGAACGCTGAAAGCGAACTGATGGACATTCACGCCCTTCAACAGATCGTGCACCAGACGCGGGATGTTCGACGCAAACAGACCCTTTCCAAACTTTCCCCCGCCGAACGAGATCAACTGATCCACAAATATCATCCTGATTTTCGGGAGAGCGCTTTTCGTCCAATCCGGTTCGGCCCTAATGTGGGGGACAAGACGGCGATTGAGCTAGCGACCTTACTGGAAGGCGACAGCTCCGTCACCGACGGATTCGATCTGACGCCGGACTATATGACCGATGTGCTAGTGGTGGGCGGTGGCGGCGCCGGCTGTGCGGCGGCCCTCCATGCCCATGCGGCAGGCGCCAAGGTCATGCTGGCGACCAAGCTTCGCCTCGGCGACTCCAACAGCGTGATGGCTCAGGGTGGCATGCAGATTTCTGTCGCGCCGGAGGACTCTCCCGTCGCCCACTTCGTGGACACGCTCAAGGGCGGCCACATGGAGAATGACCATCAGCTGCTCAAGGTGATGGTGGAGGAAGGCCCTGCGATTGCAAAATGGCTCTTGAGCCTAGGTGTCCTGTTTGATCGCGATGGGGACGGCAATCTCCATGTAAAGAAGGGTGGCGGCAGTTCTAAGCCTCGTCTTCTGACCTGCTCGGACTATACCGGTCTCGAAATCATGCGGGTGCTCAAGGACGAGGTGCTCAATCAGAATATCCAGCTGCTCGAATTTTGCGCCGCAGTCGAGTTGATGAGTGATGAAAATGGAAACTGTACCGGTGTGATTTTCAAGGATCTCGATAACCACCGCGATGTCGTCGTAGGGGCCAAGTCCGTCATCCTAGCGACGGGTGGAATCGGCCGCCTTCATATTCAGGGATTTCCGACCAGCAATCATTATGGTGCCACTGGGGATGGCCTCTGCTTGTCCTATCGGTTGGGCGCAAAGCTCGTGCATATCGATACGTTTCAGTATCACCCCTCCGGCGCGGTCTATCCGGAACAGCTCATTGGGGCATTGGTCACAGAGGGAATTCGCTCAGAAGGCGGGCACTTAGTCAATGCAAAAGGGGAGCGGTTCGTGAATGAACTGGATACCCGCGATGTCGTGTCTGCGTCGATTATTCGGGAATGTGAAGAGGGGCGCGGTATCCGCACCATGTCCGGGCGTGTCGGCGTCTGGCTCGACACGCCGCTGCTTGATGCTGCGCAAGGCCCCGGAACGATGAAGAAACATTTTCCGGCGATGATGCTGCAGTTCGAACGATTCAATATCGATATCAGCAAGGATCCCGTGTTGATTTTTCCGACGCTGCATTATCAGAACGGCGGGGTGAAGATTGATACGAATTCCGAAACCAACGTCACGAATCTGTTCGTGGCAGGGGAAGCCTCCGGCGGATTACATGGACGTAATCGATTAATGGGGAACTCTCTGCTCGATCTGATGGTCTTTGGGAAGCGGTCCGGGTTGACGGCTGCAGCTCGCGCTGCATCCATACCGCAAGGAAAGTTGACGGTCGGGCATCTGAAGGGCTTCCGTGCCGAAGCCAAGAAACACGGCAGTGTGAGCGGAGTCGTGTCCCCCATGATCCTGCCGCCATACACAAGAAAAGAATAGTAGGACGCACGAGATGAGCGGGAGAGGTGCGATGGGTATTCGTATGCATCGCGCTTCTCCCGAATCCCATGCGTCGCATCTTTCGTGCAAGGAGAAGATATGAACGTTCATGAGTTTCAGGCGAAGCAGTTGTTCGGTCAGTTTGGGATTTCGGTACCGCGCGGGAAAGAGATCCTTTCTCCTGAGGCTGGCTCTGCCTGGGTGGCGGAACTCAATGTGCCGGTTTTTGTCGTCAAGGCACAAATTCATGCAGGTGGACGAGGCAAGGCTGGCGGCGTCAAGATTACGAAGGACAAGGCAGCCGTGCCAGGCCTGGTCAAGGAACTCATCGGCAAGACTCTGGTCACGCATCAGACCGGTCCCAAGGGGCGGGAAGTGCGGCGGTTGTTGATTGAAGAGGGCGCGGCGATTACCAAAGAATTATATGTGAGCATCGTCGTCGATCGGGATAGTGGCTGGCCCGTGTTTATCGCGAGCACGGAAGGCGGGATGGAGATTGAAGAAGTCGCAGCTCACACGCCGGAGAAGATCATCCGTGAAGCGATCGATCCAGCCGTCGGATTTCAGGGGTACAACGGGCGGAACATCGCTTTCGCACTCGGGCTCCCTGCCATGGAACCGGTAATCGTCAATCCTTTCATCTTGATGCTGGGGAATCTTTACCGCATGTTTATGGACAAGAATGCGGCCATGGTGGAGATCAATCCGCTGGTGATCACCAGCGATAAGAAGCTCATTGCATTGGATGGCAAGGTCACCTTCGACGATAGTGCCCTGTTCCGGCATGCCGATGTGCAGCAGATGCGCGATCTCCACGAGGAAGAGCCGCTGGAAATCGAAGCGGGCGAGAATAATCTGAACTATGTCAAGTTGGACGGCAATATCGGTTGCATGGTGAACGGTGCGGGCCTGGCCATGGCGACGATGGACGTGATCAAACTGGCTGGTAGCGAGCCGGCGAATTTCCTGGACGTCGGTGGAGGCGCGACTAAAGAGACTGTGGCGGCGGGATTTCGGATTCTCCTCAAGGACCCTAACGTCAAGGGCATCTTCATTAACATTTTCGGCGGGATTGTTCGTTGTGAGCGGATTGCGCATGGCGTGATCGAAGCGGCCAAGGAAGTGAAGATCAATGTGCCGTTGGTGGTGCGGTTGCAGGGCACGAATGCAGAAGAAGGCCGCAAGCTGCTGGCCGAGTCCGACCTCAAGCTAGAAGTGGCGGACGACTTGTGGGAAGCGGCACAAAAAATTGTAAAGCTGACTGGGAAAGCAGCCTAAGGGATTGAGGGCAACAGGGGTTGAGGTCCATTTGCTCCCAGCGCGCGCACAACTCCAATGTGTCCGCGTGACGGGCTCAGCCCGGCCGTTCCTGAAAGATGTTTTTCGGTGTGGGTGAAGGTGGAATAAGAAAGAAGAGGGACTTGTGAGCATTCTCGTGAATAAGCATACGCGGGTGGTGGTGCAGGGGATCACGGGCAAGGAAGGGTCGTTCCATGCGACGCAGTGCAAGGCCTATGGGACGCAGATGGTCGCGGGCGTCACGCCTGGCAAGGCGGGCCAGACAGTCGAGGGCATTCCGGTGTTTAACACGGTGCGTGATGCGGTGAAGAAAACCCAGTGCGATACCTCGTTGATCTTCGTTCCTCCGCCATTTTGTGCCGATGCAATCTTGGAGGCAGCCGATGCCGGCGTGACGCTGATCATTTGCATTACTGAAGGCATTCCGGTGAACGACATGGTCAAGGTCAAGCGCGCGCTCTATGGCCGCGATGTCCGCTTGATTGGGCCGAACTGCCCCGGCGTGATTACCGTTGATGAAGCGAAGATCGGGATTATGCCAGGCTTCATCCATAAGAAGGGGGTCGTGGGCGTCGTGTCGCGCAGCGGGACCCTCACCTATGAAGCCGTACATCAACTTTCCACATTAGGCCTTGGTGAAACGACCTGCGTCGGTATCGGCGGAGATCCGGTTAATGGTACGGGTTTCGTTGATGTGTTGGCCTTGTTCGAAAAAGATCCAGAGACTCAGGCGATTGTGATGATCGGCGAGATCGGGGGCGATGCAGAAGAGAAAGCCGCTGAATTCATTAAAACGAAGGTCAAGAAGCCGGTCGTCAGTTTTATCGCAGGGATCACGGCTCCTCCTGGCCGGCGCATGGGCCATGCCGGTGCCATCGTGTCAGGTGGTAAGGGCACGGCGGCTGAGAAGATGAAGATTCTTGAAGCGGCTGGTGTGCGGGTAGTGAAAAATCCGGCCGAGATCGGCCAGGCGGTCAAGCTAGCGCTCGGGCGGTAAGATAGAGTTTCAGTTTTTGCGCAGAACGATCCGAGCTTGGGGATGTGTGGGTGGCCACGCACCGATCGAAAGTTGTTGAACCGTTTCACAAATGACCAAGCCCACATGGGGTGCGCTGTACCACACGAGTAAAGATGATGGCCGCACACCTTACCCGCTAAATATTTTCGGTATTTCTGGCGATATGTGTGTTAGGGTGCCCCATGCGTGTATTCCTGATTCACGTTCGCGATCCTCAGTTCTACGCTCTCCCAGCTAAAACTCGTGCAAAAAATGGCCGTATCCGGGTCATGGGTTTTCCGCCCATCGGCATCATGTCTCTTTCGTCTGTGCTCAAACAGGCCGGCCACGAGTGCGTGATGTTTGATCAGGCAAACCCGGACACGCCGAATGACGTGATTCTCGAAGAGATCAACCGGCAGCAGCCGGACCTGGTCGGCCTCAGCTTTCTCAGCACCACCAGCTATCCCTACGCAAAGATCCTGGCCCGACAGATTCGCGCTGGGAACCAGAAGGTCAAGTTGGCGTTCGGTGGCGTTTTTGCCAGCTTAAATGCTGCGCTCGTGAAATTGCAGTGCCCTGAAGTGGATTACGTGTGCCGCGGAGATGGCGAGCAATTACTCCTCGATCTGCTCGAACGATTTGACGACCCGTCCAGCGTCGCAGGTTTGACTTGGGCCAAAGACGGTCAAGTGATTCAGAATGTAGGTAGGCCGATGGAGCGGCATCTCGATCAGTGGCCCTTTCCCGATCGCGAAGGCCTCCCGCTCGACTTTGTCGAGTCTATGCCACTTGACGTGCCGGCGGTGCTCTCGATGGAGCGGTTCACGACGATGCAGACGTCGCGTGGTTGCCCCTGGCCTTGCGTGTTCTGTGATATCCCAATCTTCAACGAGGGTAAGTGGCGTGCGAGGACTGCGGCACATGTGGTCAGCGAACTGAAGTATCTAGAAGCCTGTGGGTACGGGTCAGTCTACTTCGTCGATGACCATTTTCTGCTGCAACCGAAGCGGATCGAGGCGATTTGCCAGGGCGTGATGGATGAGAAACTCACGATCCAGTGGGGCATCGAAGGGCGCGTAGACTCGGTCGCCCAGCATTTGTTTCCTGCCATGGCCAAGGCCCATTGTCGGACGGTCATGTTTGGGATTGAAAGCGGCAGCCAGAAGATCCTCGATCGCCTCAAAAAAGAACAGACGCTGGCGGAAGTCGCTATTGCAGTCAGAAACGCTAAGAAGGCCGGTATCGAGATCGTGCATGGCTTCTTTACCGTGGGCAATCCAGATGAAACGGTCGAGGACATGGAGGCGACGTTCGATCTCGCCTCCAAGCTGCCGCTCGACACGTTCGGCTTCAATCGGCTGTGTGTCTATCGAGGTACACCCCTTTGGCAGGAATATGTAAAGCGGGGATTGGTGAGCGAAACGGCCGATTGGTATAAGTATTTTAAATGTTCGGAGATTGATCCAACCTGTTTGCCCGGCGAAGTGATTAACGAGGTTCGTCGGCAAGGACTCAAGCGGCTCTTCATCTATAAGCTTCTGCACTATCCCGTACAGACCGCCCGATTGCTACGACGATTCCTGCGTTTCATGCCGGCTCGAGATGTGGCCTACCTGATCATTAAGCCGTTTATGGGCCAGAAGAAAGGGGCCACGAAGGCCGAAGTGCTTTCACGGGCAGTCGAGCATGGTGAGATGAAAGATGTTGCGGCGCAGATGACTCAGATGACCGACGAGGTCCTCCAGCATGTGTTGGAGGAGTCGCGGCTGGAACGGCTCCGTATTCAACAAGAAGCAGAAGGCTCGCGCGAGCTTCCGATGGTCCACGCCCGCTAGCGTAGAATTCTGAAACGGTCTGTCAGCATCGTTCCTAGCGGACAAACATTCTCAACGCGTGATTGAGGGATGTACCTCCGCTGCTTGCTCCGCTTGGGGTCTTGCTGGATGGAATTTTTGAGCATCCTGCAAGTTGTCGCTCCTGCTAGACTGGAATTCCCAAGATTTGCTTCGCTGCTAACCCAATGGCATAGCTCACGGCCATCGGCAGAATCTCACGGACGATAGGGATAGGAACGCCCCGCTCCGAGTGATACTGTGGCTTAAATACCGACAGGATACTCAAAACTCCCTTCATCAAGGCCACGGCGAGCCAAGCGGTGCGGCGTAGGGCTTGGTGCGTTGGCCTCTTCGTGAAGTGAGAACGCCGCTAAGGACACTTTCAGTATTCCTGTTATGTTCCCATTTCCCAGGATGCCAAATACTTAACTTGATCCTTCGTCAGCATATCAATCTTCATTCCCATACCCGCGAGTTTGAGGCGGGCGATTTCCTTGTCGATCACCGGCGGAACCGGGTAGACCTTCCTCTCTAACTTCTTGTAGTTTTTCACCAAGTACTCAGCCCCGAGCGCCTGGTTTGCGAAGCTCATATCCATAACGCTGGAGGGATGGCCCTCGGCCGTCGCCAGGTTTACGAGTCGTCCCTCGCCGAGGAGGCTGACCCGCTTGCCGGTCTTCAGCGTGAATTGCTCCACGCCTGGCCTGATGAGGCGCTTTTTCTTGCTCAGATTCTCGAGGGCCGGAATATCCAGCTCCACATTAAAGTGGCCTGAGTTGCAGACGATGGCCCCTTCCTTCATGGTGGCGAAGTGTTCACGGCGAATGACTTTCAGATTGCCGGTGACCGTGACGAAGAAATCACCGATCATGGCAGCCTGCTCCATCGGCATGACGCGAAACCCGTCCATGACTGCTTCAATCGCCTTGACGGGATCAATCTCGGTGACCACGACGTCGGCGCCCATGCCCTTGGCGCGCATCGCGATCCCGCGTCCGCACCAGCCGTAGCCTGCGACCACAAAGGTAGTGCCGCAGACCAAGCGGTTCGTCGCGCGGATGATGCCATCAATCGTACTCTGGCCGGTACCGTAGCGGTTGTCGAAGAGGTGCTTGGTATCGGCGTCGTTGACGGAGATCACCGGGAACTTCAGCACTTTTTTCTCGGCCATGCTGCGGAGGCGGATGACGCCGGTGGTGGTCTCTTCTGTGCCGCCGATCACATATTTGAGTAAGTCTTTCCGCTTGGAATGGATTAGCGAGACGACATCAGCGCCGTCGTCCATCGTGATTTGTGGCTTGTGGGCGATGGCCGATTGGATATGCTTGTAGTAAGTCTTATTGTCTTCGCCTTTAATGGCGAAGGTGGGGATGCCGTCATGTTTGACGAGCGCTGCGGCAATTTCATCTTGTGTGCTGAGTGGATTCGAGGCGCAGAGCCGGACATCGGCGCCGCCAGCCTGGAGCGTCTTCATTAGATTGGCGGTTTCGGTTGTCACATGGAGGCAAGCGGTCATGCGCAGGCCCTTGAAGGGCTTTTCTTTGAGGAAGCGCTTCTTGATTAGCCGCAGGACGGGCATGGTGGCTTCGGCCCATTCAATTTTGAGGTTACCCTGGTCTGCGAGCTTCATATCTTTGACATCGTATTCCACGAAAACCTCCCGTGTAATGAGTAATGCGTGATTGGTGATGGAGAGTCAGGGGGAGCAGGGGGACGGGGTGTTCAATCCGTCCCCCTGCCATCGGTCTGGCGCAGGCTACAGACCTGCGTCTTTACGCAAGAGCTTGGCTTTGTCGGTCTTTTCCCAGGTGAAATCCGGTTCGTTTCGGCCGAAGTGTCCATAGGCGGCGGTCTGTCTGAAGATCGGCCGGCGGAGCTTGAGGTGCTCGATGATGCCGCGTGGGGTCATGGGGAAGTGCTTCCGCACAAGCTTGTTTAGGTTCTCAGCGGCTACCCGTTCCGTACCCATCGGGTCGACCAATACCGAGACCGGTTCTGCCACGCCGATGGCATAGGCGAGCTGCACTTCGCACTTTCCCGCCAACCCAGCTGCGACGATGTTCTTAGCGATGTAGCGGGCCATGTACGACGCAGATCGGTCCACCTTCGTGGGATCCTTGCCAGAGAAGCAGCCGCCCCCATGGCTGCCGTGTCCGCCATAGGTGTCGACGATGATCTTGCGGCCCGTCAGTCCGGTGTCGCCCATTGGGCCACCAACGACGAAGCGGCCGGTGGGATTGATGTGGTGGATCACGCTCGCCGGGTCATAGAGCCCTTTTGGCATGACGGGCTTGATCACCTTTTCCATGATGTCGCGCGTGATCTGCTTATTTGTTACGTCAGGGCTATGTTGGGTAGAGACGACGATGGTGTCGATGCGCACCGGTTTGCCGTTCTTGTATTCCACAGTTACTTGGGATTTGCCGTCTGGGCGGACCCAGGGCAGGATGTTCTTTTTCCTGACTTCCGCCAATCGCTTGGTGAGCCGATGGGCGAGGACGATCGGCATGGGCATGAGCTCGGAGGTCTCGTCGCTGGCAAAGCCGAACATGAGGCCTTGGTCGCCAGCGCCCCCGGAATCGACCCCCATGGAGATATCGTTCGACTGATGGTGAATAGCGGTGAGGACGGAACAGGTGTGGTAGTCAAATCCCCAAGCGGCGTCGGTATAGCCGACATCCTTGATAACCTCTCGAATAATGTCGGGAATTTCGACATAGGCTTTGGTGGAGATTTCGCCGGCCACGAAGGCAATGCCCGTAGTCAGCATCGTCTCGCAGGCCACCCGGGCAAACTTGTCTTTGGCAATGATTGCGTCGAGGATCCCGTCGGAGATCTGATCGGCGATTTTGTCCGGATGCCCTTCGGTTACGGACTCTGACGTGAATAGGTAGTTATTTCTCATCAGCTCCTCAAGGCTTAATTAGTAAGAATTAATGGACCCAGAGACAATATTAGTATGGCGAGGCTCCGGCTGTCTATTTCTTTTACTCCGTGGAATCGTGGAGTAGTCTCCGCAGGCTGTTTGCTTGACACCCCTTTTCTGGCCCTTGTAAAATAAGTGCAGCTCCGCGGTCCTCGCCTTCTCTATCTACGATGCCATGGGGGCGCGTTTGGGATAGGCCCCGTCTCCCGGGACCATGATCCTGCTATGGGCAAGACCGTGGTGTTGTATCCAGTCGATAGTGACCATGTGTGTCTCGTGACGAAAAAGGGACTGTCAACACGATGAATGGCCAGTCGGACGCGATGTCTGAACAGAAGAGTCCACGATCATCGACTCCAGGGCTGGGTTGGGAGGAGTTCTCCCGTGAACTAGTCGAGTTTTTTGCCTCAATTAAGTTGGCGATGTTCCTCTTTCTGTTCATTGCTATCACTGCCACGATTGGGACGGTGATTCAGCAGAATGAACGACCGGAATCGTACATTCAGGAATACGGAGAGAGTACCTATCGCTGGTTTCTCCGGCTGGGTTTCATTGACGTCTATCATACCTGGTGGTTTACCAGTCTCCTCGGCCTCCTCTGTATTAACTCCCTCACGTGCTTCTATAAGCGGTTCCCTGGTGTCTGGCGGTCGATGCAGCAGGACCGCGTCAGTGTATCGCTAGATTTCGTGAAGGGGATGAAGCAGCAGGCCGAGGTCTCGATCGCGAGGAGCAAGGAAGTCGTAGCGCAGGAGCTAGCACAGCATTTTATTGAGAAGGGATATAAGGTGCTTGCGAAGAATGAACCGCGCGAGGTGACCCTCTACGCGACGAAGGGTGTCTTGGGTCGCGTCGGCGCGCATATGGCCCATCTAAGCGCCACCGTCATCATCGTCGGTGGTCTGATCGGCACCTACTATGGGTTCCAGGACTTTGGGGTTTGCCTTGAAGGACAGACCTATCATATTCCACGTGGCAACTTTGATCTCAAGGTCGATAAGTTCTGGATCGACTATCACGAGAACGGCTCTGTGAAGTCCTACAATAGTACGTTGACGGTCATTGATGGTGGCCAGTCTGTCGTCACCAAGACGATTTCAGTCAACGATCCTCTCGTTTACAAAGGCATCTGGTTCTATCAGTCTAGCTACGGGGACTCCTGGGAGCAGATTGAAGTGGCGCGGATCAATATCAAGGACAAAGAGACGGACCGAATCCTCAGGACCGTCGATCTGGAATGGCGAAGGGAGCAGGCGGTTCCTGAGCTCGACCTGAAGCTTTCGATGACGGATTTCGTGGCGGACTTTGCCTTTAATTCGACTGAGAAAAAAGTCTTTTCCAAGACGGTGGAACATGCGAATCCCGCGATCCGCTTGGCGGTCAATGAGCGGCGTGCGGTTCAGTCGACGCCCTGGATTTTCGCCCAGTTTCCTGACCTCTTCGATATCAAAGAATCGAAGTACCAGTTTGAGTTAGTGGGGTATACGCCGAAGAAGTACACCGGTCTGCAGATTGCCAAAAATCCTGGGATCAATATCGTCTGGACCGGCTCGACCATGATCGTGGTGGGCATTACCCTCTCCTCGTTTATCTTCCACCGTCGGATCTGGATGAAGATCCTTCCGACTCCAGAGGGGGTGACGGTCTATATCGGCGGTACGACCCATAAGAGTCAGATTGATTTCCAGCGGGAATTTCGAAAGCTGACGGAGAAGCTTCAGCGCTTGTCGGCTTCTCCCTCACGAATCAGCGGGGCTTGAGGCCTGGTAGCCAAACCGGTCATATAGTGAGTATGATAGCAGTAGTCACATTGGCCTCAACTGCTCGACGGAGGACATGATGGTCCGATCTTTATTTCTGTTCGACATGACGTTTTGGCTCTATCTTGCCGCCTTGACCCTCTACATCGCGTATCTCTTCGCGCGCCGTCCGATCATGACCTTGGCCCCTGCTGGCCATTCGGCGGGCAACTTCGATGAACGAGACGGAGCCTGGGCCATGCAATTGGGCCAGACCGCTACTCTGATTACGGTGTTCGGATGGATCGTCAATACGGGCGCCTTGTTTATGCGCGCCTTCGAGCGGATGCAGACCTCCGGAACCTTTGCCCCCTGGTCGAACCAGTTCGAAGCCATGGCCTATGTGTCTTGGGCGATCATCTTGGGCTATGTGCTGTTGGAACTGCGCTACAAGATTAAAGCGATTGGCGCCTTCGTGGTGGGTATCGGGTTCATTGCCATGGGCGCGGCGTCTCTGTTGCCTTACCGGTATCAGACGGCGGAGCCTCTTGTGCCGGCGCTCAATAGTTACTGGATTTATATCCATGTGTCGATCACGTTGACCAGCTATGCGGCCTTTGCGATGGCCGGCGGGTTAGGTGTGATGTATCTCTTTAAGGAACGGGCAGAGCGGCGGGGTAGCACCTCCCGTTTCTATGCGGCCTTCCCTGATCTTGAAACCATTGACGAGCTGGGCTACAAAGCGATCACGATCGGCTTCCCCTTGCTAGCCTTCGGCATTATCCTCGGGGCCATGTGGGCCAACTATGCCTGGGGTGGTTACTGGAGCTGGGACCCGAAAGAGACTTGGTCGCTGATTGTCTGGTTGATTTACGGCGCCTACATCCATGCCAGGATGACGCGCGGATGGGAAGGCCACCGTGCCGCCATTTATGCGGTCTTTGGTTTCTTGATGGTGATCTTCTGCTTCTGGGGCGTGAACTTCTTGCTCTCAGGCCTTCATGCCTATGCATGAGTCCGAGCCCAGCGTGAACGGTAAGGCGGGCGAGCAGAGCTCGTCCCGCACGGCCATCCTCTTGGCCGGCACCGTCATTCTTGCCGTGGTTTTTAGCATTGTCTGGATGCAGAGCGCCAAATATGACCTGCTGGCCGTGGGGAAGCAGGCGCCGGACTTCGTCCTCACCGATCTAAATGACAAGCCACAGCAGCTCTCGGATTTCCGAGGCAAGGTGGTCTTTCTGAATTTTTGGGCGACTTGGTGCAAGCCTTGTCGCGAAGAAATGCCCTCGATGGAAGTGCTCCACAAGAATTTTGACAAGGATGGGTTGGTGATTCTGGCAGTCAGTATCGATCGTGTGACGACGACCAAGGATATTCCTCCCTTCATCAAGGGTATGAACCTGACCTTTCCCGTGCTGATTGATTCCTGGGGAAAAACCGACAAGCCCTACAAGCGCATGGGTGTCCCGGAAACCTTCATCATCGATCGGGAAGGCGTCATCCGCGAGATCGTTATCGGGCCGCGGGATTGGACGAGGCTCGATAGTTTGGAGATCTTGACTAAGTTGCTGAATGTGACGCCCAAGGCAGCCGACGTACATTCTTTGGATCGTGGAGTGGGGAGAGGATGACGAAGCGGGCCATTGCGGGCACAGTCTTCTGTCTCGTGGTTGCGCTGGTGGCGATGGGGAGTGCCATGGCGTCTGATCGCCTGCTGGTGGCCAAGCGTGCGGTCGTTAGGGTAGGAGAACTCGCGCCGAATTTTCAGCTTCGCGACTTGAACGGACGTCAAGTGGCGCTGTCGGACTTGCGCGGCAAAGTTGTGCTGCTGAATTTTTGGGCGACCTGGTGCGGTCCCTGCCGAGTAGAGATGCCGGAGATGGAAAAACTATATCAGGCATTTTCTCGGAAGGATTTTGAAATTCTTGCCGTATCAACGGATACACAAGGGGCCGCGATCACTCGGCCGTTTCAGCAAGAGAACCGTTTGACTTTTCCCATTCTTCACGATGCCGACTATCGCGTGGGATTGACCTATGGGGCGAGGGCCCTCCCGATGACTTTCATGGTGGATCGACAGGGAGTCGTCCGCCACCAGATTTTCGGTGCGCGCGACTGGGGTGCGACGGAAGCACATCAGCTAGTGCAGCAGTTGATGAAGTCCTAGTCCGGATCGTTCATATCATCCTGATTTGCCATGTCGCAATCGATCACGAACATTTCTCTTGTTGCGGCCTTTTCGGCCGGTCTCCTCTCGTTCGTGTCCCCCTGTGTGCTTCCGCTGGTGCCTTCTTATATTTCCTACATCACGGGACTGTCGATCGAACAACTTACTGATGCGACGGTGCGGTCGAAGTTTAAGAAATCGATCATCGTCAACGCGCTGCTGTTCATCGCAGGGTTTACTGCCGTGTTTGTGTCCTTTGGGGCGTCGGCGAGCTTCATCGGCCAGGCGCTGATCACCTATCAGGATCACCTTCGCCGAATTGGCGGCATCCTGATCATCGTCTTCGGGCTCTACCTCCTGGGAGTTCTGAATATTAGCTTTCTGAAAATGGAGCATCGTTTTCAATTTAGGAGCCGGCCGGTTGGCTATGTGGGGTCGTTCCTGATCGGGGTGGCGTTCGCCGCTGGCTGGACACCCTGCGTCGGACCGGTACTCGGCACGATCTTATTGTATGCCAGTACGACCGATTCGATGCTCAACGGAGTCCTGTTGCTGACGAGTTATTCGTTGGGCTTGGGATTGCCGTTGTTTCTGACAGCCCTGGGAGTGGATCGTTTCCTTGCCTATTTCAAGCAAGCGCGTGTGTATTTGTGGGGCGTATCCACTGTGAGCGGAGTCTTGCTGATCGTGGTGGGTATCATGATTTACGCCAATACGCTTACAATGATTACCAGTTTCTTAGAGCAGCATGGGGTGGGCTGGTACCTCGGCCAGTAGTCGGCAGGATACCGAAACCGTCCACCAGTTTTGTTCTCGGCCCGCTCTTAAGAGCCGTGAAATGTAAGGCGTCGAAAGTGCAACATGGGAATGTTGGCCGTCTCTTCTCCGCAATCGTTCACTTTTCACGTCGTCTGGATGGCTGGAGGAACGTTTTGAGCCTTCTGCCAGGGATCAACAACCCGCCTTTCGCCGTCAGCCTCTGAAAAGCTAATAGCTAAGAGCTGTATTGCCGATTGGAGATCAGCACCAGGCGCCGAGGCGGCACATCACGAACGATTGGCCTAATACCGTAGCGGAGGAAAGACGGAGCGAGTTGGTGGTGACGGAGGGGATGAGCCCCGACGCTAGACCTGATGGATTGTTCGATGGCAACGTCGGTTGCGTATTCGAGGCGGATGCTGCTTCGGTCTGTTTGGCTGGTAGCGTCGTGGATTTTCGTCCGCTGATTTTCGCGAGCAGCTCGGCCCCTTTGGCGAGTAAGGTCGAGGATGTTTGTCCGTTGATTTTCGCGAGCAGGGTGGCCCCTTCGGGGGAGTATTTACTGCCAGGATATTTTTTTTCCAACAGGGCTAAGTATTGACGAGCCCAATCGTCTGAGCCCAAATCATGGTAGTTGAGCGCAAGAAAGTATAGGGCGCCCGGCGCAACGGCTTTGTCTGGGTACAGCTTCATGATCTGTTCAAAACGACTTACAGAGGCCAGATAGGCGCCCCGTCGATAGTAGAATTCGCCCACGAAGAAAGACATCTGCGCCAGAAGGTCGTGGCACTCCTGAATTTTTTCAAGTGCTTGGCCGTCGTACTTGCTTCCCTTGAAATCTTTCCGTAGCTTTTCAAAAGCTTCGATGGCCTTGTGGACAGGCTCTGGTTCATGGTCGAATCCCTTGCCCCGTTTCATCTGGCTTTCTCCGATCCGGAATGCGGCATAGGGGGCGAGGGCATGGGTGCGATGGAGGTCGAGAAAGTGGTTATACTCGGTGATTGCTTCCGTGTATTCTTCTTTTTCAAAGAAGGCTTCACCCCGCTTCATGATGACGTTGGGATCGTAGTTCTTTTCAATCGTATCGCCCAGGAAGATCTGTTCGTCCGTGCCGCTTAGAGCTTTCTTTGCCGCATCTGGTGCCGCGGGTGTGCTGGAGCAGGCGGTGATGACGCAAAAGGCTAGCGCGCACAGGCTAAGGGCTGTTGCGCGGCGTGAAAGAGAGGTCAGTAGGGGGGGGAAACATGCCATTACTCGGGAAAATGTAACAGGAGCGTGAGTTGAATGCAATGATGTGAGCCGATGAGTTGACCCTTATGGCACCGAGACTTATAATCCCGCCGACATTGTTACAAGCGCATAATAGTAGTCAGACCTATGATACGGACAAAGATTATTGGGACTGGCTCGTACCTTCCGGAACGAGTGGTGTCGAATTGCGAGGTAGGGGCTACGTTAGGCCTCGACCCGGCCGACGTCTTTCGTCTAACAGGGATTGAGGAGCGGCGCTGGGCTGCGGCCTCGCAAGCCTCGTCCGATCTTGCGGTGGAGGCGGCTAGGCAGGCGCTGGAGGCGGCGGGGCTTCCGGTGTCGGAGCTGGGGGCAATCGTGCTCTCGACGACCTCTCCCGATTCAGTCTTTCCTTCTACCGCCTGCCATGTGCAGCGCATGCTCGGTTGTGCGACGATTCCCGCCTTCGACGTGGCGGCGTCCTGCTCGGGCTTTCTCTATGCGCTCTCGATGGCTGATGCGATGATTCGGAGCGGTCAGATTGAGACATGTTTGGTGGTGGCGGCAGAGGTGAAATCCCGGTCCCTCGATCCCGCTGATGGCGATACGGTCCTCTTGTTCGGTGATGGAGCCGGCGCGGTGGTCTTGCGGGGTGAGCCGGAGACCGGCTCGGCTGGGCGTGGCCTCTTGGGGCTTCGCCTCTATGCAGACGGGTCGCAGCATGGTTTGATTACGATTCCCGCTGGTGGCTCACGGCTGCCAACGACGGCGGAAACGGTTGCGAGAAGGTGTCATACGTTACGGATGCAGGGGACACCACTATTTCGTTTGGCCGTCAAGCGGCTGGAGCAGGCGATTCAGGGGATTGTCAAAGAGTTCGGTGTCGATCTGCAAGATCTTGCGCAACTAGTTTTGCATCAAGCCAACGGGCGGATTCTCGGTCAGCTCACGAAGCGGCTGGGGGTCTTGCCGGAACGAGTCAGTTCCGTGATCGGTCGCTACGGGAATACCTCGTCGGCCTCCTTGCCGATCGCGCTTGATGATGTCGTTCGTTCGGGAAAAATTTCACCTAACGACATGGTCCTTTTGGGCAGTTTTGGCGGAGGCGTAACGTGGGCGGCAGGATTGGTTCGCTGGTAAAAGTCGGTGGCGGCGCGGTAGGCAGACCGTTGTCCGTCGGCGTGCAAAGCTCATTGTATCTGAACCGAGGAGTGTCGCGATGTTATTTGGATTGATCCCTCGAGAAGAGGCCTTCTTTAAGTTGTTCAAGCAGGCCGCACATAATATGATTGAGGGGAGCCGTCTTCTCAAGGTGATGATGGAAGACTTCCGGTCTCCCGTCGATCAGGCCAAGAAGATCAAGGACGTCGAGCATGTTGGCGATGGCATCACGCATGACATTGTGGTTCGCCTGAACCGGACCTTTATTACGCCGATCGATCGGGAAGATATTCACGATTTGGCGAGCGCCCTCGACGACATTCTGGATGTCACGGAGGCGATCGCCGACCGCTTCGTGTTATACAAAGTGACGCAGCCGACCCCGATGGCAATCAAGCTCGCGGATATCCTGTATCAGGCGTCTGTGGCCGTGGGGAGCGGAGTGGATCAGTTGGGGGGTGCGCATCCCGCGTTGAAGGACTGCAGCGTGCGCGTGAACAGTCTAGAGAATGAGTCAGACCGAGTCTCCCGCGATGCGATCTCGGCCCTCTTTGAAAAAGAAACCGATCCGATCGCGGTGCTCAAGTGGAAAGAAATTTACGAGAACTTCGAGGCGGGAACTGACCGCTGCGAAGATGTCGCGAACATTCTTGAGCGGATTGCGATCAAGCACCACTGACGAATGTCACGCGTAATCCGTGATGCATGAAGGGCCGGACCGCGTTCGGCGATAGGCCCTCGATAGACGCCTCACCCATCACTTATGACCGATCACGGGGTTGCATGCCTGAACTGACTGGAATGTTATTGGTTGTCGTGGTGTTGGCGCTGCTATTCGATTTTTCGAACGGGTGGCATGATAGCGCCAACGCGATTGCAACGGTCGTTTCGACGCGAGTCCTGAGCCCCTTTATGGCAGTCATGGCAGCCGGCCTTCTTAATATAGCCGGAGCCTTCATGTCGACTGCTGTGGCCAAGATGGTGGGGTCGGGAATCGTCAATCCGGCATTAGTCAGCCTGGAAATGGTGGCGGCCGCCTTGGCCGGTGCGATCCTCTGGAACCTCTTCACGCTATTGTTGGGTTTACCGACTAGCTCATCTCATGCCTTGATCGGCGCCCTAATCGGGGCAGCGGTGACCCATGGAGGCTGGACCATGGTGAAGTGGTCTGGGCTTCGGCCTGTGATGGAAGCGATGGTGCTCGCGCCGTTTTTCGGTTTCGCCATCGGGCTATCCCTGATGGTGTTGATCAGTTGGGCCTGTTTTCGTGTAACGAGGAGCGTCGCCACTCGGTTGTTTAAAAAGCTGCAGCTGGTCTCCGCCTGTTTCATGGCCTTCAGTCACGGTGCCAACGACGCGCAGAAGGCCATGGGGATTATAACGCTTGCCCTGCTCTCTGCCGGTCAGATTCCTTCCGGCGAGGTGCCGGGATGGGTGATCGGCGCTTGCGCGGTGGCGATGGGATTGGGCACGGCTGCGGGTGGTTGGCGGATTGTTCGCACACTGGGCATGGGCATCGTTAAGTTGGAGCCGGTGCATGGGTTCGCGGCGGAGGCCGCCTCGTCGGCGGTGTTGCTCGTGACGGCCCACATTGGTCTGCCGGTCAGTACGACTCACACCATCACAACCTCGGTGGTGGGGGTTGGTGCGAGCAAACGGCTTTCGGCGGTGCGGTGGGGTGTCACCACCAAAATTGTATACGCCTGGATTTTTACCCTTCCCGGATCGGCGCTTCTCGCATCGCTTATCTATCTGATCGGGGCCCGATTCACCTAAACGACGGGCCGGATGGTTAGATCGGTAATCGGACGACAAAGCGGGTGCCGGTTGGAACGTTCGCCTCGACCCACACTTGCCCTCCCAGTCCCTCGACGATGTGCTTGACGATCGCCAGCCCAAGCCCTGTTCCACCTAACTCCCGTGAGCGGGCCTTATCGACTCGATAGAATCGTTCAAAGATGCGTGGGTGGTCCCGTTCAGGAATGCCGATGCCGGTATCGCTCACACTCAGCTCCACGGTTGTCATGATTGAGGGCCGTTCGGGATCGCCCGATACTGGACGGGCGGCCACGGTGATGGTTCCATTCTCAGGGGTGTATTTCACAGCGTTATCGAGCAGGTTCGAGAAGACTTGCATCAGCCGGTCTTCGTCGCCGAGTACCGCCGGTAGATCGTCTTCTATGACGGTCACCAGCCGGTGTCCCTTCTTGTCTGCCAAGGGTTTGATCATGGCCAGCGTTCGTTCGATGCCCCTCTGAATATCTAGTGGTTCTCGCTTGAACAGAATTTGTCCCGATTCGATCCGTGAGAGCTGGAGGAGATCTTCCAGGATCAGGTTCAGCCGGTCGCTTTGCTTGAGAATAATATCTAGGAACTTGGCGCTGGTCGTCGGATCGTCCTTTCCGCCGTCGCGCAAGGCTTCGATATATCCCTTGATCGATGTGAGCGGGGTCCTCAATTCGTGGGAGACATTGGCGACAAAATCCTTCCGGATGTTTTCCAGGCGTCGTAATTCCGTAATGTCGTGAAAGACTAGCACCATGCAGGCGTCGTTCTCCCGATCGCAGTGGGTGACTGAGGCCTCGATATGGAGGCAGCGGCCACTCGGCTGTAGCAGGATTTCATCTTCTTCGTTCACCCGGTTGGCCAGGACGGTTGAGACCAACGTATCCAGCTGCGGATGTCGGAAGATGTCGGAGTAGAGGCGCGCGCGTGCGTCCAGCCTGGTAACGTCGAACATTCCTTCTAGTGCCGGATTAACTTGGAGTACACGGCCTTTGCAGTCTAGGACCATCACGCCTTCGACCATTGAGGTCAGCACGGTCAGGAGCTGGGCTCGGTCTTCGGAGAGCTCGTTGATCTTGGCTTTTAGCTGATTCGTCATGTGGTTGAGCGTATCGGCCAGGAGGCCGACTTCATCCCGCGAGCCGGTTCTGATGTGAACCTCGTGGTCGCCCCCTGCCAGCTGCCGTGCGGCGATCGCAATATCGGACAGGGGTTTGGTGATGCTGTGCGCGAGGCCCACGCTGAGTGCAACGGCAATTAAGAAGGCGATCCCGAAGGTAAGGGCGAGGTCCTTGTGGAACTTGCCCACCTCACGATCGAACGTGGTCATTAGCAGCCCGAGTCGCAAGAAGACGGCGGGTGTGGTTTGATTCTGGGTGGGCAATCCCAATGCCAGATAAAGCGTGCGTTCACCGGTTGTCTGGCTCCTGCGCACATCCCTTCCCCGTCCTGTAGCCACCGCTTGCTGAATTTCTGTCCGCGCCAGATGGTTCTCCACCGCCGAGAGGGTGTTATCCGGCACGGCGCTGTCGGCCAGTACCCGCCCATCCGGTGCGATGAGGGTCACACGGGTCAGGGCCCGTGCGCCAAGATCGCGTACGGCGGCCTGCAGTCGGGGCGTGGCACTTAGTGATCCCGGTTGCATCAGGAACGGTTGCAGCCCATAGGCAATCAGGCTGGCTCTGGCTTCCAGTATCTTTTCCGAGCGGACGATTTCTTGTTGTTCAAAAGAACGAATCGCCAGGGTGCGGGCAATGAGTAGTCCGCAGGCGAGGACCAGCAGGGTTGCGATTATCACTTTCCATCGGATGGGGAGTGTCATAGGGATAGTGACGCGTGATACGTGGGGGAGGAGTGGGTGCTACCCTAGCGCTCTTCACCCGGGAGTCATCACAGTTCCTTTAGTTTATAGCCCAGAGATTTCACTGACATAATTGCCTCGCTGAGCGAGGGGAGCTTCTGTTTAAGTCGGCGCACATGGACATCAACGGTCCTCGTCGTGCCGTAGTAGTCATACCCCCAAATGGTGCTCAGGAGAATTTCTCTCGTCAAGACACGACCGGGATTGCGTAAGAGCTGTTCGAGCAGGCCAAACTCTTTTGCTGTGAGGGGGATCTCCTTCTTCTGCACCCTGACTTCGTGCCGCGCAAGATCCATCACAAGGTTGCCATAGGAATATTGGGGGAGATTCTCGTCCGGTTTCCGCTCCAGCCGTCGCAAGAGGGCCTTGATGCGGGCGACCAGAGCTTTGGGGCTGAAGGGTTTCGTGACGTAGTCGTCAGCTCCCAGTGCCAGCCCAATGACCGTGTCAGATTCTTCCGCTTTGGCGGTCAGCATGATGATGGGGAGTAGCGCGGTGTCCGGAGCGGCCCGTAGACGCTTACAGATCTCCAACCCGTCGATCTCCGGTAGCATCAAGTCGAGGACGACCAGATCCGGCTTTTCCTGTTTCACTTGCCGGAGTCCTTCTGTCCCGGTTTTGGCCGATACCGTTCGAAACCCCTCTTTCTCTAAGTAGAGAGTGATCAAGTCAAGAATGTCCTGCTCATCTTCGACGATGAGGATTTTTTTGTGTCCAGAGCCTGACATGGTTGGTGGCGCTAGCCTACGGGCGGGGGGGCAGACTGTCAAGACTGGCAGGAGGGCCAGGTGAGCGGGGTGGGGGTCGGTCAGGGGCCCATGGAGCCTGTCGATCGAGGCCAATTGTGTTGACGGAGCCGGCTGCTCTGACGTAAGATGGGTGGCAGTGATCTGCGCGCATACGGGCACGAAGGGAAGGTATCCTGATGAAAATTTATCTCGCGAATCCACGCGGATTTTGCGCCGGCGTCGACCGCGCGATCGATATTGTTGATCTTTCGTTGAAGAAGTACGGTGCGCCGATCTATGTGCGGCATGAAATCGTCCATAGCCGACATGTGGTGAACTCGCTTCGCACCAAGGGCGCCGTGTTCGTAGAAGAATTAGGGGAAGTGCCGGAAGGGTCAGTCGTGATCTTCAGCGCCCATGGCGTTGCCAAGTCGGTCTGGGACGAAGCGAATCGGCGCCAGTTGCATGTGATCGATGCCACCTGTCCGTTGGTTATCAAGGTTCATAACGAGGTCAATCGCGACTATACGCAGGGCTATGATCTCATCCTGATCGGTCATGCAGGCCATCCCGAAGTGATTGGGACGCTGGGACAGATCCCGGACAAGTTTCATCTGGTTTCCTCGGTGGCAGATGTCGAGACGCTGCAGGTCGAGCAGGGTCACGAGTTGTCCTATGTCACGCAAACAACGTTGAGCATCGATGAATGCCGGGATATCGTCGCAGCGCTCAATACGCGGTTCCCGCATATCAAGGGGCCGCACCAGGAAGATATTTGTTATGCGACACAGAATCGCCAGAATGCGGTGAAGGCGCTTGCCTCACTGGTGGAGGTCATACTGGTGATCGGGTCTCCTAATAGTTCAAACTCCAACCGGCTGCGGGAGCTGGGGGAGCGGTGCGGGATCGTCTCCTATTTGATTGATGCTGCCTCCGACATCGATCCTCTGTGGTTGGCGCATGCGAAAGCGATCGGTATTACGGCTGGCGCCTCGGCTCCAGAAGTTTTAGTTGAAGAGGTGGTGGCCTATCTCAAGACCTTCGGTCCGGCAGAGGTCGAAGATCTGACCGTGATCGAAGAAGACGTCGAGTTTCTCCTCCCCAAAGAGCTCATTACGATTGAGTCTTCCGGCAAGTCCGTTGGGGCTCAGGCCGGGTAACAGTTTCTTGCGGCCATCGTACCTCTCCCTAAATCTTGTAGGTCCTCGCCCTCACGCCTACCACAGGCAGTGCTTTTCTTTGATTTTTTGTTAGTCTTGTGCTACAAAATTCGACATTCTTCCGCTGGAGTCCGTTCGAGATCCGCTACCGAAGGAGTGACCGATGTATTTGAAATCCCTTGAGATGCTGGGGTTTAAGTCGTTCGCTGAAGCCAAGATTCAATTCCCAGATGGCGTCACCGCCATCGTGGGGCCGAACGGGAGTGGAAAGAGCAATGTCGTTGACTCAATTCTCTGGGTCCTCGGTGAGCAGAGCACGAAGGCTCTGCGTAGCGAGACGATGGAAGACGTGATTTTTAACGGGACTGAATTGCGGAAGCCCCTCGGCATGGCCGAGGTTTCGCTTGTGATCAGCGGCCTGGACCGAATCAATGTGGACCCCCAGTCTAATTTGTCGAGCCAGCTGTCGGAATATCAAGAGCTGATGATTACGCGCCGTCTTTATCGGAATGGCGAGAGCGAATACCTCATCAATAAGACCGTCTGCCGGTTGAAGGATGTCCGGAGCCTCCTGCTGGATACCAGGGCCGGGAGCAAGGGGCACACGGTCATTGCCCAAGGGCAAATCGGTCAGATCCTCAAGGCCTCCCCGCAAGACCGGCGAGAATTGATTGAAGAAACGGCCGGGATCATTCGCTATAAGAAGCAGAAGGCTGAAGCGTTGCGCAAGTTGGACTCGACGCAGCAAAACCTCGTGCGCGTGCGGGACATCATTGCTGAGGTGAAGAAGCAGTTGAATTCGCTGGAGCGGCAGGCGCGGCAGGCGCGCTCCTATCAAACCTTGCATCAAGAGGCCAAGTCGCTGGAGATCCAGCTGCTCACGAATGAATATCGCGTGCTCCGCACCGCGATCACGGCGGTCGAGGTGGAGCTACAACAGCTGGAGGATCGCGAGTCCGGACAGGCCGCTGAGCTAGCGCGTTTGAATACCGAGCTTGAGCAGATTAAATTTGCAATTGCCACGACGAGCGAGGCGATCGAGCAACGGCGGGATGAGTTGGCAAAGCTTGAGCAGCAGCAGAGCCAGGCCTTGACGGCGTCGGAAGTGGAACGGAATCGCAGTGAGCTCTATGCGCAGCAGCAGAGCCAGGAAGGGCAGGAACTCGAACGTCTTACCCAGGAGCAGCAGCAGAGCGCAGCGGAAGCGGCAGCCCTCGAGGATAGGCTGGTTGCGTTAGAGCGTGAATGTACGGAGCGGGAGCAGGCCCTTGCGACGCTTGAGCGGGAACTGAAGGAGCTGGTTCAGCAACGAACCGCTGTTCTGGCTGAAGAAGAACGAGGGCGTCGGGACGTCCTTAATTTGGCGGTCTTGGTTGCCAATACCGAGCAGACGCTGGTGCAATTGGCGACGCGTATTCAGGAAGCGACGGATTGTGAGGCTCGGCTGGCTCGTGAACAAGAAGATCTCCGTGTACAGCATCTGACCGCCGTGGATAAGCGCCAGACGCTTCAGCAGGTCTGCCGCGAGGCGGCACAGTTAGTGGCAGATCTGGGCCGGCAGCGAGAGGCAGTTGAGAAGTCGAGCGAACATGTCGCGGTTGAATTGGTCGACGTCGATCAGTCAGTTTTGCGTCAGTCGGAAGAGTTGGCAGCCGTGGACTCACAGCTCCGGACGCTGCAAGGCGTGGTGCGGGAAGATATGGGGTATGGACGGCGTGGCGATGAAGAGTCCACGGGCCTTAAGGCCTGCGCGGGAGTTCGTGACGCGATTGCCGAGTGGCTGGTTGTCCCTCCTGGATGGGACCGGGCGGTCGAAGCGATTTTGGGCGAACGGGTGAAGGGCTGGTTGGTCGATAGTCCTGCCGTAGCGTGTGAGGCGATTGCGTTTCTCAAAGGGAAAGATCTCGGGCGAGGCACCTTCATTCCGCAGCAGCCCCGTTGGGCGCCTCGGGACGTGGCGGATTGGTCTTGGTGGCCTGCGTTGGAGGGCCAGCCCGGGGTGTGTGGCCGTGCCGTTGATTTGATTGCGGTGCAGGGCGCGCGCGAGGTGGCCCGTGACTATCTGTTCGACCGGATCGTATTCGTGGAGACGCTGACGGATGCCACGACCTTGTGGGCACAGCAATCCTATGCGGCTCCTGATGGGCCAGTTCTTGTGACGCGTGCTGGGGAAGTGTTGGATGCCGCCGGAGTGATGACAGGGGGACAGGTCAGCGAGACGGGAGGTCTGTTGCAGCGGCGCCGAGAGGTGCTGCGCTTGGACGCGCAGCGCGTCGCCCTGACCGGGGCTGTCGAAGAGGGCAAGCAGCGGCGGGAACGGGTGCTGTCGCAGGGACAGGAGTTGCGTGAGCAGGGCCGACAACTGGTGGAGTCGCTGCGGACCGCGGAAATGCGTGGGCTTTCACTGCAAAAAGATGAAGCTGGACTTCAGCATGTGTTGGAAGATTTGACTAGGCGAATTGATATCTTGACGAACGATGCGCAGCGAGGCGCGGCCGAGGTGCAGCGGCTCAATCATGAGGTGCAATCCACGCAGGCGCAGCTCGCTCAGTGGGTGGCGGAGAAGGCAGGCCAGGAAGCGGCGGTTGGGCGCGTGCGTGAGCGAGTGGCCCAGATCGATCAAGATATGCAGGGGCTTCAGCAGCGATTCACTGAGGCGCAATTGGTCGCGCAGGAAATCAGGACGACCCGCGAACATCACCGGCGCGACCTCCTGCGGCTTTCGCAGCAGCAACAGGACGTGATTACACGGATTGCGGCCTTGACACGTCATGTCGAGGGACTTGCGGTTTCGATCGAGCAGAGCCGGATTGAACGGGAGCGGCAAGAAGGGCGTTGTCGTGAGCTGGGTGAGTCGTCCGCCCTGGTTAAGGCGCAGTTGGTTGAACGGCAAGAAGCTCAGACGCAGGACATGGCCGTGGCGCACCAGCTTGATGCTGGATTGGAGGCCGTGCGCCACGTGGTCTCGTCTCTTCGCGAGTCCCGCATGGCGCTGGAGGTCAAGAAGGCGGAAGTTCGGGTGCAATTGGGCACGGTCGAATCCACGTTGTGTGGGACCTACCAGGTTGACCCTGCGGCGCTCCTCAATGTGCCAAGTGTGGAGGGAACGGATGAGCAACTATCTCTTGGAGAGGCGTCTGTTCCGGGGGAACAACCGGTGGTGGATGCAGTGTCGCTGAGAGAGCAGTTGCAGAAGCTTCGTGAGAAGCTTGACCGTCTCGGTCCGATCAATTTGGCGGCCATTCCTGAGCATCAAGAGTTGGATGAGCGGTATCGATTTTTGACGACGCAGGAGCAGGACTTATCCACGTCAATCAGTTCGCTCAAGGAAATTATTCAGCGGATCAACCTTACGACGAAAGACATGTTTGCCACGACGTTCACCGAGCTTCAACAGAAGTTTAGTGAGGTGTTCGCTAAGTTCTTCCCCGGTGGCCGGGCCGAACTTCAGCTGGTTGAAGTGCTGGCGGATGAAACAACGGAAGGGCGCGGACCACAGGAGCCCGGAGTCGACATCGTGGCGCAACCGGCGGGTAAACGTTTGAAGAGCATTGCCATGCTCTCGGGTGGGGAGCAGACTTTGACGGCGATGGCGCTGCTTTTTGCAAGCTTCCTGATCAGGCCGACACCATTCTGCATCCTTGACGAAATCGACGCGCCGTTGGACGAAGAGAATATCGGACGGTTTACCAGTGTCTTGCGCGAACTCTCCGAAGGAGCGCAGTTCATGGTTATTACACACAACAAGCAAACCATGGCCATTGCTGATTCGTTGTTTGGGGTGACCATGGAAGAACCTGGCATCTCGAAAGTCGTGTCGGTACGACTCGGAAATTTGCAGTCGGTCTAGAGAGACAAGACTAGTAAAATCGTTGTATTTCAAAGGACTTCCGCTCCGCATTTCTTGACTCGTCACACGGGGCTCTGGTATAGATTGCCCCTCGGACAATGCAATAAAAGTGTCTCTTGCCGTTGACGCTTCATGGGGGCGGCGTAGAGCTGTTGCGTTGTTCCATCCACCTGTATTTTTCTATAGACGAACACCATAATGAACCTGATTCGAGCGTTTCTAGGCCGCCTCTCGGATAGTCTCTTTGTCTCCGTTCCGGAGAAATTGGGTCTGGCAACCGCGCGGCCCAAGGCTCCACCGTTGCGTTTGGTGTTGGACAAGTCTCCGCTCTCCGTCCCGCTCGACATTGCGGCCCGACGCCCCACTAGCCATTCAGTGAGCCAGGTGGATGCGCTTGATGACGCGGTGCGACGCAGTCAAGCCTGGTTCCTGTCCAGACAGCATGAGTCCGAAGGCTATTGGGTTGGCGAACTCGAAGCCGATACCACTTTGACCTCTGAATATATCCTATTGCGTCAATTTCTGGATCGAGTCGATCCTGAGCGGGAGCGTAAGGCGGTTCGGTATCTTCGTGCCATGCAATTGCCCGACGGCGGCTGGCCGATTTTCTACGGAGGTCCCTCCGAGATCAGCGCATCGGTGAAGGCCTATTTCGCCTTGAAATTGAGCGGCATCTCGGCCGAGGAACCCTACATGCTGCGGGCCCGCGACTGCATTCACGCCAAGGGCGGCGTGGTTTCCGCGAACGTCTTTACGAAAATCACTCTGGCCCTGTTCGAGCAGTACGACTGGGAGGGGCTCCCAAGCATGCCACCGGAGATCATGCTCCTGCCGAAGCGGTTCTATTTCAGCATCTATGCGATTTCCTATTGGTCCCGCGCTGTTCTGATTCCCTTGCTGGTAGTGTTTGCGAATCGACCCGTCTGCCGTATTCCCAAGGCGCAGGGGATTGACGAGCTGTATCTCTTTCCCCGGGCGCAGATTCGGTATCGCGACGTGCCGCCATTCAATAAGGACCAGCGGTGGTTCACGCCGCATAATTTCTTCGTGCAATTAGACGGGGTACTCAAGCTCTACGACAAGATGCCGCTCAGTTGGCTGCGAGAGAAGGCCTTGCACGGGGCGGCCACCTGGATGCTGGACCATATCCAGGGCAGCGGCGGGTTAGGGGCGATTTATCCGGCCATGGCAAATTCAATCGTGGCCCTTCACTGCTTGGGCTATGCGGCTGACGATCCCTTGATGCGAAAGGCGTTTCAGGAAATCGAAGCGCTGGAAGTCTACGATACTGTGTCGATCGGCGAGCAGTGTGTCGAGGCGCTGCATCTTCAGCCCTGTCATTCGCCGATCTGGGACACCGCCTTGCTTATGAACGCTTTGATCGAAGCCGGGATATCGCAGGACCATCCCTCGCTTCAGAAAGCGGCATCCTATCTGGCCTCCCGCCAGACGAAGCTGGTCGGCGATTGGAAATTTTCCTCTCCAAAGGCGGAACCGGGCGGCTGGTACTTTCAGTTTGAAAATGAGCTCTATCCCGACGTGGACGACTCAGCCGTGGTCTTGATGGCGCTGTCGAAAGTTCAGATGGCTCAGGCGGCTGATCTGCAAGAGTCCATTCAGCGGGGGACGAATTGGGTCCTCGCCATGCAAGGGTCCGATGGTGGGTGGGGAGCTTACGACAAGGACAATAATCGTATCGTCTTCAACTATATTCCCTTTGCTGACCACCATGCCCTGCTCGACCCCAGCACGTCGGATTTGACTGGACGTTGTCTCGAGATGCTGGCCGCGTTGGGCTACGATCAGACTCATCTAGCCGTGGCACCAGCCCTCCGGTTCCTGAAGCGCGAGCAGGAGGCTGACGGCAGTTGGTACGGCCGGTGGGGCGTGAATTACATTTATGGGACCTGGTCTGTGCTGGCCGGCCTTCGTGCGATCGGCGTAGACCTTTCGGAGCCCTATATCCGTCGTGCGGTCGTCTGGCTTGAGTCGAAGCAGAATCCTGATGGGGGATGGGGCGAGTCCTGTCATTCCTATGGCGACGATTCTGAGTGGAGAGGGAAAGGGGGTAGCACCCCATCTCAAACAGCCTGGGCCATCATGGGGCTGATGTCGGCTGGGAAGACCGATGCCTTTAGCGTTGCGCGCGGCATCCAGTATCTGTTGCGTCATCAAATGAAAGATGGCTCCTGGGAAGAGGTCTGCCATACTGGCACTGGATTCCCCCGTGTGTTTTATCTCCGCTACCATTGGTACTGCCAATATTTTCCCTTGTGGGCCTTGGCGATGTATCGGAATTTGCGAACGCGTGGGAAAATGCGGGCGGATGAAGTGCGTGAGCAGGTGATGGCGTCTGGGTGCCATCGAGTTGATCAGTGAGCGCTCCGTCGACTTCTATCGCTGGCGCGGGGCCCGCCCGCCTAGAATCCTCAATGCTTCCTATCGCCATCTTTGCCGCGACTCGCTGGGAGCTGCAGGCTGTTAAGCGTGCACTTCCTACGGATCGTATTGCGACGATCGCGGGAGTTCGCTGTCATGTTGGGCAGAAGGGGGATCAGGTCTATTGGTTGATTCAGACTGGCATCGGCCCTGCGTCAGCTGGCACGGTTGCGCAAAGGGTCTTGACGACACAGGCCATGTCGCTGGTCATGTCCACCGGTTTTGCGTGCGCGCTCGTGCCGGCTCAAGTGGGAGACCTCATTCTTGGCACGGAGGTTTTTTCTTTCGACATCGAAGAGACTGGGACGGTGAAGGGCGATTCTCTGTTGTGCGATGAAGCTGTGCGTTCCGGTTGCCTTATGGCGGCGCAGGAGGCAGGGATGGCTGCGCGAGTAGGAACGGTCGTGTCTGTGCCGAGGGTGCTGTGGCAGGCCGAGGGTAAGCGGCGATTGCGCCGGTTGACCGAGGCGATCGGACTTGATATGGAAAGCGCCGCCATTGCACTGGTGGCTCGGGCGCAAGGAGTGCCCATGGCGCTCGTGCGGACGGTCTCCGATCTAGAGAATGAGGATCTCCCCCTTGACTTCAATCTCTTTCTCGGGCCCACTAGATGGATTCAAGGTATATGGTCGCTCGTCAGCCGCCCGTCCCGCTTTGTGGGGTTGAATCGGCTGCGACGGCAGAGTCGGATAGCTGCGGATCGGTTAACGGAATGGTTTGAACATTATGCGGAAGCGGGCGGCGGCTTCTGTCGTGAGCTGAGGTAAGTGATGGTCTTGAATATGGTTGAACGGATCGGTGCATCGGTGGTCACGCGTCTGCAGGAGATGGGCCGCATGCTGCTGTTTGTCTTGTCGGCGTTTGCCTGGCTGACAAGGCCGCCATTTCGATTTTCCCACATGCTCAAGCAACTTCATTTCATCGGGTATAAATCGACGTTTGTAGTGGTTCTGACCGCCGGGTTTACGGGAATGGTCCTTGCGCTGCAAGGCTACTACAGTTTGCGGAAGTTCGGCTCGGAGGGATTGCTAGGCTCTGCAGTAGCCTTGAGCATGATTCGTGAACTGGGGCCGGTGTTGGCCGCCCTGATGGTGACCGCCAGGGCCGGTTCGGCCATGACGGCGGAGATCGGCATCATGCGGATTACCGAACAGATTGATGCGCTCGATACCATGGCGATCAATCCAATGCAGTATTTGATCGCCCCGAAGTTGGTAGCTGGGTTGATCGGAGTACCACTGCTTGTAGCCATCTTCGACGTGGTTGGGATCTATGGCGGCTATGTTGTTGGTGTGGATCTGCTGGGCGTGAATGCGGGGTCCTATTGGAACTCAATCGAGTCCACGGTGGAATGGAAAGATGTTTACGGCGGGATTCTCAAGTCGATCAGTTTCGGGCTGATCATCACCTGGATCTGTTCCTATAAAGGGTACCACACGAGGCAGAGCGCGGAGGGGCTGGGGACCGCCACGACTGAAGCGGTGGTGCTGAGCTCGGTGGTCATTCTGGTGTGGGACTATTTCCTTACCTCGGTCTTGCTCTGATATCTATGATCAAGCTGATTGGCGTTGAAAAGAAGTTGGGCGGGCAGGCGGTGCTGCAAGGGGTGAATCTTACGATCCCTGTGGGCAAGCTGACGACCATTATCGGCCGGAGTGGAGAGGGCAAGAGCGTGCTGCTCAAGCACATGATTGGGCTCATGCAGCCGGATCGTGGCGAAGTCTGGGTCGGCGATGTGGAGATTTCCCGCTTGTCAGGGACGCGCTTAAATGATGTCCGGAAGCGGTTTGCGATGCTGTTTCAGGGTGCGGCCCTGTTCGATTCCCTCTCCGTTTTTGAAAACGTGGCGTTCCCGTTGCGGGAGAAGTTACGGATGAAGGGGCCGGCCGTGGCGCAACGAGTTGAGGAAAAGCTGGCGCAGGTCGGACTGGAGGGCATGGGGCACAAGTTTCCCGCTGAGTTGAGCGGGGGCATGCGCAAACGGGCGGGCCTCGCGCGCGCGTTGGTCATGGAGCCTGAGATTATCCTGTTCGATGAGCCGACGACGGGGCTGGACCCGTTGATGGCGAAATCGATTCATGATTTGATCGTCACGATGCAACGACGGTTCGGCTTTACGGCGGTGATGGTCAGTCATGAAATTCCGGAGATTTTTGCGATTTCTGATTGGGTGGCGATGCTTCGAAGCGGTAAGATTGCCGCCATGGCTCCGGCCACTGAGTTCCAGCGGATTACCGATCCGGATATCCTTGAATTTATTTCCGTCGGCGGGACGGTCGTATTGCCCGGATCGCACGTGGGGTGAGGGAGGAGTAGGAAGATATGGAAAAAGCCAAGTTAGAGATGACGGTCGGCCTGTTCGTACTCATCGGTATCCTGTGTCTTGGATACCTGTCGGTCAAACTCGGAAAGCTTGAACTGGTTCGAGGCGACGTCTATGAAGTGGATGCGCAGTTCAACACGGCGTCGGGGCTCAAGGCGGGGTCGACCGTTGAAATCGCTGGCGTCGAGGTCGGGCGGGTCCGCGGGATTACGCTCAATGAGGATCGCGCGATGGTGAAGCTGGCGATTAATAATACTGTTAAGCTCTACACGGACACCATTGCCTCGATCAAGACTCGCGGGATCATCGGCGAGAAGTTCTTGGCCCTGTCTCCGGGTGGGGGGGGCGATCCGCTTAAGCCTGGAGAAACGATCCGCGATACGGAATCGGGTCTCGACCTGGAGGAATTGGTTAGCCAGTATGTGCATGGGAAAGTGAACTGATGGATGGTAGCGGAGCTTAATTGGACGCTTATATGGGAGATGATATGGAACTCAGGGGGACTGCTGTAGGAGAGGCGCAGAGATGGAGTTGGAGGAAGATCGCGAGCGGCGCAGTTTGTACGCTTGCATTGTTTGGCATGGCAGCTGTCCAGTCAGCCGTAGCGGGTAGCGCCACTGAAGCGATGAAAAGCACCATCGATGACGTGTTGAAAGTTATCCAAGATAAGGAGCTCAAGCAATCGTCGCGAGCGACAGAGCGCCGGCAACGCTTGGAGGCAACCGTCCGAGACCGGTTTGACTATGAAGAAATGTCCATCCGGGCACTCGGGGCTCCATGGAAAACGTTGGCTCAAAAAGACAGGGAGGAGTTCGTCGAACTCTTTCGAACGGTGCTCACCACTTCCTATGCGGACAGAGTCGAGGCGTATTCCGGTGAAGGCGTGGAGTACATCAACGAACGGATAGAGAAAAACTACGCCGAGGTACGCACCAAGGTACGTACTGGTAAAACGGAAATTCCTCTCGACTACCGGCTTTTGAATAAGGGTGAAAAGTGGTGGGTTTACGATGTGGTGGTGGACGGGGTGAGCCTAGTGAGTAACTACCGTGGGCAGTTCTCAAAGATTCTTCGCGATTCGTCGTATGCCGACCTTGTGGGCCAGCTTCGCAAGAAATCCGATAAGATTAAAGCTCTGTAACGCGCTTTAAGAATTCCATGCTCAGACTGCATGGCCTCATCGCCGTTATGTTCGTGTCCTGTGTAGCGAGTCTTGTTGCGCTGCCAGAGTCGGGCGTAGCGGACGTGCAATATTTTCCAGTTCCATCCGTGTCGAGCACCCGCAATGATGGAAATGATGCTGGGCTGCTCGTGCCAATTTTGATCACTGATCCAGATGGGGAGCTGCAATATATCGTCGCACCGATGATTATTCGGAACTCCATTGTCGGGACACGCGGCGCCCTCAATGTGTTTCGCTATGAGCCAGGCGGACGGGAGATGCGATTCATCGGCTCCTTTACCGAGCGGATCGAGCGCAAGGTGGTGTTCAGCTATGCCGATCCGGCGTTCGATCAGGGCCGCTACTCGTTGAATTTTGGGGCCTCGTTTTTCAAAAATGCCACCTCGCGGTTCTTTAATCTTGGGCAAGCCACGCCGGAGTCCCAGGAAACGAATTATACGGCGCGTGAAACGAGGCTGAATTGGCGGTTCGGAGTCTATGCAAACGAAGTGACGCAGATTTCCGTCGGCCAGCGGCTTCGCGATGTGCAGCTGCAAAAAGGTGGGACGGGTCTTCCCTTTACTGGTGACCGGTTTCCTCTGGTGGATGGGGTACAGGGCGAATCGATCATTCTCGGGCACCGGGCGACGTTTTATTACGATACGCGCAACCATCTTGTCACGCCGACCGACGGGATGGCCGTGACGGCCTATGTGGAGCTCAACCAGAGTCTTCGCAACGGCGATCATCCCGTCTACTCCCGCTGTGAGATCGAGGTGAAGAAGCTGTTTCCCAGCGAATCGAAGCGTGCGATCCTGGTCGTACGTGGGGATCTGCAAGCGACGATTGGGTCGCAAGTGCCATTCTTCGAGCAAAGTTCGCTGGGAGGACAAAACAACCTGCGCGGATTCGGCGGCGATCGTTTCATCGATAAGCATCTCCTATCGCTCAGCATCGAGGAGCGCATTCATCTCGCCCGCGCAAAGGTGGCGGGCGTCAATGCGGACTTCGAGGTTGCCCCGTTTTTGGATACAGGCCAGGTTTTCAGCGACTACAAAAAAATCAATTTCCATAGCTATCGGATGACTCCTGGTATCGGATTTCGTGGAGTCGTTCGGCCCAATGTCGTCGGGCGTGTCGACTATGGCTATAGCCGCGAGGGGGGAGCGATCTTTGCGGGGCTGGACTTCCCCTATTGATCGATCGTTGTGAGGGATAGGCGGGGGCTCATAATTCAAGCTATCCGCGGTGTTGGTTTCTGGATAAGCCAGCTAACAGCTTGACAATACATGACTTTTATGTGAGAGTGGAACCACTATTGCCTGAGCTGCTGCAGTACTGCACTATACTCATCTGAGTTCAATTCGTCGTGCGCGACCCCTCTGCATGTGCGTACAGGAGTATCTGTTATGTCGATCTTGAAGACCATGCAAAGCCCTGCTGATCTGAAGCGGCTATCGCCCGTGCAATTTCCTGCTCTATGTCAGGAGTTGCGGGAACAGATTATCGGCGTGGTCTCGAACGTCGGAGGCCACCTGGCCTCGAATCTCGGAGTGATTGAATTGACGGTTGCCCTGCATTACCTGCTTGATGCGCCCAAGGATAAGATCGTCTGGGACACCAGCAATCAAGCGTATGCCCATAAATTGCTCACGGGCCGCCGGGAGCAATTCCACACGCTTCGGCAGTACGGGGGCATGAGCGGCTTCACTAAACGCGAGGAGAGCGTCTACGACACGTTCAATGCGGGCCATGCCGGGACCGGCGTCTCTGCCGCCTATGGTATGGTTGCAGCCCGTAAGCAATTGGCGCAGAAGCATAAAGTAGTTTGTGTGGTCGGGGATGGAGCCATGACGGCCGGGATGACGCTGGAAGGCATGCACCATGCCGGCGGGTTGGACGAAGACTTTTTGGTGATTTTGAACGACAACCAAATGTCTATTTCGAAGAACGTGGGTGCCATTTCCTCCTATTTGAATCGGACTTTTACCGGAGAGTTTTACACCAAGATGCGCGAAGAAACGGGCCACTTGTTAGGGAAGATCCCTCACATCGGGTCTGATATGCAGAAGTGGGCGCGTCGTGCTGAAGAGTTGGCCAAGGGCGCGATCCTTCCTGGGCTGCTTTTTGAGGAGTTGGGGTTTCGGTATGCGGGACCGATCGACGGGCATAACTTCGAGCATTTGCTGCCTACTCTTGAAAATGTCCTAATGATGAAGGGGCCAGTGCTGCTCCATGTCATCACGAAAAAAGGGTTGGGCTATGAGCCGGCGGTTAAGAATCCCGTGTGGTTTCATGCCTGTCCTCCCTTTGTGCGAGAGACTGGCGCCCCCGCGAAAAAAGCGGCCCGCCCCTCCTATACACAGATTGCCATCGAATCATTGGTGAAGCTGGCCCGGGCGGACAAGCGGATCGTCGCGATTACCGCAGCCATGTGCGAGGGGACCGGCCTGAATATTTTCGAGAAAGAGTTCCCAGACCGAATCTATGACGTCGGTATAGCGGAGCAGCATGCGGTGACCTTTGCGGCCGGTCTTGCGGCTCAGGGCCTTCGTCCAGTCGTGGCCCTCTATTCCACATTTTTACAGCGGGCGTACGACCAGGTAGTGCATGACGTTGCGACGCAGAATCTGCCAGTCACGTTCTGTATCGATCGCGGTGGGCTGGTGGCGGAAGACGGGACCACGCATCACGGGGCCTTTGACTATGTGTTTATGCGGCACATTCCGAACATGGTTGCGATGGCACCGAAGGATGAAAATGAGTTGCAGCATATGCTGAAAACCTGTGTGGAGCATGACGGGCCTGCCTCAGTGCGGTATCCGCGCGGACTGAGCCTGGGCGTCATGATGGATCAGGAGCCGACGGCCTTGCCGATGGGGAAGGCTGAGCTGCTGCAGGAAGGCACAGAGGTCGCGATCATCGCGATCGGTGTGCCGGTCTGGCATGCGGTGACGGCAGCGAAGCGGCTTGAGCAGGAAGGCATTTCAACCGCAGTCGTGAATGCGCGCTTCGTGAAGCCATTGGACCAGGATTTGATCGTCGAGGTGGCAAAGAAGGTTCGCTATGTAGTGACGGTGGAGGAGGGCTGCAAGATGGGCGGGTTCGGGTCCGCGGTGCTTGAGGCCTTGTCCGACGGTGGCGTGACGGATGTGAGGACGAAAGTCCTCGGATTGCCTGACTGGTACATCGAGCAGGGGCCACAGGACTTTCTGCGCGAACGGTATGGGCTGACTGCAGAAGGCATTTATCAGGGCGTCAAGGAATTGATTGGTCAGGCGTTGGTTCCCTCGCGAGGGCAGGGCACACTCGCCTCCTTGGCCGATCGGTTGCCGCACGGAGACGAGCAGGGTAGCTAGTGTACGTCAAAATGAATACGTAGAAAGACAAACGTACCGGACGAATATCAGTCATGCATATTACGCGACGGAAAACTAGGCAGGTCACGGTCGGCAAGCTGAAGATCGGCGGAGACGCCCCGATCTCTGTGCAGTCGATGTGTTCAACTGACACGCGTAATGTTGTTGCCACGATCGAGGAAATTCGTCAGCTGGAGGCGGCCGGGTGCGAAGTCATCCGTGTGGCTGTCCCAGACGATGAGGCGGCAGCGGTGCTCCCCCAGATCAAAGCGGCCATGACGGTGCCGTTGATCGCGGATATCCATTTTGACCACCGGCTGGCGGTGAAGGCTGCCGAGACTGTTGACTGCGTTCGGATCAACCCCGGCAATATCGGGGCCTGGTGGAAAGTCCAAGAAGTGATTAAGGCCGTCAACGAGCGCGGGATTCCCCTCCGCATCGGTGTGAATGGGGGCTCGCTCGAGCGTCCTTTACTGGATAAGTATGGCTGGCCGTCTCCGGAAGCCTTGGCCGAGTCGGCGCTCAATGCCGTACATGCGTTAGAGGACGTGGGCTTCACGAATATGAAGGTCTCGCTGAAGGCGTCCGATGTGCACCATGCGATTGATGCCTATTGGTTGTTTGCGCACCAGTCTGATTATCCCTTGCACATCGGGATTACGGAGGCGGGCACTGCGATGACGGGAGCCGTTAAGTCGACCATGGGGCTCGGCTACTTGCTCTCGCAGGGTATCGGCGACACCTTGCGTGTATCTTTGGCTGCTAATCCAGTCGAGGAAGTGAAGGTGGGGTTCGAGATTCTGAAGTCGCTCGAACTGCGCCATCGTGGGATCAATGTCATCGCCTGTCCAACTTGTGGCCGCGTCGAGATCGATGTGGTGAAGCTGGCCAATGAATTAGAAAAGAAGCTGGGTCATATTAAGACCCCGCTCAATGTGTCGGTCCTCGGCTGTGTCGTCAACGGGATTGGTGAGGGCAAGGAAGCGGATATCGGGATTGCCGGCGGTGAAGGCAAGGGTATCCTCTTCAAGAAAGGCAAGCTCGTCCGTAAGGTGCCCATCGAAGAGTTGATGGACACGCTGATTGAAGAGGTCGAGCAGATGGCCAAAGAAAAAGAGGCTGAGGGAAACGGGGAAGCCGTCGTCTCGTCGAAGGAAGGATGGGAGTTGATGGCCCCGGAGTCGGATCGGCCCTCGACGCTTGGAAAAGAAATCCCGGTTTTTTCTAGTAAATCCTAGATCGTTCCTCTCGCCTCTGGCCTCTCATCCTCTGCCTAGACTATAATGCGCGCGGGGCGCCGTACCCAAGTGGTTAAGGGAGCAGTCTGCAAAACTGCGATGCAGCGGTTCGACTCCGCTCGGCGCCTCCAATCATCGTGTGCGTGATGGCCCGGGCGTGTATGGTAAGACCGAGAATGTTGTTTCAGGGCAAGTCCAGCTGTGTTTCGCAGCCCTGTATCAGGCAGGGTATCGCGTAAGTAAGAGGAGAGAGTCGGATGGCCGTTCCAATTTCCCAGATGTTTACTGTCACGAAGTACGTGCTTACCCAGAAAGTGAAACGGGTGAAGCGGTACCCGCTCGTGTTGATGCTGGAGCCCCTGTTCCGTTGCAATTTGGCCTGTGCCGGGTGCGGGAAGATTCAATATCCCGACCATGTCCTCGACAAGCGGCTAACGCCTGAAGAATGCTGGGCGGCGGCAGAGGAATGCGGAGCCCCGATCGTCAGTATCCCTGGTGGGGAACCGATGATCCATCCTGAGATGGCGGCGATCGTCAGCGGGCTAGTCGCGCAGCAGCGGTATGTGTATCTCTGCACCAATGCGATTTTGATGGAGCGAAAGCTCGAGGAGTATCAACCGTCCAAATACCTCACGTTCAGCGTCCATATGGACGGTTTGAAGGATGAACATGATTTAGCCGTGTGCCGCGATGGCGTCTATGACGTGGCGGTGAAGGCGATCAAGGCGGCGTTGAAGCGGGGACATCGGGTCACGACTAATACGACCCTCTTTGACGATGCCAACCCGGAGCGGGTGCGGAAATTTTTTGATGCCATGATGGAGCTCGGGGTCGAGGGCATGATGATTTCGCCCGGCTATAGTTACCAGAAGGCGCCAGACCAACAGCATTTTCTGAAGCGGGAGCGTACGAGAGAGTTATTCTCCCGTATTTTAGGGAGCCCGAAGAAGGGGTGGCAATTCAATCAGTCGCCGTTATTCTTGGATTTCTTGATGGGCCGGCGGGAGTATGAGTGTACGCCGTGGGGTAACCCGACCTATAACGTCTTCGGGTGGCAGAAGCCCTGTTATTTACTCCAAGAGGGCTATGCTAAGACGTTTCGTGAGCTGATGGAGAGCACGGAGTGGGAGCACTACGGAACGGGGCGGAATGAGAAATGCGCCGATTGCATGGTGCATTGTGGTTATGAAGCGTCCGCCGTCGAAGATACGTTCAGCACAGTGTCCGGGTTTGGCCGAACCATTAAATTGACAATGAGCCCAACTTCGCGATGACAGCGCGCGTGAAGCGTCGCTCGTCTCTCGCCGCTGAGATTATTATTGTCTGCGCGACACGTTTGACGAAAGACCGTCCCGCATGACTGACACGAAAAATCATAGTGTCGATAGTGTGGCTGGCTCGCTCGAGGGCCGTGTGTTTCGGCCTACTTCGCTCGCTGAGTTGACGGAAGCGGTGGAGCTGGCGTTTGACTATCGCGGCGACGTGACAATCGTGCTAAAGTCCGGCCAGTCCCTCGTTGGTTATCTGTTTAACCGGCAAGTGCGCGGCTCCGAATCCTCGCTTGAGTTGTTTCCCTCCGGCAGTTCCCTTGCCCAAAAAATTTGTTATAATGAGATCCTGGCGATCGCCTTCACTGGTGAAGATACCGCGACAGGGAAATCCTGGGAGGCCTGGATTTCTAAGAAAGAGTCAGAGCGGCAAGCCGAAGTGCAACGGGTCGCAGCTGACGCAAAGACACGCGGAATCCTGTAGGCTCCTCGCTGGCTGACCGACGAATTTCTTCCTTGCTTCGTTAGGTTAGACTTATCGCAGTTGGCTCGTGCATGGTGCATGGAATAGGCTGTACGCTCTGTTTGATCATGCGGTCAATTCGTTGACAATGGGTAGGGGCTATGTTACAAGACTCGGCCCTAAAATAGCCCGACTCGTTGGTGATTGAACGTTCGGTTGAGTGAAGTGAGTACAAGAGCTCGGCAACAGGAAGAGGCATCAGTTTAGAGCACGTGAGGCGCAGACAGATCGTACAGAGTGAGTCGCCATGGCGGGAGTGGATCCTAGTCATGGCCATGGTGGGCGGCCTTCCGTCGGTTGTGCTTGCGACGCATGAAGCGGATCATCGGTTTACGGTCGAAGGTTTCGTCTGCGGGACTGATGGAAGCGGGGCATCGAATATTGACGTGCTCGTCAAGGATACGCGAATCTCCTACGGGCAGATCGTCAAGACGGATGGAGAGGGATACTATAAAGCGACATTTCACCTCCATAACGATAATCTTGGCGATCCATTGTTGATTGAAGCTAGGGAAGAGCGGCAGCAGCAGAAAATTTTGTTTGACCCGAAGGATCTCGAGACCGAGCGCAAGATTCAGGTTCATTTTGGGACCGGCTGTATCCATGATAGAGAGCGGGTCCCGCAGTGGGTCTATCTGGGGTTGGGGGCTGCAGCGGTCGTAGTCGGCGGGTTTGTCGGGGCAAAAATGCTCCGGTCACGGCGGACGCAGGGACGGAAACGAGGCCAGTCTCAGGGGAAGCGACGAACATAATTTAAGCGGTCCGTGGGGCTGATGTGCGCCTCGCAGGGTCGGCTAATTAAAGTGGCGGGGGTACGAGTGGCAGTCCAGGGCTCGTTAGAATAAGCGCTTTTGTGGGGGGTGATTATCCCTCTTGGCAAAAGCGCTTTTTTCGTTTTAGTGTGAAAGTGAAACGTAACCGATAAGGTCTGAAACAAAGGAGCAAGCGTTATGAAGCCGATGAAAGCTACGCAATTGGCGGTTGTGTTGGGGATGGGGCTGTTCATGGTGGCCTGCGGTGGAGGGGAAAGCGACGGGCCGGTTGTTCCGCCTCCGCCCGCTCCTGCTGAATATGCGGCAAGCCATATGCCGGCTGGCTGGTGGACCGATGCGGCCAAGCTCGAAGAAGGGCGGAAGCTCTTCATTGGTGAGACAAACCCCGATGTGAACTGTGCGAGCTGTCACGGCAAGGATGGCAAGCCCGTCAAGGCGGGTGCCCGTGATTTCCGGAAGGGTGATCGGATGGCGCTCTATTCCGATTCCGTGTGGTTCTGGCGGATTGCCGAAGGGGTGCCGAACACGAAGATGAAGGCTTGGAAGAGCAAGTTGTCAGAGGAAGATCGCTGGAAGATCGTGTTGTTTGAGCGGAATTTCGGCTTGGCTGGCAAGGGCTGGGACCCCGAGAAGCACGCCTGGGTTGATGCGGCGAGCCTGCCGGCGGCAGGCGCGGTCGCCGCGCCGACCTCGGCAGAGGCTCCAGCAGCAGCTCCGGCACCGGCAGGCAAGTAGGCAGATTCTAATCACGTGAGGAGGGGCGGCGAAACATCATGAAAATGTGGCAGCGCAGTCTCGTGGCGGCATTCGCGCTTCTAGCGTTGTTCGGCGGAGTGGCATATGCCCAGGCTCCCGTGCCATCCGTGGAGTTCCCCTACATGGGGAACCGGACCGCGGTATGGGTCGTCGCCCAGCTTCACATCCTATTTGCTGGGTTCATTCTCGGTGCTCCAATCTTTGTCGTCATCTCAGAGTGGTTGGGGTATCGGAAGCAGGATCCCCGATACGATCGCTTAGCCAAAGAGGTCACGAAAGTGACGGTTATTCTCTACAGTATGACCGCCCTGACTGGGGGCCTCTTTATTTTCGTGTTGCTGGCGGCCTATCCACAGTTTACGACATGGCTTATCAATCATTTCTACCTGCTGTTCGCCGTAATCTATCCACTGTTGTTCATCAGCGAAACGATCTTGCTGTACATGTATTTTTATACCTGGGATGCCTGGAAGGGCGAGAAGAAGGCCCGCCATATTGCCCTAGGGGTGCTTTTGAATCTGATCGGTACGATCACGCTCTTCGTGATCGACGGGCCGACGTCGTTTATGAATACCCCGGTGAAAGCCGAGGGGATTTCGCCGCAAGAGTTTCTTGCCACCGCATCCCTGTGGGACAAGATCTCCAACTACAGCTGGATGCCGCTGAACCTCCACCGTCTTGTCGGTAACGTGACGTTCGGTGGGTTTGTGGCAGGTTTGATCGCGGCCTACATGTTTATGGGGGCGAAGAAGGACGAAGATCGGGCCTATTACGATTGGATGGGTTTTGTCGGCAATCTGATCGGTGTAGGCGCATTGCTGTTCCTTCCGTTCATGGGCTATCTCTTAGCGTACGAGCTCTGCGACTACGATGCCTCAATCTGTCCCTATATGATGGCCGACCAGCTCTCGATGTTCTTCGAAATGCAGGGCGCGATGATCGGGCTCATTTTTCTAGGCAGTAACTATTACATCTGGCTCAGTATGAAGCGCATCGAAGGAGTTGAGAAGGTTCGGATGACGATCCTGGCTCCTGTCGTGATGGTGTTGCTCCCCTTGGTCATGACCAAGGTACTGACAGACTATGCAGTCCCGGATCCGATAGCGCTCGCGTTCTTGATACCTATGTTGCTCGCGCCTTTTACCCTCGGTCGCTTTATTCCGCTCACCGTGTCGGCGCGCACGGTCATCAAGGTTGGTTTCTTGATGGTGGTCGTGGGCGATGCCATTTGGCTGACGCCGCACGGATTCGTGCCCACCGGCGCCAAGCTAGTGGCGGAGTTGGAGTTGCCATCTGATTGGAACTTCTTAGCCTTGATGCCGGCCAAGAACTCCGCAGCCTTCACGTTGGTGTTCGTCACAGTCATCAATTATGTGATTTATAACCGAGCCATCAGTCAGGGCACGATTGTCTGGGGGAAGATCGATTTCATTTCCCAATTCGTCCTGATCTTTTTGGCTTTCACCGCGATTTGGACGATGGGCTTGATGGGCGCCGTCCGCTCGCTGCTCCGGAAGTACTATCATACGTACAATTTGCTGCCCGATTTTACCGCGGAGTCCTTTACGCCAACGCTGTCGTACGCCGCCTGGTGGATCACCGGGATTACCGTCGTCTTTTATGCAGTCGTGAGTTTTGCCATTCTCGTGACTCTGCGGCCTTCCGATTCGAAGGGGCATGCCTAAAAGCAGTCCTGTCTCTGTCGGGCCATGTACCCGAGGCGTGGAAGGCCTCCTGAAGGAAAGAGGATTTGTATGGGGAACGTAATTAAGAAGTTGATGATTGGCCTAGTGGTGGGTGGCGCGCTCGTAGGTTTTACGAGGGTGTTCGAATTCCCCGTCATCTTCCAGATGATGTTTTTCGCCTATGCCATGCTGGGGGCTGTCGTCTTTATCATCCTGGATGCGCCGGCGGTCAAGCCGATGAGCGGAATCAAGTCCGTGGGAGTCTTAGTGGGGTTTTATATCGTGCTCTGCACGGTGTATATTTCCGGCGCTTCGATGTGGCCACAATATGATCCCGAAGACGAAAAGGGCAAGATCGAGAAGATCCTGAAACCCAAGCGGGCTGCAACCGAGCAGGGCAAGGCTGATGAATTGCTTGCGCGGGCTAAGGCGCTGGACGAGCAAGTGAAGGTCTTGTCGGCGCGGCTCAAGGATTTAGGCGGAGACCAGGCGACGAAGGATCAGGCGGCGGGCGGGCCAGGTGCCCCTCCCGCGACGACCGTCGCGTCGTCCGGAGACTTTATGAAGTTGGGCGAGGAGCAGTGGCAACTACAAGAGTGCTACAACTGCCACAAGCTAAAGGGTGAGGGCGGTAAGAAGCGCGGTCCTGAGTTGGATAATATCGCCAGCTACCTTTCGGTTGACGAGATCAAGCAGAAGATTCTCGACCCCAAGAGTTTTATGGCCGAGGGCTTTGAGAAGGAGTACGAGAAGGGCAAGATGCCGGATAAGTACAAGGACCTCATGGAAGAGAAGGACGTCGTGGCGCTCGCTTCCTGGCTGGGAACATTCAAGAATACAGCAGTGGCTACGCCAAAGCCCATTAAGAAGAAGTAGCATGCAGCCTACACTGAAATCAAAAGTCCGTGGTGCCGATCAAGAAATCGGAGAAGTCACCAAGGTCATCGTCGATCCGCTGTCGCACGAGATCAGCGATCTTGTCGTGTCGGTCAGCGGCACGGAGGATCGGCAAGTGCCGATGTGTGCGGTGGAGACCGTGACGGACGGTCTGGTGCAATTGTCGATGACCAAGACGGATTTCTTAGCCTTCGCGCCGTTCAAGCGCGACGACTATGTCACGACGCATGAAGTCGAGATTCCTCACCTGGAAGACCATCTACACGTCACGCCTGGCGAAGTGCTCGTGCCGTTCCCTGAGCTGGAGCGCAACGTCAAGCGGCGGACATTTTTCGCAAACTTGACCCATGTGATCGGCCTTTTTATCGCGTTGCCGCTGGCGTTCCCTGTGCTGAAGTATTTGATGAAGCCAATGTATGCCCCGTTCGATAACGGCTGGCTGAAGATTGGTAATGTTGGGAAGATCAAGGTGGACGACGCTGGCACCCAGTTCAAGTTCAGGCGCAAGGTTAAAGAGGCCTATCTGCCAGAAGCAGAGATTGAAAAGAACGTGTGGGTTTTAAAGGCGACCCCTGCGGTCCTCGAAAAAGTCTACCAAGGCAAAGATATGGAGTTCCGTGATGCCTTGGGGAAGACCATCTGGACCAATAAGAAGGACGTGCCCTACGTCGCCTTCTCCGGTAAATGCCCCCATCTCGGATGCGGATTTAAGTGGCGCCAGCATAAGGTCCTCGGGCAAGTGTTCCTCTGTCCCTGTCACCTGAGTATCTATGATGCGTCCGGCAAGGTCCTGGACGGTCCTGCACCGCGCCCTCTCGACCCGCTGCCGATTAAGGTCTCCGCGAGCGGGGAAGTGCAAATTATTGACATGGAATTCAAAGCCGGGACGAAGTCCCAAACACGGATTGTCTAGATGAGCCATCCCCTTTCTCCTCATGCGCCAGCAACGATCGTGGAAAAAATCATCGACTTTGTCGATGAGCGAGTTGGGCTGAAGCTGCTCGCTGCCAAGATGCTTAATGAACCCGTTCCTGGCGGGTCTCGTTGGGCCTATGTCTTCGGGTCGGCGTTGCTATTCATCTTCATTATGCAGGCCATTACCGGTGTGCTGCTGATGTTCTATTATGTGCCCACCGCCGACCATGCCTACGCCAGCACTCAATACATTCTGCATGACGTCGACTATGGCTGGTTTCTGCTGAGCTACCATTTTTGGGGGTCGACGGCCATGGTGGTTTGCGTCTTCGCCCATATGTCCCAAGTCTTTCTCTGGGGCGCCTATAAGAAGCCGCGTGAACTAATTTGGTTGGTGGGCCTGGCGCTCTTTGGCATCGTCATGGGATTCGGCTTCACGGGCTATCTGCTTCCATGGGATCAGCGGGCCTATTGGGCCACGACCGTCGGCGTCGAGATTATGGATAAAACGCCTTTGCTGGGCGACTTCATGGCGCGGTTCCTCAAGGGAGGCGCGACGCCAGGCCAAATGACATTGAGTCGATTTTTTGTCATTCACGTGATGGTGCTTCCTGCGGCCCTGATGGGGTTGGCGGGGTTGCACCTCTTCCTCTTCAGGGCCGCAGGACCAGCCGGCCCATTCCGGGGCACGCCGGCAGAGTTGAAGGCGAAGACCGACTATTTTTTCCCGCGGCAGATCTGGAAAGACGTCGTCGGGATGGTAACCGTGTTTGCCTGTATCTGTGCCCTGGCCTTCTGGGAGCCGGTGGTCTTGCTGGAAGAGGCGACGCCTGACCCGGGCGATTATCATCCGGAGCCGGAGTGGTACTTCTTGTTCTTGTTCCAGCTGCTGCGTCTGAAGATGTTCTCTGGCGAGTTCGGGCAGTTTGTCGGGGCGATAGCCTTGCCTGGCGCCTTCATGGCTCTGCTAGCCGCGTTGCCCTTCATTGACCGAGATCCAGAACGGAATATTTTCAAGCGCCCTGTTGCGCTGATCGGATGGGCGGTGGTCATGGCGGCGATCCTGATTTTCACGATCTCTGCTGTTATCAACCGAGAGTTTTTGGATTAGTGGCGATCTCGTAGAACGGACTCGGCCTGCTTATGAGTAACGAACGCGGCTCAATGTGTCCCACGCAGCTCGGGCTTGGCATTCTTTGGCCTGCTTTCTGGACGGGTTTCCCGATCAAGCTGGCGTTCGTGCTCTTGTTTCTATCGCTGGGTATGGTCCATTTTGAGACGAGAATCGGTCTCGCCTTCTTGATGCTCTTGGCGAGTCCGGTCACCGTGTTCGCGCTTCCCGCGATTACTCTCGGTCTGGAGTCGCACCTCGGCGAAGGGGTCGGCATTCCATTGCTGTTCCTCTTGTCGATTCCGATCGATATCTGGGCACTCGGGGTCGTGGGCCGCACATTTTTTCTCGAACAGCTCAAGCGTGAACCGCAAGAGGGGTTAGGGCTGACGCTCTGGTGGAAATGCGCGCTAGTCGGTGGCCTCTTTCTGCCGGTCCTCTGGGTGGCAGTGAGTTTCACGACGGATACCGCGATTAAGATTTCCCACTCCCTGTTCGAGATGGACTTTCTCAAGTTCGTACCGATTGCGGAAAAAATCAGTATTGAGCTAGTCCTCTGGGGCACGGTAGCCACAGGAATGTTGCTGGGTCTGTCGATTGCTGGTCTGTGGCTTGTGGGGCGGATCATCCGCGGCACGGTGGAGTCGGCCGCTCCGGCGTCGGAGAGCTATGAAAAGTTGATTGCCCGCTGGGACCTGATGCGGGTGCCGGCGGACCAGGGGTTGATGTTGGCATCATTGACCGGAGGGGCGGTGCTCCTGTCGCTCCTGTTCTGGTCGTCTTTGCCGGTTTTTACCCCTCACCCGCATGAATGCTGTAAGAAGCCTGAGGTGAAGGCGCCACAGGTTTTGAAACCGGTTGAGACGCTGAATAAAGACGAGAAGATGCTGGCGCAGCTTGCCGCGCAAGTTGAGGCGCTGGAACAGCAGAAGGCGGAAGCCGACGCGGTCAATGCCAAGAAGAGCAAAGGCAATGGTAAGGCAGGCACAAATGCAGTGAAAATGCCGGCGGCAACTGCGCCGGCTCCGCCTGTCGCCAAGAAACCGTAACGTGAGAGATGATGAGGTGAGGGGCATGCAACAACAGGGTGGATGGATTCAGAGACTTCTCCGGGCCGTCAAAGGCCATGGGGGGACCCTCTCAGGGCTGTTGTGGGCCGTGGGCCTCCTCAGCCTTCCCGCGCTGGCCTTCGGGGCCGATGTCGCACCAGCCGCCGCAACCGAGTATCGCGATATCCCCTACATCGGCAGCCGCAACCTCGTGTGGGTTGTTGCGCAGCTCCATCTGCTGCTCGCAGGGTTTGTGTTGGGCGTGCCAATCTTCGCCTGGTTGTGCGAAGTTGTCGCCTGGAAGACTGGCGAAAAACGCTACGACAAACTTGCTAAAGAGTTTACGAAGCTCCTCACCTCTGCCTATGCCACGACCGCGCTCTTCGGCGGCATTCTGTTGTTCCTGCTGATTTCCTTCTATCCCAAGTTGATGAACTACCTCACCGATATTTTCTTCCCCTCGTTCATCGTCTATTGCCTACTCTTCCTGGTTGAGACTGCGACCCTGTACCTCTATTGGTATGGCTGGGATGCAATGCAGGACGGCGGCAAGAAGAAGTTTCATATTTTTCTTGGTTTCATGCTGAACTTCTTTGCCTTTTTCATCATGATCGTGCCGAACTCCTGGGCCACGTTCCAGGCGAGTCCAGTTGTGCTCGCCGAGGGCTCGGACCTTGCCAGGGCCTGGGCCGCGACTTGGAACCCAACCTGGTGGCCGGTGAACATTCACCGTCTGATCGCGAATGTGGTGCTGGGCGGGTATATTTGTGGCGCGTATGCTGGGATTCGCTACTTGTCCGCCAGGAACGCGGAAGAGCGTGATCATTACGATTGGATGGGCTACGTCGGCAACTTCATTGGGGTATTCGGCCTTTTGCCCCTCCCCTTTGCCGGTTACTGGCTTATGCGTGAAGTTTATCAGTACAACCAGCAGATGGGTATCACGCTCATGGGCGGCTTCCTCTCCTGGTTGTTTATTTTGCAAGCCATGCTCATCGGCGTACTCTTTCTCGGCTCGAATTATTACTTCTGGTTGGGGATCACCTATCGCATCCCTGGTTCCGAGCTGAAGTATCGGAAGCCGATGCTGTCGATGTTGTTGATTCTGCTTTTGTGTCTTGGTGTCTGGATGACGCCGCACTCCCTCGTGGCGAGCTTGGAAGAAGCGCGAAAGATGGGCGGCACCCACCATCCGCTGTTGGGAGTCTTCGGCGTCATGTCGGCGAAAATGACGGTGTCGAACTTGATGATCCTCGTCACGTTTATGAGCTTCATCATGTATTGGCGCGCAGGCAAGGAAGAGACTGCCGGATGGGCGAAGGCCGCGAAAGCGGTTATGAACTCTCTGCTGGTCCTCGCGGGAATCGCCGTCGTTGTCTTGGGCGTCTGGGGCTACTTTGTGCCGGCCATTGTCCGTATCAACTACTTCTCGACCTCGCAAGTGCTGATTGTGCTCTTCGTCATGCTGACGATTACGCCGTTGACGGCTCTACTGCTGAAGAGTGCCAAAACTACGACGGAAATGGTCTGGGGGAAGATGCCGCCTCGCGCCGGCTATGCTCTTGTCCTCAATGCGGTCATGGTCATCCTGCTCATGACGTTGATGGGTTACGCTAGGTCGTCCTCGCGCGTTCATTGGCATGTCTATGGTGTGATGCGGGATTCCTCGCCATATGCGTTTTCGCCGGCGCTCGGGTATGCCGCGGCGATCATGGCTTTGAACACATTTATTTTCTGCATGATTACTGCGTTTATCTTCTGGGTGGCCACGATGAGCGATAAGGCGAAGGCGCCGCATAGCTGAGGCGATCGATTTCGCAAGAGGAGTCTTATGAGCGAAGTTGCTACATTGCAGTTGATCGGTCTGATGATTGTGGGGAGCGGTACCCTCATTCTGCTTCTGATTCGAGCGCAGTTCGCCCGGGTCATCGGATTCGTTGGGATCGTCCTCGGCCTCTTCACCCTCGTCGCGCTGTCGGTACCGCAGATGGCATCCCTGCCGCCGATCGAGGAGAAGTTCGACATTGCCACGGTGAAAACACCGACCGACATGGCGGCAATCGGGCAGAAAATTTTCTTTAGTAAGGGCCAATGCGCGCTGTGTCATACCATTGGGCCCAGCGAATCAGCCCGCTGCCCCGACTTGAAAGGAATCGGCGCTAAGCTGAGCCGCGAGTTTCTCTTTGAAAGTTTGACGCAGCCCCAGGCCTACATCTATCTTGACTATCGCCACGGAGGCCAGCCAAAGGAATATCCGGCCCGGATGCCATACATCAATAAGAACCCAATTGGGCTGTCCAAGAATGAAATTCTGTCGGTCATCGCTTTCCTGCAGCAAATGAGCGGGGAGCCGATTTCTGTCAATGTCGCTGAACTCGAAGTGCCGGGGCAGACGCTAGTCGCCCCGGTGAAGGTCGCTCAGTCCGGTCCAGTGGACGTGGTGCAAGCGCACTAGGAGGAACGTATGGGGGGTCCGTTGCTTAAGCCGGTCATCTTGATCGGGATTGTCTATGCGATTTTAAAGTTCGCTGTGCCCAATATACCTGGCTCGGCACCGTTGCCCGCCAGTCTGATCTTTCTGTATCTGATGTTGACGACGTCGGGTATTGTGATCTTCGCGACCTTGAGCGGAGAGTCTAAAGACGCCTTCTGGGGTCCGATCCAGCGGTTCCTGACCGGAGAGAACATCGGTAATTTGCAAGTACTCCGGTACGGAGTGCTCTTGCTGCTCCCTCTGATCGTCGGCTGGCAGACCTACAATAGCACGGCAATCAGTGCGGCACCGCCTGCCGAAAATCGGACGATCCATCCGGCTCCGCCAGGCGAGTACACCGGCTTGTCGAATCCTATCGCCAAGACGCCGGATGCGATTCAGCAGGGGAAGGGCTTCTATGCTGCATTCTGTTCTCCTTGCCACGGAGGAAATTTCGACGGGAAGGGCCCAGCCTCCAGAGGATTCAATCCTCCTCCCGCCAACTTCTCCGACCCCACGACAATTGCTATGCTTCAGGAAAGTTATCTTTTCTGGCGCATCAAGAAGGGTGGCGTGGGCCTCCCGATCGAGGGTATGCCATGGAAGTCTGCGATGCCGCGCTGGGAAGTTGAGCTCCCTGACGAGTGGATCTGGAAAATCATCATGGGCGAGTATGATGGCGCGCATCAATCTCCCAGGACCTGGGAGTAGGCGCGGGTAGGCCCTTAGGCCTTTGTGCTCGCGCACTGCGCATGCGTGCAGGCGCTCGGTAAACGCAAGTGAAGACGCAGTGGCCCATCCTCTGAGATGTGAGTAGAGTAGAGAGAGGACGAAACGTATGAAGCATGGAGTGAGTGAAATCGCCACGGGCGTCATTGGCGGGGTATTGCTGGTTATGGGATTCTTGGCTGTGGAGCCCGTTGCAGCTCAAGAGAGCATTGCCGTGCGCGCCCAGATGGTAAAGGGCCTCTTGCCGGCCGATGATCCAAATGCCGCGGTCTGGAGCAGCGTAGCTCCAGCTACCTTTCCGATGTCCCCGCAAGTTCATTGGCCAACCCGCATTCTGGAAGCGACGGTCCGTGACTTGAGCGTGCGGGCTCTGCATGACGGGACGAACGTCACCATCCTCCTGGAATATGCCGATCCCTCGGAAGATCCTGACGATGCGGCTGCCATTGAATTCATGGTGGGGGATAAGAAAGCCCACTTTGCGCATGGTCAGCCAATGGCCCAGGTGGAAGGCGGTCCGGTCAATATCTGGTATTGGAAGAACAAAGACGCCAAAGGCATGGACATGAATGCCAAGGGCTTCGGCACGCTTAGCGTGCAGACGCACCAGGACGTGAAAGCCAAGGGCGCCTATGCCAACGGCACCTGGAAAGTGCTCTTCACCCGGCCACTCGCCACCGAACATCCGGAGGAAGATACACAGATCAAGACGGGTGGTTTTATTAATATCGCCTTCGCTGTCTGGGACGGGAAGAAGGATATAAGCGGTGAGCTGAAAGAAAAGGGGTCGCAAAAGGCGATCTCGTCCTGGTGGTATTTCCGTGCAGAAGCCCCACCGGACTACTCTGGTTATTACTACGCAGCTCTCGCCGTGGGCTTGGCTTTTGGATTTCAGTTCATTCTGATCCGCAAGCTAAAGAAAGGGCAATCAGCATGAAAGTGGCTCGGCTCTTTGCACTAGGAACAGTGGGTGGATTGATCGGCGTATGGGCCATGATGGCCGGTGGCTGCGCTAGCGAGCAGCAGCAGAAGGGGCGTGCACTCTACAGTCACTATTGCATGCATTGCCATGGTGAGAATGGTCGTCAGAACGAAGGGTTCAATTGGTCGTCGATGCCGGATCCGAAGCCCAAAGATCTCTCGAATAAGTCGGAGATGGGCACCTTCAAGGACGAAGAGATTTTTTATACGATTTACCGCGACATGAAGGACACAAGTCCCGGTGGCGATAAGATCGGCGATGACGAGTTCGCCGTACCCACCATGCCGAGCCTCAAGTACACCCTGTCGGAAGACGAGATCTGGGCGATTGTCGGCTACGTTCGTGGCCTCCACGGAATGAAGCTGGAGTTCAAAGTCGAGGAACGAAAGAAAGAGCTGGCAGCAGCCCTTCAAGCGGCGCAGAGTAAGTCAGACCAGGCCACGCAGGCCTATGAGGTGGCCGAAAAGAAGGCGAATGACGACGCCGAACAGAAGGCCAAAGAGTTAAACGTTAATGACGTTGAAGCTGACGACTCCACCTACGCCAAAGAACTGGCAGTCATGGTCCAAGCGAAAAAGGAACTCAACGTGGCCCAGGCGTTCGTCACCAATTTCGTCACCAGACCTGGAAAAGGCGTGAACGTTACCAGACCGGACCTGACCGTAAAGCCAGAGCAGGTAGCGGAGATGGTGGAACGCGGGAAACGTCTCTATTCGAACAAGTACGGTTGTAACGCCTGCCATAGCATAGGTGCAGAGGGCGGCAAGGTCGGCCCAGCGCTCGATCGGGCAGGATTCCGTTTGAACGGGACCTGGGTTTACCGCTGGATAAAAAATCCTCAGGCGATGAAGCCGCAAACTAGAATGCCGGCACTTGGGCTCAGCGATGACGAAGCCAAGGCCGTGACGATGTATTTGGGTACGTTGCGTGCGCCAAAGCCGGATGCCCCAATCCAAAAGCCAGCCGGTTGATCAGAAGATAAATCCCGCAATCATTCCAATTAAGACCACGGCTCCTACCCACACATGTTGTTGAAACATGTGGAAAGCGGTAGGGGCTGAGACGGCCCCCCTGATCTGTCCGGCTTGCCTCAGACACCAGCCTCCTACAGGAACCAGCGTGGCATAGTAGGCCCAACCGATCTGGGTCAGCCAGCCAGCCAGTCCCAGCAGCAGCAACATCGTGCAGAGGCTTGTGCCGACGGCGATCCAGGTGGATGAGCCGAACAGCAGAGCCGAAGATTTCACGCCAATCCGGCGATCGTCCTCTTTGTCTTGTAGGGCGTAGATTGTATCGTATCCGATGGCCCAGCAGACTGTCGCGGCAAAGAGGCACCAGGCAGGGGCGCCAAGGGACCCCCGTGAGGCGGCCCAGGCCATGATGGTGCCCCAGCCGAAGGCGATGCCCAGCATGGCTTGGGGAATGTGGATGACTCGTTTCGCAAAGGGGTAGAGGGCCGCCAGGAGGACGGCAATGGGACTCAGAAGGATTGTCAGCGGGTCCAGCAGTCGCACGAGCAGGCCAGCCAGAGCGAGAAAGAATCCGAGGACCAGCAGGGCATGGGTGGTGCTGAGTTCGCCGGAGGCGAGGGGCCGCATTAGTGTGCGCGTCACCTGCCGGTCAAACGAGCGATCCGCCAAATCGTTCAACACAACTCCCGCACTGCGCATTACGAAAGACCCTGCGGCGAAGATGGCCAGCAAGTGAAGGGGCGGTAGTCCGCGAGCGGCCAAGACTAATGACCAGAGGGTTGGGAGCAGGAGCAGCCAGGTTCCAGTCTGGTTCTGAAGGCGAATGAGCCGGCTGACGGCAGACTTGGAAAGTTGCGGCCTTGACGCCGGTGAAGAAGATTGAATCATGGATGTGAACTTAGCCGAGGGGTGCGGGGCTGTCAATTGTGGAGCCACTGGTGCGCCGCACGAGATATACACGAAAGGCGCGACCAGAACGACGTGTTGAAAACATCGACCCTCGACCCCGCTTTCTGTCGTTCGCCGAGCCAGTCTAGCTCGTCTCGTCATTTGGTTCGGCGGGTTGTGCTGGTTGACTGATTTTTTGTATAAGCATGTGATGCATGTGATTAATTCAACACGACCATCCGTTCTCTTACGTGCCGCCTCATGGGGTGGGGCGTGGTTTTGTATTGCGATGTTGACGAGCTGCTCGCTCTTCCCAGGTCGAAACGGCCTGACCACCGGCGATAATCTCCCCCTGACCGTTCAGCTTCGCACGGATCCTAGCATCGCTGGAGCCCAGCTTTCCTATCAGGATGCCTGCGGTCAGCCGCAATCCTTGTCACTCGTTGCGCCATTAGAGGACGCGCTTAAACAGAAAATCTCCCGCGTTTTCAAAAAGGTCCTGACAGGCGAGGTTGCTTCCTCGTCTATGCCCGATGGCTATGTTGATATCGTACTGGGTATGATCAATCTCGATCTAGCGATTGTGCAACAGGCTAACAGAAGCTATCCAGCCACCATCACAGTAGGATTAGACTTTGCCTACACCGCTGCCGATGGCACGGTCCTGCACAGGAAAAAAATCCAAAGTATCGGTCGCGGCGACGTCGATGTTACAGCTTCGTCCTGCGAAGTGAAGGGGCTAGACAAGGTTGTCCAAGAGGCCTTCGGTCTCGTGACGGACGGCATGGCTAAGCAACTGGGGACATCGAGCAAGATCCTCAATGCAGCAGATGCCCGGAAGGCTGGTGGCGTCCAGGCTGCTGCGATGGCCGCTCCTCCTCGCTCTCCTGTAGCAGCCAGCGGGATTTCCGTTGCTGCGCCCAAGCCAGTTGCGCTGCAATCAGCCGTACCAGGCGCTGCGCGGGTTCCATTGGATGAGTCTGCCAAGGTGATATTCCGGGCGATCATTCGTGACGAGAACCGCAATCAGGTAGTTCATAGCGGGGAAGCCATCGCGATTGAGTTGGAAGTCAAAAATGATGGGCCAGGAATTGCCAAGGCGGTCGAATTGCTTGTGACCACCAGGCCACCCTTGATCGAGCGGATCCCCGAACAGATTTTCATCGGCGATTTACAGCCAGGCGAGGTCAAGCATATGACGGTGGACGGTAAGGTTGGCTTGGTCAAAGAGGTAGTGCAGGGGGAGTTGACGCTGACCCTGCGGGCTGGGTCCTCGACCGTCCAGTTGCCCAATACCAAGAAGTTTCTGGTGGCCATGAAGCCTGAGTCCGTGAAGGAGGCTCAAGCGCAGCCGGTGGATGTTGATGATCTACCGAAGTGGGTTGGCCTGCTCAAGCAGCCGAAGGCCATCGGCATCGTCATCGGGGTGGGGCAGTTTCGGGAGAGCGGCCTGGCTAGGGTGAAGTATGCCGCACGGGATGCGGAGGCCATGGCCCGCTATCTCACATCGGTTGGAGGCATTCCTCACGAGCGCGTGCGCACACTCCTGGATGCCCATGCTCTTAAGAGCGATGTAGCAGAGGTCTTGGAGGAGTGGCTACCGATGCATGTGGATCTGACCACCGTGGTTTATCTCTCGATTACAGGACGGGGAGTCGTGGACCCCATGACTGGGGCCGTGTCGTTGTTGTTTTTCGATAGTACGCCAACGTCCAGCGCAAGGCTGTACTCGCTGCGCCGGGTGCAGGAATCCTTGATGAGTTTGCCAATTCAGCAGGCCATCGTGATGCTCGACCTCTCACTTGAACTGGCGCCCGGCAAGGAGGCGTCCAGCGCAATCGGGCCCTTGTGGGCACCACAGGGGGGCGAGAAAGACCGGATGCTCTGGATGGTTGGTAACCGATCGATTCAGGAGTCCTATAGTTACGATCCGGGACAGCATGGGCTGTTTGCGTATCAATTGCTCAAAGGGATGGGGGGAGCAGCCGACTTGGATCGGAATGGAACGATCCTAGCCGGCGAACTTTGTACTTATACCAGGGGGCAAGTGATGAAAGTCGCTCGTGAGCAATACGGCAAGGAGCAGGAGCCGCTCTGCATTCCAGCAGCAGGCCAGGGGTCTTCCGCCAGGCTCCAACCAGTCGCCAAGCTTAAATAATCGTCATCAAAGTATCGGGTTCTGACCTCTGTTCTCTTAGGCAACGAAAAACCTCTTGAGGCTGAGAAAAAACCCGTGTAAGTTGTGGAATCATTTGCGAGAGCCGGCGTAGCTCAGTTGGTAGAGCAGCTGTTTCGTAAACAGCAGGTCGTCCGTTCAATCCGGATCGCCGGCTCCACACCTCGCACGTGTCATCCAATCACCTGTTCCCCCGGTGTCACCACATAGCGTCTCGTCCGGAGAGTGCGGCCGTGCAGAGGCTTCACGGGTGTTGAAAATTAACGCTAGAGAATAGGGGTATGCTATGGCGAGTGAGTCAACGCGCCGAGCTTGGCGCGAGTTGGGCTTTTATTGCGGTAAAAACGATGCGGTGAAAGCATGGTACATTGTCGGATCGGTGACGGGTTTGCGGAAGTTCGCGTCCGAGATCCGCTCGTACGCCTCCAATCCCGCGAACGACCGGCTGTCGGAATATACCCAGCTCGGGCCAGCCATGAATCTCGAAATCGGCACCTCGCATCAAACGGAAATCACCGAGCAGTGGATCGGCGGTCCTTTGGCGGATCTGCTCCGCCTTGCGACGTTCATCGAGCGGAGCGTGCAAGCCAATGTGGTTGGGAAGTGTGTGAATCTCCGTTCGAATTTCTCGCCGATGGCTCCTTATGAACTAATCTTGGACGTTCGTGAGGAATCGTTCGATCCCGCCTCCGCCGACCCGACTTGTGGCTGAACAGCTAGTCGCGCATTTGTCCATGGGGTGCCGTCGCTATAAAGTGGATAAGCAAGGGGAAAGGCGTTGGAGGATGGGAGGGGCTAAGGGGTCATTGAAGCTAGCTGCAATCGTACTTGGCTGTTTGTGGATGGGAGTGAAGAGTCGCAGGCATCGTGGTTCCCACCGAAGTAACCATTTAGGGCTGGAGCTGTTTTTGAATTAGTTGAATCTGTGTCTGCGAGTCTAAAGGTGTCAGCCGTAGCGGCTCATGCTCAATACGCCAGACTGGTTCGAGGGAAGCCTGCTCCGTGGCTAACCGTGGAATAACATGCCAATGGATGTGGGGGAGCTGGTTGCCGAGGAGCTCGTAGTTCATCTTCTTGGCCCCATAGACCTGGGCCAGAATCTTGGCGATGAGGCTGACGTCCTCAATCAATTGTGCCCGTTCGTCCTTGGTCAGTTCAAACAGTTCAGTCGCATGGCGTTTGAGGAAAAGGACGGTCCAGCCCGGGAAGAATTGATCCTCGTGCAGATAGACCCTGGTGAGGCTGAGGTCTGCGATGAAGCGGTCTTTGTCAGGCCAGTCGGCCGAGCAGGCTTTGCAGGTTGGATCGGTCATGGTCGAGGGGCCTCCGCTTGACTCGGAGCATAGCAGAGATGAGGATTTTCATCGAGCCGTGACGCGTCTTGACAGGGTTTGTCAGCGAACGTATTCTCCTCGCGGCTCGATCTATCACCCCTAGACTTGCAGGTAGTCTCACGCATGATATCATCTTCCCATACAGGTGCTTTGCTATTGGTTCCCCGTGCGCTCCTTTCTCAGTTAATGAAACTCTACGACTATCCGCACCCACTTTATCCTGGCCGGATCATCCGCGGCTACGACCGGCCTCATGCGATGCGGACGGCTCGCATGTGCGTGGCTGTGGCGACAGAGTTGGGTCATGGAGCCGAACGGGTCCGTCAATATCAGATCGCCTGTTTGCTGCATGACTTGGGTCGTGCTGGGCTGGATCGTCAACTTTTCGGGAAGATTTGGTCCTGGGCCAAGGCGCGAGGGATTCCGACGAGGCCGCGGGAATGGAGAGCCGTCCACCAATACACGATCTACGGACGGGAGACGGAGGCCTTTCTCCGCTGTTACAGAAAAGATCTTGACGCAGACGGCATTGTCATGACGGCCTGGGCCAAAGAGCAGGTCGAGATGAGGCTGGGTTATGCGCGCCGGTTGGCCCGCAGGCTGCGTGAGGTCCGGCCCACCATTAAGAAGATGGGCGTGAGTTGGAAACCATGGATGCAGCAGGTGATGCTTTATTATTACTATCCGGAGAAGCTGGCCTCCGCCAAGCCCTGGGTCAAGCAGTTGGCGGAGATCCTTGTCGCTTGCGAGCAGTTTGAGGCCTATAGCAATCAGTGCCGCGGTCGGGACTACTATGCGAGGAAGAAGGAAAACTTGGTCGAGGCGTTTGCCTATTTGGCCACCCTACAGCGGGACGGTATCTTGAGTCATGCGGTGATGGGGGCTTTGCAACGGTTGACGGTGCAAGGCGAGTTTGATGGCATTTTGGAGGAGGCTCGCGGCTGCGCCTTGACTAGCGCCGAACGCCATGCACTCCGGGCGATGGAGTCATAACGTGGCGGTGAAGACTGTGTCGTTGCGTCTCGCTATGCAGGGAGATACGCAGATCGAAAACGTGACGAAGTCCGTGACCGAGGCTCTAGCAGGAGCCAGGCTCGCGGCAGGAATCGTGACGGTTTTTATCAAGCATACGACTGCCTCGGTGATGATTATTGAAGATGAGCCTGGCATCAGGGCCGACACCAAAGCCTTCTGGGATCGAACCGTGCAGGCTGATCCCGCCTGGCAGCACAATACGAGAAATGCAGGTGAGGACAATGGTCATAGCCATTTGCGAGGTCAGCTGCAAGGGCCGTCGGTCACCATTCCCTTTCAGGACGGTGCGCTCCTGTTGGGGGCCTGGCAACAGATCGTCGTCATCGATTTTGATACCAGATCTAGGACGAGGGAATTGATTATCCAAATCATGGGTGAATGATAGCGGCGAGGCACGTGGCAGGCAGAGCTCTCGTGGCGACGGGACTCGTGAGTCTCAGTGGCTGTCCTGTTTTGTCGATTGCCGAGAGGGGAAGCCGCCGGCCGAAACCCACGACGGCCCTATGGAACGGTACAAGGTCAACGACCGAGTCACGGCCGACATCTTACGGGGAACCAGCCGGAAATGGGTCTCGGTGACCCTCCAAGCCCTCAATTAACGGGGAGGCGTGAAGTAGCGGCAATCGGTGCTGTCGCTATGTTAGTATTACTCATCTATTCCGCATGGAGGACCATTGATGAGTGATCGTCGACCCACTGGGCCACAGGACCAAGAATTCAAAGGGAAGTCAGAGGACGGTGCGAATCCATCGATGCGCATGGGCTCCGACCCGCTTGAGCTGATAGAAGAATGTCTCGCCTCATTTTCTGACAGTGACCCCCGCCAGAAGATCCTCTACAAACTACGCCATGCCGTGACTCTCGAGCAAGCGGCGCAGCAACAGCGGGAAGTCGAATTCAAAAAAGCGGCTGATGTCATCGCGAAGCTCATCGCGCCGGCCAATCGGATCGGTACCTTGCTTGAGGTGCCGGGCGAGGGCCTTGCCAGAATTCTGGTAGGCGGCGCTGAGTATTATGCGAGCGTCGATCCCAGAGTACAGGCTACTGAGCTGAAGATCGGCGCCCAGATTCTCGTCAATGAAGCCTTTGCTGTCATTCAAATCCTGGGCTATGACCGGAATGGCCCAGTGTTAAAACTCGCGGAAGCGTTGCCGGATGGGCGGCTTCGTTTCGAGCAGGAAATGGGGCGGCAGGTCTTGATCATCCAACGCTCGAGCGATCTGCTCGGGGTGGACCTGAAGGCAGGCGATGAAGTGCGGATTGAGCCAAGCCTCCATGTGGCGATCGAAAAGCTTGAAGACAAAAAGTCCAAGTCCCACCTCCTGGAGGAGGTCCCCACCGTGACCTGGGAGCAAATCGGCGGACAAACCGCGGCGATCGCTGCCATTAAGAAGGTAATCGAGTATCCCCTGCTCCATGCGGACACGTTTCAGCGCTTTAAGTTTACTCAGCCAAAAGGTTTTTTATTGTATGGTCCTCCCGGCTGCGGCAAGACCTTGATCGGACAGGCGGCTGCCGCCAGCCTTGCTAAGCTGGTGGGGGAGGCGCGCCAGTCTACGACCGGCGCGAAGGGCGATAAACCCCCGGTGACTTGCGGGGCCTTCCTCCATATCAAGGGACCAGAAATTTTGAACATGTGGCTGGGAGAGTCAGAGCGGATGGTCCGTGACCTCTTCGCCCAGGCTCGCGCTCGCCGGAAGGAAGGGGCCTTGCCCTTTATTTTCATCGATGAAGCGGAGTCGGTGCTTGGCACGAGACGGGCTTCTCGTTCCTTCAATATCTCTAGCACTCTGGTCCCGATGTTCTGTTCGGAGATGGACGGGATCGAATCGCTGCAGGATGTAGTGATTATTCTGGCCTCGAACAGGCCTGATTTGATCGACCCGGCTGTCCTCAGGCCAGGGCGTATCGATCGCAAGATCAAAGTGAGCCGTCCCACCCGTGATTCGGCTGCCGCGATTTTGAACGTGTATCTGACGGAGGACCTGCCCCTACATCGGGAATGGGTCGATCAGCACGGCGGGGACCGGAAAAAGTCCTGCGCCGACCTCATTGACCATGCGCTCTCCGCGATTTTTTCGCGCGTGGATGAGAATCGGCTCCTCTCGATCAGGCTCCGCAGTGGACAGAATAGGATCCTCTATCGGGGCGATTTGATCAGCGGCGCGATTCTCTCTTCGGTCGTGCAACGGGCAAAGGAACGGGCAATTGACCGGATGATTGCGGCAGGCACGGACGAGCCAGGCGGCATGACTCTGGACGATCTGGTCAGCTCCGTGCATGCAGAGTTCCGGGAGGGCGAGATGTTGCCGCCCGACGATGCAGCGGAAGAATGGCTCAAGCTTCTGGATCACCATCCGGAGCAGGTTGTCGGAGTCTCCTCGTTCCGGAGAGGGCGCCAGGCAGAAGAAAGGTTGATAGGACAGATTATATAGGGTAGGTGGCTGGGGCCCTCTGTGCTCCCAGATCGCGCACAACCAGAATGTGCTCGGTCGATGGGTGCAGTTGAGAGCACCTCAGCCACCGTGTCGTTACTTTGCCCTTGAGGTTGAGGAGTACGGGAACGAAGATGCGGCTGTTCGGGATCGAAACAGAGTACGGGATCACGCGGGAGGACCAGGATGCGGTCGATCCGGTCGTGGAGTCGATGGAGCTGGTGCGGGCCCATCTGACTGCGTCCTTCGAGCGGCGCTGGGATTATGGAGGAGAAGACCCGCATGAGGATGCACGGGGGTTCCGGGTCTTAGGCCTGCAACAGGATAAAGAAGAGGACGAGTTTGCCAAGGTCGATGCCCATCGGCCTTTTTCGTTTCATGAGATGAAGAGTGATTTGGTCCTTCCGAACGGAGCCCGCTTCTATAACGACCATACGCACCCTGAATATTCGACACCGGAATGCCGGACGTTGAAAGATCTTCTGGCCCATGACCGGGCTGGGGAACGGATCATTCAGCGGGCGGCGGAGCGCCGCAATCAGGTGCTTGGCGGGTCCCCAGTGCAGCTCTACAAGAACAATACGGACTTTCACGGCCATAGTTACGGCTGCCACGATAACTATCTCGTCTCACGCTCGATACCCTTTCCTGCATTGACGGCCGGAATATTGCCGTTTCTGGTGAGCCGGCAGATCATTGCCGGATCCGGGAAAGTTGGGGTGGAGGGTCAAGAGAGCGGGTCCGTGGCGGGCTCCTATCAGCTTTCGCAGCGGGCCGATTTTATGGAGACAGACCTGAGCGTCGATACGATGCATAACCGGCCGATTCTGAATACAAGGGATGAGCCTCATGCGGTACGGGAAAAATATCGGCGGCTTCACCTTATTATCGGCGATGCCAATATGTGCGAGTATGCCACGGCCCTGAAAGTCGGGACGACGCAGTTGGTGCTGGAGTTAATCGCGCGTGGGGCGGCTCCGGCTCTTGAGCTGGAACATGCTGTCACGGCAGTGAAACAGCTGTCTCGGGATCAGTACTTGCGAGCCGCAGTTCGTCAGAGAAATGGCAAGACCATCACGGGCCTCGATATTCAGGAGCAGTATTACCTCGCGGCCCAGAAACATTTGGCCGGTGCGGACGCCGAGACCGATTGGATTCTTGGCGAATGGGGCGCCACCTTGCGATTGCTGGCTGGTGATCGACAGCAATTGGTGGGGAAGCTCGATTGGGTTACCAAGCTCTGGCTGCTGGAAACATTTAGGCAAGAAGAGAAGCTTAGCTGGGAGGACCCCTGGCTAGCGAGTTTGGATTTGGAGTACCATAATGTGAATTCGGAGCGCGGGCTTTTCCTGGGGCTGGAGGCAGAGGGGAAGGCGTGGCGGATGACGTCGGAGCAGGATATCGAATCGGCTTTAGTGGCCGGCCCTGCTGATACGCGAGGGGGGATTCGCGGCCTCTGCATCAGACAGTTTCCGGATCAGATCAAGTCAATGCAGTGGGAGCGGATTCAGTTCAGTGGGGGGCTGCTTCCACGAACGCTGGAGATGGGCGACCTCTTCGAGCCGGAGGCGGTGCAGGCCTGTGCGCAGCTCTTCGAGCGAGCGGCATCCCCGGTGGATGCGCTGGCCGCATGGAACAGAGAAAAGGAGTCTCGATTATGAACTACAGCTCAATGCCGGAACGCCGGGAAGGGCCAGGCAATCCCATGCCGAAGGCTCCGAGTCCGTCCGAGGAGGGTGGGGGGCCAAAGAGACCGGAGACTGGGTCGCCGGGCCAAGATAATTTGCTCAAACGGATGCGCAAGGTGGATCCAAAGCAGGCAGAGCGGTATCGGCAACGAACGGGACAGTAACACGTAAAAGTAAAAGGTGAAACGTGAGAGGTCAGGACGGCGATATTCATGGGCTTGTTGCGGATCACGTTTCACGGCTCACGTCTAACGAGGTAAAAATGGGCATGCAAGGGGATTTTCTGCAGCTGTTGAAAGAGCAGGGCTATACACTTAGCACACCGGCGATGGTGGGGACGGGTCATGCGGTGACGAATGCCACAACGATTCTGGCCTTCAAGTATCGCGATGGTGTCCTGGTGGCGGGAGACCGTCGTGCGACCGCCGGTAATATGGTGATGTACGACCGTACGGACAAGGTGCTGGAGATCGATCGGCACAGTGTGATGGCGATTGCTGGCGTCCCTGCGACCGCCTATGAAATGGTGCGGGTGCTGGAACATTCCTTTAAGTATTACCGGAGGACGCAGCTGCAGGAATTGAGTTTTGATGGCAAGCTGCGCGCCATTTCCAAACTCTTGAAGGACAATGTGCCGGCTGCCTTGGCCGGGACCGGGGCCGTCGTTCCGGTGTTTGCCGGCTACGATCTGGAGCAGGGCTCGGCCAAAATCTATTTCTACGACATCCTCGGGGCGGAGTTCGAAGGAGTGGAATATGCCGTGTCGGGGTCCGGTTCCCCTACGATCCGAGGCATCCTCCATTATCTCAATACTTGGGGCGATCAGCCTCTCAATCAGCTGCCGCAAGAACAAGCCATGGTAGAGGCCTTGCGATTGCTTGCCAGCGCCGCGGAGTTTGATTCGGCGACCGGCGGCGTAAACCGGGAGGCGAGCCTCTATCCCGTGATTAAGTTGATTACAGGAGCCGGTGTGCAGACGATCCCGGATATGACCTTAAAACCCCTCTATGAATCACAGGTGGTGCGCTATGTATGAAGAACCCTATCGCTGGGTAGAAGCAGTTGGCAATCGCCGCCAGTACCTCGATGAGCAATTCAAGCAGGGGAGCCCGGTTGTCGCTCTGGCCTATGACAAAGGCATCCTTCTGGTCACGGTGAGCAAGGGGACCCCGAAGCTCTACGAGATCTATGATCGGCTGGCATTGGGAGGCATGGGGCACCCCACTGATTTGGAGAAACTGCGTTTTAGTCTGTTGGAAATGGCGCATGTTGAAGGGTTCAACCGTTCGCCTTCCGATGTCACTGGTTCGCGATTGGTGAAGTACGGTATTGCCCCGGTCATTAAACAGGCGTTCGAAGAAGTCTATAAGGCGCCGTTCATCGTACGTATCCTGGTGGCAGAGTTGGGGCAGAAGCCGGAGAAGGACGCGCTTCTGACGATTAACTACGATGGTACCTTCGAGGAAACGACTGGCTGCGCAGTTTTGGCTGCGACGTCCGCTGCTGAGACGAAGATGACAGCCTACCTTAAGGAGCACACGTCAGCGGCCCTGTCATTGGAACAGGCGCTGGATCTCGCCTTGCGGGCTTGGGCTATCGGCTCCCTCGCGCATCAACAAGACGAGTCGGACCAACGGGCTGAGACCCAATCATCGGTAAGTGGAGCTGGTGCATCGGAGGCTGCGGTCCTTGGCCCCGATGTGCTGAGGGAGCATGTACGGAGCCTTGCAGGCGGACGGATGCTTGAATGTGCGGTGCTTGAGCGCGAGGCGCCCGGTACCTCCAAGTATCGTTCGCTGAAGCTTACCGATCTGTCAGGGATGCTCCCGAAGGCGCTTCAATCAGTCGTGGCGAACTAAGATGCTGAACCGTATTTTCGGACTGGAAACTGAATATGGGCTCTTGGTGAACCAAGAGCAGCCGGACCATTCTCCCACCTGGTTTGCCCACAAGATTCGCGACCATCTGTTTCATGTGCAGCGGCGTGGCGTCTTGGATCTGCACCATCGGGGCCATGATGAACCCCCCGGCAACGGAGGATTTCTCACTAACGCCGGGCGTATGTATCTCGACATGGGACATTTAGAGTGGGCCTCGCCGGAATGTGAATCGCTTAGCGATGTAGTGGCTGCCGACCGGGCCGGCGATCAATTACTGCAGAATGCCGTTCACGAGCTCGGTCTGGCCGACCAGGTGTCTTTGATCAAGAACAATGTAGATCATGACACTGATGCGACCTTCGGGTCTCACGAGAATTATCTCGTGACGCGGGGTTTTCCATTTACTAGGCGTGGACTCGGGCCCTTTGTGACCTTCCTGGTTACCAGACAGATCTTTACCGGGGCCGGACGCGTTGGTATGGCTGGGCCTCAGGACGCTTGGATCCAGATGGATCGGCTCATCGTGCCACGCGGGGCGAATATGCGCCATGGGCAGCAGTCTGCCATGCCGTTTCAGATCTCTCAGCGGGCCGATTACATCGTGAACGACTTTTTCGAATGGGTGCAGCAGAATCGCGCCATCGTGAATACCAGAGACGAACCTCTGGCAGACCCGAATCAATACCGTCGCATTCATCTGTTGCTGGGCGATTCGAACATGGCCGAGGTGGCAACGGCCTTGAAGTTGGGCACGACGGGCCTGGTCCTGCAATTGATCGAAGAGGGCTATGCGCCGCGCGGGCTGGAGCTCCATGAGCCGGTCGAAACGATGCAGGAACTGTCGCAGGATGAGGCGCGGCAATGGATCGTCAGGCTGCAATCGGGAAAGTCGATCTCTGCGATCGATATTCAGGAAGCTTTTCTCGTCGCAGCGCAGGAACATTATCGAGGGCAGGACGACGAAACCGATTGGGTCCTCAATCAATGGGAAGCGGTGTTGCGTGATCTCCGAGGGGACTACATGAAACTGGTGGGCCGGGTGGATTGGGCCTCGAAGCTTTGGCTACTGGAAACCTTTCGTGAGGCGGAACAGCTAACCTGGGAGGATCCGGCGCTGAAGAGCCTCGACCTGGAGTATCACAATCTTCATCAAGGCAAGGGGCTCTATTATGGTTTGATGGAAGAGGGGCGAGTGCCACGGTTCACGACCGACAAGGCCATTGCGTTAGCCATGGACCATCCCCCCCGCAATACGAGGGCTTTTGGGCGCGGTGAACTCGTCCGGCATTTACTGGCTGCGGGACCTCCGAGTGAGGCGGCTGAGTCTGGGTTGGACGCGCGGTTTTCTCCCTCCTATGTGATCAACTGGTCGATCTTTCAATTGCGTGGCCAGGAGCCCTTTCCCATGCCGGATCCATTTAAGACCTATGCGAAAGAAGTACGGACTCATCTTCAGACTGTTTAATCCCTCTTTCCGGCTGTTCGAATCGATTCAACGAGTCGGTTTTCTATCCAAAATCTGTCTTCATTTTGCTGGGACTTCTGCAGGAACCCGCAGTGGCCGCCATAGTGGGGAGCGGTCAGCCTGATGAGGGGGTTCTGCTTGATGGCTGCAAGGCGAAACATCGAATAGGGAATAAAGGGATCGTCCTGCGCGATGACGATGGTGGTTGGAACGGCAATCTTTGCCAGTACGTGCCGTGACCCTGCGCGATCGTAGTAGTCGAGTCCGTTGTCGTACCCTCCATCCGGGGCTGTATACTGGTTATCGAATTCGCTGATGGTGTGGATGCGGTCCAGTCCTGTGAGGTCCCATCTCCCTGGGAAAAGCGCCGCTTTGCGCTTTATGCGGGCTTTGAGCTTAGTTAGGAAGTGATAGTGGTAGAGCCAGTTGCAAGGCTCCTCCAAGGCTTTGGCACATTGGGTAGGATCAATATTCGGGCAGACCGCGATCGCCCCGGCCAGCGCCCCCTCTGACGAGCCGAGTTCCCCCGCGGCCTTCAGGACGAGATTCCCCCCCATCGAATAGCCGACGAGCCAGATACGGGTGAGTCTATCTAGGCTCGCTAATTCGTGGACGATGGCTCGATAGTCTTGACTCAAGCCGCTGTTGTAGAGCGTCGGCGTCAGCTGTTCCGTTCCCCCACAGGTCCGTTGGTTCAGGCGAATGACGTTCATCCCCGCACGATAGGCCTTTGTCGCAATCCCCTGCATGTAGTGCGATTCGCTACTTCCTTCAAGCCCATGCACGAGCAACAGGGTTTGGCAGCCTATCCTGTCGGGCTGCCAATGGCAGAGGCCGAGTAATTGGGTCTGAGGATCGGTGGCGAAGAGCCGTGACTCAGCCGGTATGCCAGTTAGCAACGCCCGGCGCGGCCAATAGCCAGGAATGATTGTCATGAGGTGCTGGTTGCGGAGCAGAGTTGCCGGTGTGAACTCGCCCCAGTCAGGTACTGCGGGGGTCATCATAAAGAATCTTCCATGGCGCCGCAGTATGAATTCTGAGAGTCTGCGAAAACAACAAGGGCCTCCGAGAGAGGGCTCGAAGGCCTTGCACTGGTGGCTCCCCGGGCAGGAGTCGAACCTGCGACCAGCCGGTTAACAGCCGGCTGCTCTACCACTGAGCTACCGGGGAACGAGACCGCCATGTGGGAGTACGTATTTTAGCAAAAGATTTCGGCGGGAGGGAGACTTTTTTCGATCGGGGGAGAACGTGTTCGGTTTGACGCTATTCCGTTAGACGTCAAACTCCTGAGTCTCGTCTTCGTCGGAACTGGCATCTGTATTGCCTGCTGCGACGGAGGCATAGTGTCTAGCCCAAGTCAGGTAGAGATTACCGCTATCGCGCATGGTGTCGGCCGCTTTGACGAGGGCCTGAGCCAGATCCGGGTCCTTCCCGCTGGTATGGATGTCGGCGGCCCGCCGTTCGAGCACCTTGGGGTACTCGCTGATCAGTCCGGTAATCTCTTGCAGGAGCTCATGAATGACATTGTCTTCAGCGTCCATCTTCTTCCCCTTCCCCCAGTGGCACCAACAGCAAGACCCCATAGCGTCTGGCCATGGGGTCTTGCTCGGGAGACCCGTTACACAAAACGATTATCCTTGGTAGGCTTGCCCAATAGCCGCCGATTCACCCTTGTGGGCAATCAGCTGCCCGGTGGCGCTGACGGCCTGCATGGTGATGGCATTGTGCTTTGCTGCGTCGCAGACGACCACACAAAGCTCACAGCCCTTACAGCGGTCGATGTACACTTCTGCGACCATCTTGGCCGAATTGAGGTCCAGGGTATTGGCTTCTGGACAATACATGATGCAGAGGCGGCATCCCTTTTTAGCCACGCATTTCTCATCGATGACTTGCGCTACGTTATACATGCGAGCTGGTTCCTTCTCTCTCGTTAAGCGGCGACGGCTGGATTGCCGACTCGCAGCTCATACTTATTCTCTTCAGCCCATTTGCTGGCGATATCATAGGCCGCCTTCACCGTTGCCAGGTTTTTGGCCAGCAGCATTTCCTTCTTGGCAAACTTCTTTTTGATCGCTTCATCCAGGGACGCGGTTCCGCCCGAGGCGACGAATTTCTTCCCGAACCGTTCCTGCAAGGCGCCGTCCAGAGCTTCCATGGAGACGCACTTGGTGATGCCCGCGACCGATCCGATCATCGACATATTCGTCGAGAGTTCAGTGCCGGCCACTTCGATTGCGAGCTCGGTCCCCGCGATGTAGAACAAGGAGACGTTCAAGTCCTTGAGCCGCTGCACATCTTCGTCGGACAGCAGATTCTGGTCTGAGTTGATGATGACCAAGCCGCCTTCCTTCACGCCGGAGTAGAAGGGCATGGTGTAGCTCTTGCCCATCGTGATGACCTGAGGATGGAATACTTCGATCACGTCGGGGAATACCAGCTCGCCCCGGTCGTAGATCCGCTCGATGCCGATCCGGCAATAGCTTTCCGCCGGCGCCATGCGCTTTTCAGCCCCGAAGAAGGGATTGGAGATCGAGAACATGCCGTCGCGGTTGGCTGCCATGGCCATGACATGTGCCGCGGTGACGGCGCCCTGTCCGCCTAATCCCGACATCCGGATGTTCAGTCTTTTCTTGATCATGATCGTCTCTCCTTCAGAGTCGGATTAGGCGCCCTGAGCGGCGAGCTGCTTGGCCGCCGCCTTCTTTTCTTGGGCCTTGGCGGCCATCTCTGCCAGGAGCTGCTTGGCCGGTTCGCTGATGTACTCTTTGTAGGCGAAGCGCTCGGTCGGCTTTTCTGAATCTCGCATCTCTTGCAGCCCTTCCATGCTGTTCTTCCCGATTTCGAGAATGCAGGGCGTATAGAGCTGGAGATAGGTTGGACCAATTTCACGCGCAATCATTACCGCGTTCTTGATGACTTTCTCGACGAGAGAGGGCTTGCTGACGGTGCATTGCACCACATAATGGCAGCCAGATTCGCGGGCGATTTCCGGCAGACGGACCTTGTCGAAAAGTTTCCCGACCGGTGCCATCTTGGCCACGAAGCCCTTCTGCATCAGACCGCTCTCCTGGCCTCCCGTGTTGGCATAGAGTTCGTTGTCGAAGCAAATCGTGGTGAACTTCTCCTGGCGGAACCAGGCTTGCAGCGTCATATCGAGGCCGATATCGACGGTGGCGCCGTCGCCAGCGAGCACGACCACGTCTTTCGTCCGGCCCGGGAAGCGGACGCTTAAGGCGCGCTTCAAGCCGGAGGCAATGGCGTTCTGGTTGCCGAAGAGGGAGTGAATGTTATGCACGGCTACCATGGGGAACACGAGGCTGGTGCAGCCGGTGGAGCCGACCATGACGGTATCTTCGGGGTTCGGCAAGGAGGCTAGGATGTAGCGGAAGGCCATGGATTCAGGGCAGCCGGCGCAGAGCGAATGCTGCTCGATCAGTTCCTTGCTGTTACCGATATCCTTCCAGCCCCGGTCTTCTTTGCCGTAGGTCGCGCTCTTGACCAGGTCTTGATAGTCCGATGGCATGATGTCGTATAGGTCTTCAGAAATCTTGATCCGTTCCTTACTCATGATGGCCTCCTCAATCCGTACGTTTTATTCAGGGCGTGTTTGCCTTGACCCAAGTTAGCCGCGGCTGGCCATCGACACAGTATGCATGCCGAGCAGCGTCTTAATTTCCGAGACGATGATTTCCGGTGGCATTGTCATGCCGCCGCAGACGTGCGGGCCTGCGTGCACCCGTTCGTTTCTAGGGAGGCTGGCCTTGAGTTCCTTGGCCAACCATCCGGTCACGTTGAATTCTGGGACGATAATGTGCTTGGCATTCTTTGTGGCTTCTCGGAGTTCTTCCCCCGGCCATGGCCGCAAGACTTTGATCTTGACGAGCCCGCAACGGATGCCTTCATCTTCGAGGAGGCGGATGGCTTCTCGACCCTGTGAGACCGCCGTGCCGGAGGCGACAATGAGGACCTCGGCATCGCCATTTTCCGTTTCGATCAACCCGTTCAACCATTTGATCGTGTGCTTGCGAGACCGTTCCACCGCGGCCCAGACTTCCTGTTGCCAAGAGGCGTGGGTGGCGTAGCTGATGTAGTTGCTTTTCATGACGAAGGGATCGCGCATCATCCGGACCGGCGGACATTCCATGTCCATGCAGGGGACGGGTGAGCGGTAGGGGTCATAGGGAGGCAAGCACATGTCAGCTGGGGTCAGGTTGACCACGTCTTTGGTATGCGTCACGAAGAACCCGTCGCAGCAGAGTGCCAAGGGAAGGTGTACATCCGGCTCTTCCGAGACCATGTAACCCATGAGGATCCAATCGAAGAAGTCCTGCGCGGTCTCGGCATGCCAGACGAGCATGCCCGTATTCAGGAGGTAGGCGATCTCGAGTGTGTCGGGTTGAATCGAGAGCGGTGAATTGATGCCGCGGCAGGTGACGATCATCTGGATCGGCAATCTGGCGCCGGACCACATTGGGAAGTTTTCCATCGCGCGCATCGTGCCGGGCCCCGCGGTCGTCGTAAAGACGCGCGCACCACCAAAGGCCGCGCCCGCGCATTGCGACATGACGGCGAATTCGCTCTCGCCGCGGAAGTAGTCGCCGATGTAACCCTCGGCAAAGAGTTCGCCGATCAAGGCGGCGGCTTCGCTCTGCGGGGTAATCGGATAGGCGATCATGACATCGCAGCTGGCCCGCCGGAGGGCTTCTTTGATGACTTCGCTGCCTGTATAGAACGACGGCGTACGTGGCGCCTCGTTCATCATCTTCCACGTATCGGTAAAGGTCTGCCCTTTTTTATTCTTTGTGCCGATGACTGAATGTGTGTCTGCCATGGTTCAGCTCCTTTCGCTCTTTTCAGAGCTTCAACGTGTTAGTTCGAAGCTCTGCTCTTCGCTGACGTCAGCTGTGGTTGGACTGTCCCCTTCAACTTCTTTACCCACTCGGCCAGCTTCATGATCTTTTCGACCGACGCGTCGCGGAACGACAGCATTGCGTCTTCATGGCCGGCCTGCGCGCACATGGCCATCGTGTAGCAGGCGGTGCCACCACGAATGATTTTAAGCGACAAGTTTGCTTGGTGGCAATGGACCCCGATGAACATGCAGCAATCGATTTTATTGTGCCAGATGGTCAGATTCGGATGGTTGGGATTGATTTCGACTTCAGGATTGATCTTGGGGTACTTGGGGCGGTAGTCGGGCATCGGGATCAGCATGGGCGTTTGCCCCGGCTGCACACATTCTTTGAGCGTGTTGTAGAGGTGGCGGATGGCGGTGGCCTTTTTGGCCGCCTTCTCGTTCCATGCCCACAGGACCAAGGGGCCAGGGAAAAGGGTCGGCACTTTGGCCATGAGGAATTGCTTCGCCGCTTCTTCGTAGGCCTTTTCCTCTGGGACGATGACGCCGTTGATATGACCTTCCCCAGGGTTTGGCAAGCAGATCCCCATGCTTGCCGCCGATGGAGGAAGGAAATGTTCCGGGCCTGGAAGGACGCGATACTGAATCATTACGGCTTACTCTCCGGCAAGGGGTGAATGTAGGAAAAAGACAGATATTCCGATGATCTACAATTTCCGCATTCTAAGCTTTTTCCACGCCACCCGCAACCTCGCAGAAGGCCCACCAATGGGAAATTTTGGGCTATCGAACTAGGAAAGCTTAGGCCTTTCGTCCTGACAATGCGGGCGTTGACGGCCGGCGTCCATTACGGTAGCCCACTTGGGCGTATTATAAAATTGGCACTGTTATTCTGTCAACTTAGGTGCGTGGCCGCAGCCGGCCATTATGATTATGTGCTCTTTGGGTGACGGTTTTTCGGTATTCAGCATGTTCCGTGGCCTCAGACCGTGTGCTGCGCGAGTAGGTTAGTGAAAAGAGCTCGCGCTACGCTTCTGTTTTATCTGCGTTATCTGGCAAGACACGGAGGGCCATGGGCTTATTGTTTCGTGGGAAAGACTTGCGTGAAAGGGTGGACTTCGACCCGTTCAAATACGCCATGAACGGTATAGGGGTCTTCAGTGGCGAACCGTTGGGCCTCTTCCAGCGAGTCCGCTTCGATGACGATCAGACTTCCGGTTTTATCTGTGAGCGGGCCTGCCAGCACGACACGGCCTTGCGCGTCGAGGGGTTCTATGTTGGCGAGATGCGCCGGGCGATAGATTTTTCGCTTGGCCTCGCCGTCGGGACCGTCGAATCCGAGAATGACAAATTTCATGGATGCCTCGCGGGTGGGGGTGCCGTTGCGGTCAGGTCAGGTCTTCGATCGGGCAGCGATCCTTATAGCCGGCGGTCGCTTCATGCCACCAGAGCACTTCTTGTTCTCCGAGCTTCCAGCAGAGATAGACAACCCGGCCGTCATGCAGATGGGGGAAGTCGCA
>CAMBDY010000009.1 GCA_945865525.1 Nitrospira lenta | reverse complement strand
GATCCGCGGGTTGATCCCTTCGCGACCGCTGACGAAGAAGCCAGAGAGGACTATGATCCCTGGGAGCCGATGAATGCCCGCATCTTCGCATTCAACCGTCAGCTCGATCGATTTGTGTTGAAGCCGGTTGCGACGGGCTATGATTTTCTTCTGCCGGACTGGGTGCAGGGCAGCGTGAGAAATATTTTCTACAATCTCCGATTTGTACCTCGTGTGTTCAACAATGTGTTTCAGGGGAAGCTCAAGGGAGCCAGCATCGAGGTGAGCCGGTTTCTGGTGAACAGCACGTTAGGCGGGTTGGGGATGGTTGACGTGGCTAAGGACATGGGGCTGGAGACGCCGGAAGAAGATTTTGGCCAGACACTCGGATGGTATGGCCTCAAGTCTGGTCCCTATCTGGTGTTGCCGCTGCTCCCTCCCTTTACCGTCAGGGACTTCGTTGGCTTTCTTGGCGACATAGCCTTGAATCCAATCAACTGGCTGGTCGCGCCACTCGTCGAGGTGAAAAACGTTCCTTCACTCATTGCCCACAAGAATCGAGACACATCCACGGTGATCCAGCTCAGCACCCGAATCGGAGAAATCGTGAATGAGCGTTCGACGCACCTTGGAATGTTTCAAGGTATTGAGGACGCCTCGCTTGATTTTTATACCACCGTCCGCAACGCCTATCTGCAGAAACGGCACAAAGCGACCCTGCAATAGCACCAAGGCGGTCTGTTTGGTCTATCCGGTCTATCTGGAGCAACGAGATAGACTGAATAGATTAGACAGAGCTGATAGACGTTTTTGTCGGCTCAGGCCCAGTTTTTTGCCGACTGTCGCGAAGGTGGTAACAACCCGTTCCAGCCATTTTCGCCTACAGTTCGCTGCTATCTGCACGCGAATCCTGGCTCGTTCTTTCAGTACCACTGACTGTGAACCCCACGACATCGATCCCTTCTTCTGGTAGCCGATCAGCCATTCCGGCGACAGGGCACGCGCGACTGAATAGGACTGGGATATGGGATGTTTGCCAGAAATGAGCCGGCATCCGAGCGCGGCGAATTGTGTTCTGGAGAAGATTGGGTTTTCCCACAGCGTGGCCCGTAATGGGGTTCTTTTGTATATCATCAGGGTGATGGCGCATACCTCGACCAGGTTGCACCAGGGTTCGCGAGATCGGTAGAATGCGATTCATGAAGACGCGGTATCATCGAATCCTTATGTTATTCGCAGGGGTGTGTTGGGTGGCCAACGCTCTCCTCCTCATTTCACCCGCTTTGTCAGCCTCTTTGCCTCAGCCTGTTTCTTCGCCTAGCCCCATGAAACCGTGGGTGCAGTTTGAGTTGAACCAACCGGAGTCGATGGGGAATCAACAAGCTGGCAAGCCAGTGACGTTGAAGATCGTGCTGCGTGGTCTACCCATTGGGAGGGCTCCGGTGGTCGCGACCTGTGAATCGAAGGTGTTTTATCGGCAAACGGTCACGCTTGAGCCGGATGTATCGTCGCTGATGGTGTGGAAGGGGATGGTCACACTTGAGCCGATTTCGATGAGCCGGACTTTCGTGCCCCCCAAGGCGGCACGAGTCCGAGTCACCTTCGCGCGATCCCGTTTAGGCCAACCAGAACGATTCCTTCGTCGGGCGGTCTATATCACGTTGGATCAGGTGGAACCGATGCGTGAGAAAAGTGCATTATCTCCTGTGCAGGGTAAGGTAGTGCCGAGCGAAGGTGCCATTGTGGAGGAAGTGCAAGAGGCTGTTACGCCGGTTTCGGCCCACGCTTTGATAGAGGAAGATGTGGGCTTGAGCCCCTCATCGGCGGAGGGGAAAGCCTATTGGCAGCAGGTGAGTCGTCGCATCAACCAGAGCTGGGCTCGCCAGATCCAAGGAGTCCAGCATGCACTTAGCGGGGAAATCGTAAAAGTTCATTTTAAATTGTATCCCTACGGTCGGGCACAGTTGATTGAGATTGAGAAAGGGTCCGGCGTACGCGCGATTGATGAAGCCGGAATTTATGCGGTGGTTCACGCTCAGCCATTCCCGTCCTTTTCGGGCGAGTTGGGGGACGGGCCAGCCGATGTGCATGTCCGGATGCGAACTGGCATTCGGATTGAGCCCCTTGAGGTGGCACCAGTTGGAAGTTCGTCTTCCGGCAAGTCTGATGCACCAGGCCGGCCGTCGAAGAAATAAGACCTGTCCAGTCCCGGCTTAATCGGCCATATACGGTTCTCTAGGAGGCGATCCATGTTGCAGAAGAGACGAAAGAGTTGGTTTCTGTTCCTGTGGTTCGGAGCGGTGGCCTGTCTTCCACTCACGGTTTGGGCAGAGCCAGCCCGTTGGAACGTCGATCCTGACCATTCGACGGTGGAGTTTCGTGTGGCCCATATGGTCGTCTCCAAAACGACCGGCCGATTTACGGATTATGCCGGATTTATCGAGATGGATGCCGAAGCCAGGACCGTCAAAGCGATTGAAGTCACGGTCAAGATTTTGTCGCTGAACACGAATCATGAAAAGCGGGATATGCATTTGCGGAATGTCGATTTTTTCGATGTGGAACGGTATCCGACGATGACCTTCAAGATGAAGAGCTACAAGAAAACTGACGAAGGATACACGGTACTGGGAGAGCTCATGCTGCATGGGGTGATCAAGGAGATTACGCTTACTGGCTCTTATAATGGAGTGGCTAAGGATCCGTGGGGCAATACCAGAGCTGGATTTAGTGCGGAGGGAAAACTCAATCGCAAAGAATTTGGCATGGTTTGGAACAAGACGCTGGATAGCGGCGGGCTCGTCGTTGGTGATGAGGTTCAGATCCGGCTGGAAATTGAGTGCATCAAGGCGAAGCCGTAGCGTTTTCGATGGGGCGGGTCAACGTTAGTATCGTGCGGAAGGACAAGAAACGCCGGAGCCTGCCGGGTCTGGCATATAACGTCACACGGAGGCCAAATCGTGCGAGCATTTGGAATGATCGTCGGTCTTGTGATCGCCGGAGTAATCAGAATTAGCGGATCGGCTCATGCTTTGGATGTGTCCGATGTCGTCAGAGAATGGACTTCCGAGGGTAAGAAACTCGCGATTGAGCGGGCGAAGTTACCGGCTCACGACGAAATGGTCAGGATTCCTGCTGGGTCTTTTCTGATGGGGAGTGACAAGAAGCTGGACCGCAACGCCTATCAGGCAGAACTCCCCCAGCGGAATCCCCATCTGGACGACTATGAGATTGACAAGTTTGAAGTCACCACGGTGCAATATTTGAAGTACGTCCTGGCGAAGGATCTGCCCCCACTTATCGACTGGCAGTACGACGGTGGGAACTTTCAGGAGACGATGGCCAGCCATCCTGTGATGCATGTGTCCTGGGCTGATGCCGACGCCTACTGCAAATGGGCGGGCAAGCGCCTTCCGACCGAAGCGGAATGGGAGAAGGCGGCGCGCGGCGTGGATGGACGCATTTACCCCTGGGGCAATCAGCCTGCCGGCTTATCTCGCGCGAATTTTGGTCGTACCGGTTTGTCCGGCCCGGTGCGTGATCGGCCCGAGCGACTGCTGCTCTATCCGCCGATCATTTCCGTCAACAAATACGACAACGCCGTCGGTCCCTATGGCACGTTTCAGATGGCAGGGAACGTGGCCGAGTGGGTGGCTGACTGGTACGACAAGGAATATTATAAGACTGCGCCGGATCGAAATCCCAAGGGGCCAGAAAAGGGCACCCAGAAGAGTTTCCGTGGCGGAGGCTGGATCGATAGCACACCGACCGTGCGGGGCGCCCAACGCAATGGGACCGAGCCTAATACTAAGATGAACTGGATGGGTTTTCGCTGCGCGCGAGATGTAAAAGAGTAGCGGTTGAGTAGGCCTAGGCTAATTGTTTCTGTCGGAGCAGAGCCTGGGCTTGCGCGCTGGCCTCGTTGACGAGGATACCCATTTTTGAGTGAGAGGGTGCGAAGTCGACGGGGAGATGATAATAATGGAGGCGTTCGCTAGCGGTGGGACCGATGGACGCTACGACCATCCTTGTGCAGGCTTCTGTGAATTGCGAGACGGTACCGTCCTGTTCGAGTAACTGCATCACATGATCGATCTGCGCGGCGTTGGTGATTAGCAGGACGTCAACGCGTCCCGCAATAATCTCGCCAAGCGCCTGCCTTAATGGGCCCCTGTCTTCTGGGAGCGTCCAACGGTAAATGGGTACGGGAAAGACCTCGGCTCCACGCTGCTTCAGGGATTCTAGGAGCTCGAGGTTGGATGTGCCATATTCTTGTACCGCGACACGGAGGCCCTTCACGGGGCGGTAGGCGTCCAACGTGGCAAGCACTTCCAGCCAGGTATTTGGTTCCGGGACGGTGAGCGTTGGGATGATACCAAGAGCCTTGAGCGCTGCCGCAGGCTTGGGTCCACGCGCGATGGTTGTTGTTTGCTTGAGCCCTTCCAGGATCGACGGCAAGGGATGGCGCGATTGGAGGATCTCGAAGAGGGTGGTAGTGCCGATGCCTGTCATGAGAATGAGGATATTGATCTGACGGTTGATCAATTCGTCGCCCACGCGCAAGACGGCTAGATTGTCTTGAATCGGAATTTCTTGAAGGGCAGGAGCCACCAAAGGTGTGCCGTCACAATGTTCGATCAGTCGGGCTATCTCTTTGGCCATACGGCTTTCGAATGAAGCGACCGTAAGCCCGGAGAACCCCTTTCCATTCATGATGATCCCTATTGGGCAGCGGGCGTGAGCGCGCAGCGGAATCCCGTGGACTCGTTGCGGATCATTGGATCGCTGTCTACGCGGGTGAAGATGCGAACTGTTGGGGTCTCGTTCGGCCAGCCTGCACCCCGAATCACTTTCGTGGTTCCACTGTCCGGTCCTTGAGGGTTCTTCGCCGGGCTCTTGTCGTAATATCGCGCGCCGTACCAGTCGTTGACCCATTCCCAGACATTGCCGGCCATGTCGTAGGCGCCATAGGGGCTCGTGCCCAATTCATAGCTTCCAACCGGCATCAAGGTTTTTTCGCCAATCCATTGCTGGTTGAAGTTCAGATGTTTGTTTGTAGGTTCGACATTCCCCCAGGGGAAGCGCCGGTCGGCTATGCCTTTGGCGGCTTTTTCCCATTCCGCTTCGGTCGGAAGGCGCTTGCCCGCCCACTTGCAGTAGGCCTCGGCGTCAAACCAATCCACATTGATGACGGGCCGGTCGGTCATCGTGTCGGTGATGGCCTCACCCTGCCAGAGATTTCTCATCGGATTTTTGGAGTTCTGCGGGACCCGATGGCTTGCGGCCTTGACGAATCCCAAATAGCGGCCGTTGGTTACTTCGAATTTATCGATGAAAAATGTGTCTACAAACACATCATGACGCGGATACTCATCGCGTCCACCATCCCGGTCCCCATGCGGGACCCCCATGGGAAAGGAGCCGGCTCGGACCTCGACCATCGGTGCACCGTCTTTGCCAGTAGGGGTTTTGAGCAGTTGGTCTGCGGCGAAGAGCAGAGATTGGTGCATTGAGAGGCAGAGCAGGGTCGCAATAAGAATCAATCGAAAAGACATGGTGGTGAACTCCTTGTTCAAGATCGAAAACACCTTCATGGTACCATAGGAGAGAGCAGAAGCGCAGCAGCCTCGCAGGACGCTGAAAAAGATCGTCAGCTTCGGTCTCGCTTCGCTCAGAACCTGAACGTTCCCTCTGTACCGAGTTTTCCGCAACCGGCGAGACCGGGTAGAGACTCGACTGATCCTTCTCGCCCCTTGGGTTTTTAATTGACGGAGCCGAGGCGGCTCCCTACTATGCGGGTACGATTACAATAGGGGTCGTGCTATGGCTGTTCCGCTTCATCGAGGATTGCGACATGTGGCGCTGCGCGTCACGAATCTTGCCCGTTCTCGCACGTTCTATGAAGAGGTATTGGGCATGCAGGTGATGTGGGAGCCTGACGCGGATAATGTCTATTTCAGCTCCGGCTCGGACAATTTCGCTTTGCACCAGATTCCACCGTCCGAGCTGGCCGCGTATCAACCGCTGAAGGGACAACTGTTGGATCACGTCGGCGTGATTGTGGAGAGCCCCAAGGTAGTTGATCAGATGTATCGGGAGATCGAACCGCGCCTGCCACAGCTGGGCGGGCAGGTCCTGAAACAACCGAAGCAGCATCGAGACGGGAGTTATTCGTTTTATTTCTCCGATCCGGACGGGAACGTCATTCAGGCTCTGTACGAACCAAACATCAGCAAGCTCAAATGGGGCGTGACGAGTGACCGGTGATGAGTGATCAGTTGAAACGCGGACATAAACCCACTCCTCGCCCATCACCGATTACCCATCACTTCTCACGACCATGAAGATCTGGGACAGTCTGCCGAAGCATCGGTATCTCAGTCTGGCGCCCTGGTCTTGGGTGCAATTGGAGAGCACCGAGGCCCCTGGGCCCTTCCCCTTTGTTGCAGGGGTCGCGCCGGAAGTTGTGGCAAGTCTTCAGGAGGCCCATAGTCTCCTTTCCAGCTCGATCGATACGGCCATCAGCGATGTGTTTTCCAAACGGGCCCCAGTAGACGACCCAGATCGTCATAGACGATTGGAAGATGCCTATGCGGAGGTGATCAGCGTCCGTCCACATCTCCAGCAACATATTCGCTGTGGGCGAAAGCCAGACGGTAGCTTCCAATGGGAGTTTTCGACCGACCCCACCAAATCCGCGACGGTCACCAATAGCGGGCTCAGGATTTTCCATTCCGTCAAGCGGCAGGCTATTCCAATTGGATTCGACCAGCGGCAGTTGGGGCCGCTGGTGGGAAAGGTCTTGGGACTGCTGGATGGCACTCATCAGACCGATGAAATTCGAACAGTGGTAGCGGCTTCGGGGCGAGATGGAGAACGAGTCCTCACGCGATTGATAGAAGCGCTGCACCAGCATGAATGTTTGGTCAGCGCGGACACCGCCTCTATCTGGTCCCGCTGGTTCGAGACGCTACACGATAAGGATATGCTCCATCTCGGCCATGCCGCATTGTTGTATCGGCAACGGAATCAAGCCTTGTTGTTTGATCCCTGGCTGCTTCCCTGGTTTGCGGAGTCCTTCATCCCTTCGCTCTGGGGATCACTGTTACCCAAGCCGGCCGCCGTGTTCTTGACCCATGATCACGACGATCATGTGGACCCTCGCACGCTCTTACACCTGCCTAAAGAGACGCCTATCATCGTGCCAAGCCGAAGAAACCGGCGGATCTTGTCCTACGATTATTTTTCACTCTTGCGGGAATTGGGATTCGGTAACGTGATTGAGTTGGCGCATGGGGAGAGTTGGGCCTTCGAGGGAGGGGCTGTCTACTCCGTGCCCTTCTATGGAGAAGATCCTTGCGACCTGGAAATGCCGCGCAACTGCTATCTCATTGCCGATCGGGGCTACAACGTACTGGTGCATGCGGACAGCGGGCCGACGAACAGCGGGAAGTCCCCGCTCAAAGACGGAGTCATCCAGTCGCTCGTGCAGAAGCATGGACCCATTTCTCTGGTACTTGCTTCGCAGCAGCAACTGCTCGAAGTCCGTGGTCATGCGGCGCACGCGCCGTTGTCTCATCCGGGCAAGTGGCTCGACGTGGGAGAAAATGGCTATCTCACGAACTCGTACCTGGCCGAGATTTGCACTGCGGCGAAGGCTGCGCTCTTTGTGTCTTATGCCACAGGCGGTGCAGATTGGTATCCGGATCATCTCTCGTTCATGTTCAGCAAGCGAAATCCCGCCCGCATGGCCTTGTTGACGGCCCATTGGGAGCGGCCAGAAGCCCTCAAGGATCTTCTTGCTCCATATGGGTGTGCGTATCATTCCAGTCAGGCATTGGATTTGTTTCGTGGCACGGCCGACGGGCTGGTGGTGCCGATGAAGACCGGAGAGGCTCTGATGCCTCTGTCTCTCTATCGGCTCGACCATGGCGATCCTCCCTTTATGAAAGCCGGGAGCTTATCGCGCTAGCACGCGGCGGGAAACTCAGCATACGCGAGCGGCAGAGCGGAAATAGTGCACTTGGTATTGGAGCCGGAAGACCTAGGATACTTAAAGCGGCCGCTCAGCAAGACTGCAGCCGATGGAAGCACCGGAGGCGTAGTCTCTGGTGCTGTTGAGGGTGCGCTCAAGGCCAGAACGACGCTAGCGGACTTTTCTGGCATTCTGCTCAATCGATAAGGGACGACTATGGCTACAGGCAAAACAGCGCAGGCTTCGATCCTTGTGACCGGCGTCGCAGGATTCATCGGCTTTCATGTGGCGATGAAATTGCTGGAACGAGGCGAGAAGGTAATCGGGCTCGACAACGTCAACGACTACTACGATGTGCGGCTAAAGAGGGCGCGGTTGGCGAAGCTGAAGCCCTTCAAGCAGTTTACTTTTACCAAGACGGATCTAGCGAACAGGGTCAAGACACAGAAAATTTTTGCCACACAGCCGATTACGAAGGTGGTCCATCTGGCGGCGCAAGCCGGGGTGCGCTATTCGCTGGTGAACCCGCATGCCTATACGGATAGCAATATCGAAGGGTTTCTGAATGTTCTGGAAGGCTGTAGGCGCGCGAAGGTGCAGCACCTCGTCTATGCGTCGTCGAGTTCCGTGTACGGCGGTAATACCCAGATGCCCTTTTCGACTCATGACAATGTGGATCATCCGGTTTCACTCTATGCGGCCAGCAAGAAGGCCAATGAACTCATGGCCCATTCCTACGCGCATCTTTATCGGATTCCCTGTACAGGTCTGCGGTTCTTCACGGTCTATGGACCTTGGGGTCGGCCCGATATGGCTCTCTTCATTTTCACGAAGGCGATCCTGGAGGGGAAACCGATTGAGGTTTACAACCAGGGGAAGATGCGGCGCGACTTTACCTATATTGATGACATCGTTGAGGGGGTAATTCGGACCCTTGACCACCCGGCCCGGCCAAATCGAGCCTGGTCCGGTGATAAGCCCGACCCGGGAACCAGTTCAGCTCCGGCCAGGATTTACAATATTGGCAACCATCAGCCGGTGGAGCTGCTGCGCTTTATTGAGGTGTTGGAGGAGACGATTGGGAAAAAGGCGAAGAAGAAACTGTTACCGATCCAGCCTGGTGATGTACCAGCCACGTATGCCGATATCGACGATTTGTCACGGGATGTTGGATTTAAACCGGCGACGTCTATCGAGGCGGGGATTCCCCGCTTCGTGCAGTGGTATCGGGAGTTCTATAAGGCCTAAGAGGCGTCAACTTTTACAATGACCGACTACGGCGTGCTGGCAAATCTACTTGTGGTTTTTACGGTGTCGATCGCCGTCGTTTTTGTGTTTCACAAGTTCCGGCTTCCTTCAATCGCAGGATTTCTGGTCGCCGGCGCGCTTATCGGTCCTCACGGGCTCCATCTCATCTCGGACATGGAAACGGTGCAAGTGCTGGCGGAGATCGGGGTCGTTCTGCTCCTCTTCACTATCGGCATCGAGTTTTCACTGTCACAATTGGCCTCCATGCGCCGCATCATGTTCCTGGCCGCGCCGCTCCAAGTTGCTGGGGTGCTGTTGATCGCGTGGCTGGGGGCGACGATCGTTGGACTATCCTGGAAGGAGGGGCTGTTCTGGGGTTTTCTCTTCTCTTTGAGCAGCACGGCGATTGTCCTCAAGACCTTAGCCGAGCGGGGTGATAGCGATTCGATCCATGGCCGAGCCACGATTGGCATTCTTGTATTTCAGGACTTCGCTGTTGTTCCCATGATGCTGTTGACACCGATTCTGGCCAGCCAATCGGATGGAGGCGGACTAGCGATCCTCCTCACCTTGGGAGAGTCGGTCCTTGTCATCGCCCTGGTTATCGCTGCGGCCTGGTATCTGGTCCCCAAGCTGTTGGAGCATATCGTGCGCAGCCGCAGCCGTGAGCTCTTTCTCTTGACGATCATCGTGCTCTGTCTCGGTATCGCCTGGCTGACCTCGTTTGGGGGCCTGTCACTGGCCTTGGGCGCCTTCATTGCTGGACTGGTCCTTTCCGAATCGGAATACAGCCATCAGGCCATGGCAGAAGTGTTGCCATTCCGTGACAGTTTTAATAGTCTCTTCTTCGTGTCGGTTGGTATTCTCATGGACTGGCGGGTGTTGCTCGAACATCCATTGCCGGTGGCCGGGTTGCTGGTGGCGGTGTTGTTGGTCAAGTTTGTCGCCGGGGCTGGCGCAGTCCTCTTGGCGGAGGTTCCTCCACGTTCCGCGATCATGGTGGGTATTGCCCTGGCTCAGGTCGGCGAGTTCAGCTTTCTGCTGGCGCAGCAGGGGCAAGCGAGCGGCTTGTTGCCGCGTGATCCGTATCAGATCTTTCTTGCGGTCTCGGTTCTCTCGATGATCGCTACCCCTTTTCTCATGCGGTGGTCGCCGAATCTGGCCCGCCGCGTGGAGGCCTGGCAGCGACTCCGTCATTGGCTACCCAGCCGGACTACCGCTCACGTCCTGCATGCTGAGGGCAAGCAGATCCTGATGAAAGACCACGTCATTATCATGGGGTACGGGTTGAACGGGCGGAATCTCGCACGAGTCCTTAGCGATACCGAGATCCCGTACTTGGTGCTAGAGCTCGACGGCGATATTGTCAGCGACGAAGCGAGCCACGGTGTCCCAATTTACTATGGCGATGCCACGAATCCGAACGTGTTACGGCATATGAAGATTGAGCATGCGAAAGTGATGGTGATCGCCATTTCTGATCCATTTGCGACCAGACGAGCCGTGCAGGTGGCCAAGGGGCTCAATCCAAAGTTGCACGTCGTCGTGCGGACTCGTTATCTGCGAGAATTAGAGGAGCTGCACCAGCTCGGCGCGGATGATGTGGTGTCGGAGGAGTTCAAAACCTCGATTGAAATTTTCGCGTTGGTGCTCCGCACCTACAAACTACCGCAGAGCTTTGTCATGCAAAAAGCTGAGCAGGTGCGCCGTGAGGGCTACGCCTTGCTTCGATGGGGTGAATTACCGGAACTTGCGCACCATCTCCGTGGTGGGACTTTGACCGATACGGAAGTCGAAACCTGTCGCATTGACGACGATTCGTCTGCGCAGGGCAAGACGCTAGGCGAGCTTTCCCTCCGCCCACGCACGGGCGCATCGGTGATCGCGTGGACGCGCGCCGGCGTAACCCAGTCGAATCCGTCGGAAAACACCCGACTGCTGGCGGGGGATATCGTCGTACTGCTCGGTTCGCGTCTGCAGATCAGGCAGGCCATGGGGCTGCTCGTCCGGCTGGGCGAGGAGTAAGCCACCGTCGGTTAACTCTTCCAGTGCAGTGTGACCCGCTTCTTGAGCGGATGGTCGAGGGGCTGTCCTGTCTCCACCGACGCGAGGTGCGCTGCCTTCAATTGGTAGTACCACTTAGCCGGTGTATCGGCCTCGCTGATGAGCATTAAGGAGGGTTTGAAGCGCAAGCCCATCGCCTGGCGTCCTAGTGCCTTCCGATCCTGCGCCATGAAGATGTTGGCGAAATAACGAAAGATGGTTTTCGAAAATGGTAGCCAGCCAAGGACGTTCCAGGCGGCGGTAAAATCGACGCGACATTGCTGGTCCGTGATCGGCGTGACGATGGCACGGGTGGAGACGAAGAGCGATCCACATTGGACGAATTCGAACCGCTGGTTGGGTAACACAAAATCAATGGTCGTCGTGAGCGGCGCGCCGTACAACAGGTTGAAGAGTTTATATGGACCGCTATTTTTCGATGGTTCGTGCGGTGACATGCGGAAGCCGTTGGGAATCGGCTCGAAGGTCTTAGTCTTTTCGTGCATGCTGGCCGGGGTGCGCCACCAAGAACTTTGATGGACGAAGGGGACATGGGCCGGATCGACTAGTCCAACGACGCCATCGTCAATCGTGCAATTGAAGAGCGCCGTCGTATGAACCATTCGATAGGGAGACGAGGGGAGCGGCAGCGGCAGGACATCCGGCACCATCTGGGTTGGTTGCTGAGGATCAGGAATGAATACCCACACGTAGCCGTCCCGCTCGCGACAGGCATAGGTCGTAATTCCGATTTTGTCGGTTTGAATGGGAGAGCTTTCGAGTAGTGCGGGAATGCCCTGGCACCGGCCGGCCTGATCGAATCGCCAGCCATGGTAGGCGCATTCGACACAGTTGCCGTTCATCTTCCCAAATGAGAGGGGCATCCCCCGGTGAGGGCAAATGTCGCGCATGGCTGCGACGTTTCCCTGAGCAGTTTTACAGACGAGGATCGGGAACCCTAGCAGGACGGTTCCTTTTAGACTGTTGGGAGCGAGCTCGCTGCTGAGGCAAGCGGGATACCAAAAGCCCAGTAGTGACGAGCTTTTTGAAGGTTTGACGTCGGTGGTGAGATCGTTATTCATGAGAAGAAGGAACGGCGCAGGGGAGAGGACCCGCGTGGCCGTGAATATAGCGAGCAGGTCAGAGAACGTCAAGCCAACGTACTTTTCTTCGCAGGAGACCCCGTCCAGCTTTCTAGGCGTGCGTTTCGCGAGCCAGAAGGGCACCTGGCCGCTCCTTCTCGCTTCCTTGACAAGAAAAAGAAGCGGAGCATATAGTCGGAAATGCATTGAAATTGACGTATTCATGCGGGTCAGACTGAAAAAGAGGGTGTATGACAATTAATCAGACGGATCCAGCCATTGCCTTGGCCGACCTCCAAGCGTCCAAGCCGGAGAAGGTGACGATCGTGCTGCTAAGTGGCGACATGGATCGAGCAATGGCGGCGTTCATCATCGCGACAGGGGCCGCAGCTATGGGGATGCAGGTCACGGTCTTTTTCACGTTCTGGGGTCTCAATACCATTCGCCGAAAAGGTGCCGCCAGCGCTGCGAAGGATTGGCTCCGCCGGATGTTCGGTCTGTTAAATACGGGCGGTGCGGATAACTTGCCCCTCTCCCGGTTTCATTTCTGGGGGCTGGGCACGCGGATGATGAAAACAGTGATGAAGCAGAACCGGATGCCCGGTGTACCGGAGCTTATGGGGACGGCGCTGGAGTTGGGGGTTCGTTTCATTGCCTGCACGACGACCATGGGGTTGATGGGTATCCCGAAAGATACCCTCATCGAAGGTATTGATCAGTTCGCGGGGGTAACGACCTATCTTGCGGAAGCCAAACAGGGTAGTGTGAATCTCTTTATCTGAGAAGTGAGGCGGGCGGGAAAGGCGAGACAATCAGCAATGCGTTCGGCGCGTCCTGCTTTTTGGGGTTGTTCTGAGGGAGCCAAGCAATGATTCAATCTGATGTGAAGCTCGATACGCTGGGGTATTTTTGCCCAATGCCGATTATCATGACTTTGAAGAAGATCAAGGAACTGACGGTGGGTCAGGTCCTGGAAGTCGTGTCGGACGACGAAGGTATCAAGAAAGATATGCCAGCCTGGTGCGACACGACTGGTCATCAGATGGTCGGCCTCGAAGAAGACGTGGCGAAATCCGGCATGATTTATAAGGCCTTTGTGAAAAAGACTAAATAATCGCAAAAGCGTGGACTGAGTACGCGAGAAGCCGGAGGGATGATGATCAGACCTCCGGCTTCATTATTTCAATGCTGGGCGGGGTAGGGCGTGGATCGTATCGTCGAATGTATACCGAATTTCAGCGAGGGGCGAAGTCGGACGACAGTCCACGCGCTGGTGGCGGCGGTGGAATCCGTCCCGGGCGTCTGGCTGTTGGACCAAACGAGGGATCGGGATCATCACCGCGCGGTCTTGAGCTTTGCTGGCGAGCCAGATGCCGTCGTGGAAGCGGCCTTTCGGGCCATTCGCGTCGCGACGGACTTGATCGATCTTCGAAAGCACACAGGCGTCCACCCACGGGTCGGGGCGACGGATGTTGTGCCCTTCGTACCGGTGCGCGGCGTGACGATGCAGGACTGTATCGGGCTCGCGAAGCGGTTGGGGAAGTGGGTGGGGACTGAACTGGAGATCCCCGTCTTCCTGTACGAACATGCGGCCACGCACCGTGAGCATGCTCCGCTTGAATCGATTCGCCGAGGAGGGCTGAAAGGCCTGGCCGTTCGCATGGCTTCCGATCCAATCTGGAGACCTGATTTTGGACCCCAGCATCTTCATGAGACGGCGGGAGCCATGGTGATTGGGGCGCGCCTCCCCTTGATCGCCTTCAATGTGAATCTCCGTTCAACGGATCTGGCTCTGGCCCACTCTATAGCCAAGGACATTCGCCAATCGAACGGGGGTCTGCCCCATCTCAAAGCTATCGGAGTGGCGCTGGCCAGTCGTGGCATGGTGCAGGTGGCGATGAATCTGACGGACTACGTCATCACGCCGATCTCTGTCGCGTTCGAAGCGGTGCGTTCGCGCGCAGCCGAGCAGGGCGTGGGGATTGTGGAAAGTGCAGTCATTGGGCTCGTGCCTCAAGCGGCCTTAGTACAGATCGCCGCGCACAGTGTCGCACTTAAACAGTTTGATGCGACGCAGGTGCTGGAGACGCGACTGGCGAGTGGGCTGTTCAGTACGGTGGTCCGGCCAGTCCCGTCTCGTACGCAGGAGCCGGTCGCTTTGCAATCGCAATCGCTTACGGATTTTTTCGACTCTGTGGCTGCGGCGACTCCGATTCCAGCCGGCGGGGCGGTTGCGGCTTTAGTGGGAGCCCTCGCGTCCTCGCTGGGGATCATGGGCGCGCGACTTAGCCAGCAACGGACAGTCGAAGGTCGGCTGTGTGAGATTAGCCTGCGGCTGCGTGCGCTGATGCAAGCCGATGGCGAGGCCTATCAGCGCTTTGTTCAGGCTACGAAGCTCGCAAAGACGGACAAGGCTCGTCCCTCCGTTTTGTCTGCCGCGCTCCATCTTGCGACGGAAATCCCCCTCGAAATCGCCGAGCAGGCGACGGAGGCGGGTGCCCTCCTCTATGCGTGTGCTGCGGAGGTGAAGCCCCCCGTCCAGTCTGACCTGACGGTTGGATTATTGCTGGCGGTCGCCGCCGCGGATGCGGGGCGCCACACAGTCGCGGAAAATATAAAAACACAACACAATCAACGCCTTAAACGATCTATTTTGCGGCGAATGCACGTAATGACAAAGCGTCTTGAGGAACTGAGGGGGCTATGTTATAGTTCCGCCCTTGGTCAAGGACGGGTTCGTAGGAGAAAAACCCCTGTACAGGCCTCGCCTGGGAAAGTAAGTAGACGGGAAGAATGGAAATCAAAGTCTTTAATAATAACGTTGAAAAAGCCCTCAAAGTTGCCAAAAAGAAACTCGCGGGGGAAGGCCTCTTTCGGGAACTGAAGCGTCGGCGGTTTTACGAGAAGCCGAGCGTCAAGAAGAAAGCCAAGGAACGCGAAGCGCAGCGTCGTCGTCAAAAGTGGTTGTCGAAGCGTAAGCCAGAGTAAGCCTCTCTCCACGCGCTTGCTCGTTCGGTTGATCGCAGTCCGCTCACGGTGTTCGTCTATTTTCCTTGTCCATGCGTCAGGATCAGATCACGGCTGCGCTTCGAATCGTGAAGCGCGAGACTCGTCAGTGGGCGGAGCCAGTCCTCGGGGTAGTTTCACGCGAGTCGAGCCGCAACCCTTTTCACATTCTCATTGCCTGCCTCCTCAGCCTCAGGACTAAAGATAAAACAACTGGTGAAGCCAGTGGCAGGCTCTTCGCGCTGGCGTATCAGCCGGCCTCGATGCTGGCCCTTCCGCTCCGGCAGATCGAACAAGCCATCTACCCCGTGTGCTTTTACCGGACAAAGGCCGCATCGATCCATGCGATCTGCCGCCGCTTGCTGGATCATTATGGTGGCGCAGTGCCTGATTCCATCGAGGAACTGGTCACGTTGTCGGGGGTCGGCAGGAAAACGGCGAATTTGGTGGTGACGGTCGCCTTCGGCAAGCCCGGTATCTGCGTGGATATCCACGTGCATCGCATCAGCAATCGCTGGGGCTATGTCAAGACGAAGACGCCGGAGGAAACGGAAGAAGCCCTACGACGCAAGTTGCCGAAGCCGCACTGGATTACGTTCAACGATCTGCTCGTCCCGTATGGCCAGCATCTCTGCCAGCCTGTCTCGCCTTTCTGCAGTCAGTGCAAACTCACCGCATATTGCGATCGGGTCGGGGTGACCCGTTCGCGGTAAGCGAGACAAGCGGGATGGGCGAGAAAAGCGCGTACGAGTCTCGCACGCGCAGACTGCTAGATGAACAGTTTCGTTTCCGCATCGGCGGTGAGCGCAATAATGGCGGGAAGTCCCATGACTTCGTCGACGTTTTTCGTCACAGCGGCAGGATCTACGCCCATGTATTCCAGCCCCGCGCTACAGGCGATGAGCCGGAATCGGCCGACCAGTTTCGCATCCTGAAACATTTCAGAAATCTTCGGAACGTTCTTTTCTTTCAGCAGCCGCGTCACGTCCTCTGCCGATGAAGCATATTCTGGCGGAAAGTCAATCACGTCAATTTTCCCCTCGGCCAGTTTTTTGATCGTCCAGAATAAGAGGATCACGATGACGTCTTTCCCCATCGCCGCCGCCGTGAGACTCAGGGTCGCAACCTGGTGCAGGGTATCGTAGGTGGCATGATGGGCGAAGATGACGAACTTGGAGTGAGGTGGCATAGTTGGCGGCTATTTCTTGGTGGCGCGCGTTTTGACGCTATTGATGTAATCGGTGATAGCTACATCGACTTCGCCCGCGGTCATGGGACGGTCATGCGTTTCACTCTCGTCGACAAGGTACTTGTCCTGCTCTTTTTCTTGTCGTAGAACCACGGAATTCTCTGGTGTCACTTCGATCAGCATGAACCACTCGCGCCCCTCTTGCGTGATGATAACCTCCTTGCCAAGGCCTTTTTTCGTAATCTCGACATGAAGATCCTCAGATGCGCCACCCGAAGAGGGCATCGCAGCGAGGGCCAAGCCTAAGCCTACGATGCCAAGCCAGGGACCGATGAGACGTGAGAGGGCACGCTGCGACATAGTGGCCGGATTATAGCTCGCTCAGAAATTTGCCGCAAATCTTCGTGGCTGTTTGGTTGTTGGCTTGAGTGCTCCCAGATCGCATGCTAGGATGCGCGTCCCATGGATGGCGCACTTGCAACAATTCAGCAATGGATTCCAGTCAATGTACTTATCGGGCTCACCGTGGCCTCGGTCATCGGCTTTGTGGCCTCCCTGATCGCCATTCCGCTGATTCTCGTCCGTCTCCCGGCTGACTATTTTGACATGCGTACGCCGCGCCATTGGATGAAAGACCATCATCCTCTACTGCGCTTGGTAGGGCTCATCGTGAAGAACGCCGTAGGTGTCATATTTTTCTTGGCTGGGCTCGCCATGCTCTTTTTGCCGGGGCAGGGCCTGTTGACGATGTTGATCGGTGTGTCGCTCATGGACTTTCCCCGCAAGCGCGAGTTGGAGGCCAAAATGGTCGGCCAGCCGACCTTGCTGGGTATCATCAACACGATGCGACAGAGGTTTAATAAACCGCCGCTGACATTAGCTCCCGACCCCTAGACTCCTCACCCATGGCCAGCAACGACTCCCACCGTAAGACGCTCTATCTAATCGATGGGAGCGCCTATATCTATCGTGCTTTTTTCGGCCTGCCGGCGATGAATAATTCCAAAGGCCTTCAGACCCACGCCATCTTCGGCTTCACGATGACGTTGCTGAAGATTATTCGCGAGAAGAAGCCAGATGGCCTCGTTGTGGCATTTGACGAAAAGGGGCCGACGCTCCGCCACGCGGCGTTCAAAGATTATAAGGCGCAGCGGCCGCCCATGCCGGACGGGATGAGCGCTCAGATTCCCTACATCCACCGCGTGGTGGAGGCCCTTAATATTCCCGCCGTTCGGCAGTCCGGTTACGAGGCGGACGATTTAATCGGCACCCTTGCCCACCAGGCAGAACAGGCGGGATTTGATGTTGTCATCGTCACGGGCGACAAGGACATGTTTCAGCTCCTGACGGCTCATGTGCGTATCTACGACCCGGTGAAAGATAAATGGCTTGGCGAAGCGGAATGTCTCGAACGGTTCGGGGTGGAGCCCGCACGTGTCGTGGAGATCATGGGGCTTATGGGCGATGCGTCGGACAATATTCCCGGCGTCAAGGGCATTGGCGAGAAGACGGCGATGAAGCTGATCGCCCAGTTCGGGACGATCGATGAGCTTCTACGCCGTGTCGATGTGGTTACCCCTCCCAGAATTAAAGCCCTCCTGATCGACCAGGCAGAGAACGCCCGCCTTAGCCGGAGGCTGGTGACCATCCAGCTGGATAGTCCCATCCCCTTTGAGCCAGAGACCTATCATCTCAAGCCTCCACATCAGGACCAGCTCATCAACTTGTTGAACGAGCTGGGGTTCATCGGACTCCTCAAAACGTTTCAGTCCTCCTTCACGCACCCGGAGAAGGCTGTGGTGGAGACGGAACTTGTACAGGATGAATCTTCTGCGCAGCGATTTGTGAAGAGCTTGCCGCAGGGAGGTGTCCTCGGTCTGCAATGTCTGCTGGCCCCTGGAGCCGGGGCACAGGCAGATGTTCAGGGCTTTGCACTGTGTAGTGGAGACAGGAGCGCGTTCATTCCACTTAACGTTCAGGCCTACATGAGGCCGATCATTGCACTGCTACATGACTCCACGAGAACCAAGGTGGTTCATGATCTAAAGGCGACCCTGCTGGCCTTTCACCGTATCGGGGTGACCCTCGCAGGCCCCTTCTTGGACATTATGGTGGCGGACTATCTTCTTAATCCTAACCGCCGTGATCACCAGCTTGAGACGGTTGCGTTGGAACTTCTGGACCATCGGCTCGGGACTGGCAAGCAGGAGAAGGCTGCTCCGAAATCCCTGTTTGACGACGCGGACAGAGGATCACGTGAAGAAGCCACGGAGGCAGCCTGGGCGCTGGCTAGGCTCGCGCAGCCCTTAACGGAACGGTTGTCGGAGCAGGGCAGCCGTGCGCTGTTCAACGATGTGGAGATACCGCTCATACCCGTCTTGGCCGAGATCGAGCGGAATGGATTTTTGTTGGACGTCGAGGGCCTGCACACGCTGAGCAAAGAGTTAGAGCATGATCTCGAGAAGATGATCGAAACGATTCAGGGCCTGGCCGGTGGCGAGTTCAACATCAATTCGCCCAAGCAGCTTGCCACGGTGCTCTTCGAGAAGTTGGGGCTCAAGCCGATCAGGAAGACCAAGACCGGCTACTCAACCGATGAAGACACGCTAGCCCAGCTCGCTGCGCAGCATGAATTGCCCGCGCAGATTGTGAACTATCGGAGCCTCAGCAAGCTCAAATCGACCTATGTCGATGCCTTGCCGGAGATGGTGAACCCTGAGACCAAACGGCTCCATACCTCGCTCAATCAGACCGTCGCAGCGACTGGACGGCTCTCCTCCACCGAGCCGAACTTGCAAAATATTCCGGTGAAGGGCGAGTACGGACTCCGAATCAGAGAAGCCTTCATCGCGCCTCCTGGCCATACCTTGCTCTGTGCCGACTATAGTCAGATCGAGCCCCGCATCCTCGCGCACCTGTCGCAAGATTCGCGCTTGCTTGCGGTGTTTGCCAAAGGGCAGGATATCCATATGGCTACCGCTATGGAGATTTTCGGCCTACCCTCTGGTCAGATCACACGAGACATGCGACGCGTGGCCAAGACAGTCGTCTTCGGGATTGTGTATGGGATCAGCCCATTCGGTCTGGCGTCGAATATTGGCGTGACCCAGGCGGAGGCGAAGAAATACATTGAGACCTTCTTTGAGAAGTTTTCTGCCGTGCGGGCCTTGATGGACCGGAATATCGAAGAAGGCAAAACGAAGGGCTACACGACTACGATCCTCGGGCGGCGGCGTCCCATTCCTGAGCTGCAGAGCGGAGATCCTGTGCAACGGGGCTTCGGTGAACGTATGGCGGTGAACAGTCCAATCCAAGGCTCAGCGGCGGATCTCATTAAAGTAGCAATGATCAGCGTGAGCCGGTTGCTGGCCCATGAGCTGCCCCATACCAAGATGATTCTCCAAGTCCACGACGAATTGATTTTCGAGGTACCGGAACAACACTTAGAAGAAACAAAGCAGCGCGTGAAACAGGAGATGGAAGGGGCGGGAAAGAGGATTGGGTTGTCCGTACCCCTAAAAGTCGATATGGGGACAGGTCATAACTGGCGACTGGCGCATCCGTAAGCGCCGTGATGGTGTTAGGGAATTTCACTTGTTATGAAGTCGGGTAGAGGGCTTGCGTAATTTCTGTCGTATTGAAGAGCATCGTGTTAAGGCGGGTATAAGCGGCGTGGCCGAAGTAGTGGTCGCGCACGTTGGTTGAGCCGGTGAAGTCTTTGTAGTCGATGAGCAGGCCCAGCCCTTCGCTTGGGATGCGGACGGCGCGCCGCGCACATTCGAGCCAGCGTTCGAATCCGTCGAAGGGCTCGACAATTTCCCACACAGCTTTGTTGGCGGCTTTCGCCGCGTCGCCTTCCGGGACGGCATCGCTGCCGGCCACGGCCATTTCCTGAACATAATCTCCGCCCCAGGCCATCGGCATTTCCATGGTGATCTGGGGCAGCTCCATTTTTGCGAGCCAGGCCTTGCCATCGGTCCGAAGATTCCGATGGTTGACGATGTGCAGTAGCTTGCCTATTCCTGACAGGTCCCATCCGTACCGGACTGGCATGCCGAAGGTGACGACGTCCAGCGCCGCTCCATTCAGGAGGGTGCCTTCCGATAGGAAGGGGGTGATCCGTTGGATCGTCGTGGTGATGTCTGGCCGATTGATCTGAGTAGCGAAATCCGACAGGAGAGCGAACAGTCTCGTCCTGCTGCTGGATGCGGCTACACATAAGAGATTCGAGACGAGGGCGAGGACTAAGCCGGCCTGTCCATGGGCCTGTAGGAGGATTCGATCTCCTTCGCCTAGCTTGTGGGTTTCGGTCCAGTCACGTAGCCGTCCAAGCAGCGAGGTGGCCGCCAAGGCACGGCCCAGGTGATGGTGTTCGCAGGACCAGAGTTCTCGAACGCAATGGATTTGACGATTGAGGCCCCGGTTCAGCGAGTGTTTCATCAGCTCCACGTAGGCGTTTGTGAAGTTGCCCGCATCCCCGATCTGCTCGTCGATCAGCCGCTTGGTGGCGTCATCGTTAGGGAGCGGTGGCTTCAACCCGCCGGGTAGAGATGCAATCCCATTGCTCCCGTCTCGTAGTAGCGCGAGGAGGGCATCGACGCCCGTCACGCCGCGTGAGTAGCCACGTTTCAGCCCGCCCAATTCATCCAGCCGTTGAGCCCCGAAGAGATCAGTCCCCATGATCGAGCCATGCAGTAAGACGATCAGACGGACGCCCGCTTGCGATAGAGATTTGCCGGTTGCGGCCATGACTTCCTGTCCGGACGGCAACTCCGATAGCACTCCCAGGGTCGCCTCACGAATGGTGAGTCGCTCGCCGGGATTTTTCCGCGACATTTCGTCATGTTGGAAATTATTTTCAATTGGCACGGGGAGCTACATCCACGAGGTTATATGTTTCAGAAAGCCGCGAAACGGTTCAATTGCTTACCAGTTTGAATTAATGACACACTATCACTGAACTCGATGCTCTCAGTGCACACTTTATTGCACACAGTAAGAGTTAAAGGAAAGAAACATTTGGTCGCCCGCATCGCAATTCTTGGAGGGAAACGTTTCATTTCTGAAAATGTTCGCAGCAGAAATGTTTGGGGCTCGCACGTGAGCCTTTGCCACGGCTCGAACTCACGCAGGCAAGATGTGCTTAGATGCCTCGTGGCGAAGCAAATCCTCGCCAATCTTGCCTACGGGGCCTCTTAATCCCTTGTTTCGGCGGAAAATGGCATGATAAATTGGGTGTTCGATTGGAATAAAAGGGAGGGGCCTGAGGGTATGTTACGTCGCCTCAATCGTGGATGGTCAGTTCGCATACTTGTCACACTATGCGTTGCTCTTGGCTTGTGGTTCCAGCCTGGCGCGGCGGTGGCGGCGGTGGTCCAGACCGAACATGTGATTCTTTTCGTCCTGGAAGGGTTTGGCCAGGACTCCCTGAAGGGCGGCACGATGCCGACTCTTAGTCGGGTGGTGAAGGAGGGGTCCGTCACTTGGTCGGCTACGGCGGTCAAACCAGCCTTGCGGCTCCCGACGATGGTGTCGTTAATTACGGGGATGCCGGTTGAAAAGCATGGTATCACCTGGAACGTTTTTGAGTTTAGCCGTGGGTATCCACGCGTCCCGAGCGTGTTCGACTATCTCGACTTGAGCGGGGGCCGCGACAGTGCGATTTTCCTCATGGACGAATCCCTCTATCAGTTGGCGAGACCGGAGCCCTACACCGATTATCAGATGTGCGGGCCTCTGAAGCCTGAATGCAGCACGGACCGGATCGTGTCCTATATCCGTCAATATTTTCAGAAAGCGACCAGCGGTCATGGTTACGGCCATGCCATCCCTGCCTTGCCACATTTTTTGGTCGTGCATCTTCCTGAGGCCGGTCGAGTCGGCGCGGTACAGGGCTGGACCTCGAAGGAGTACCGCGAGGCCCTGCGCTCGGTCGATAAGGCGATCACCTCGGTGTTGGATCTCTATAAAGAAAAAAAGCTGATCAAGGGGACGACTCTGTTCGTGACCTCGCTCAGCGCGCCCGGCCAGGACCCTGGTCAAGAGCAGGCTGACGCAGCCGTGCCGATGGTGCCTTGGATTGCCTCGGGGGGTGGGGTCAAGCATGGGTACGCGATCCACCAGCCGGTCTCGATCTTAGATACGGGCGCGACGGTGATGCGGACGCTGGGATTACAGACTCATACAGAGTGGGAGAGTCATGCCGTGGAAGAAATCTTTCAGGCTGCCTTTGTCCCGGCCCCCAGATTATCCTTATTGGAGTAGGTTGCAGGATGCCGCATGTAAAATGGTACATGATCGTGAGCCTGCTCGGGGGCGTGCTGGCCTCTTCGGTCGTCTTCTCGGCGCTCGCAGCCGGTCCACCTGCTGCCTATACGCAGGAACATGTCATCACCGTCGACGCCACGAAAATTCATCCTCAGACTTGGTGGTATGTGCCGGGCGTCACTCCGCCTATTCAGGCGTCGGACCCTGAGTCTATGGATGCCTACAGGACGACCGAGTCCCGCACCCTCAAACTAAAGCCGGGTAAGTATAAGTTCATCAGCTTCACTTTTGATTTCCCCTTCACGGTGAATCTGGAGGGTAAGCTGGATATTGCCCAGGCCTTCAACCAATGTGTGGAGGGGCGAGGGACCCAGACCTTAACCGTCCGTTGCAGCCAGACCTATCCGCATGGCGGCCAGCGCGACAACTACTATCCGTAGAGGAGCGGCACTCATGGCTCAGACGCTTGATGATCTCTTAGAGGCACTCGAGGATGTCGATGATGCTACCCGCGAAGAGGCGGCCAAGGCCCTTGCGGAACTCGCAAATCCTTCTACCTTGGACGCGCTGGTTGGGGCTTGCGGAGACGAATATTGGAGCGTGCGGGCCCATGCGGGCCGTGGCGTGGCGAAGATCGGTGGGACGAAAGCTGTGGAAGCGCTCATCGTCCTATTCAACGATGCCACTATGGATGTGCGGAACGATGCCGTCGAGGCTATGGCCTCGATGGGGGCGATGACGGTCGATCGCTTGATCGTCGCATTAAAAGACGAGCGGTGGCGCGTCCGCGAGCATGCCGCAAAAGTCTGTGGCGAGATCAAAGATCCGAAAGTCGTCGAGGCGCTTATGCTCGTCTGTCGCGATCGTGACGGCGCCGTGAAGAGCGCCGCGGTAGAGGCGTTGGGCAAGATCCGCAACCCCAAAGCGATCCCCGTCTTGACCAAACTATTTCGCGATCCCTCGAAAACCGTACGAGAAACAGCCGGGACCGCCCTCATCGCGATCGGCCAGCCTTCCGTCGATCCGTTGATGGAATGTCTTCTGGATAAAGATTTTATCGTGCGGTGTCATGCAGCCCGTGCGCTCGGCGGGATGACCACGGACTATCAAATTGGACGAACCTGGGTGCGGGACTCCAAGGTTGTCGATATTTTGATTGCCATGCTGAAAGATCCGGATCGGGCCGTCCGGGAAGATGCCACGATTGCCCTGGGCCAGATCGGCGATCCGCGGGCTATCGATGGCTTGATCGAGGCAATGAAGGACGGGGTCGTGAAGCGACATGCCATTGCGTCGCTCGGCATGATCGGGGATCCGCGCGCCCTGCCCTCGGTACTGGATGCCTTGAAGGGGAAGGGGATTAAGCAGGATGGGACTCCGACTCCTGGGTGTATCGTCAGCGAAGATGCCTTTATCAAGGAAGCGGCTGCGACGGCGCTGGGCCAGTTCCGCGATCCACGTGTGATCCCTGATTTGATCATGCTCTTGAAAGATGGTGTGTTGCGTGAGAAGGCGAGCGCCGCCCTCGCGACGATTGGCGATACGGCGATCGAGCCGCTGATTGCCTTTCTGTACGACCCGAAAGCCTCTGAAGTGGTTAAAGAAGGGGAGCGGGTGCTCTCCTACGCGTCGGTCCGACTCACGGCAAAAGATGCCTTGCGGCAATTGACGCTGGAGACGCTTGAGAAATTGGGTTGGATGCCAGCGCCGGAAGACATCACCGTGAACTCGAGCGTGGTCGACAATGCCCGAGTGGACATGCCGCTCGGCGACACGGGACGATTTGGCCCGTCTGGTGATTATGCCCAACGAGGCTAGCAGGTAGCGGAACACTATGGCGGACGCGGTAGCTGAACAGATCGCCGCTCTCAAAGATGAGGACTGGGCGATTCGTGAAGAGGCGGCCATGATTCTGGGCCGACTTCGGGATCCAAGAGCGGTTGTCCCATTAGTCTCTGTGTTGCGTGACGGTGATCGCGCGGTGCGCGACGCGGCGACGGGGGCGCTCTTGGCGATCGGCGAGCCGGCCGTGATGACCCTGGGGGCCTGCCTCGCCGATCCCGTGCTCACGGTTCAGGAGTTGGCCTCGTCGGTGTTGGCCGCGATTGCCGATGTGCGGGTGCTCGGGCCACTCATCAAGGCGCTGAAGAGTCCGGACTGGATTGTGCGGATGCATGCGGCCAAGGCCTTGGGCCTGATTCACGACGCAGGGGCCGTGGTGTCATTAGTGCCGTTGCTCCAGGACAAGGTAAAAGCCGTGCGTGAGGAAACGTCGACGGCCCTTGCGGCAATCGGCGAGGCGGCGCTCTCGTCGCTGCTCGAGGCGCTGACTCATACGGAATGGTTGGTGCGGCTGCATGCGGTCGAGGCGTTAGGGAAAACGAGGTCGCCAGACGCGGTAGACCCTCTGCTATCGGTGCTCGTCAACGATCGGGACCGAGCAGTTCGCGAGGATGCCGTTCGCGCATTGGGCCAGATCGGGGATGTGCGCGCGATTGAGTTCCTCGTGACGGCGATGAACACAGCCGGGCTGCGGCCTTTGGCGGTGGAGGCGTTGGGCAAGATCGGTGATCGGTCTGCGGTGCCGGTATTGATTGCGGTTATTGAGCGAGTGGGCGACCCTGATGCCGCGCGCTCGATGGAGGGCTGTGGCGATCAGTGGGATGAAGAAATCCTGACGATGGGTGCGGCCGTCAGGGCCTTGGGTGTGATCCGTGACGAAGCGGCCATTCCGTCGCTCCTGAAGACCCTCCGGTATACCGTGACGCGCGCGGAGGCTGCCGAGGCGTTGACACGATTTGGGAACGCTGTGATTGCGCCCCTGTTGGCGATGTTGGCGCACGAGTCGGATGACAATATTGTATACCATGTCAAAGAGACCTTGGCCCGAGTAGGCTGGCGGGCTGGGCGGGTGTAAGAGAAGGCGAGGCGCGTACGGTCAGAGGCAAACGGGCTGGGCGTCGAAGGCGATAGACGACGACGCTCTCTTGCCGTGAGCCTCGTGTCTGTTTCGAAAGAAACGATGTCGAAAGAAACGATTGAAACGCTGGTTGCCGAGCTCGTTCATGAAGAGGACTGGCGGCGGATGCGCGCGACGGCGGCCTGCCTGTCCGGGGGCCCCCGTGCGGTGCAGGCGTTGGTCGAGGCGCTGGCGACCGGTGCGCCCGCACTGAAAGCTGAGGCCGCGGCCATGCTGGCTCGCGTGAACGATCCGCATGCCGGTGTGCCGTTGGTCCGCTTGCTCCGCGATGACGATGCGGCGGTCCGCAAGGCCAGCGCATCAGCGTTGGAGCATATGGCTGGGGTGCTGGATGAGATGACTGCCGCGGCGTTGACCGCGCTGGTCTATGAATCAAAAGATGACGAGACTCGCCTGGTGGCCTCGCAGTTGTTGGGGGTGATTCCTAATGCCATCGCCCCGTTGAGCGAGATGTTGATCCATCCCGATCCGGAAGCGCAGATTCTGGCCGCAACAATGTTGGAGCGGCTGCTTGACCCCCGGTCGTCGGATGCTTTTATCGCGGCCATGGGGCAGCCGGCCATTCGCGACATTGCCGTGCGGACGCTTAAGAAGTTGACGGCCATTCGTGAGCGCATCAACAGCGTGTTCGATGATCTTCGCGAGATTGAAGAGTTGAGTGAACGGGAAGAGGCTCGCATGAGCACCGTGATTAATTTACTGGCGATCGGTCGTCCGAGCGTGGAGATTTTAATCGAGTATCTGGAGGACGATGATTGGGTTATCCGTGAAGCGGCGGCTGACTTGTTGGGCAAGATTGGCGATGTGCGCGCGGTGGAGCCCTTGATGGAGCGGTTGCGGGTCGATAAGGATACGGGCGTGAAGGAGCTGGCGATGAAATCCTTGGGCTTGATCGGTGATGCCAGGCCGGCCCAACTGTATATCGAGGCTATCCCCATTCGCCCCTTGCGGGTCTTTGCCATGGAGGCGTTGGCCAAAGTGAAGGATGTGGAAGTGCTACGTCCACACAAAGAGTTGTTCGACCGGTTGAGGACAGACCGGGATGGCCTTGTTGCGTACAATTCAGGCTTAATTGCCGATAAACTGGAAGCGCTCGACGGGACGCCTGTCGGGAGTCAGGGAGGGCAGGACGACGATGAGTGAGGATGTGCAGGCGGAACGGATCGAGCAACTGATCGGAGCGCTGCGGGATAATAATGAAGCGCTTCGCGACCATGCGATTGCCAGCTTGAGTCAGGTGGGCGAGGACGCGGTGGGGCCGCTGATCGCGCTCATGGCGGACGAAGATGTGTTGATCAGGGAAGCGGCGACTAGCGCGATCGTGCGGATCGGTCCCATGGTCGTCGATCCCTTAATTGAAGCGCTGACGGACGATGAATGGGCGATTCGCGAGCAAGCGGCGGCGGGGTTGGGGAAGCTTAAGGATCAGCGGGGGATTGATCCCCTCGTGAAGGCCCTTAAGGATAAGGATGGCGCGGTACGGACCGCGGCCGTCTGGGCGCTAGAGCGCATCGGCGATCCGCGAGCCGTGCCGGGGCTGGTCGAGGCGCTGACCGACAACACTGTACGCGAGGATGTCGCGCGGGTACTTAAGAAAATTGGCGATGCGCGGGCCGTGGAGGCCTTGATCGAGGGACTCTTGGGCAATAATTGGATGGTGCGCCGCCATGCGGCCGAGGCCCTGGGCAAGATCGGCGATGCCCGCGGCGTCGGTCCCTTGATCGAATCGCTCAAGGATGAAGATTGGCTCGTGCGGCGGAATGCAGCGGAGTCGCTTGCGCGGCTCGGGGCGAAGGAAGCGATCGATCCCTTGCTGCCGCTGCTCGAAGATGAGAACACGATGGTGCAGGAAACGGTTGAGGGCGTCTTGGCAAGTTTTGGGTGGAAAGCGAAGTCGTAATTTATTTCGAGGTAAAGGACATACATCATGGCGGACGAAGCTCCTAAAAAGTTGATTCAGATCGGTCCGAAGGGCGGCGCGAAGAAGGACGGGTTTAACCTTGTGACGGAACGGGTCGTCGCGGTGAACCCTGAGACGAAACAGGTCGAAGTGGAGCTGTTGGCCTATGATGGCAAGACGGTCGTACTGGATGTAGACGACGAGGCGCTTGAAGAGCTGAAGAAGCTCAAGGTCGGCGATGGCGCCACGATCCGCGTCGTCGAAGAAGGCGGCAAGCGTGTCGCCAAGAGCTTTCGGATTCGCGCGAAGGATCCCAACGCGGCACGCGCTGACGCGATGCTCCTAGACCTCAAAGACACCCACTGGCTCAATCGGAAGTATGCGGCGGAAGTGTTGGGTGAACTGAAAGAAGTGCGCGCAGTGCAGCCCTTGGTTGATGCCTTGGTGGATGAAGTCGGCGATGTTCGGCAGCGCGCCTATGATTCGTTGATTAAGATCGGCGGGCCCGCGGTCTCTTCGCTCGTGCCCCTGCTGGTGTCCGAGGAAGAGGAGCTTCGGCAATCCGTGACGGAAATCATCCGGAAGATCGGCAAGCCCGCCGTTGAGCCGCTGGCCACCGCCCTGGCCAATGCCGATGATCGCTTGAAGACGCGGGTGATGAAGGTCTTGGACCGGATGGGCTACAAGCCCAAAACAAACGAGGACGCCAAGGCCGCTGAAGCGCCGCGACTGACGTAATGCATTATTGTTTGGCCGGCGCGGGCGCCTTGCTGGGCCTCCCGACCGAAATATGTCGGAAGCCCAAGCTCGTGATTCGGTCGGAATCGTAGACATTGCGGAGGTCGAAGAAGAGGGGCTGCCGCAAGAAGCTTTTCAGCTTGGTGAAGTCGAGGGTGCGGAACTGATTCCATTCGGTCATCAGGATCAGGGCATCCGCGCCTTGTGCGGTCTCGTAGGCATCCGTGCAGGGGACGAGCTCTGGGACGAGCTGACAGGCTTCCGCTAGGGCGGCAGGATCGTAGGCGCGAACCGTGGCGCCGTGCTTGATGAGTTCCTGCGCAAGAGCCAGCGCTGGGGCATCCCGTAAATCGTTGGTATTGGGCTTAAAGGAAAGGCCCAACATCGCGAAGGTCTTGCCCGTGAGTCCCCCCGTCTCTTTCGTGATTTTTTCAAGCATTCTAGTCCGTTGCTGCGCGTTGACGAGGATCGCGGCTTCGGCGATCTGCGGGGGATAGCCAACGCGCTCGCCCGTCTGGACAAGTGCGGCCAGATCTTTCGGAAAGCAGGATCCGCCGAATCCGGGTCCGGCATGGAGAAACTTCGACCCGATCCGGTTGTCGAGCCCCATCCCCTTCGCCACCATCTGCACGTCGGCGCCCACCTGTTCACAAATGGTTGCAATTTCGTTGATGAAGGAAATTTTGGTGGCGAGGAAGGCGTTGGAGGCGTACTTGATCATTTCGGCCGTCGGAATGTCGGTCACGAGGAAAGGCGTTTCGATGAGATAGAGCGGACGATAGAGTTCTTTCATGATTCCAATCGCCCGGTCGCTGTCTGCGCCGATAACAACTCGGTTCGGCCGCATGAAGTCTTCAATGGCGGACCCTTCACGCAGAAACTCTGGGTTGGAGACGATGTCGAAGCTGAGCGTGCCGGATTGGTGGGCGTTGATGACCTCGCGCAACTTTTCGCCTGTTCCCACCGGGACGGTCGATTTAGTGACGATGACTTTGTAGTCGGTCATGGTTTGGGCGATGCCGCGACCCACGTCTTCGACGTAGGAGAGATCGGCGGACCCGTCCGCGCGCGGCGGGGTGCCGACGGCAATGAAGATGACGAGGGCCTTGCTGACGGCTTGGGCGACGTCAGTGGTAAAGCTAATCCGCTTCTCTCTAATGCCTTTGGCGACGAGCTCCGAGATGCCCGGTTCATAAAACGGCACATCGCCCTTCTCCAGTCTGGCGATCCGTCCGGCGTCGGTGTCCATGCAGGTCACGGTCACACCGAACTCCGCAAAACAGGCGCCTGTGACCAGCCCGACATAGCCGGTTCCAATAACACTGATATGCATGGGCACGGTCCTCCTCTCATCACGAACGGTCGGGGCAGTATAGCAATGGGGTCGTGGGTGAGCAACGAGGTTATTCGAGGCTCGCCCATCGGGAGGTCCCATTCGTTGACAGCTGTCCGTGGGCTGAGTAGTATTTGCCCCCTCAAGGGGATGGACGAATTGTATGGCGACTCAGAACGGACCGTTACAGCAACCGCTGGCCGTGATGATGTGCAGAACTTTGCGCACGATCAGTCCTGATGCGACCCTGCTGGAGGCGTCGAGGGCGATGCGTGAGGCGAAGGTTGGTGCCTTGTTGGTCTATGAGGCGGGCCAGTACAGTGGCCTAGTTAGCGAGTCTGATTTGGTCCGCAAGGGGATGGCCGAGGGACAGCCGGCGGAGCAAACGCAAGTGCGTGCCGTGATGAGCCACCCGCTGCTGTCGATCGATAGTGCCAGTTCGGCCCATGAGGCGAGTGAAATGATGGCCGAGCAGGGGATTCGGCATCTGGCAATTTCTGACGAGGGGCAGATCGTGGGGATCATCTCGGTCCGTGATCTGTTGCGATACTTTAAAAACTGGGGCGGTCTGTGACCACGCTGGAGTCTGCGTTGCCCTTACCAGTTCGTTCGAGATAAGGCCGATGCCTCGATCCACACACATACCTCGCTGGTTGCTTTTGACCACAGCAGTGGTGACCGGTGCCGTGGTCATGGCGCTTGAAATTTTGGGCAGCCGGCTCCTGGCGCCGGTCTTCGGAAGCTCTCTGTTCGTCTGGGGGGCCTTGATCGGCGTGATTCTTGCCGCAATGAGCGGCGGGTATGCCTTTGGGGGCTGGGTCTCAGATCGCTATCGTGGGGGACAGGTGCTGGCCGGCCTGTTGTTGTTCTCCGGAGCCTGGACCTGTTTAATCGCCTGGCTCAGTCAGCCGGTCCTCTTCGCAGTCGCGGCGGCGATTGAGGATCCACGGTGGGGACCCTGCGTGGCGGCGGCGCTGTTGCTAGGCCCGCCGGCCTTTGGGTTGAGTGGCGTGTTGCCGGCCATGTTGCGATTGGCCGTGTCGGACCTTGCTCATTTTGGTCGGCAGACAGGCCGGATGATCGCGCTCTCCACGATGGGAAGTTTATTGGGAACTTGGGGAACGGCATTTTTCTTTCTGTCGTGGATCGGCAGTCAGGCGCTGGTGGCGTGGCTCGGCGCCATTCAGGTGGGGCTTGGTCTCTGGTGGTTGATTCGGGGGACGACCGCGAGGCCCGTTGTGATCGGTCTCCTCATCCTTTGTGTCGGCGGCTTGGGAGCCGGGGCCCTGTCGCCGATTCAGAAGTTGAAGCCGCCGGTCTATCAGGAAGACAGTCCCTATCAGCAAGTCCGAGTCCGTGATGACGATCTGTTCCGGTATCTCATCCTAGATCGGACGTTCCATGCGGTCATGTGGAAGGCGGACCCAGTCACGTTGTTTCTTCCGTATAGCCAGTTGATGGTCGCATCGCTCGCGTTGGTACCGGAGCCGAAGCAGGGCTTGATCTTAGGCCATGGAGGCGGATCGTTGGCCAAGTGGCTTGCCCAACGGTGGCCTGACCTAGAAATGGATGTGGTTGAGTTTGATCCCGTCGTTGCGCGCCTAGCCGAAACGTATTTTTCCTATCAGCCCCCGCGGCAGCATCACGTGCATATCCGGGACGCCAGAGTCTTTCTGCACTCCACGGCGCAGACCTATGATTTTATTTGGGTCGATGCCTTTGCGCGCCACATGGTTCCCTTTCATCTGACCACCGCTGAGTTCTTCGCCGAGGTGCGCGCCCATTTGAAGCCGAACGGGATCTTGGCGGTGAATCTGGCCTCGTCTGGGGAGGGAGGCGATTTGCTGCGGGCCAATGCAGTCGTGCAGACGATGAGACGGTCGTTTCCCAATATCGAGTCTTTTGCCGTCAAGGGGCCCTGGAGGTCGGCTCAGACGAAGTCCGAGAATCTGATTTTTTTTGCCGGGGCCGCACTCGCGTCACACTATCTCACGACCATTGCGGATCACGTGAACCGATTGGTTGAGCGGCAGCGGCTTCCCTTCGAGGCCCTTGCCCTGTTGAGGGGGCATCGCGCACTCCCCTGGGAACCGGGCATCGTGCTCACGGACAACTATGCGCCGTACGATCTCTTGATGGGATCGGCCGTGCACGCCGCGTCTCCTGAAGGCGTGACCGTGCACTAAGATGTTGAAATAGATCAGAATCTTGAGGTAGTCTAGCGTCGCGGGTTCGGAGGGGCCTTTCAGAAAGAGCCGAAGAAACCTGCTTGCGTCTATTTTCGTTACCGTGCTATAAGAGGCCTCCGTGATGATCGCGGAGCAAGCATCAAACAGGAATTCGCTCTAGAGAAGTCTTTGTCAGTTGGGGTTTAGACCGCGCGGGCTTGGCGGGCGGGTGCTACCAAGCCGATTCACTCTCTTCTTTTTTTTAAGGAGGTAGGTCATGGGCAAAACGATGTTAGGGGTCTTCTTCGGCCTCATGTTGGCGGTAGGTGGGGCATCCACCGCGTTTGCGCTCCAAGCTGGCGGAGTCGAAGTCGGAGATTTGGCCACTGGCAGAGTTGTTGGCCAGCTGTTTAGTGAGCTGGACGTTGATGCCGAGCTATTCGCAGTTGAGATTGGCGCTTTGAAGTCGTGGTATCCGTCCGTCACGGTCATCGATTTTAAAGTTCGGCCGGGGCGTCCAGTTTTGCTCAAGGTGACGAATAATGCGACTGCCGAGCATGGGTTTGAGATGACTGATGCCACGAATTCTTTGACTCCGACGGTGATGAACGCCAAAATTGTGTTGAAGCCTGGCGAAACGAAGTACATCGGTATTCCGACCAGCGACATGTTCTATGCCACGCAGGGGAATACGTTGACCTATCGCTGTCATCTGCATCCGGCGCATCTGTCCGGTAAGATTTTGATGATCAAGTAGTTTTTATCAGAGGTGAGTTATCACCGCCCTCTCTGCGATCACGCGGAGAGGGCGGTGGTTTTTTGTGCTACGCAGACTTCTTGTGCAGCTCGGCAGTGAGGGCCAGGTCCGAGCGAGCACTCTTGACCCCCACCGCGATCTCCCCGCACGATCACTCTTAAACATGTTTGCGGGTGAGGGGCGTCTTGCGTCGTTGGCTCACGATCGTGTACCAAGCCATCATGATGGCAACCCCCGGCGAGTGGGTCTCGGTACGCACGCAATCGTGGCTGGCTGCACCGAGGACCTGCCGAGGCCCTCATTTTGAGTGCGGTGCGATTAAGTGGGAAGGCAGTCCAGGAAGGGGGCGCTGTGGGGGTCGATGGAGCAACAGGAAGGCCCTACTGCTCTTGTGAGAAGTAGGGCCTTCAGGATTGCGCGATGACAGGACAGGTTAGTTGCGGACTCCGCTCCAAATCTTCGTTGGGTCAATCGTCTTGTCCGGATTGAGCGTTTTCGCCCTCTCCAGCAGAACGTCCGTTGTTTCGGGATAGATCGGATCTGAGATGCAGCAATTGTCGACGGGACAGACCGCCGCGCATTGCGGCTCGTCGAAGTGTCCGACGCACTCGGTGCAGCGTTCGTGTGTAATGATATAGATACTATCGCCCACGCCCTGACCGTCGCCGACATGATGGCCCTTCGCTTCGGCGTCGCTGCGAGTTTCAAAAATCGCCTCGTTCGGACATTCAGGGATGCAAGCCCCACAAGAGATACATTCATCAGTAATCAGCAGCGCCATGACCCTCGCCTCCTTCTCACCACAATGAAACACAAGTGATTGACAAGCCCATCCTGCCACGACATAGTGCGCGGGAGGATATGAGCTCATTCTAGTCCGGCGTTCTTTTCTAAGTCAACAGAACGGTCCTTGCCCAGAAGGCCTAGACGACCTGTATTATGGGCCCGTTTATGGGTCTTTGAGCCCAGTCACCCCGTACGACTCGTGAGAGAGTAGCGCTATGGCCAGTCCCTCGGTCAGCGATCGGGAGCAGAAAAAAAAGCGCATTATCACTCTCGTCCTTATGGCGATTTTTCTGATGAGCGCCTCGTTTTTTCTGATTGATCGCAAAGACGAGACCATTATTATCGTGTCCTTTCCGAACGGCCGGACGCTTGAGACGGAGGTGGCGGATACGCCGGAGAAGTTGCTTTTTGGTCTCGCCTTTCGAGAGACGTTGCCGGCGAACAGAGGGATGCTTTATATTTTTGAGTCGACCGGCCAGAACCATGTTTGGACGAGGGGATATCGATTCCCCGTGGACATGATCTGGATCGATGAAAGTCATCATGTCGTGGGACTGAAGGCGCATGTCGTGCCCTGCGTGGACGAGGTTTGCCCTCAATATAGTTCCGCGCCGGATGCGGTGCGCTATGCGATTCAAATGGAAGCCGGCTTTATCGAGCGAGAAGGGGTCACGGTCGGGTTGGAGCTGAAATATACGCTGCGGATGTAACGTCTGCAGCTTGAGGAAAGTTTTAAAAAAGGAGTCGGTGCCGCATGTTAGAAGGATTTCAATCCGTCGCCCGTGTTGAGGAGCTACAGCCCGGGCAAGCAAAAGTCGTGAGGGTACAGAATCGTGAGCTCGCAGTGTTTAATGTTGAGGGGGCGTACTTTGCGATTCATAATCTCTGCCCCCACGAGGGAGGCCCGCTGAGCGAAGGGCACGTGAAGGGATTTGTTGTGGCTTGTCCTTGGCATGATCTGGCCTTTGATATCCGAAACGGGCAAGGAACGGACGGGGGCGGGTATTGCGTGGGGAGTTATGACGTGCGGGTGGAGGGCGCCGATATTTTTGTCGGGCCTAGGAAGAAAACATAGAAGATTCGCTGCAGCGCGCGCGAAGGGTTGGGCACTGTACAGATGAGTATGACGTCGAGCCACGACCATGACGGCTCTCAGGCATCGGACGGGGTCAAGGTAATTCAGGCGACCCTTGCGCGACCCATCCAGATCCATCTCTGGGAAGATCGGACGCGAGGGGAACTCTGGGTTCCGACCTATGATCCGACGGGGCTATCGCTGCTGGCAGACGATTACCTGTGTATTGCCGGCAATAATGCCGTTGATAACGGGCGGCGGACCTTTGAGTTTCAGCCGGTCAAACTGGGCACCCATCGGGTGTTGTTTGAGAAACGCTTGGGGTGGAAATTCACGGCAGAGGATCGGCGCGTCTTTGAGGTGACGGTTTCCGATGCCTCGTCCTACGGGAGTGCGTAGCCGTGCCGGATGTGGCGTTCGTCAATGGCGTGTTTATGCCGCCGGCCGACGCCATGGTCTCGATCGACGATCGGGGCTTTCAGTTCGGCGACGGTATTTATGAAGTGCTCCGCACCTACCGGGGGCAGCCCTTCGAGCTCGAAGCCCACCTGGCGCGCCTTGACCGTAGCGCGGCGGCGCTTGATCTGATTCAACCCTATTCCCGCGCCGAGTGGACGAAGCATCTTTTAGAAGGGATCAGGCGGGCGGCCTATCCTGAGGCGAAAATTTACATTCAGCTGACCAGAGGGGTCGCGCCCCGTGACCATGCCTACGCGGCGGATCTGGTGCCCACGGTCGTCATGACGGTTCGTGAACTTCATTCGCTCAGCCGATCAATGCAGACGGACGGGGTGGAGGCGATAACGATCGAGGACATCCGCTGGGGCCGGTGCGACATCAAAAGCTTAAATCTCTTGGGTAATGTGTTCGCCCGTCAGCAGGCGAAGCGGGCTCAGGTCTTCGAAGCCATTTTGGTCAAAGCGGGTTCGATCACGGAGGGCGCGGTCAGCAACGTGATGGTGGTGCGGGGTGGCACGATCATGACCGCTCCGGAGGGGCCGACGATTTTGTCCGGGGTCACACGAGCCGTCGTGTTAGAGCTGGCTCGGAAGGCAGGGCTGCCGGTTCAGGAATGTGGTATCACGCAGACGGATCTCTACGGCGTGGACGAGGTGTTTCTCACGGGGACTACCGTCGAGGTGCTCGCCGTCGTTCGGGTGGACGGCAAGGTCATTAAGGATGGGCGGCCTGGACCGATCACCCAACGACTTGCCGCAGGCTTTACGGGCTTGGCGGGCTAGCGCTCCCCTTGCTTTGGCGTAGGAGGCATGCTATGGTTTGGTGATTGGAAGTGGGCTCAGGCCCACTTTTTTGTTTGATCACGTGTATGTGTTATCCAAAGACGCAGGGCTAGGGGTGCCGGTGAAGGAGTCCCGACCGGTCGTCGACCGCATCAGCGAGGTGGTATCGCCTATCCTGTGGGCTCTGGGCGTGGAATTGGTTGACCTTGTTTGCGCGGAGCAAGGTTCGCGGTCCGTTGTGCGTGTGTATATCGATAAGCCGGACGGTGTCACGGTAGACGATTGTGGGCGTGCGCATCTCGCGATCAGTCCGGCCTTAGATGTGCTGGATCCCTTTCCTCATGCCTATACGCTGGAAGTCTCCTCGCCCGGTCTGGATCGGGCCTTTAGACGGATTCAGGATTATCGTCGAGCGGTGGGGAGGCGCGTGAGCGTGAAGCTCCGGCAGCCGATTGATAGCCAGTGGCGGGTGGTCGGGCTGTTGACCGCAGTGAATGAGCAGGGCGTGACAGTGGTGGTGAGTGATCCGCGCCCTGAGCGGACGGTTCTCCTGGGGTTCGACTCGATCGCTGAAGCGCGTCGCGTCGTCACGTTTTAACCCGTTTCGACGTCGATCATCGCGGTAGCCGTCTATCGCCGTATTGTTGGAGGGTGGCTGCAGGGGCAGTCGTTGGAGAGTGAACTATGAATCGTGAACTAATTTCCGTCATTGATGAGCTTGGCCGATCAAAGGGCATCGAGAAGAGCCGCGTGATCGGCGCGATCGAAGCCGCCCTACTCATGGCGGCTAAGAAGCGGTTAGGACAGACTGAGAACATCCAGGTCGAGATCAACGCCAAGACGGGTGAGATTGCGATTGTCTCGAAGAAGACCATCGTCGAGACGATCACCAATCCCAAAACTGAGATCTCGCTGCAGGAGGCGCGCCAGCTCGACAGCGAGGCGGAGGTCGGGGACGAAATCGGGTCGTTGATCGAGATGAACGATTTGGGTCGGATTGCCGCCCAAACCGCCAAGCAGGTGATTTTTCAGAAGGTCCGCGAGGCTGAGTGGGAAGCGGTACAAAAAGAGTACTCGACGCGACAGGGCGATCTGGTCAACGGCATCCTTCTCGGTATGGAGCGCCGGAACTACCTGGTGGATCTGGGGAGGACCGAGGCCGTCCTGCCGGTTCAGGAACAGATTCCACGTGAAACCTATCGGCGCGGTGATCGGGTCAAGGCCATGCTTCTGGAAGTACGCCGGACCCCGAAGGATGTGCAGGTTATTTTGACGCGCAGCCATCCGCAGTTTGTCGCGAAACTGTTTGAACTAGAAGTCCCAGAAGTGCTCGAAAAGATCGTCGAGATCAAGGCGATTGTGCGGGAGGCCGGCGATCGGACGAAGATTGCCGTGACGTCGCGCGAGAAAGCCGTTGATCCGGTCGGGGCGTGCGTGGGCATTAAGGGGTCACGGGTTCAGGCAGTCGTGCGCGAGTTGCGCGGCGAGAAGATTGACATTATTACCTGGACGTCCGATCCACGCGTGTTTATCGCGGCAGCGTTGAACCCGGCGAGCATTGAAAAGATCGGCATCGACGAAGAGAAGAAGTCGGCGCTGGTCGTAGTGGGGGATTCCCAGTTGTCGCTCGCGATCGGGAAGAACGGCCAGAACGTCCGGTTGGCCGCCCGTCTGACCGGCTGGAAGATCGACATCATCAGCGCGACCGAATACGAAAAACAAAAAGCCGAGCGGGATGAAGATATTCAGGCGGCCTTTGTAGAGGAAGCCGAGGCGCTGCGTCAGCAACAAGAAGCCCAGGAGCAGGAGTTACAGGCTCGGGCAGAGTCGGATGCCGGCTAAAGAAGAATAGGTGTCAAGGCTTCATGCGCGTTTACGAATTAGCTAAACAGCTCGAGATGGAAAATCGCGAACTTATTCCCGCCTTGAAGCGGATGGGGATCGCCGTCACGTCGCACAGCAGTGCGTTGGATGACGATGTGGTGCAAAAGGTCCTAACGAAGCTCAGCCCAAAAGCGAAAGTTCCCGCGAAAGCGACGGGTAAGGCGGCGTTGGCCCCCGCCGCGCCGGTGGTGGCCGAGGATGCCAAGGCCGATAAGCGCCGCATTCTGATCAAGCGTAAGCGTGATGATGAGGCGTCCGCTGAAGACTCTGCATCGCTGCCCGAATCGGAAATGACCGAGATGCGGCCCGCGGGCGTCGATCCTCTGCACGTCCACGCGCCTTCGCCAGTTGCGGCCGTGCACGCGCCGCATCCTGAACTGACGGTCATGTCGGACCCGATGCCGTCCGTCGGGACGGCGACCGCCCCGCCTCCACTATCTAGCACCAAGCCGGCTCTTGCCCCTAGCGTTGATCTGACCACCGGGAAAAAGAAAGCGCTCTCCCTTGAAGAGATTCAAGCCGAGGGTCTGAAGAAGAAGGCGCGCAAGTCAGGCCGTACGCGGGAAGAGGAAGAGCTGCGTCTTCGCGAGGATGCCGCGCGCTGGCAGGACGTTCGCGCGATTCCATTACAGCAACGACGTGACGATCGCAGCAAGCACGTCCATCATGCGATGCCAGGGGAAGTTACGAAGCCGCGCCGGAAGGGCTTCAAGTATGCGCCCGGCATGACGGTCAAGGAATTTGCCGAGCTGATTGGCCAGCGCCCAGCCGACATTATGCGCAAGTTGATGGATATGGGCCTGATGCTCACGTTCAATCAGACGATGAATGTGGACGCGGCCATGATGATTGCCGACGAGAACGGGATCAAGCTCGATCTCTCGACAGAGAAGGTTGGAGAGGAGTTGTTGGAGTCCGCCGTGCAGACGGAGGAAGCGGCCCAGCTTGAGTCACGGTCGCCGGTCGTGACGATCATGGGTCACGTCGACCACGGCAAGACCTCGCTGCTCGATGCGATCCGGCAAACGAAGGTGGCAGAAGGTGAGGCTGGCGGAATTACGCAGCATATCGGCGCCTACACGGTGACGGTACGCGAAAAGCAGGTGACATTTCTGGACACGCCGGGTCACGAAGCCTTCACCGCGATGCGTGGGCGCGGCGCCAAGATTACGGACATCGTGATCCTCGTTGTGGCCGCGGACGACGGCGTGATGCCACAAACGATTGAAGCCATTAATCATGCCCGGGCCGCATCCGTTCCAATGATTGTGGCCATTAATAAGATCGATAAGCCCGGCGCGAACGTCGATCGTGTCAAGAATGCCCTGTCCGAACATGGACTTATTTCCGAGTCGTGGGGTGGTGACACGATTATGGTCGAGGTGTCGGCCAAGGAAAAGACCGGCTTGGACACGTTGCTGGAAATGATCCTGCTGCAGTCTGAAGTGTTGGAGCTCAAGGCGGACCCGCATCGGATGGCCAAGGGCGTTGTCGTCGAAGCCAAGCTGGAGCGGGGCCGTGGCCCTGTGGCGACGGTGCTGGTTCAGAGCGGGACTTTGCGCGTCGGCGATGTGTTTGTCGTCGGAGTCTTTAGTGGAAAAGTGCGCGGGCTCACGACGCATACAGGGGCCAAGGTGGTAGTGGCGGGTCCTTCCATTCCTGTTGAAGTTGCCGGGCTTCCTGGGGTGCCTTCTGCGGGCGATGTCTTCCAGGTTGTGAAGGATGAGCGGGTGGCGCGAGAGATTGCGGAAGATCGGGTGCATAAGCAGCGGACGGCTGGCTTGTCCGGGTCGGCGAAGGTCACCCTCGACGACTTATTTGCCAAGATCAACGAAGGCTCCGTGAAGGAGTTGGCATTGGTGATCAAGTCTGACGTTCAGGGGTCGGCGGAGGCCTTAACCGCGAGCGTCGAAAAATTGGCGACCGCCGCAGTCCGGTTGCGCGTCATTCACACCGGTGTGGGCGGAATTACGGAGTCCGACGTGTTGCTGGCTTCCGCGTCGAACGCCATCGTGATTGGGTTCAATGTCAGGCCGGAGCCGAAGGCGTCCGCCCTGGCCGAACAGCAGGGCGTTGATATCCGGCAGTACACCATTATTTACGATGCGATAACCGAGATTAAGGCCGCGATGGAAGGGCTGCTTGAGCCGACGCTCAAGGAGCGGAGTCTGGGACGGGCCGAGGTGCGGCAGGTCTTCACGGTGTCCAAGGCCGGCGTCATTGCCGGCGCCTACGTGGAGGACGGCACGATTAGCCGCGCGGCGGTCGGGGTCCGGGTGCTTCGCGACAACGTGGTGGTCTATGAAGGTAAGCTCGGGTCGTTACGCCGCTTTAAGGACGATGTCCGCGAAGTGCAGCAGGGCTACGAATGCGGAATTAGCGTCGAGAATTTTAATGATATCAAGGCAGGGGATATTATCGAGGCCTATACGGTCGATAAAATCGCGGCGAAGCTGTAAGCATTGCGAGTAGAAGCGTGGTGACAGGGGCAGGTCTGGTGGAGGGCCCGGTGGCCAAGACGGGATACAATCGGGCCGATCGTGTAGCGGATCAAGTTCGCATGGAAGTGGCCGACATTCTCATGCGGAAGATCAAGGATCCGCGCGTGCAGGCCGTGACCGTCACCGACGTCAAGTTGACGAGCGATCTGCGGATCGCACGCGTGTATGTGACGACCATGGGCACGCAAGAAGAAGAGCGGCAGGTCCTCCTGGGGTTGGAGCAGGCCAGCGGATTTATTCGTGGCGAGCTCGGGCGGCGGGTGGCGCTCCGGTATCTGCCGGAGATCGTGTTTACCATGGATGTCAGCGGGCCACGGGGCGATCGCGTGTTGAAACTGTTGGACGAACTGCACGCGAAGACGGAGGCCGAGGGCGGCGCATCTGAAGCGCCGCCAGCCTTGTAGCGTCGGGGACATGATGATGGATCTCGCCCAGAGCGGCGTCGTTGCCGATGGCGTGCTGAGCATCAAGAAGGAAGCGGGGTGGACCTCGCATGCTGTCGTGGCCAAGGTCCGGCAGCTTCTCGGGGGTGTGAAGGTGGGCCATGCGGGGACGCTCGATCCTGCCGCAACGGGTGTGCTGCCCGTGCTCATTGGCCGGGGAACCCGTATTGCTGAATATCTCGTGGAGTGGGACAAGGAATATCGCACCGTGCTGCGCCTCGGCGAGACCACCGACACGCAGGATGCGACGGGAACGGTGCTGGCGAGTCGGGCGACGGGTCAGGTGACAGCGGGGGCAATCCATGAGGTGGTCGGCCGGTTTCGCGGACCGATCAAGCAAACCCCGCCGATGTATTCTGCGGTGAAAATCGCAGGGGTGCCTCTGTATAAGTCCGCGCGTGCGGGTAAAACGATTGCCCGAGACGCGCGCCCCATCGTCATTCATGCCCTTGAGGTGTTGGCGATCCAGGGGCGCGATGTGACGTTGCACGTCGTCTGCTCCAAGGGAACCTATATCCGGACGCTCTGCGCGGACCTTGGGGAAGCGCTTGGCGTCGGCGGCCATATGCTGTCGTTGGAGCGACGGCGCGTCGGTTTCTTGACGATTGAGCGGGCGCTGACGGTGGATGAGGCGGCGGCCCGTCATGCCCTCGGCCGGTTGGGAGACGATTTGGTTTCGATGGATGTGGCGTTGCGCCAGTTGTCGGTTGCGGTGGTAGACGAACAGACTGCCGAACGAGTGCGACATGGGGCTCCGGTGCCGCTGGCGAAGATTCTGCGGTGGGAAGGGACGGTTGCTGGCGCGCAGCGCGTGCACGAGTCAGTCCGTCTTCATGATCGCGCCGGGCAGTTGATTGCGATCGGGAGATGTCCGGAGGTTTCGGGCACGGCGCTCAAGGTTGAGAAGGTCTTGATCGATCAAGTTGGATGACCCTCCGTTGCGGAGGGAGGGAAGGAATAGGAAGGAACCCCATGGCATTACTAAAAGAAGCAAAGGCGGAGTTAATTAAGCAGCATCGGCAGCATGAGACGGATTCCGGTTCACCGGAAGTCCAGATCGCGGTGCTCACCACCCGGATTACGTATTTAACGGAGCATTTCAAGCTGCACAAGAAAGATCATCACTCGCGCCGTGGCCTCCTGCTGTTGGTCGGCCGCCGTCGTCGGTTGCTCGACTATCTTCGTGGTGTGAGCGATGCCCGGTACCGTGCGGTGATCGAGCGATTGGGCATCAGAAAGTAGGATCCCGTCTCGCTGTGGCGCCAGTGGGTGCCACAGCGGGCAGTAGTCGTCAGTCGCACAGGTGAACACGGAGAGGGGCTTGCACATGGGGCAAGCCCCTCTCTGTGGGCATCTGTGGGGCCTAACCAGAGGAGAGACAGATGGTACACATAGTTGAGATCGATATTGCCGGTCGCACCTTGCGACTTGAGACCGGCCGTGTCGCACGACAAGCCGATGGGTCGATTTGGGCCACCTACGGCGATACCGTTGTATTGGCCACCGCCGTTGCCGCACAGGTCGCCAAACCCGGTATCGATTTCCTGCCCCTCACGGTCGACTATCAGGAAAAATCATTCGCCGCGGGAAAGATACCTGGCGGCTACTTCAAGCGAGAAGCGCGTCCATCTGAAAAAGCCGTGCTGACCAGCCGGCAGATCGATCGGGGGCTCCGCCCGCTGTTTCCAGAAGGGTATTACTTCGAGACGCAAGTCATCGCGTCAGTCCTTTCAGTCGATCAGACCGGCTCCTCGGACATCCTCGCCATCATTGCGTCTTCCGCAGCCCTGACCGTTTCGAACATCCCCTTCGACAATCCGATCGCCGGTGTGCGAATCGGCCGGGTGGACGGCAAGTTTGTGGTGAATCCTGACCTTGAGGCGGTGGCGAAGAGCGAGTTGCACCTCGTAGTGGCGGGCACGGCCGATGCAGTCATGATGGTTGAGGCGGGGGCAAGCGAATTGTCCGAAGCCGTGATGCTGGAAGCGATTGAACTGGCCCATGGCGAGATCAAGAAGATTGTGGCCAAGATTCGCGAGCTGCAAGCCCGTGCCGGCAAGCCGAAGCGGAAAGTCGTAAAGGAGCAGATCGACGCGGCGCTGGCGGGGCAAGTGAAGGCGTTGGTCGCGCAGGGGATTCGCGATGCCATCATGATCCCGAACAAGTCGGCCCGGCAGGAGAAGTTGGACGAGGTTAAGAGCCACGCTGTTCAGCAGCTGAAGCATGCAGACGATCCCAATCGGGAGCGGCACGTTAAGCTGGTGTTCCATGAGCTGGAATATACCGAAGTCCGGAACATGATCCTGGAAAAGGGGTCGCGCGCGGATGGACGAGGCCCAGCCGATATTCGTCAGATCACCTGCGAGGTTAGCGCGCTGCCGCGGACGCATGGCTCTGCGATCTTCACCAGAGGCGAGACCCAGAGTTTGGCCGTCGTCACATTAGGCACTGCGGACGACGAGCAGCGGATCGATGCGTTGGAAGGGGAGCACATGCGGACGTTTATGCTCCATTACAACTTCCCGCCGTTCAGCGTCGGCGAGGCGCGGCCGCTTCGCTCACCGGGACGCCGCGAAGTGGGCCACGGGGCCTTAGCGGAACGGGCATTGGCCCCGGTGATTCCAAGCAAGGACGCCTTCCCGTACACGCTTCGGATCGTGTCTGACATTCTTGAATCCAACGGGTCTTCGTCGATGGCGACCGTCTGTGGGGGCAGTCTTGCATTGATGGATGCCGGCGTACCGGTCAGCAAGGCCGTGGCTGGAATCGCGATGGGATTGATCAAGGAAGGCGACCGGGTCATGATCCTGTCCGATATTCTCGGACTGGAAGACCACCTCGGCGACATGGACTTTAAGGTCTGTGGCACGCGGCAGGGGGTGACGGCTTTGCAGATGGATATTAAAATCGGCGGTATTACGTCGGCCCTGATGCAGAAGGCGTTGGAGCAGGCGAAGGCCGGTCGGTTGCACATTCTGGGGTGTATGGAGAAAGCGCTGCAAGCCCCACGAGCCACGTTGTCGGCCTATGCGCCGCGGATTTTCACGATGAAGGTTAAGCAGGACAAGATTCGTGAGATCATCGGGCCGGGCGGGAAAACAATCCGCAGTATCATTGCCGATTGCGGAGTGAAAATTAACGTTGATGACAGCGGAACCGTGACGATCGCGTCGGTCGATGGCGCGTCGGCCGAAAAGGCTAAGGGCATGATCAACCGGATTACCGAAGAAGTCGAGATCGGGAAGATCTACACGGGCACGGTCCGGAAGATCATGGACTTCGGCGCCTTTGTCGAGGTCCTTCCGGGGACCGACGGATTAGTACATATTTCGCAGCTGGCGCATCATCGGGTTCAGGCGGTCTCTGACGAAGTGAAGGAAGGGGACCAAATCCTGGTGAAGGTCATGGAAGTGGACCGTCAAGGGAAGATCCGTCTCAGCCGCAAGGAAGCCATGCCGGCTCCGGCCGAGGGCGCAACCTCTGGGCCGTCTGCCGGGTAACTATTTTGTATCGTCAGCTCGTCCTGGACAACGGGGTGCGGGTCGTCACGGAACGGATACCGACATTGAAGTCGGTCACCGTTGGGGTCTGGGTCAACACCGGGTCGCGGGACGAGCAGCCTGCCCAAGCCGGCTACGCCCACTTCATCGAGCACATGCTCTTTAAAGGAACGCGGACCCGTTCCTCTGCCGAGATCTCGCGTGAAATCGACGCGCTCGGCGGCGAGATGAACGCCTTCACGTCGCGCGAGACGACGACCTATTACGTCAAAGTGCTGGACCAGCAACTGCCCCACGCGCTCGAACTCCTCTCCGATCTGTTCCACCATTCCCGTTTCGCCCCCCGTGATATCGAAAAAGAAAAACAGGTTGTGCTGGAAGAGATCCGCATGGTCCAGGACGATCCCGAAGATCTCGTGCAAGAGCTCCATATGGGGCAAGTGCTAAGGCGTCATCCGCTGGGCCGTCCGATTCTCGGTCGTGAGCAGACGATCCGGGGGTTACGCCGCCAGGATTTGCTGGACTATCGAGAGACCTACTACCAGCCAAGTCAGACCGTGCTGTCAATTGCCGGAAATTTTCAGCAGGATGAGCTGGAGGGCCTAGCCGCAAAATATTTCGGCAAAGGTCGCGCCACACCAGCCACCCAGGCCAACGGGCGTCGTCCGCCTGACGTACATGGTGGGGTCGTCCTGCGGAAGAAGAAGTTTGAGCAGGTCCATCTCTGTCTCGGGCTCAAGGGGGTGCCGGCTGGCGATCAGGATCGGTACGCCCTCTATGCACTCAACAGCGTGCTGGGCGGCAGTGTGAGTTCGCGATTATTTCAGGAAGTTCGGGAAAAGCGAGGGCTCGTCTATTCGATCTATTCCTATCTGGCTGGCTATTCGGACGGCGGCATGATCACCATCTATGCGGCGACCCGACCGAGCGAGGTGGATCGTGTCGTGGACCTCGTCTGCCGTGAAATTCGACGGATTGGGAGCAAGGGGATCGGTGGGAAAGAGCTTGCGCGGGCGAAGACGCAGATGAAGGGGAGCCTAATGTTGAGTCTGGAGAGCTCGCACAGCCGCATGAGCAAATTGGCGAAGGATGAACTGGTTTACGGAAAGCATATGTCACTGAACGATATGCTCGCTTCAATCGATCGCGTGAGCGAGGCGCAGATACGCCATGTCGGGCGTCAATTGTTCACGTTGGATTCGCTCGCCATCACAGGATTGGGACCCCTCGCACCCCGCACCTTGCAGTCCTATAAATGAGAATTTTCTAATCGATGACAGTCCCGCATTAAAAAGCGGTCAAAATCACGCGCGCGTAAAATCTCATAAGTCATTGATTATCTAAACAATTTACGAATTAGTGGAAGATTATACACAGGCAGAACATTTCCTTGACAGGCTTCGGATGATTTGAGTACCATGGCCTCACTTTTGGACAGGGATTCTCAATCGAGACATTCCTGTCGTGGATCGAAGGATTGCTGAATTAGATTTACGAATTTATTGCGCGTCAACTCGTGTTTATCGATTCTCGTCGTTGTTACTTTTTATGTAAGGAGGGACTAAGTATGAAAAGGCTCGTAGTTTTCGCCTCCGTGGCCATGTTGTCTATGTTCGGCATGCTGGCGGCGGAGTTTGCCGTGGCGGCTGATGCGCCTGCAGGCGCGCCTGCTGTTGCTGCTGGCCCAACCACCAATATTGTTGGTGGTACGCCGATGCAGGTAACTGGGGTCACCAAGACTCTGAAGGGTCGTGTCTGGTCGCAGTGGGCCGATAATCCAGATGGCGAGTTGCTCTTCGGGATTCAATATTGGAACACCGGGGAACCGGCATCAGGCACTCCGAACGGCCGTTCCTCTTCCGATCTCGATGTGAAGCCACCCGATCCATTAGTGAGCTGTTGCGGGTGGGGCTTCGTGGGTGGTACCGAGAAGAACAACCCGTATTCTGGGTGGTACCATGCGGCCACGACCGTCCGGTTGGCCGTGAAGGATAAGTCGCTTATGGATCAGATCATCAAGGCCTCCCAGGAGCTCGTCGCCATGGAAGTGAGCTTGGAGGGTCGGACAATCACGAGCTTTAAGGTTATTAAGTAATCGACCTCGACCAGTTTTAATTTTTTATGTTCTGTAAGGAGGACGCGATTATGAAGTTTCATGGGAAAGGTTGGGCCATGGTGGCCGCTGTAGCGCTGGGGGTGTCGATCGCCTCCACCGCGTTGGCCATCGAAGCATTTCAAGAGCGCTTTGAGTGGGGCGATCTGAGCAAGCCGACCACGATTCAGGGTCGCGTGATCGTGATCGATCCCTACGATCAAGCGGTGTGGATTAATGTGTCTGTGTTCGGTGGAGCCGCTGAGAGCGGTTTCTTCTGGCAGAAGATTCATCCGGGTAAGAACTTGAAGTTCTACGCGGAGGGCGCTGTCTGGGACGACTTGAAGAAGATGGGCCGTGTCCATGCTGGACCGGCCGCGGCCAAGGACGTCCCGCCTTCCAGCACGACGGATTTGATTGAGTTCGTCGCAACGGAACCGGAGCAGAATCACCGAGTGATTTCCTCCGTTAAGAAGCTTGCGGAAGTGTCCGGCGCCATGGGCAAGCCGCTTAGCATTAGTGCCCTTCGCCTCCCAGCTTGTAAAGGGACGAACGAGAATGAGGGCGGTTGTGCCGCTGCAAAGCAGCAGCTCAACACGACCCCGTGCCAAGGTCCTGCTGGCTCGATGTGCAAGGGCATACCACCCATGCTGTACGATGTGTTGCTCCCTGGTGGTCAGCCGGTTGGCGGCCTGATTCCGTGGACCGCGGAGTATAACAAGGCGGCGGCTGCGAAGTAAGCGGAGCGCGGTCTGTGTCGAAAGGCGGCATCTCCGAAAGGGGATGCCGCCTTTTTTATTTGTCGCGATCGGCTGGGCCGATTCGACGCTGAAGGTCGGCGAGGCGGTTGAGCGCATCGAGTGGGGTCAGGGAGAAGAGGTCGATCTGTCTGACTTCATCGATGAGCGGATGGGGCGTGGGGAGCGACGGACTCGGGGCAGCGGGCTCGAACGAGAGGGGCCTGCTCGTGAGAGTGTGATCCGGCTGCTCCAACTGGGCCAAGACGTCTTTCGCCCGTTCGATGACGGTGGGAGGCAACCCCGCGAGTTGCGCGACGTGGATCCCGTAGCTGCGGTCCGCGCCGCCAGCAATGATCTTGCGTAAGAAGACCACGTCGCCATCTCGTTCTTGGACCGCCACGCAATAGTTTTTAATCCCCTCCCGCAACCCTTCCAGCTGGGTCATTTCGTGATAATGCGTGGCGAAGAGCGTTCTGGCGCCGATATGCCGGCGGTCCTGAATATGCTCTGCAATGGCCCAGGCGAGGCTCAGTCCGTCGTAGGTGCTGGTGCCTCTGCCGATTTCGTCCAAGAGAATCAGGCTGCGCGCGGTTGCACTATGTAAGATCTGAGCGGACTCGAGCATTTCGACCATGAAGGTGCTCTGCCCGGCGGCGAGGTTGTCCGAAGCACCGACACGGGTGAAAATTCGATCGACCAATCCAATGTGCGCTTCGGCCGCAGGCACGAAGCTCCCGATCTGCGCCAGCAGCACAATCAGCGCGACTTGGCGGAGGTAGGTGCTCTTGCCGGCCATGTTGGGGCCTGTGAGGATCACCAGCCGCTGGCCGTCACAATCAAGGGCGGTGTCGTTAGGCACGAAGGTCAGATCGCTACTGAGTTGCTCGACCACGGGGTGCCGGCCGTCCCGAATGCGGATCGTGAGGCTCTCATCGACGTGCGGCTTAACGTAGCGCTGCAAGGCGGCAGTTTCGGCGAGCCCCGCGAGCACGTCGAGCACCGCGACGGTCGTGGCCATCGCTTGCAGGCGCGACACCTCGTGGGCTAAACGGCCACGTAACTGCTCGAATAGTTCCTGCTCCAACGCCAGCAGCGTGGCGTCCGCTCCCGTGACTTTGTCTTCCAGGGCTTTCAACTCCGCCGTCATGAAGCGTTCGGCATTGACTAAGGTCTGTTTGCGCAGGTAGTCGGGCGGGACGCGCGGCAGATTGGCTTTGGTGATTTCGATGTAGTAGCCGAATACCTGGTTGTAGCGTACTTTGAGGGATTCGATTCCCGTGCGCTCTCGCTCCTTAGCTTCCAGCGCGGCGATCCAGCCCTTGCCTTCCGTGCTCGCCTTGCGCAGCGCATCGACTCCCGCATGGTAGCCTTCCCGAATGACACCTCCGTCACGGAGGGCCATCGGCGCATCCTCCTTGATGGCCTGCTCGATGGCGTCATGCACGTCGCGGCAGTCGTCCCACGAGTCGCGGAGATCGGCCAGCAGCGTGGTGCAAAACGGGTGGAGCTGGGATCGGAGTACCGGCAGGGTGCTCACAGACTGTTTTAACGCGAGCAGTTCGCGCGGTCCGGCAACCCCGAGCGTCACGCGGCTACTCAACCGAGCCATGTCCTGGATATCGCGGAGCGTCGCCCTGAGCGCGACCCGCTGGTGAATCAAATCCTTCAATGCCCCGACTGAGTCGAGTCGGGCCTGAATGGCGTCACGATTGAGCAGCGGTCTGACGAGCCAATCGCGCAGCAGGCGGCGGCCCATCGCGGTCACCGTGCGATCCAGCACCGACAAGACGGTCGGCTGCTCCTGCCCCGGTCGATCGTCTGCGCCACACGGCCGCACGAGTTCGAGATTGCGAATCGTCGCGCTATCCAGATGCATCGAGTCGCCACTCCAGCGCGTGTGCAGGCGGCGGAGGTGTGCGAGCGATGCGGTCGGTTGCGTTTCGCGCACATAGCGCAGAACCGCGCCGGCTGCGCCGATCCCAGCCGTGAGGCCGCGGCAGCCGAATCCATCGAGTGAATGGACGGCAAAGTGCGTCTGGAGCAGTGGCGCCGCATCGTGGAAATCGAAGGCGGGAGCGGGTTGGGCGCACAAACGAGGCCCGCGCAGGTCCGCCAGGCAGGACAGGGCCTTCGCATTAGCCGCCTGGTGCAGGACTTCTCGCGGTTCTAGCCGGGCCAATTCATCCATGAGCTGGGCCTCCGCCCGTGCGCCCTGGAATTCTGTAATCCAGAAATCGCCGGTAGAGACATCCAGGCAGGCGAGGCCAATGACGGATTGCCCCATGGCGGAGGGGGCTGTCGCGTCGGTGAAGGCCACGGCGACCAGGAAATGCGACTCGCCCGGCGAGAGGAACTCGGTATCGACCAATGTGCCAGGCGTATAGAGACGGACGACTTCTCGGCGCACCAGGCCTTTCGCCAGTTTCGGGTCTTCCACCTGTTCGCAGAGAGCGACGGTCCGCCCGGCTTTGAGCAACTTAGCGATATAGCCTTGGGCGGCGTGGTAGGGCACCCCGCATAAGGGAATGGGGTTGGCGCTGGATTTGTCGCGAGAGGTTAGCGTGATCGAGAGCAGCGTGGCGGCAGCCCGTGCATCCTCGTAAAACATTTCATAGAAGTCGCCGACGCGGAACAAGAGCACGGCGTCGGGATAGCCGCGTTTGACCTCGCGGTATTGCCGCATGAGGGGTGAGGCCTCTGCGTCACTCATCGTGGTGGTCTCGCGGCGGGGTCGTCGGGGGCGGTCGAGGCGATCCGGCCCGTGATTTTTTCAAGCGAGTGGCGCACGCGTTCCAAGTCCACCTCGGCCTCCTGCAGGGCTTTGGTCTGTCGGCGGAGGTCGATTCGGCCTCGCACCCAGGGCGGGAACAACAGAATGCCGGCGACTAACAGCCCCACGACGAACCCCGCCAGAATGGGCTTATAGATCGGCGTCGAGGACTCGAAGACGCCGAAAAAGTATCGGAGCGTGACGTCTTGTTCTTGGTTTTGAAGAAAAAATGCCAGAGAGAGGAGCAGGAGGATGCCGACTAAAATCAATCGCATCATGATCGCGGGACTCCCTTCGGGTTTGAACCTCGACGGACTATTGTGCGATGGGCGTGGCGCGTGCGCGCGAGGACGCTCTTGGACAAGGGCCCCGTTGCGTGGACGTGAATCGTCCGGCGCTGCTTGCCCCGATGGCTGAGGGTAATGTCGAGCCGGTCCGGCGGCAGCAGGGCCAGGCCCTTGTCCGCCCATTCGATGGCCGTGACGGTCTGCCCAGAAAAATACTCGATGACGCCCGTCGATTCAAGCTCGCGGAGCGAGGTGATGCGATACCAATCCATGTGGGCGAGCGGCAGGCGGCCGTGGTATTCATGAATGACGACGAAGGTCGGACTGGTCACGGCTCCAGGCGCGGCCCCGAGGCCGTGCGCGAGGCCGCGCACGAGCGCGGTCTTGCCGGCCCCGAGCGGTCCGTAGAGGGCGATCGTTTCGCCGCCGCGTAGCGTGCGGCCGAGCGCGTGGCCTACGCGCTCGGTCTGTTGGCTCGAGGCGGACAGCAGTTTCCACGGCAGACTCGCGGCCGTGCGGGGCTGCGCCGCCGGCCGGTTCGTCTTAGCGGGCTTCGTGCCGTTAGGGCGTGGTGATTTGTTGGAGCGCATAAGGAATGTGAGCAATCAGGTCGCTGGCGAGCATCCCGGCCTGGCCGAGCTGCTGGGCCGCCAAGTCTCCGGCGGATCCGTGCAGATAGGTTGCGGCGCACGCTGCCTCCCATGAGGGGACTCCTTGCGCCAAGAGGCCGACGATCATGCCGGTTAAGACATCGCCGGTTCCGGCCGTGGCCATGCCAGGATTCCCGGTGGGGCAGATGGCAACCAGCCCATCGGGGCGGGCGATGATGGTTCGGGCGCCTTTTAAGACGAGAAACACGCCCCGTTCTCTGGCAAACCGTCTGGCCGTGTTGATGCGGTCTGCGTTGATGCTTCGGGCGGTGGCATTAGCTTCCAGTCGGGCCATTTCGCCGGGATGAGGGGTGAGAATGGGCGGAGTTTTACATTCCGTCAGTAACGCGGCCCGGCTGGCCAAGGCATTGAGCGCATCGGCATCGAGGACGGAGGGCCGATCCAGATGCTTCATAAGGGACTGCACCAGTTCAACGGTTTCGTGATGGGTTGAGAGGCCTGGGCCGATGGCAACGGCTGTCCGAGCTTGGATGAAGGCGACGATGCGATCGAGGCCTGAGCGAGCGAGGGTCCGCGCCTTTGTTTCCGGGAACGGCATCGTCATCGCTTCGAGTAATTTTGACTCGAGTACATCGTTGACGCTGCTCGGCGTGGCTACGGTGACTAGGCCCGCTCCGATCCGTAACGCGGCCTGAGCCGCTAAGGCCGCAGCACCGGTCTTCCCGACGGAGCCAGCAAGAATCCCCGCATGGCCGAACGTGCCTTTATGGGAGGACGGGTCTCGCGCCGGCAGCATGGTGGCGATGTCAGCGGTGGTCAGGAGCAGCGTTCTTTGGGCGAGCGTGTCCACATAGGCTGGGGGCATGCCGATATCGACGATGCGAATTACGCCGGCGTGGTCGATTCCCGCTCCGAGGTAGAGCCCGAGTTTCGGGAGGCCGAGCGTCACGGTGAGCGAGGCGCGGACGGCGTGGCCTAGGATGGCCCCTGTATCCGCATGAATACCGGATGGCAGATCGACGGCAATGACCGGCTTATCGGCCTCGTTCATGACCTCGATGGCCTCACGATAGGCTCCGGTGACTTCGGAGGACAGGCCTGTCCCCAGAAGGGCATCGACGAGGATCTCGCTCGCGGCAAGGAGGGGACGCGTCTGCTCGGCAGACCGGAATCGAAGGATCGTGGTGCGCCCTGCTGCTTTTGTGAATCGGTGATACATGGCCGCGGTCTCGCGGTGCAGCTCCGCCACCGGTGTCAGGAGCAGCACGTGGACCTTGGCGCGTTGGCGGTGCAGCAGGCGGGCGATCACCAACCCATCGCCTCCGTTGTGCCCGTTTCCGCAGAGGAGGGTTACCGTCTTGCCGCGCAGTGGCCCGTACAGGGCTTCCATCTGGGTGACGATGCCCTCGCCGGCCCGCTCCATCAAGGTGGCACTCGGGATCTTCGCCTCAGTGATCGTGCGGCGATCGAGCAACTGCATCTCGGCTCCGGTCACGATGTGCAGAGGTGACGTGGCTTGGGGGGATCGCGCGCGTGGTGGCTTGCGTTGCAAGGTCATGGCAAGGAGGACAGGGTGTCCCTAGAGTATAGGGTTACCGCAGCAACGCTTTCATTTCCCGGACCGCTTGGTCGAGGCCCACGAGGACGGCTCGGGCAATGATGCTGTGGCCGATGTTGTATTCGACGATTTCAGGGATGTTCAGCAACCGTCCGATGTTGCGATAGTCCAATCCATGTCCGGCGTTGACGCCCATGCCCAGCTTGTACGAGAGTTTGGCGGCTTGTGTAATGGCGTCGACCTCCGCATCGGCTTCTTTAGAGCGTTGGGCGTTCGCATAGCGGCCTGTATGGAGTTCGACGAAGTCGGCGGAAATTCGGTGTGCCGCTTTGACCTGCGCCAGATCGGGTTCGATGAAGAGGCTGACGGGAATGCCGCCATCGTGGAGCATGGCCACGATTTCCTGGATACGGTCTCGGTGGCCAGCCACGTCCAGGCCCCCTTCGGTCGTGAGTTCTTGGCGATGCTCCGGGACGAGTGTCACCATATCCGGTTTGATGGCCAGGGCAATTTTGGCCATGGTTTCATCGGCGGCCATCTCGAGATCGAGTTTGGTGCGGATGAGTTCCCGTAAGAGACGAAGATCGCGGTCCTGAATATGCCGCCGATCCTCTCGGAGATGGACGACCAGGCCGTCGGCGCCGGCCAGTTCCACCAGCACGGCGGCGGCCAGCGGGTCCGGGTCGGCTCCGCCGCGGGCTTGCCGCAACGTGGCCACATGGTCGATATTCACCCCAAGTCGTGGCACGGATTCTCCATTATGGCGATGTGAGGTGAGGAAAAGCTGCGTTGCATGATGAGTCAAAGCGCGTGCTAGTTGTAGCAGAAATTGGCTGGGAGGAGCAAGGACTGGGAGGGGGGAGGGCCATCTGGCTGGCCCAGTTTCTTTGGGGGGCCGAATGTCGAACCCCATAGAATCACGGCATAATTTGACTCAACCCCCCCCTCGCCATTAGAATGAACGCCCTGATTAAGGGGGGGCGGGTGGTTGCTTCACGCCTCCGGTGTAGGGGCATTGTCGGCAAAGGATATATGGGACTCGGCGACGGATTTTATCGCATCAAACGGCTACCGCCTTATGTTTTCGCTCAGGTGCAGAGTCTCAAGCTTGAGGCGCGCCAACAGGGCGAAGACATTATCGATTTCGGCATGGGGAATCCCGACCAACCAACGCCGAGCCATATCGTCGAGAAGATGATCGAGGCGGCGCGGAAGGGGAAGAATCATCGCTACTCGGCCTCGCGTGGCATTACGAAGCTGCGACATGCGATTGCGGGCTGGTATAAACGCAATTATGACGTGGAGCTGGATCCGGAGACTGAGACGATCGTCACGATCGGCTCGAAGGAAGGGTTGGCGCATCTGGCCTTGGCCTTGATTGGCCCAGGCGATGTGGTCCTGACGCCGACGCCGACCTATCCCATCCATATGTACAGTTTTATCATTGCGGGCGGCGAAGTCCGTGGCATCGAGTTGCGCCAAGACAGCGACTTCTTCGAAGAGCTACAGAAGGCGTATCGCCAAACATTTCCTCGCCCGAAGATTTTGGTAATCAATTTTCCGCACAATCCCACCACCGCAGTGGTGGATCTTGAGTTTTTCAAGAAAATTGTGGCCTTTGCCAAAGAGCACAACGTGATTGTGATTCACGATCTGGCCTATGCCGACTTGGTCTTCGACGGCTATAAGGCGCCGAGCTTCTTGCAGGCTCCCGGCGCCAAGGATGTCGGCGTGGAGTTCTATACGTTATCCAAGGCCTACAATATGCCGGGCTGGCGCGTGGGCTTCTGTTGCGGGAATCGCGAAGTCGTCGGCGCACTGGCCAAGATCAAGAGTTATCTTGACTACGGCATTTTCCAGCCGTTGCAGATCGCCAGCGTCATTGCTCTCAATGGGCCGCAAGAGTGCGTCAATGAGACGATACTGCGGTATCAGAAGCGTCGTGACGTGTTGGTGGGCGGCCTGAACCGCATCGGATGGCAGGTGACGAAGCCGGTGGCAACGATGTTCGTCTGGGCCAGAATTCCCTTGCCGTATCGGTCGATGGGGTCGTTGGAGTTTTCCAAGCTCCTGCTCCGCGAGGCTAAAGTTGCGGTGTCTCCTGGGATTGGATTCGGTGAAGGCGGAGACGAGTACGTGCGTTTTGGTCTCGTTGAAAACGAACATCGTACTCGGCAGGCCGTGCGCGGTATTCGCAAGGCCTTGAAGCTGAAGGGGGCTGAAGCATGAGCGCGCGCGTCGGCATCGGCCTCATCGGGCTTGGCACGGTTGGTACCGGGGTCGCCAAGATTCTTCTCGCGAATGCTGCGGTCATCAGCCGCCGTGTCGGTGTACCAATTGAGATTGTTCGGATTGCGGACCTAGATGTGACGAAAGATCGGGGGCTGGCTCTGCCGCCTGGGGTCCTCACAACCGATGCGAAGCAGATTCTGAACGATCCGTCGATCGATATCGTGGTCGAGTTGGTCGGGGGCTACGATTTCCCTAAACGCATCATTCTAGACGCCATTGCGGCTGGCAAACATGTTGTGACCGCCAATAAGGCCTTGCTCGCATTGCATGGAGAAGAAATTTTTGCCGCGGCCTCACGTCAGGGCGTCGACATCGGGTTCGAAGCGAGTGTGGGCGGAGGGATTCCTGTCATCCAGGCCCTACGGGAAGGACTGGCGGCTAATACCATCCAATCCATTTACGGGATCATTAACGGGACGGCCAACTATATCCTCTCGCGCATGACCAGTGAAGGCCAAAGCTTTAACGCGGTGCTCGGCGACGCGCAGCAGGCGGGGTATGCCGAAGCGGATCCAACGTTTGATGTGGCCGGGATCGATTCGGCCCACAAATTGGCGATCCTAGTGGCGCTGGCTTATGGGACACCGGTCAATTTTAAAGAGGTGTATACCGAAGGGATTACCCACATTACGCCGCTCGATATCGCCTACGCCAAAGAGTTTGGCTGTACGATCAAGCTGTTGGGGATTGCCAAGTTGGTGGGCAACGAAGTCGAAGCCCGCGTGCATCCCACGATGCTATCGGCGTCGTCGCCGCTCGCCCAGGTCGACGGAGTCTACAACGCGATTCAATTGGTGGGTGATGCCGTTGGGGACGTGGTGCTCTATGGCCGCGGGGCAGGATCCATGCCGACTGGCAGCGCCGTGGTCAGCGACCTCATCGCCATTTCGCGTAATCTGTTAACGGGCGCGGTGGGGCGCGTGCCGCCCGCGTCGTTCCCGCAGGAGCAGCGCCGTTCGCTTCGCATGCGGCCGATAGAGGAGATTAGCTCGCTCTATTACCTCCGCTTTATGGTGCTGGACCGCCCTGGCGTCTTGTCTCAGATCGCGGGAGAATTGGGCCGGTGTGGGATCAGTATTTCCTCCGTTCTTCAGCAGGGACGGCGCGACGGACAGACGGTCCCGGTTGTAATCAAGACCCATATGGCCATGGAGCGCGATGTCCAGGCGGCCTTACGCGCGATTAACCAGCAGGCCTTTATTGCCGAGCCGACGACGCTCATTCGCGTCGAAGGCCAGGACGAGTGATGTCATGATTCGTTGGCCTGGCCTGATCGAAGCCTATCGGAAGTTCCTCCCTGTGACCGACCGCACCCCGGTAGTGACGTTAGGGGAAGGCAATACGCCACTCATCAGGGCGTCGAGGTTGGCGGAGCAGATTGCGCCTGGTATCGATCTCTATTTGAAAATCGAGGGTGCAAATCCCACGGGATCGTTCAAGGACCGCGGTATGACGCTGGCGATCTCGAAGGCCGTCGAGGCCGGCGCAAAGGCGGTCATCTGCGCGTCCACGGGGAATACGTCCGCCTCGGCGGCAGCCTATGGCGCGCGGGCGGGTCTGGCGGTCTATGTGTTGATCCCTGCCGGGAAGATTGCGATGGGCAAACTCTCTCAGGCCATGATGCACCAGGCCACGGTCATTCAGATCGAGGGGAACTTTGACCAGGCTTTGACCATTGTGAAGGAACTGTCGGTTAGCCATCACCTCGAGCTGGTCAACTCGCTGAACCCCTATCGGATCGAAGGGCAGAAGACGGCCGCGATGGAGGTCTGCGATCAGCTCGGCGATGCCCCGAGCCGCCATGTCCTGCCGGTGGGGAACGCGGGCAATATTATGGCCTATTGGAGGGGCTATCAGGAATACCGTGCGGCCCATCAATCGACGAAACTGCCTCGGATGATGGGGTTTCAAGCGTCCGGTGCGGCGCCGATCGTGCTGGGCCATATCGTAGACAATCCGCAGACCGTGGCCACGGCAATCAGGATTGGCAATCCAGCCAGTTGGTGCGACGCGTTGAATGCCGTGACGGAATCGTGTGGGGCGATGGATTCGGTGACGGATGAGGAAATTATCCAGGCCTATCGGATGGTGGCGGCGACAGAAGGCGTCTTCTGCGAGCCGGCGTCCGCTGCGTCGGTGGCCGGCGTGATCAAGTTGAGCCAGCAGGGCAGGTTTCGCGACGGCGAGACGGTAGTCTGTACCTTGACCGGCCATGGATTGAAAGATGCTGAGACGGCGATTAGCGTATCGGTTCAGCCGAAAACCGTTAGAGCGACGCGGGAGGATGTCGCTCGTCTTTTAAGGGTGTAGCTATCATGCGTGCAGGGCGTCGATGAAATATGTGATTCTCCATACCGATGGGATGGCCGACCTGCCTCGGCAGGAATTGGGCGGACAGACTCCTCTGCAGGCGGCCTCGACGCCTCATCTCGATCGTCTTGCGAAAGAGGGAGAGCTGGGGCTCCTCGCTGCGGCGCCTGAGGGCGCGCGGGGAGGGAGCGGGTTGATGGGGACGGCCATCCTCGGCTACGACCGTAAGCAATACTATCAGGGCCCCGGTCCATTCGAAGCCGCCAGCCGCGGCGTTGCGGTTGGCGAGCAGGATGTGGTCTATCGTTGCACGATGGTCACGTTGGGAGCCGCAGCGTCCGCGGGAAACGGGGGATTGGATAAGATCAAGAAGCTGGGGCCACATGTGACCATGGACGATGCGACCGCCGGGTTGATTGCCACGGAAGAGGCACGTGAATTGATTGAAGCGATCAATGAACAGCTCGGGTCCGAGATGATTCAGTTCTATCCTGGCTTAGGTCACCGCCATCTCATGGTATGGGTCAACGGGAAGGTGCGCGCAGTCTGTCAGGATCCGCAATCGTGGGTCGGCCGGCCGATCGCCGAGGCGTTACCGACGGGAGAGGGGGCGGACCATTTATGGAAGCTCATGGACGCGTCATTTCAAATCTTGCGCGATCATCCCCTGAATGAGGAGCGGAGCAAGGCGGGGCAGAAGCCCGCTAATTGCCTGTGGCTCTGGGGTCAGGGCCGGGCCCTGTTCTGGCCCAGCCTAGCGGAGCGGTTTAAGATGACCGGTACGGTCGTGTCGCAGAGTGATGTCCATCGGGGGCTCGGCCTGATGGCTGGGCTCGAGGCGGTGGATGGTGCGCGGCTGGCCAGCGGGGATCTGCGGACCCACGCGGCGGTCGCGCTGGAGAGTCTTAAGAAAAAAGATTTTGCCTACGTGCATGTGGAGTTGCCAGATGAGGTCGTCTATGGATCGGACGTCGCCGCCAAGGTGAAGGCGATCGAAGCGGTCGATCGCGAACTGGTTGGGCCATTGCGTGAAGGGCTGGCGCACGTCGGTCCCTACCGCCTTGCGGCCTTCTGTGATGCGAGTGCCGTGCCGCAAGGCCAAGGGGCAGCGGGACCGGGGTTCTTTGCCTATCAAGACAGCGCCGTCGATTCCGCCGCCGCGAGCCAACGAAAATTTACCGAGGCCGATGCGCAGGCGTCGACCGTGCCGCCCCGTGATGCGACGAAGTTCGTCGTCCGATTATTTGCAAAAGGGTCCTGACGGTTGTGGCGCTGATTGTTCAGAAATATGGCGGCACATCCGTGGGCACGATCGAGCGGATCCAGTGCGTCGCGGAGCGCGTGGAGCGAGCGCACAAGGAGGGGCATCGTGTCGTCGTCGTCCTCTCTGCGATGAGTGGCGAAACGGATCGGCTGTTCAAGCTCGCGTATGAGGTGACGGCACTTCCGGACGATCGCGAACTGGACATGCTCCTGTCGACGGGCGAGCGGGTGACCATCTCCTTGTTGGCGATGGCCTTGCGAGTCCGTGGACTCGATGCGAAATCGTTTACGGGACGCCAAGTCGGGATCATGACCGACAGCGCCCATACGAAAGCGCGCATTACCAAGGTCGCGGCCGAGCGCATCCGTGAGGCCCTGTCGAAAGGGGTGATCCCGGTGGTGGCCGGGTTTCAAGGGATCAACGAACAGTCGGACGTCACGACGCTGGGGCGGGGTGGTTCTGATCTGACGGCGGTGGCGCTCGCGGCGGCCTTGAAGGCCGATCGCTGCATCATCTTTACGGACGTCGATGGCGTCTACACCTCGGACCCCAATATTGTTCCGGCGGCGCGCCGCATCGACAAGATTTCCTACGAGGAAATGTTGGAGATGGCCAGCTTGGGGGCGAAAGTGCTGCAGAGCCGCTCCGTCGAATTTGCCGCGAAGTTCAATGTGCCGGTGGAGGTGAACTCCAGTTTCAAAGAAGGAAAGGGGACGCTCGTGACACGTGAAGATGAGGATATGGAAGCGGTCGCCGTGTCGGGTGTCACCGGGGACCGGAATCAGGCCAAAATCACGATCGTGGGTGTGCCGGACAAGCCGGGCATTGCCTCGAAAATTTTCGGGCCGGTGGCCGAGGCCAATATCAACGTTGATATGATCATCCAGAATATGAGCCAGTCCGGCCTGACGGATATGTCCTTTACGATTCCACGGGTGGACCTCGCGAAGGCCCTGCCGATCATCCAGGCGGTCGCGAAGGGGGTCGAGGCGAAATCGGTGGCCGTGACCGAGGCGATCGCCAAGGTCTCGCTGGTCGGCGTTGGGATGCGTTCACATTCGGGCGTGGCAGCGAAGATGTTCGAGGTCCTCGCCAGGAGCGGCGTCAATATTCTCATGATCAGTACGTCGGAGATCAAAATCTCCTGCGTCATCGATGAAAAGTATGTGGAGCTCGCGATGCGTTCGCTCCACACCGCATTCGGGTTGGATCAAGCGCCGGTCGAGGGTCGACGGGGACCGTAACGCGTAGTGATGATGTGAGCTGTGGCCGGAGGGGCCGCTCACGGGACCGTGTTCTATGGCTCGAAAGACACCTTCATCAGGCTCTTCAAAAGGTAAGCAGGCCCCGGCGTCAGCGCCAGGCGTACCTGCGCCTGCCGTGAAGCCGGCACTAGAAATCTACGATACGACCCTGCGCGATGGAGCCCAGGCCGAGGACGTTAGTTTCTCGGTGGAGGACAAGGTGCGGGTCGCGCAACAGCTCGATGGGCTGGGCGTCCAGTTCATCGAGGGCGGGTGGCCCGGGGCAAATCCCAAAGATATCGAGTTTTTCCGGATGATCAAGACGGTTCCGTTGCAGACGGCGACGGTCGTGGCCTTTGGCTCAACGAGAAAAGCCAGTAACGCGGTCCAGAACGATCCGAATATCAAGTCGCTGTTGGAGGCCGAGACCCAGGTAATCACCCTCTTTGGCAAGAGCTGGTCGCTGCACGTCACCGATGCGCTCAACATTTCTCTTACGAAAAATCTGGAATTGATCAGCGACTCCGTGGCCTTTCTCCGCTCCAAAGACCGAAGACTGTTCTACGATGCGGAGCATTTTTTCGATGGCTACAAGACGAATCCCGACTATGCCTTAGAGACCATTCGTCAGGCCGTGGCCGCCGGCGCCGAACGGGTGATTCTTTGCGACACCAATGGCGGGACGATGCCGTGGGAAATTAAAGCGATCTGCCAGGTCGTGCGGCGTGAATGTGCCGTGCCCTTGGGGATTCATGCCCACAACGATTGTGAAATGGCCGTCGCCAATTCGTTGATGGCGATCGAAACCGGCATCCTGCAAGTACAAGGGACGATCAATGGGATCGGCGAGCGGTGCGGGAACGCCAATCTCTGTTCGATCATTCCCAATCTTGAGCTCAAGATGCAACGGCCGGTTCTGGGCGATCGGTTGAGCCATCTCAAGCGGGTGTCCGGATTCGTGACCGAGATCGCCAACCTCATGCCCAACACGCATCAGCCGTATGTCGGCGACTCGGCCTTTGCCCATAAGGGCGGGGTCCATATCCATGCGGTGCTAAAGAATGCCGCGACCTATGAGCATGTGAGTCCGTCGCTAGTCGGGAACCGCCAGCGGATGTTGCTCTCGGACGCGGCCGGCCGAAGCGGGTTGATGGAAAAGGTCGAGGCCTACGGGATCAAATTAGACAAGGATCACGCCAAGCTCCAAGAATTGATTGAGGTGCTGAAGGAGCGTGAAAGCCAAGGCTACCAATTTGAGGCGGCAGAAGGCTCCTTCGAGTTGCTCATGCGGAAGGCGATGGGAACGCATACGCCCTCCTTTCACCTCTTAGGGTTCCGGGTGATCGTTGAGAAAAAGCAGGATCAGGGTGCCATGGTGTCGGAGGCCACGGTTATGGTGCAAGTTGGCGATAGGGTGGAACATGCGGCTGCGGCCGGAGCCGGCCCGGTCAATGCGCTCGACCATGCCTTGCGGAAAGCCTTGGAGAAATTCTATCCCCAGCTCAAAGAAGTTAAATTGCTTGATTATAAAGTGCGGGTGTTGTCGGCCGATCGCGGGACGGAATCGAAGGTCAGGGTGTTGATTGCATCAGGTGACCAGACGGAGAAATGGGGCACGGTCGGCGTCTCCGAGAACATCATGGAGGCGAGCTGGCAAGCGTTGGCCGATAGTATCGAATACAAATTACTCGCCAAGGACCACGGCGCGTGAGCGAGTCGTACATATTTGCCCGTGACACCTTGACAGCCCATCTAACCTCATGTAACTTATGGGGAAACTGTTCATTAGGTACGTTAGCGTGAGAGACGACTCGCTCGAAAAGTGTCCGGTGGCATCGGAGGAGGACGCATGAGGAAGGCGGATATCGCGAACGAAATCTATAAGCAGGTTGGTATTTCGAAGAGCGAAGCCGCAGATATCGTTGAGCTCGTGCTGAATCTGCTCAAGCAAGTGCTGCGTAAGGGGGAGTCGGTTAAGATTGCCGGATTTGGCAATTTTGTGGTACGAAGTAAAGGGGCACGGAAGGGCCGGAACCCACGGACCGGCGAAGAAATCGGGATCACGCCCCGCCGAGTGGTGACCTTTCGCCCCAGCCAAGTTTTTAAACGATACGTCAACTGATAGCACGGGTACTCACCCGCACTCATCCCACCGCGAGGACCGGTCATGGGGAACGAGCCCCGGCTGGGCAGTAAGGTTTTTTATAAGATCGGCGAAGTCAGCGAGCTCGCCAAGTTGCCAGCCTATGTGCTGCGATTTTGGGAGTCCGAATTCCCGTTTCTCAAGCCCAAGAAAAGTCGAGGGAATCAGCGGCTCTATGTCAGACGTGAAATCGAAACAGTGCTCGAAATCAAACGGATGCTGTACGAAGAGGGGCACACTCTCGCAGGCGTAAAGCGGTATTGGGCCAGGCGTGGGCGGGTCGCGCACCAGCGGGTGCGCCCCAAAGAACTGGCGCAAAAACTGCGGGGGAATCTCCAGGCCATTCTCAAAATCCTGGAGTCGTATTGAGCCCAACCACGGTCCCGATTCGTTTTCCTGGTCGGTTGCATTCCAGTCCCCTTCAGGGAGACAATGCCGGGGACGGTGAACGTGAATAGAGCGTGTCGGGGCGTGGCGCAGCCCGGTAGCGTACTCGCTTGGGGTGCGAGTGGTCGGCCGTTCAAATCGGCTCGCCCCGACCAAAACAAGTGCTGAGGACTGAGACGAACAGGAGAGTCGTGGACTCGGTTCTCAGCACTGACACCGCGAGCTGCCACCGGCAGCTCTTTTTGTTTCTGAAAGACCGATGCGCATTTTAGTGACGAATGATGACGGGATTCTTTCGCCCGGGTTGACGGCGCTGGCCAAGGCGCTAACCAAAATTGGTGAGGTCTGGGTGGTGGCGCCGGATCGTGAACGGACCGCCGCCGGGCATGCGGTGACGCTCCATAAACCGCTGCGCGTGCAGGAGGTCGGGCCGCGGCGCTATGCGGTTAGCGGCACCCCAGTTGATTGTGTGAATTTGGCCGTGCTGAAGCTTCTGCCTGCGCCACCTGATTTGCTTGTATCGGGAATCAATCGAGGCGTGAATCTCGGTGACGATGTCTTGTATTCCGGAACGGTATCGGCTGCGATGGAAGGGACGATTCTTGGGATTCCCTCCATGGCGGTCTCGCAGGAGGGGCGGGATCGATTTCATTTCGACGCGGGTGCCCGCTACGTGGTGCAGATTGCCCGATTGATTCTTCAAGATGGCTTACCTGATGAAACATTGGTCAACCTGAATATTCCAGATCGTCCCTTCAAGTCCATCACGGGCGTGCGCGTGACCTCGCTCAGCCGTAGGCGCTTCGACAATCCGATTATCGAAAAGGTTGACCCTCGTGGCCGGACGTACTATTGGATTGCCGGCACCCGAGTGTCCTGGAGCCGGAGCAAAAATGCCGACCATGAGGCGTTGGCGCAGGGGGCAATCTCGCTTACGCCCGTGCATCTCGATACCACAAATCACCGAGCGTTGGCCCGATTCAGGAAATGGGAGATGGAACGTCGGCCCGCCGCCGCACCGAAGCCAAAGAGTAAGAAAAAAAGCTAGGGGCTATGGGGAATCTGATTGAAGCGATCATTACGGAACTGAGCCGATTTATCGTGTCGATGATTTCGACGTTCGGCTACACCGGAATTTTCGTGACCATGGCAATTGAAAGCGCCTGCATTCCCTTACCTAGCGAGATCATCATGCCCTTTGCCGGGTATCTCGTGTCATCGGGCCAGTTCACGATGCTCGGGGTGACTTTGGCCGGTGCCATCGGAAACGTTGCGGGTTCGATGGTGGCCTACTACGTTGGTGTCTGGGGCGGGCGGCCCTTCGTGGAGCGATATGGGCCGTATCTGCTGGTGTCGCGCAACGAGATCGTGATAGCGGATCGCTGGTTCGCCAAGTATGGTGAGGCGGCAGTCTTTTTTGGCCGGATGCTGCCGGTGGTCCGGACCTTCATTTCGTTACCGGCCGGCATTGCCGGCATGAATATCTATCGGTTCATCCTCTTTACCTTTCTCGGCGCACTCCCCTGGTGTTATCTCCTGGCCTCTATCGGGGTGAAAATGGGAAAAGAGTGGGCGCACCTGCGCGACTATTTTCATCAGTTTGACGTCATCATCGGCTTGAGCGTGGCGCTTGGCGTGGGCTATTTTCTCTGGTCCCATTGGCCAAAGCGCCGCGTAAATCCAGAGCGCTAATCGCCTATGCTCTCGCTCTACAATACGCTAACCGGAAAAAAAGAGCCGTTCCAGCCGCTCGAGCCCACGATCGTTCGGATGTATGTCTGTGGCGTGACCGTCTATGACTATTGTCATATCGGCCATGCGCGGAGCGCGCTCGTGTTCGATGTCATCCGTCGGTATTTGGAGTTGAGCGGCTACCAGGTCGAGTTCGTCAAGAATTTCACCGATGTGGACGACAAGATCATCAAGCGGGCAAACGAACGGGGTGTCTCCTGCGATGTGATCACGGCGGAGTTTATCGACGCCTATTATGAGGACATGGGGAAGCTCAGGATCAGGCGGGCAACGAACGAGCCCAAAGCCACTGAGCATATGGCCGAGATCATTGAGCTGGTCGGGACGCTGATCCAGAAGGGTCTCGCCTATTCAGCCGCCGGCGATGTCTATTTTCAGGTCGAGAAGTATCGGGACTATGGGCGCCTCTCGAAACGGAAGCTCGACGAGTTACAGGCTGGGGCGCGAGTAGAGGTGGATCAGCGGAAGCGTCATCCTATGGATTTCGCGCTCTGGAAGGGCAGCAAGCCTGGTGAGCCGTCATGGGAGAGCCCCTGGGGGCCAGGGCGCCCCGGGTGGCATATCGAATGCTCTGCCATGGCCATGCGGCATTTGGGTGAGACCTTCGATATCCACGGCGGGGGGATGGACCTTATTTTCCCCCATCACGAGAACGAAATCGCCCAGTCCTGCGGCGCCACGGGGAAGGAGTTTGCGCGGTATTGGGTCCATAACGGGTTTGTGCAGATCAATCAGGAGAAGATGTCCAAGTCCCTAGGGAACTTCTTCACGATTCGCGAGATCTTTGAGCAGTCGGAGTGGCCCGAAGATATTACCGGAGAGATGGTGCGGTATTTTCTCCTCGCGACTCAATATCGAGGCCCACTCGATTTTTCAGACCTTGCAATAAAAGAAGCGAAGCAGGCCTTGGACGGATTCTACGATCTCTTTCAGCGGTTGCGTGAGGCGGGCGCGCACGCCACGAGTCCGGTAGCGCTGGCGCCCGCGATCGATCGGGCGCAGGCGGCCTTTCGGCAGGCGATGGACGATGATCTCAATACGCCCATGGCGCTGGCGTCGATGCAGAAGTTCCGTAGCGACGTGAATAAATTTCTGGAGCAGGGCCTCTCGACCGAGGAACGCCAGCAGGCCCGCTCGGCTTTTCGGTCGTTGGGATCTGTGCTCGGACTGTTTCAATTGGAGACATGGCAGTTTACACTTGGGGCCGGTGTGTCAGCGGAGATGGAGGGGTCGCAGACCCCTCTGGCAGACCATGAGATCGCCAGGCAGTTGGTTGAACGCAATGAAGCCAGGAAACAGAAAGATTTCAAGAAGGCCGACACGATTCGTCAGTTCCTCGCCTCCCACGGCATCGTCATCGAAGATAAGCCCGACGGCACCAGCCGTTGGAAGCGATAGTCCTCCGGATCTGATCTATGGGCTGCATGCGGTGCGCGAGGCCTTGCGCGCGGGCACACGTCCGTTGCAGCGGCTGCTGCTCATGCGAACCGATCGGCAATTTGCCGATCTCGTGCAGCTCGCGAAGGTCAAGCGAGTCCCCGTGCATATCGAGCCGCCTCCGGCCTTCGCACGATTAGTGCCAACGGGGAATCATCAAGGGGTCATCGCCTACATCGCGGCCAAGTCGTTCAGCACGACGGAGGATATTCTCGGCCGGGCGAAGACGCGGGGCGAGAAGCCGTTCCTCGTCCTTCTTGACGGAGTCGAAGACCCGCACAATTTGGGCGCAGTCTTGCGCACGGCTGAAGCCGCCGGTGTCCATGGAGTCTTTATTCCGGAACGTCGCGCCGTCGGGCTGACACCCGTGGTGGCAAAGGTCTCCGCCGGGGCGATCGATCACATCCATGTCGGCTGCGTGGCCAATCTGATTCGTCTGATTGAGGAGCTGAAAGAGGAGGGACTCTGGGTCTATGGCGTCGATCCGCAGGCAGAGAAACTCCATACCGATATCGACATGACTGGGCCGATTGCGCTGGTGTTGGGCGGAGAGGGCGACGGCATTCGTCCTGGCGTGCTGGGGGTCTGTGACGACCGGATTCGAGTGCCGATGTTGGGGAAGGTGCAGTCGCTTAATGTCTCGGCTGCCGCAGCCGTGACCCTGTTCGAAGCGGTCCGCCAGCGTCGAAGAGTCGCTGCGCCGACGCCTCCCGAATCGTGAGCGCTCCGTCCTGACGCATGACGCCGATATCCCTTTTGGCCCGTCGTACTCCGCGTTTCCTTTCCCTTGTCACGGCTTTTCCGAGTTTGTTAGAATAGGCCCATTGTTCATTAAGAGAGGCCCGCTCACTACGCGTGCGCAAACTTAAATTACGAGAAGGCACCAACACCGCCGTTTTATTCGGGCACCACGATCGGCACCTCAAGCTGATCGAAGACGATCTTGGCGTGCGCCTCTCGGCGCGTGGCGAAGAACTCACCCTCGATGGGGCGCCAGACGCCACCCGCCATGCCGAGCGTATCCTCACAGAACTAGCTTCTTTGGCCAACGACGGGATGGTGCTCCAGCCGGAAGATATTACCCATGCCCTGGGCGCGCTTCGGCACAGTCCTGATACTCCCATTAAAGAGCTCCTGACCCACTCCGCTGCCATTGTGACGAAGAAACGATTCGTCGCACCGAAAACACCAACGCAGAAATCCTACATTGAAGCGATTGAGACGCACGACATCGTGATCGGCATCGGTCCGGCCGGCACGGGTAAGACCTATCTGGCGATGGCAATGGCGGTGAGCGCCTTGATGAAGAAGGAAGTGAGCCGCATCATTCTCGCGCGGCCGGCGGTTGAAGCGGGGGAGAAGCTTGGATTCCTCCCCGGCGATATGTATGCCAAGGTGAATCCCTATCTCCGCCCTCTGTACGACGCCTTATTCGACATGATGGATATGGAGCGGGCAACGCGCGCGATCGAGCGGGGGGACATTGAGATCGCGCCGCTCGGGTTTATGCGTGGCCGCACGTTGAACGATTCGTTCGTCATCCTCGACGAAGCGCAAAATGCGACCGCCGAGCAAATGAAGATGTTCCTGACGCGGCTCGGGTTCCATTCCAAGGTCGTCGTCACCGGTGATATTACGCAAGTGGATTTGCCGCCTGAACGGGTCTCCGGCTTGATCGAGGTGCGGGAGATTCTGCGCGACGTCGAGGGGATTGCGTTCGTCTACTTTGACGAGCGCGACGTCGTCCGTCATAAATTGGTGCAGGACATCATCAAAGCCTACGATCAGCATCAGAATTTCCCGCAGTCTTCTGGCGCGCCGGGACGGCGCCTGTCCGGTCACGACAAACCACTGAAGCCTGCCACGCCCGCTTCACCACGCACGGATGCGTGGGGCCAGTCACATTAATGCCGGTCCATATGCAGGTGCAGATTCGGCGTGTCACGTTCGACCAGGCCCGCCTAGCTCGACAGGCGCGGGCGATTCTTGCCTCCGTCGGGGAGGCGTCGGCTGAGGTAGGCATCCTGTTCGTGGGCGATCAGCGCATGAAGAGTCTCAATCGCCGGTATCGGGGGCAGGATCGTACGACCGACGTGCTGGCTTTTGCTCTGCGGGAGGCGCCCCATGCTGCCGCCAGAGTGTTGGGTGATGTGGTGATTGCCGTGCCAACGGCAGTCCGCCAGGCGAAAGAGGGTGGGCGATCGCTCGGTGAGGAGCTGACCGTGTTGTTAGTCCATGGCATTCTGCATCTCTGTGGCTATGATCACGAACGGAGCGAGTCGGACGCGCATCGGATGCAGCGTCGTGAACGGATGGTTCTGCGTTCGATCGGGTCGATTCCGAAACGCGTCACGCGAAGGCCGCGCGAGTAGCTCTATGGGATGGCTGCAGCGACTGAGCGAGGGGCTGAGCAAAACCCGTGATGTCGTGCGCGGGTCCTTGGATCGTCTGTTGGGTCGTGCGGCGGATCCTGCCCTCCTGGAAGCATTCGAAGAAGCCCTCCTCGCCTCCGATCTTGGCGCCCGCGTTGTTGAGCGCGTGATGGTCCGTCTGCAGCAGCAGTTACAAGGGGCCGATGCCTCGCAGGTCGGTCTGGTCCACCAGACGTTGCGCGACACGCTGCTGGACGTGCTGACACCCGCGCAGGGCCTGCCGCTCGAAGCCCTGCTCGGGCAGGGCCCGAAACCCTTCGTCATCTTGGTTGTGGGGGTGAACGGGGTGGGCAAGACGACGACGATCGCCAAGATCGCGCAACGGCTTGTGCAAGGCGGGAAGGTGCCGTTACTGGTGGCCGCCGATACCTTTCGTGCCGCGGCTATCGACCAACTGCAAGTCTGGGCCGACCGGGTCGGCGTTGACGTGATTCGTCACCGCCATGGCTCCGATCCCGCGGCAGTGGTGTTTGACGGAATCGCCGCCGCCAAGGCTCGGCAGGTGGACGTGGTCCTCATTGATACGGCGGGTCGGCTCCATACGAAATCAAACCTCATGGAGGAGCTTCGTAAGATCACGCGCGTTATGGCGCAGGCATGCCCGGGTGCGCCGCACGAAGTCCTCCTCGTGTTGGATGCAACGGTCGGGCAGAATGCGCTCGCACAAGCCCGTCAATTTCATCAAACGGTCGGGGTCACTGGCTTGGTTCTGACGAAGCTCGACGGCACGGCTCGCGGTGGGATCGTTGTTGCAATCGCCGAGGAACTCACGTTACCCGTGCGGCTGATCGGAGTAGGCGAGTCCGTCGAGGATCTCCAGGATTTTCAGAGTGCAGCCTTTGTGGATGCGCTCATCGGTCCCGCGGCCACATCGTCCGTTGAACGGGATGCTGAAAAGGTCCGCTAGCGTGGGTGTCGTCTCGTTCAGATCCTCACCGGACCCTTTGGGGCCGCGTCGGCCTTCACGCGCTGCGGCCGTGCGCGATTAGGGTTTGACGCCTCCCGCAGGGGTCTCTTCGTGTACGTCAGAGATCCCTCTGGCTTGTGCTCGTCCGTTGCGAGTGCTAAAACTCTTTTCATGCTAACGAGACGGAGGACAGTCGTTGTTGTCGGGTTCTTGTTTCTCGTCTTGATCACCCAGAGTCCCCTCGGGCTAGCCCGTGCCGATGGTCAGGTCGCTTCACACGTCGTCATTAAACATCATGAGTTGTTCGTCCAGATCGTCCCGGAACAACATCTGCTCATAGCCAAGGACCGGTTGACCCTTGAGGGGCCGCCGCTGCCAATTCGTTTGTTCCTCGCCCCCACGCTTCAGATCGATCACATGACGGTCGTGCAGAAATCCGCCGGGACGGCCGTGCCGATCTATGACCTACCATTTGTGCGTGAACATGGTCCGGCGCCTGAGTCGGCGCAGCAGATCACCCTGCCCGCCGGGGTCCTGCCTGCCGGACCGGTCACGCTGGAGGTGCAGTACCATGGCCCCATCGACGATCCGCCGCGCGACCCGCGTCATCTGCGTTTTGTGACGCCTAGCGAGACGTCTGGACATATCGGGCCGGAAGGCGTCTACGTGAGCAGCGAGAGCCGGTGGTATCCGGATGTTCCCGAATCGCTCAGCACCTATACTTTGTTGGTGGCGGTGCCATCCGGCTGGACCGCTGTGACGCAGGGGAAGGCCAGCGAGTCGCGCCCCTGCCCCCCAGGACTCTGTGTGAACGATCAGATGGTGCTGACGGAATGGATCGTGACGGAGCCGAGCGAGTCGATCACGCTGGTCGCAAATCGATTCGTCACCAAGGGGCGAGACTGGACGGCCTTGACCGGTCAGAGAATTCAGCTTGCGGCCTATCTCTTTCCCGACGATGCACATCTGGCAGACGAATATCTTGATGCGACGGCGCGCTATCTGGAGGCCTATATTCCGCTATTGGGCCCCTACCCCTTCGCAAAGTTCGCCGTGGTGGAGAATTTCTTTGCGAGCGGGCTCGGCATGCCGTCCTTCACCCTGTTGGGGAGCGGTGTCATCAAGCGGCACTATGTGCAGCCGTATGCGCTCGGCCATGAGATCGTGCATTCCTGGATCGGCAACGAGGTGTTCAATCGCATCGATCGCGGGAATTGGGTGGAGGGCCTGACGACCTACCTAGCCAATTACTACTGGCACGAACTAGCGGGCGAGCCGATGCAGGCGCGGGCGCAACGCCGGCTCATGGCGCAGGGGTACAATCTCCATGTGCCGCCTGAGCGGGACTATCCTGTCGAGCAGTTCAGGCAGAAACAGGATGAGCGGGACAATGCGATCGGCTATCAAAAATCTGCCATGCTGTTTCATGCGTTACGCCAGGAGGTGGGGGACGCGCCTTTCTGGCGGGGGCTGAAGACGTTGGTGGCGCAGTATCGCGGCCGCCATGCGGAGTGGCGCGATCTCGAATTGGTCTTTGCGGAAGCGAGTGGGCAGGATCTCCGGTGGTTTTTCGCGCAGTGGGTGGAACAGGCTGGCGCCCCGCAGGTGTCGGTGTCCGGCGCCGTCGCCCGTCCGGTGGCTGGGCCACGCGGCCAGAGCTTTCAGCTTGAGGCCATGATTGTTCAGCTGGACAAGCCCTTTCGCTTCGCTCTTCCCTTGTTGATTCGCATGGAGGGAGACCGGCAGCAGCTGATCACGGTGCCGGTCCGTGAACTGCGCGAGCAGATCGCTCTGACCGTACCGGCGCGACCGGTCGCCGTGGAGCTCGATCCTGATTTCACGGCCTTCCGCCGGATTGCACGGCAATCGTTACCCCCGGGGCTCAATCACTATGTCACGGACCCGCGGCGCACGGTGCTGACGGCCTTTACGGATCCGCCGGACCATCCCTCGCCGTTCAGGGATTTGGTGGTGCGTATCGCAGCGCAGGACGCGCAGAAACCGCTCGGTGAGCGGGCCACGATCGCTGCGCTGGCGCACGGGGGGCTGTTGCCTCAGGACGGCTCGGTGCTACTTTTAGGCGGCCCAGAATTCCGTGCACAGATTCAACGGATCCTCGCTAAACATTGCGGTGGGCACATGGCCCTGACTGAGAAGGGGGCCACCGTGATGGGCCAGGCGCACGAAGGACCTGGGCTAGCGCTACTGGCCAGTTGCCATCGGGCTGACCGTCCTGGCAGCGTCGTGACGGTGCTGTATGGCGCCACGCCAGAGGCTGTGGCGAAGGTGGCCCCACTCCTTTTTTTTTACGGATGGCAGAGTGTGTTCGTTTTTCACGATGGCGCGGTGGCGACTCGTGACGAGTGGCCGCGCGCGAGCGATCGAACGGAGGTACGTCTTGATGTCAGTAATTCCATTCGGTAGGTGGGGCCTGATCGGGGTGATCGGCCTACTGCTCTGTGCGCAGCAGGGGCAGGCAGAGGGCCTTGCCCAAAAGGTGCGGCCGGTTCCGGTGCACCAGGCTGAGCGACATCTGACGAACGTGCGCCAGCTGACGGTGGGCCGGCAGAATACCGCCGCCCACTTCTCTTTCAGCGGGCACCAATTGATTTTTCAATCCACGAATAATTGGATGAACGATACGTATGCGGCCATGCTCACACCAGCCGATGCCGGGCTGCGCTGCTCGCAAATGTATGTCATGGACTTGGAAAGCGGCACCGTGCGATTGGTGAGCACGGGGACGGGGGCCACGACCGGCGGGTTCTTTTTCCCTGGCGATCGTCGGGTGCTCTATTCGTCGACCTACGCGACGGGGCCGAACTGTCCGCTGCCGCCAAAGACGGCCTCCCGTTGGGCTGTAGACGATTATGACCTCTATGCCGTGCGCCTTGATGGGCAGGACATCCAGCGGCTGACGTTGTCGTCCGGCTACGATGCGGAAGCCACGGTCTCGCCGGACGGCAAGACGATCGTCTGGACCTCCGTGAAGGACGGGGATCTGGAGCTCTATGCAATGAATCTTGACGGGTCGAGGGCTCGGCGGCTGACGAACGAGGTCGGCTATGACGGTGGCGCCGTCTTTTCGCCCGACAGTAAACGGATCGTCTACCGGGCGTCGCATCCGACCGAGCCGTCGGACCGTGCGCAGTATCAGGCGCTGCTCATGCAAAATCTGGTGGAGCCTATCCACCTTGAGCTCTTCGTGATGAATGCGGATGGAAGCGGGCAGCGGCAGATCACGCAGAACGGAGCTGCGAACTTCTCACCCGCGTACTTCCACGATGGCCAGCGGATCATCTTCTCCTCGAATCTTGCAACACCCGCCGAGGGCGGTACGGCGAGTCGGCATCTCTACGCGATCGGGGAGGACGGCCACGCACTTGAGCGACTCACGTTCGACGGACAGTTCAATAGTGCGCCCATGTTCTCCCCGAACGGCACCCGCTTGGTTTGGGTCTCAGATCGCGGCGCCACGACGCCTGGTGAGTTGAACGTGTTCCTCGCCGACTGGGTGCCGTAGCAGGATGCTAGATGAGTCCCCTAGCTTGGGCACGATGACCGAGGCGCGCGGCAGTGCGCCCGCCTTCCGCGTTCCGCCTTCCGCGCGCCTCGCTCAGGTGCTGGCGTGCGTCACCCTCCTCCTTGTCCTCGTAGGGCTAGTGGCGTGGGATGTGCCTCTCGCGAGGGTCGTCCGCTCGCTCTATCCCCCGGTGGTTTCTGTCCCTAATCTCTGGCTGGCCCTGTTCGGCGATCTCGGCGACCGCCTCGGTAACGGGAAGACGTTGGTGCTCCTGAGTCTTGTGGTGCTGGCGGTGGGGTACGGATTCTCCCACCAGCCGTGGAAAGACGCGGGTCGACAGAGTCTCCTCGCGCATGGGCTCGTGGCCGTGGTCGCGACGTTTTTGAAACATGCGATTGGCCGGCCTCGGCCTAAGTTCATCGATACGAGCAACTTTGTCTTTTCGTCAGCGGGGGGGAGTGGGTGGGACTCCTTTCCCTCCGGCCATGCGTCGGCCGCCTTCGCGGTCGCGACCGTGCTTGCGGTCAAGTTTCCGCGCGCGCGCGCGCCGCTGTTCGCGGTGGCTGTGGCGATTGCCGTGAGCCGCGTTATCCGCGGGTCGCACTATCCCACCGATGTGGTCGGAGGAGCGGCTCTCGGTGTTGTGATGGGCCTGATTGCCGTGCGTCCCTGGCGGGAATGGCGCACAGCGGCCAGCATCGCTGTGTGTCGGCTCGCACCATTTTTGGTGGTGACGCTGGCGTTCCTGTGGACGATTGTGTCGCCTCCAACCACAGGCTGGATTCCGCAAGCGCTGGTGTGCGGGGGCGGGGCGCTTCTCCTAGCGGGACTCGCCGGCCATGTTGTGTGGCGGGTGCACGCATTTTGGCGTCCGGTCTGGCTGTCGGGGGCGTTGGCTCGCGCTTTTGTGGGCGTGGGATTGGGGATGACGACCGGCTCGCTGTTTGTGACCACCGTGGTACTGCTCGTGTGTGTGGCCCATTGGATAGAGGGGCTTCAGGATCCGCGGAACCTCATGCCCGCAGGACCTGTGGGGATGCGGATCATGGTGGAAGAGGGGCTGTTCGTCGCGGCGGTGCTGGTCGTGGTGGTGGCGAGCGCTTGGCTGAAGGGGCGTGTGCCGCTGTAGCCGGTTCCTCAATGACCCAAAAGGGGTGGTGGCTTCGGGGCATTTTCCGGGACCGTAATCATTGGCTGGTTGGCGAGCAAAACATAGCCGTAGCGTTTGAGCAGGGGGACCAGCGCGGTTGCTTCTTCCGGTAGCTTCGCTTGTGCATTCTCCGGTAACAGAATCATCACTCGTCTCCGCTCTTTCAGCGCCGCCCGGATCTTATCCTCTTCGCCGAATGGGACGAAGAGCGTTGGGCGTTTTGCGTAAAAGACGGATGAGGGCCGGGTCACGCCATAGGCGATGAATTGATCTTGGGGGGCCAGGTTCAGTCCTGCGGCATAGGCGAGTTCTTGGGGTGGCGCGATCACAAAGCGGTTGATATGCGGAGTCACCACTACGATGATGGTCAGGGCGAGGCCGGCCACAGTCGCTCCCGCTGCCCAGAAGGCGCCTCCGCGTCGCTCCTCGTTCAATCCAAGATAGCCCACTAACGTAATCCCGAGTAACAGAATGGCGGTGGCCAGATAGGGTCCGTTGCCGAGCCCCACCTGTCCGGCCAAGGGGAATTCACGCACGATCGTCGTGACGGAGTTGGCGTAAAGCGTGGGGAGGCCGGCCACGCCGATGGCCAAGAGATACCCGAGTCCCATCATGAGGTGAATCGAGCCGCGCAGCCCCTTCAGGGTCGGCTCGTGCAGTCCGCGCGACCAGAAGGAGGCGGTCAAGAGCGCGGCGGCCGGAAAGAGGGGCCCGATATAGTGGGGCAAGCGAGTCGACGAGGCGGTGAAAAAGAGAAAGACGCCTACGATCCAGAGGGCGGCAAAGAGGTCGAGTTCGTGCGGCGGGGGCGCGGACCCTCTTGCCGAGTCGCGTCGCCAATCCCTGAGCGTGCGATAGAGCGGGACTGGCAAGAGCGCACTCCAGGGGAAGAAGCCGATGAGCAGGACCGGGAGATAGAAGAAGACCGTCCCGTGGTGGCCTTCCATTGGGCTGAGGAATCGCCCGATCGTATTGGCCTTGGCGGCGGAGGCGTAGGCGTCGCCATGGAGATAAAACATGGCGGCATACCAAGGCGCCGCCAGCAGAATGACGAGCGCAAGGCCGGCGCCGGGCAGGCCCTGTTGCCAATAGTCCCGCCAGCGGCGGGTCCAGGTGAGATAGAGCGCCGCGACGATGAGAGGCACGGCGATTCCGACCGGCCCCTTCGTGAGGGTGGCGAGCGCCATGCCGATATAGAAGGCCCAGATCCATCGGCGGGCGGCTCCCGTGCCATGTAAGCCAAGCCAGAATCCATACAGCGAAGCCGTGATGAAGAAAATCAGGACACTGTCGGTGAGCGCCATGCGCCCGAGTCCAAGGATTTCTAGGTTGAGCAAGAGCATCAGGGCCCCGAAGAGCGCAACGGTTTGCTCGCGCTGGTGCGCAAGAAAGAGGTACTGGAGGAGGATCACGCCCAGGCCGAAGAGGGCGGAGGGGAATCGCGCGGCGAACTCGTTGACGCCGAAGAGGTGATAGGACCGATCCATGAGCCAATACAGCAAGACCGGTTTTGCCACGCGGAGTTCGCCGTTGAAGGTCGGCGTCAGGCGATCCCCCGACTCGAACATTGCCCGTCCTGCTTCGGCGTTCCGTCCTTCGTCACGGTCGGTCAAGCCCATGTCGCCGAGCCCCAGAAAGAACAGTAGCCCTGACAGCGCGAGCAAGAGCAGTAGGTGACGGGTGAGACGCGCAGGCGGCGGCGTTAGTGGGGCGGGGTGGGCATTTGGATCCTCCAGAGCCGCCATCACCGATCACCGGGTCCCGGGCCGGCTGCGCTGGCCCGCGCGATGAGAATCAGGTTGCGGATGTAGACGACGGCTCCGATGCTCTGTCCTGCGATGAAGACTGGATCTTTTCGATAGATCGCATAGGCGAGGGTGATGAGTCCGCCGGTCAGGCTCATGTACCAAAAGGCGAGGGGGATTTGGCTCTCCGCTTTTCGTTCCGAGGCGATCCATTGGATGACCCAGCGGCCAAAGAAGAGCCCTTGCCCGAGGAATCCGATAGCGAGCCAAATATACTCGATGCTCATCGGCCGGCTGGGGCCGCGTGGTGCGTGGCACGCGGCGGGAGGCCTCGCCCGAAGGCATGCGGCGTCAACCTCGTCACGTCTGTGGCGTTCATACTCCCCCCTTGTCTCGCGTTTCGGGGCCATTCGTGATGCGGTAGCGCAGCACGCGCTGCTGCATCCAGCACACCGCGATCAGATCGTAGAGGCTTGTGAAGAGGCGGTTGCCGAGACCGTACTTGGACTGGCCGTGCGTGCGCGCGTAGTGGCGCACGGGCACTTCGGTGACGGTGAACCCATACAGCAGCGCGAGGGCGGGGAAAAAGCGATGCATGCCGTTGAACAGCTGCAGCCGCTCCACGACGGGGCGGCGGAAGATTTTCAGTGAGCAGCCGGTGTCGTGCACCTGGTCGCCCGTGACCGCGCTCCGCACGGCGTTGGCAATTTTCGAGGACAGTGTGCGCACGAGACTGTCATGCCGGGTGGTGCGCCACCCGCAGACGAGGTCGAAGGTGCGCGTGTAGGGCAGCAAGGTGCCGATATCGGCTGGGTCGTTCTGGAGGTCGCCGTCGATGGTGATGACGAGCGCGCCGGTCGCCTGTTTAAAGCCTGCATCGAAGGCTGAGGATTGGCCATAGTTGCGATCGAAGTGCACGACGCGCACGGGCGGATGGTCTGCAGCCAGCCGATCGAGCAGGGTCGCACTGCCGTCTGTGCTGCCGTCGTCGATGAACAGAATTTCGAAGGGTGCCGTGCGCGATTCGTCGCAGGCCTTGAGGGCCGTGAGTAATTGCTCCGTTAAGGGCACGAGGTTGTCACGCTCGTCCTTGATGGGGACGATGACGGACGCCCATGGCTGGGATGGCACGGTCATGCGGGGTTACTATTCCTAACGCCGAAGGGGGGCCACAGCATCACGCGGGCATTCTACAGAATGCCCGCACGAGCGTCAAACGCTGGACGGGCGGCGCGACGGGGGCCTCGTGACGCGCGGGGTCGAGTCTTTCCCCCCTCACGCATCACCGATCACGGGGGTCCGTCATCGATCGTAAACCGCATCGTGCCGATTAGGCTCATCGCATTGACCGCTTCGCCCACGTGAATTTCTACGCGGTATCGGCCGGGCGGCCATCGGGTCTGCGGCGGGGAGAGGGCGAGGTAGCCGCTTTCATCTTCGAGCGCGACGTGCACGGCATCTTGTCCGATCAGCACGGCGGGGTCGAGGCCGGCCACAGCGTCCGGGAAGAGCTGTCCGAACACCTGGAAGCCTTGATAATGCTGGTGGAGATGAAAGACGATGAAGACGGTGGGGGCGTCGGAGCGGAACCGGTCGGTCGGGTGAACGGCCACGATGTTGTGCGTTCGGCGCGCGTCGAACTCCTCGTCGAATCCTTCCGCCATAGTAATGGCGAGGAACAGCCCTTGCGGCGGAGCATTGAAGTCGTAGGGACTGGCGTTCTGGGGGAGCGTCTGGGCCTCCGGCAGGGGCGGGGTCGTGGGGATCGGCACTGCCGCGGCCACGGGCGCGGGCAGCGTAGACCACGCCAGGGCTATGACGGCGAGGATCGCCCCGCGCCGTGCTCGTCTCACGCTGTTTGCCATCACCCTGTGGTACACGGCTCGATGGGAGCTGTCAAGGCGAGGGGGGCCGGCCACCACGAAAGATTGTCGCGTGCCCGTGTGCGGAGTCGGCTCCGAGCGCACCCGTTGCAGCGGTTTCCCGCCATCTGCTAGACTCCGCGCGGCTCACGCTCGCGCCGAAACTCCACCGAGGATTTAGCGGATGTTACAAGACGCCGACGCCTTACCGCAGCTCATTGGCGACTATAAGCCGGTCGATCAGTGGCAGGTCCACATCAATACGCTCTTCTATCGCGTTCGGGGCGAGCAGATCCGCAGCTTTTACCAAACCTTTGCCTCGGCGGACTACCGGCTCGCCCATGCACTGGCCGCGGACTATTTTGAAAAAGTTGTGACGCGTGAGAAGGCACGGGGGCGCACCGAGTCCGGTGCGGCCTCGACGCCCGCCCGACCCCCAACCTCCCCCTTGACGGTGATGGAATGGGGCCCGGGCAACGGCAATCTTGCCGCTTGTTTCTTGAGCCATCTGAAAGTCCTTGATACCGCGGGCACGATCTATCCTCGCGTTCGATATGTCCTCGTCGATCGGGAGCAGTCGGTGCTCGATGCCGCCGTGGCCCATCCCTTACTCGCGCCGCATCGTGGCCAGGTTGCAACCCATCGCGGGACCGTAGACGGGCTCGACGGCGTCGCCGACGGGAGCGTGGATCGCCTCATCTGCAACGAATTGTGGAACGATCTCCCGACGAAGCTGCTGTCGCGTCAGGGGCAGGAGCTCGAAGAAGAGTTTCTGCGGCCGAATTTGAGCGAAGCCCTGCACGCGAAAATTACCGATTGGGCGACCTTTGTGCGGGCCTTCGAGGCTCTGGATATGGCAACGCTCACGCAGTTCCCGCCGTTTCTCGACGATTTGGTGTGGGAGCGAGAGTACCGGACGGTCGCCTGGAAAGAGGTGCCCTACCGAAAGACGATTACGGAGTTCCTTAAGCGCATCGATGAGCAGGTGATTGTGCCCGTGAATCTGGGGGCCTATGCCACGCTCAAGGAGGCCACGCGTCTGCTGGCGCGCGATGCGATTGGCTTTAGCAGTTTTGATGCGGGTACGGAGGATCTGGCGGTGCTGAACGACCCGGAGAAGCCGTGCTCCAGCCAATTCGGCGGTCAGCAGAGCTTCATGGTCAACTTCGCGCTGGCGGAAGCCGTTGCCACGCAGTTAGGCGCCGGCCCGATGACCCTCGAGAGCCAGCGGGAGTTTGTGGGGCGTAGTTTAGGCACCAACGTCTTGACCCTCATGGACCTCATGGCCACGCATCCGTCCGTCGGCCCGAACCTGACGCCCTGGGAACAGGACCGCCTGATGCTCCAGACGCTCTGCGCCTTAAACGCGACGTATGAGAGCCCGTACGCGCGTCGCTTGGACTTTCCGATTGCGCTGGCGATGCCGCCGGAGGAGCGCGACGGGCTGCAGGCGCTCGTCGCGGCGCTGAAGCCGACGGGCGTGCCGGATACGGTGGCGTACCTGACGGAAGAAGAATTGACGCAGGCCTCGACGGACCTCGAAGCCATCGGCTACGAGCCCGACGCGTTTCGGATTGTCCTCACGGCGCCCCCGAGTCCCGTCGATTACTTTCACGCCTTCGTCGCGCCTCGCTGACCCGTCCGGGGGCCCGTGCGTCCGGAATTTCCCTTGACTAATCCGGTGTGCTTCGCTAGCCTGCCCCTCGGGAGCAACGCAGGCTGGGCCTGGTCCGAACACGCGGACGGCCATAACGACTATTACGAGGTTTTTGATGTTTGGATCATTCGGGTGGATGGAATTAGTCCTGATTCTGATCATTGTCCTGATCGTCTTCGGTGCCGGCAAGATTCCGCAGTTGGGTGAGGGGCTCGGGAAGGCGATCAAAGGCTTTAAGAAGAGCGTGAACGAGGTCGATGCCATCGACGTGACGCCGCCGCCGTCCGATACGCTCGAGGCGCCGCCGACTCCGCTCGCCCACGCGGCCCAGCAGACGACGGCGCCGGTGGACGCGGTCCAGCCCATTAAGCAGGGGTAGCCGGTCGTCGACCGCGAGCACTGCACACGGGATGACACGATGTTCGGATTGGGCGCTGGCGAAATTCTCATTATCCTCGTGATTGCGTTCTTACTGTTCGGTCCAAAGCAGCTGCCTGAAGTTGGGCGCCAGGTTGGGCGAGCCGTGAAGGGGTTTAAGGAGACGGCGGAAGACCTTCGGAAGTCGGTGGAGCCAGAGCTAAATATGATTCAGCAGGAAGTGAAGATGGTCGAGCAGGATTTTCAGGCCTCGCTCAAGGACGCCGAGACGGAGCTTAACGCCGTTGGAGAGCAGGCGGAGCAGAAGGCGGGCTCGCTAGCCTCATCGACTCAAGCGTAGTCGCAGCGAGTGGGGGTCGGGGCGTGGACAGGATGAGCCTCCTAACCGCTTAAAAAAATTACCCAAAAAAGCACTTGCCATCGGGATTCGATTCAGGCATAGTGCGGGAAATTAGAGTCGCTTAATGCGTGTCCGTGGGCACCACGGATGTTTCGAATGAAGGGTGAACACAGGGGTCAAGGACATTAATGCAGGGAATTTTAGAGGTTCAGTCGGACAGCGCAGCGCCGGGACGTGCCCCGGCAACGGCTGTACAGTTATCCATAGGAGGACCGCATATGCAACGTATTCACAGACAGATGGGGTGGGCCAGCGTGACCACCTTCGTGAGTGCCGCCGTCGTGGCGGTGGGCCTGTCATTCTCGCCGGCCCCTGCGCAGGCGGCGTTTGAATTGCCGGCTGGTGATGTGATCACCAACGTCCCGGCCATTCCGCGTGCGATGCCGATTAAGGAAGCCTACGAACTCTACGATCCGAAGATCGGGAAGAACTTTGATGTGAAGAACTTCTGGCTTCGCGCCGACTTGCGCGTGAGACCGGAAATGCGGAATAACACCTGCTTCGGCAGCATTAGTGCGGGTGTTGGTAACTGTAACGCCAAAGGTGGTGGTAACGGTACCAAAGGTCAGGCGAACGATCAGTTCACGCAGCAGATGACTCGGTTGGGCATCGGCTACGATGTATCGCCGGATGTGAATTTCTACATGGAGCTCATCAACTCCTCCACGTGGGGCACGAACAGTGGGAGCGCCGTCCAAGGTGTGGCTGGCGCAGCGGGCGGCAATGATCCGGCCTTGAACCACGGCATCGTGGGTGTGCGCGCCGCCTACATGTTAGTCCGCAACTTTGCGGGCGTGCAGGGCTTGAGCGTGAAGGCCGGTCGTCAGTATATCATCTTCGGCAACCACTCCCTATTCGGCCACTTCGATTGGGCCAATACGGGGTTCTCGCATGACGGTATTATGTTGAACTACAGCACCAAGGCCTTTGATACGTACTTGGGCTGGTTCCGCACTCAGGAAACCGACATGAATCAGGGCAACGCAACGGGCTCCATCAGCGCCAACGTGACCGGCAACAATACCGGTATGGGTGGTAATGACGCGGACATGTTCATTTTCTATAACCAGATCAAGTCGATTCCTGGCTTCCTGATCGAGCCCTACTACATTGGGTATATCAACAGACAGGGCTCAGCGTACAATGCGGGCCAGGGCATTGGTACGGCGAAGCACTCGAATCAGACTCGCCACACAGTCGGTAACCGAATCGAAATGCGCAAGGGCAATTTCGATGCGACGAACGAAATTGTGTACCAGTTTGGTTCGATGGGTGATCAGATGAGCCACGCCACCACCGCGGCAAGCTACGATGGCGACAAGCGGAGCCTGTCTATTAACGCGTGGGCGACCAGAAACTGGATTGGGTATACCCATTACCAGTCGTCATGGAAGCCACGGTTGGCGATGAACTTGGACTATGCCTCAGGCGATGGCCGCGCACAGTGTAATGCCGGTTCAGCCGGTAATGCGGCCGTTGGAAATTGCAAATCGGCGAACACGTTTGAAAACTTGTTTCCCACGAACCACATCCACATGGGCTACATGGACGTCCAAGCCTGGAAGAACATGATGAGCCCGTCGGTGAACTTCCAAGCACGGCCGACCAAGGATGACCATATCGAAATCTGGGGGACCAGCTTGAATCTGGCCAATAAGGAAGACAACTGGTACCGGGGTAGTCAAGGTGCGTATGTCTACTCAAAGGTCGGGAACACCAAGAAGCACATCGGTGACGAATTGGACGTGGCCTATACCCACATGTTCATGGATGGCAAGCTGGCCTTCCAAGCGGCCTATGGCCACCTGTTTGCAGGCGGCTATATCGCAGAGAACTTGGGCACGAGCCGCGACCAGGATTGGGCCTATGCCCAGCTCTGGCTGAACTTCTAAGCCGACCGCACAAGACAGCAGGCTCGGGACGAGACGATCGCTCGCCCAGCCGATACAAGAACGCCCCGCTGGGAGATCCCCAGCGGGGTTTCTTTTTGTCGTGTCGGTGGTTGCCGATGCGGCGGGGGGTCATTTATACTCCCCTGAGCGACGACCCCTCACCATCCCATTCCACGTATCGATCCGTGAACGATCTCATCACACAGCTCAGGGCCCAGTTCGGCTTGACGGCGTTTCGGCCTGGCCAGGAAGCGGTCATGCGCGCGGTGCTGGCGGGGCGTGACGTGATGACGGTCATGCCGACGGGGCAAGGAAAATCGCTGTGCTACCAGCTCCCAGCGACCCTGCTGCCGGGGTTGACCCTTGTGCTCTCGCCCCTCATCGCCTTAATGCAAGATCAGGTGGCCAGCCTCACGCAGCGCGGAGTCCATGCGGCGGCTTTTCATTCCGGCCTTGCGGGGCCTGCCAAGCATCGGGTGATCCAGGACCTGCAGCAGCAGCGGCTGCAGCTGCTCTATCTGGCACCGGAACGGATGCAGCATGAGGCGTTTCTTCAGCATCTACGGGCCGTATGGGTCTCGCTGCTGGTGGTTGATGAAGCCCATTGCATCTCCCACTGGGGGCACGATTTCCGACCGGACTATCTCAAGATCGGCCGCCTCCGCCAGGACTTAACGAATCCTCCCTGTCTCGCCCTGACCGCGACCGCCACCACCCGTGTGCAACTCGATCTCTGTACGCGTCTCGCGCTCCGTGATCCGTTCACGTTGGTCATGGGGTTCCGCCGGCCCAATCTCGCCCTGTCCGTCCGTCTCTGTGCGTCCCGTGAGGAGAAGCGTGCGACGTTGGCGCAGCTGGTGCGGACGCGGGAGCGGGAGCAGGGGACGGGGCTCATCTATTGCGCGACGCGTCGGGCGGTCGAAGAGGTGGCGGCGTGGCTGGGCCAGACGCAGGCCTCGGTCGGCGCCTACCATGCCGGTCTTTCGGATGACGAGCGGCAGCGCGTGCATCACGACTTTCGTCGGGGGACGGTGAAGATTCTGGTGGCGACGAATGCCTTTGGCATGGGCATCGATAAGTCGGATGTGCGGCTGGTCGTACATTTTGATATTCCCGGCAGTGTGGAGGCCTATTATCAAGAGGTGGGGCGGGCTGGGCGCGATGGACGGCCCGCCGCGTGCGTGTTGTTGTTTCATGAGCGGGATCTGGCCACGCAGGAGTATTTCATTCACCTGGCGGCCCAGGATCCCGACGGCGCGGATCGGGCCGCGAGGATGCGCACCCTCCTCCATGAGATGCGGGGATACGTGTCCACCTCGACCTGCCGGCAGCTCGCGATTCTTGAGTATTTCAGCGATGACGCCGGGCGGGCCCTGGGCCCCTGCGGCCTCTGCGATCGGTGTGTCGGACTGATGCCGCGCGCGAGGCCGGTGGTTCCCGATGAGGAGTCGGCGTGTGCCACGGCGGTTTTGGCGACGGTTTCCTGGTGCGGCGGACGGGTTGGGGTGAGCCGTATTGTCGAGGTGCTCCGAGGCAGCCGCGCAAACGCGCTCCTAGCTTTTGGCGGGGACCGCTGTCCGACGTACGGGGCCTGCCGGGCGCATTCGAAGGCCTCGGTGACGCACCTCGTGAAGGGGCTGATCGAGTCAGGCTATCTGCAGATCGACGGGGTGGAGTATCCGACGATTGATGTGACGAGCCACGGGCGGGCGGTCTTGCAGGGGGCTGGCCCCGTTCTGCTAAACGTCGTGGAGGGGCGCCCGCGCAAGGCGCCGGCGCCGCCGCGCGCTCGTGCCCCGTCAGGGCCCGTGGCTGCACGATCAACCGGACCGGTCGACCCGCACGTGTTGGACCAGCTGAAGCAGCTCCGCACGGAGCTGGCCGAGGACGAGGCGGTTGCGCCGAGTGTGATCTTTCCGGATAAGACGTTAAAGGCCCTCGCCCGCCATCTGCCCGCGACGCCGGCGGCGCTGTTAGACGTCCCAGGGATCGGTGCGCTGCAGGCGGAACGCTATGGCCGGCGGGTCTTAGCCGTGGTGAACGGGGCGCGATAGCGATCATGCGGTCCCCGTCAGGGCGGTTCGCTAGGGGAGCCCCCCCGCCTCTGCGAAGCGCGCTTGGAGTTCCTCGTACGTCTTCGTCACAGGAAATTGCGGGAACTCCTTGGGCAGGTGGTCCGGGGGACAGAAGAAGAAGCCTGCGTGGGCCTCGCCTAACATAGCCGTATCGTTGTAGGCATCCCCCGCGGCGAGGACGTGAAAGTTGAGCGATTTGAATGCCGCCACGGCATGCTGCTTCTGGTTCGGCATCCGCATATGGAAGTTGATGATGCGGCCGGCGGGATCGAGCTCCAATTGGTTACAGAAGAGCGCAGGGAATCCCAGCTGCCGCATGAAAGGGGCGGCGAACTGATAGAAGGTGTCGGATAGGATGATGACCTGGCTGCGCGCGCGAATCCAGGCGA
>CAMBDY010000008.1 GCA_945865525.1 Nitrospira lenta | reverse complement strand
CTGGCTGCCTGTTTTGGTTTATTCTTGCTCATGGTGGATGGTTTCCTCGTTTCGTTTCTGACGATGACAATCAGATTCTCTACAGAAATATCCACCACCTTAACTCATCATGCTGAATCTGCCCGTACACCACTTTCGACTATAACTCTGCTGCCAAGCACGGATTGGTACGCTATCTGGCCTTTTACAACCAACGCAGACCGCACTCATCGCTTGACCGGAACCCCCCAGATGAGTTCTACTACGAAAACTTGCCCAAGCTGCAAAACGCGGCCTAGGCAATAACCGGCAAGACTTCACTTATGAAACAAGAAATTCTGTCCAAACAAACGGGGCCACTTCTGAGTTACCCCTCAACACGGGGTTGCCCTATTTGCAGGGACTCCTTTAAAAGTAGACAAGAGCCCATATCTGACAAGGGTTTCGGAGCTACTGACGTGGTTATCTCTATCGCATGAATCCATTTGATCGGTCCTGTCTCAAATGAAGTGCAAGGTCATCGTTGTTGGCGGGGAGGAGCGGCATGGTGTCTCAAGATCTGGTTCGAGTGGGGTCCTATCTCTCCGTACTGGGCATCATGGCGATGTGGGAACTGCTGGCACCTCGCCGGAAGCTGACGGCATCGAAGCTCTGTCGGTGGGGTGGGAATCTCACGATCGTGGGGTTAAATACGATGATCGCTCGGCTGTTGTTTGCGGGAGGTCTCGCGGCGGCGGCAGTGATAGGGCAGGAGTGGGGCTGGGGCCTGTTGAATTGGGTCGATTGGCCGACTTGGCTTGAGCTGGGTCTGGCGGTACTGCTGCTTGATCTGGTGATCTATGTCCAGCATCAGGCGTTTCATCGGGTCCCATGGCTCTGGCGGTTTCACATGATGCATCATTCCGACCTGGACTTGGATGTGTCCAGCGGAGTGCGGTTTCATCCAGTCGAGATGATTATCTCGCTGCTGGTAAAGAGCGCGGCAGTGCTAGCTCTAGGGGTCGCTCCCTTGGCGGTGGTGGCCTTTGAGATTCTGTTGAATGGCACGTCTCTGTTTAACCACAGCAATGTGAGGATACCCTTGAGCATCGAACCGGTTCTCCGGTGGTTCATCGTGACGCCGGATATGCATCGCATTCATCATTCGGTGGACCCGCGCGAGACCCGCAGCAATTATGGATTTAATGTGCCCTGGTGGGACCGGATTTTCGGAACCTATTGCGCGGAACCGGCTTTAGGGCAATTGGGAATGGAGATCGGCCTCGAGCACCTCGGCCCTCCAGTCTGTTTGAACCTGTTCATGATGCTGCGGTTTCCCTTCGTCGCGACACTTGGGCGGTATGTTGGACGAACATAGCCATGACCCTCGTTAGACGTGAGATCACACCCTCCGTCACTCAGTGGGTCGATTGCTGCGGCCTTGCTGGAGCGCCATTTTGAGTATGCTGCGGAGCACACAGGAGCCGAATCTGTTTCCCAGTCCCGATTATTCATTTCCTTCCTGAGTGACGACCATCCGCTATCGAATAGTGGCTCTTTTTTTCAGCCGAGAGACAAACGACGTTTCACGTCTCATGTGCCTCTAGCCGTTCCATCGCAATTCGCTTCAGACCTCGTAGGTCCATTTTCCCTGTGCCCAGTATCGGTAATGCCTCGACTTTGATGAAATTCGTACGTGCGGGAATAAATAAATTTGGGAGACCGTTGGCCGCGAGCTTGGTGGCGAGGTTTGGAATCTGCGACTCGTCTAGGGTGTGAAGGACCACAAGTTGCTCGCCTTTTTGTTCATCAGGAATGCCGGTGACCGCGAAAACCTGTGTCTCCAGCCCGAGGGCCTGATGCAGCGCCTCTTCGACCTGCCCATGTTGAACCATTTCCCCGCCGATTTTGGAGAAGCGCGAGAGCCGATCCGTGATGGTCAGAAATCCGTCGTCATCCAGCGTGACGATATCACCGGTGATGTACCAGCCATCGTGCAGGGCCTGGGCCGTGAGGTCTTCACGTCCCAAGTAGCCCTGCATGACGTTGGGGCCTTTGACCAGCAACATGCCGGGCATGCCTGGTGGCAATGGAGTGAAGTTGTCCGGATCGACGATCTGTACGGAGACGCCCGGCAGTGGTTGTCCAACGGTTCCTCGTCTGGAAGCAGGCTGATAGTAGCCGGCGGCCCGGAAGTCAGGACAATTGACGGAGATCACGGGCGCGCATTCGGTCACGCCGTAGCCTTCGATGGGGGTGATACCGAAGCGGTCTTCGAAGGCCTGCGCGAGCCTGCGCGACAGTTTCTCTGCGCCGGTCAGGACCACGCGTAGGGAACTGAATTGTTCTGGCGTACAGCGGCGTTGATAGAGTTGGAGGAACGTCGGCGTGGTGACGAGGAACGTGAGACGGTAGCGGCGCACGAGCTCGCCGATGGCGGTGGTGTCGAGCAGAGAGGAGTGAAAGACCATGCCTGCGTTGTTGTTCATGATTAACCAGAAAACGAGATAGCCGAATGAGTGGAAGAAGGGGAGGCCCCCTAGGACTCGTTCCTGTTGGTAGAGATGGAGTGCCTGGCTGGCTCCCTCCACATTGGTATCAATGTTGAAGTGAGAAAGCATCACCCCTTTGGGTTCGCCGGTACTGCCGCTGCTGAAGATGATGGTTGCGAGATCGTCCATCGTTACTGGAGTCTTTTGGCCGCAGGCGAGTTCGATCAGCCGCGCTGGGGCGCAGAGGGCGAGGAGACTCGCTACAAGTTTCTGCTGGAGGCCTATCGTGAGCATCACGTCTTCCAACCAAACAATTGCGGGCCCCTCTGGCAGATCCAGCGTGGCCTTCTCGACAAAGGTCCGGCTGGTGATGATCGTGCGGAGGCCAGCGAGCCGTGCGGCTCCTTCGAGGCCTGCTTTGCCGATCGTATAGTTCAGGTTCACGCTGGTCTTCCCGCAGAGAGGCGCCGCCACATTGACGAGTGCGGCTGCGATGGTCGGAGGGAGGAGGATGCCAACATGGCGCTGGTCTTCCCACAGAGGCCGCAGCGTTCTGGCGAGCAGGATGGAGCCGATCAGGGCCTGGAGTGACGAGACATACGGGCGGGTTTGGTCCGCCATGGTGAAGCGGAAGGGATGCCGCCTCATGGCATGGATAAAGGCTCGGTGCAGTGGGCGGCGGTCTTCTTTGCGGAGGGTCCAAGCGGTTTGACCGAGAGAGCGAACGGCGTGGCGGATTTCATGCGCCGAGGTTTCTGGGGGCAGCCGCGCTCCGAATGAGATGGTCACGGGATAGGGAATACGCGTTGGCATTTTTGAGAAAAATTTTCCTCGATTGAAACTGAAGATACTGCCCCAGATGCGATCGAGATAAACGGGAATGATGGGCGTCCTTCGGCCTTTCATAATCTGTTCGAATACCCGGCGAAAAGGAAGTAGGCTGCCGGTTCTCGTAATCTGGCCCTCCGGAAAGACACACACGATCTCGCCCCTGTCGAGGGCTGCTCCTGCTTCGCGCAGCGCGCGTAGGATGGCACGGAGTCCGCCCTGTGACGAAATCGGAATCACGCCGAGTAGCTTCATGAAGGGTTTGAGGATCGCGAGTTTTGCATAATGCTCATCGACGACAAAGCGGATCGGGCGGTCGAGACTGGCAATCAGCAGAAACCCGTCGATTAATGACACCTGGTTGGGGACCAGCAACGCGCCACTCTGGAGGGGGACCTGTTCATGTCCGATAATCCGCAGGCGGTAGAGACTATTGGTAAGGACGACCAAGACTGCTCGGAGTAGCGTGTCCGGGTGGAGCCAGAGCGCCCAGCCAGTACCGATGACGGTGAACGAGGCAGTGGCGAGGAAGATGCCTGTCGTGGAGACTCCACTCTGGGCCAGGGCTCCTGCACCGAGCGACCCGCACAGAATGCCGGTGAAGACGCAGGTGTTCTCGAAGGCGATGACCGAGCCTCGACGTTCGTGCGGGGCACGCCATTGGATGAGGGCGTTGAGCGGCACAAAGATCAGGGCGCTCGCAAGGCCTAGAAGGCCCATGAGCATAAGTGTTGTTGACAGGTTTGGCGCGAAGCATCCCATTACGGACAATATGATAGCGACTCCGGTCGCGCCCAGCGGGATCAATCCATATTCCACGCGGGCTTGCGATAGATGTCCTGCCAGTTTTGCGCCAAGCCCGATTCCGATGGAGAGCGTCATGAGTGGCAGACCCGATTGCCAGTCGGACAGGCCTAGGACCGCCTTGGCATAGATCAGAATATTTTGGGCGAAGAGGCTCGCGATAGTCCAAAAGAACACTGCGCCGATAATTGCGAGGCGGAGGATCCGATCTGATGCCCACGCCGACCAGGCTCCATGAAGAGTATTGCGGAGGCCTCCTGTTGCGCGCGCCGCTCGAACGGGGGGAATGGTCCAGGCTGCAGCCAATCCGGCGAGCGCGAGGAGCGCGAGGAACAGCGGAGCCAGCCAGAGGGAGGAGCCGGAAACGGACAACAAGATACCTGGCGCGGCGGTTCCTGTGAGGATGGCCAGGAACGTCCACATTTCAAGCTGCCCGTTACCTGCTGCCAGTTTCTCGTGTGGCAGGAGTTCGGCCAGAATGCCGTACTTAGCCGGGCTGAACAAAGCACTGTGGACGCCCATACAGCCCAGCACGATCAGCGGCAGGATGCCTCCAGCTGGATTGCGCCAGAGAGTTGCCGCGGCGGCGGCCATCAAGAGTACCTCCACCGACTTCATCATGATGATGACGGTGCGCTTACTGACTCGATCGGCCAGGATGCCGGCGACGATGGAGACTAAGACCAGCGGGAAGGTGAAGACGATAAAGGCCAGAGCCGTCTGGGTTTGCGCAGCGGTTTCAAATTCCGGTCCCGGTGCGATGGTGGAGGCGAGTTCCCGGATAGCGAGCAAGGCCACCATCAGCTTCCAGGCATTGTCGTTGAAGGCGCCGGTGAACTGGGCGATGAGAAGGCCACGGAGAGGATGGGGCGTCGAGGCTGGGCCTGTGCTGATCGGTGTTGTCACACTATGCCTTAGATGGTGTGGTTCTGTGAGGCTCCTGGGACGGGCAACCCTTCCAGCTGCATGATCCGCAGCGCGTTGGTTGTAGGGCAGGGGCCTGGCCTGAGCTGGTAGTCGAAGAGCAGTTCGCCAGCTGTCACCGTTTCCTGGAAATGGGCATTGGTCACGCTCGGTACGCTGTGTTCCAGCTCCGTCAATTCTAAATCGTGGGTGGTGACGAGGCCGAAGCCGTGGCTCGTGGCCAAAGCGGTGATGAAAGACCGGCTTCCGATCAATCGTTCACGATTGTTGGTCCCCTTGAAAATTTCATCGATCAAGAACAGTACTGGTGGTTGGCTTCGATCCGTCGCCGCATCGAGCAATGACTTGAGTTGTTTCACTTCCGTATAGAAAAATGAGAGACCGGCGTCGAGCGAGTCGTTTACGTCGATACAGCAGGCAATGCGCAGCCAGGTCCATTCGAATTCACTGGCGCAGACTGGCGCGCCTGCTTGCGCGAGACACAGATTCATTCCGATGGTACGGAGGAAGGTGCTCTTGCCGGACATGTTAGAGCCGGTGACGAGCAGAATCTGTCCAAGGCCCCGGAGGGAAAAGTCATTGCCTACGCGCGATGTAGCTGGGATCAGAGGATGGGCGAGATTGCGGGCGGAACAGAGGGCAGTGATTCTATTTTCTTGGCTGTTGGTTTGGAGCCATGCAGGCCAGATATAAGCGGGATGTAGGTAGGCGAAGGTGCCCAATGCGGCCGCCGCTTCGACCTCGGCCAACCGATCCAGCCAGAGGGGCAGATGATCACGGATCTGATCCTGAATCTGGCCCAGTTTCCTGATGTACCAGAGGTCCCAGGGGCAGAGAGCATTCGCGAGAAGGTGCACGAGCGGGTGAGCTTTAATGCTCACGGCATGGAGTATCCGCGCGGCCTGCCTGATCAGGCTGACTGGCGCCTGGTCGCTGCTGGCGAGCAGGGCCCAGGTGCGAGCGAGGGCTGAGGGGGACCGCCTCGCGTGGCGGTCGATGTATCCAAGGACTTTACCGAGTTTTTCCACTTCGTGGTGCAGGCCCACCGCATGTTCGAGTAACTCCTCTCCCTGGTCCGTGAAGAAATAGAGTAGTGCGTAGAGGCCGAAGGAGAACATCCAGTAGCTGGGCAACCAATTCATGAGCGTGGCGAGTCCGAGCCCTGCGGTGGTTGCGGCGAGGATGGCTTGCAGGGGCAGGATGATGTGGAGCCGCGGAATCTCTAGGCGATGTTGTAGGACTGCGGTTAATCGATGGCCGTCGATTTCCTGCTCGCCGAGCACACAGGCTTCCAGCGTGAGCCGGTCTCGAAACAGTGCACGTGAGGCAAGCTCGCGGATCAATGTCTGGCGCTCCGCCCATTCGTCAGGGGCCGGAGGCTGCGTGAGTAACCAGGAGCCCAAGCGCTCGCGACCCTGCGACGAGACTGTGGTGTCGAGCAGTTGGAACAATGAATGGGGGCCGACTAGATTCAGATCCTTGGCGTAGAGATGGCTGGTGGGGGCTGGGTAGACCCGTTCGGGGAGTCGGTCCCAGTCGAGGTGGAGGCGGGCCAAATGCGTCTGCTTGATATGTTGCCAGAGGCGGATGCGATGAATCCGCTGTTCTAGTCTGGTATGATAACTCGCGGCGAGCAGGAAGAAGGCAAAGAAGCCCCCGAGTGACAGATTGCCTGACTGGTACCAGCCGAGTCTGTAGAGGGTGATCGTGCAGAGCAGCGCGGTCACAAAGAGGATTAATCGCCAGCGTGTCAGAGTAGCGCTGGCTCGATGGCCCTTCACGAGGAGTCGCGCCGTTCGACTCAGTAGCCGCTGCAACGTTTGTTCTCGCGAAGAAGTTTGGGGGCGGTGCTGGTTGTCCTGCATGGTCAGTTTGACCTTACTGGATGGGCTTGGCTCCGTCAATAATGAAGAGGACATGGTTTCATGGCACAGGACTGGATTGAGGTCACGATTCATACCGATATTGATGCGGGCGAATTGCTGGGCGCTTTGGCTGACCCCTTTTCGCAGGGAGCCTGGCAGGATGGTCAGGTGATTCATCTCTACTGGCCGAGCGACCGGTGGAGCGCGGACCATGTGGTGGCTCTTCGTGGTGTATTGAAACAATTCGGTGATGTCACGGCAGAATTGTTGGTGCAGCAGGTGCCAGATCAGGATTGGAACAGGCAATGGGCTCAGTCCGTCAGGCCCATCAGGATCGGTCGACGGATTGTGATCAGGCCGAGCTGGGAGACGACGACATTGCAGGTGGGAGATATTGAGATTGTACTCGATCCGAAACAGGCCTTTGGGACCGGGCATCATGCGACGACTAGGATGCTGCTTGAATGGCTGGAAGAGCTTATTCACGGCGGCGAGTCTATGCTTGATGTGGGGTCCGGAAGCGGCATTCTGGCCATGGTGGGCCTGCGGCTGGGGGCTACTTCTGCCGTGGGAGTGGAATGCGATTCGGTTGCGGTGGACTGTGCGAGGGACTATGCACGTGAGAATGAATTTGGTCAGGAATTAGAATTGGTCTGCGGGACGTTGAGCGATGTGGCGGGGCGGATCAAACCGGATCTGGTGTTGGCGAATCTCGATCGGCAGACGTTACTCTTGTTGCGCGATGAACTCGTGCCATATGTAAACCATGGCGCCCGGCTCTTGCTGTCCGGTGTGTTGCTGGATCAAGAAGCCGAAGTGCTTGTGGCATTTTCTAAGGCCAACGCGTGCTTTTCTCGACGGCGGGAACAGGATGGGTGGGTGGCGTTGGAGTTGCTACGGGCTGAATCCTGCGAAGGGGTGGCGTGTGACTGAAACAGAACGACCATCCCATCCCTACCTCTACCAGATCAATGTGTCAGATGGGGGTGTGCCAAAACGTCCTGTACCGGAAGCGATGATTGCTAAAACCGGCGTCGAGGGGGATCGGCAACAAAATCTTAAAGTGCATGGAGGACCGGATCGAGCCGTTTGCCTCTTCTCGCGTGACCTGCTTGAATGGCTGCAAGCAGAAGGGCATCCGATCAAGGCTGGGTCATCGGGGGAGAATCTAACCCTTGCTGGCTTGGAATGGGGCCTCATGAAGCCTGGTGCACTGTTTTCGATTGGGAAGGATGTGCAGCTGGAAGTGACCAGCTATACGGTTCCTTGCCGTTACAACGCGCAGTGGTTTCAGGAGGGGGACTATCAGCGCATCTGTCAGATAAAAAATCCTGGTTGGAGTCGGGTCTATGCAAAGGTACTGCGCGCAGGAGTCGTGAGGCCTGGCGACGTTGTCGAGGTCAAAAGTTGATAGTAGATGCTGCGATGGCCTGATCTAGTTGTCCGCGTACCTGCCTCACAGGGTCTGATTGCGCCGCTTGCAGCCCACCTTACTGAGCAGGCTGGACACAATCTCCAAAGGCGCATGATAGTGCAGCGGCAAGCGCTGATAGTCAATGACAGGACGGAAGACTGATAGGGGATCTGTGAATCGAAGACTCGAACCGGAACTGATGGAGGGCGACGCGCAGGTCCAGGCTTATGCGGCCGCTGATTTTTCGCAAGAGAACCAGGGGTTCGTCGATCGCTTCTGCACCTGTTTTCCGTATTTTTCTAGGGGCCATGTGCTGGATCTTGGTTGTGGTCCCGGCGATATTCCTATTCGTTTTGCGCGCGCAGTACCCGGTTCTTGTGTGACCGGCATCGATGCGTCGGCCCCGATGGTGCAGTTGGCTGAGGAGGCGGTGAGGCAGGCCGGCCTGTCTGATCGTATCACCTTCCGCTGTGAGCGTTTCCAGGCTGTCGTGCTGGGCGAGCCGGCCGACGCCGCAATCTCTAATAGTGTGTTGCACCATGTGCCGAACCCTCTTCAGTTTTGGCATAAGCTGCGATTAGCGGTGAAGCCTGGCTCGCCGGTGTTGGTGATGGATCTTTTGAGGCCTGAGTCGCCGGAAGAGGCGCAGGCCATCGTCGATTTGTATGCGTCTGGGGCGCCGGAGATCCTGAGGAGAGATTTTTACAATTCCCTGCTCGCGGCCTTTACGGCGGATGAGGTCGCGGCGCAGTTGGCGGAAATGAATTTGAGCCGACTCATGATCGACGTGCCTGATGACCGTCATTGGATAGTAGGAGGACTTGTCTAGCAGGATGCTCAAAGAGACGTCCAACGTCGTTTTCAGTCATCTACCTCTCTGCGACATCGGTGGATTGTTTATTTGAACATCCTGCTCATGTTGCAGGATTTCCCGGCTCGATCTTCTCGCCGATCTCGCCTGCCTCTCGCGCGATGGCACAGGCTTGTGTATGCTACTACCCATGCGGCTCTTGCTAATACTGTCCTCTCTCCTCCCTCTTTTGATTGCCATGCTCGCAAGTGCGGACTGTGCCCAAGCCCAGCTTGACCGTCTTCGCAAAAATAGACCAGTCGAACAGGCGATAGTAGCGGAGACTCCCATGGTCACGATTTCTGAAGGGATGTTCGCTATGGGATCAGACGGGCGGCAGGCGCTTGAGGATGAGCGGCCCAAACATCAGGTCTGGCTCCCTTCGTTTTTTATGGATCTCTACGAGGTGACGACGGAGCAGTACGCTCCGTTCGTTGCTGCCACACACCGTCTGGTGCCGTGGCAATGGAACATGGTCGATCTGTCGCAACATGGCAACCGGCCGGTGATTGGCGTCGACTGGGCCGACGCTGATGCCTACTGCCGGTGGCGGGGGAAGCGGCTGCCCACCGAAGCAGAATGGGAGAAGTCGGCCAGAGGAACAGATGGACGTCTGTATCCCTGGGGTAATCAGCTTCCAACCAAGGAGCGGGCAAATTTCGCGTTGGGTGCGCGGTTCAGCTACAGTCAAGTTTTGATGCCAGCACAGTCCTACGAGTTCGGCAAGAGCGCTTTTGGTTTGTATCAAATGGCCGGTAACGTATGGGAATGGGTACAGGATTGGTACGATGCGAGCTATTACGAGAATGCGCCTGAGCGAAATCCACAAGGCCCAGAGCAGGGACCATTCAAAGTGCTACGAGGCGGGTCGTGGTCTGACTTGCCAAAATACTTACTCGCCTATGGGCGATTCAAACTACCCCCAGAGACGCGCAATAGTTATACGGGTTTCCGCTGCGCCAAATCCTAGCAGGGTGATGAAAAGAGTCTGGATCTCAGTTTTCGTCTTGGCCATACCCGCTCAGCGGTTCCCCTTTATCCTGTCAGGAGAAGAAGAGGGCGAGAAGAAATAATGCTGTCAGCGAGCCAAGTGTAGTGAAGTAGAGGAGCCCCGTCCGATCGTTCAGCCAGGCGGTTTTCCACCCTTCAGGATAGAGAGCCTGATTCTCCACGAACAGCCCTGTCTCGTACCATCCTAGTATCTGTTCGAGCTGAATCAGGAGTTGCTTGGCTAGCCGGTGGCGGCTTTGTTGTTGGAGGATTAGCGCGCAAATCAATCCGCACCAGGTCACGCTTGCGAGCCCTAGGAAGAAGGTTTCGATGGACGTCAATAGATCTTTTTGTGGGCTCAACATGAACGAACCCAGCAGGGTGATCAGGCCTAGTGAGCCGAAGGCGGTGAGCCATATCATCTGTTCGCGTCGTCGGGCGACCTCCTCTTTGTAGAGGGGGTAGAGAATGGTCAGGACTTGCTGGCGCTGTTCAGTGAGCATGGGTTATCGGGGCGTCATAGTGAGATGCTTGATGAGCCATTCGCCGATCGCTATGGTCATCTGGCAGAAATCTTCCTCGCGAGTGAACTGGTGGTCGGCTTTGGGTAGGAGATCAAGCCTCTTAGGCCCTTTCAACGCATTGTGCAACTGGTGGCTTTGATGGAGGGGGACACATTCGTCCTGTTCGCCTTGTACGATCAATGTGGGTATGGTGATTCGCTCGGCCGGCCCATAGGCAATGTGGGTCAGACAGTCTTCGTAGAAACTGTACCGCAGTCGGATCCGTTCAGTGCCTCCCATGATATTGGGGATCGTATTCGTCTCTTGCCAGCGCGCTAACTCTTCAGGCCCCAATGTGATTAGCAGTTCTTCCGCAAAATCTACCACGGGACATTTGAGGGCCAGGCAGGCGATGTCCTGACGCTGAGCGGTCGTGAGGATGGCGACGAGTCCTCCAAAGCTTGAGCCGACGAGCCCAACCTTGTCATAGCCCCTAGCGCTCACCAGGTCCAGAGCCGCTAGGGCTTGCTCTATCGCCAGCGTTGTCGTGATGGCCTCGAACGGTCCCTCGCTTTCTCCTTGGCCGAAAAAGTCAAATCGAAAGGTTGCCAGGCCTTGTTCATTCAGGAGGCGGGTCAAGGTTTTGTTCGTCGTGCTATTTTTACCGGAGAGAAAGCCATGGCACAGGAGGGCGAGGCTGGTTGTTGAGCTCTCAGGCCTACTGAGGATCGCAGCAACGCGGTGACCGTGAGGATCGTGAAACGTTACAGTTTCTTCCATGGTTCGGCGATTATTCTGAAGGCCAAACCCCAAGCGCCCAGGCGAGTTTGGCCGTAAAGAGGGTTAAGCTACCCAGAAGCAGACCGACGGTCGCCCAAGTCGCGATTTGAATGGAGAGTGCAGCGAGAGAGAAATTCCAGGTCATCGCAGCCAAGAGGCCGAAGCTCATTGTGCCCAAGCTGAGTCCAGTCAGCTGAAAAGTTCGCCCTCGGTTCATGATGGTGGTGAGTTGATCCCGGTAGAGCCCCTGCTTCTTCTTGCTGGGGGCTCGGCGGGTCGTCAGTATTTCAGGAACGCCATAGGACAGGGTTCCTACGACGCTCTGTAGGATGAATCCGATGAAGGCCATGTGGGTATAGGCCGCGAGGTGCAAGGATCCGAACGGCAGTATCGGCAACTGGGGGAATGCGTTAGCTCCGACGAGGACTCCCATGATCATCGTGAGGACCAGAAAAAGCGTTGCGACTAGGAGGTGGTCGGAAGCGGCATTCCCCGGCTGGCCTGAGCGGATCCAAGTGCGCAGGAGGTTATACGCATAGAGGCCGATGCTGAGGACAAGTAGTCCTCCGACCACGAGCTCAAGTTGGAGGGACGAGGTGATAAACCCAACGATCAAGACGGCAAGACCGGTTGGCAGCAGCCTCATAACGAGTGTGGCGAGCCTCGGGCTGTAGAGCTCGGTATGCAGGATGATCGGCAGAAGGTGATGCGTGAGGCTGATGATGGCCAGCGTGACGAATCCCAGCAGAATGATATGCAGATGCAAAAGACGTGCATGGGCATAGAGCTCCGGCATGAAGCCGAAGGCCATTGCGGTACCCAACACCAATCCTGCGAGCAAGGCGAGGAGTGAGAATCGATAGAGCCAGGAAGGACTGGCTGGCTCAGTTCGGCGTTGCCGCGTGTACTGCCAGACGGTTGAGGCAAGGGAGAGGACTGCTCCAATCACCACAATTCCTGCTAGGCCAACGACCCTCATGTCCCCGAGTCCGAATCCCACGAGCAACGCCGTCGTCGCAGCGTTCAGGGTGACGAAGAGTAATAGATGGGAGTCGGACGGGGTTCGGTCGCCTTGGGAATTATGAGACTGAGAGGCGAGCAATCCACCGGCCATCAATTGGAGAATGCCGCCGATGAGGGTGGCATGCACATGGACTAGTTTGAGCCAGGAGGGCAGTGGCGTGCCATAGACCAATCCGATCAGGATGGCGAATCCCACTAGCGAGCCCAGCAGGAGCCAGCTAAACCCTGTGACCAGAAAGCCTAACGGACGACAACTCAAACGGCTCATGGAGTCCTCCTAGCCGGAGGCTGAACATTCTCCCAGCCTCGTTCTCGGCTCATCAAAATCCTCAACGTATCTGTGGGGGGACCTCCAGATTCGACTGACCTGCAGCCGTGTTGGACGAAGTGTTTGAGCTTTCTGAAACGATATTCATATTGTCCAAGACGTGCAGGCCATCCAGTGTTGCTCCCCAGTATTTCCTGTTTCCTGCTAGCTTTGGAGGAAATAGAAATGATTTGTAGGCCCTGTTCCATGCCCGATCGCCAAACTATGGCGAATAGCCTCGGTGAGATAGGTCTTAGCCGATTGAACCGCATCGTTCACGGATTTGCCCCGCGCGAGATGGGCGGCGATGGCCGAGGCCAATGTGCAACCGGTGCCATGTGTGTGGGGAGTGTCGATGAATTCCCCTTTGAATACATTGAAGAACCGGCCGTCATAGAGCAGGTCGGTGGCTCGTTCTGCCACTAAATGACCGCCCTTGATCAACACATGTTTGCAACCGAACCCATGGATAATTTTGGCGGCGCGTCGCGCGTCCGCGAGGGTCTTGATCTCGATACCGGAGAGTTGCTGCGCTTCATGGATGTTCGGCGTGACGAGCTGCGCTAATGGAAAGAGCTGCTTTTTCATGGCGTCGATCGCTTCTGGCTTGAGCAGCGCCCAGCTGGTCTTCGAGATCATGACTGGGTCCACGACGAGATTTGTGACGTTTTGAGGCTTCAGGAGGTTCGCGACGGTTTCGACAATCGCCGTCGAGGAGAGCATGCCAGTTTTTACGGCGGCGACGTCAAAATCGTTGAATACCGCATCGATTTGCGCCGCGATGATTGAAGTCGGCAACTCGAAGATGTCGGTGACCTCTTCCGTATTCTGTGCAGTGACGGAGGTAATCACCGACATGGCGAAGACGCCGTTGGCCGACATGGCTTTGATATCGGCTTGGATACCCGCGCCTCCACCGGAGTCGGAGCCGGCAATGGTCAAGACTTGTTTGATCAATGATGTGTTCATGGACCTATCAGCTATCAACGAGGCGACGGCGCCTAGGTGTCGGAGCGAGAACTAGTCCAGTTGGATGACTGTCTCATCCGTCTTTACATTGTCCCCTTCAGCGACGAGGATGGCGGTGACTGTTCCGTCGATCGGCGCTGGGACCTGGCTTTCCATCTTCATGGCTTCGATGATCAGGAGGGGCTCTCCAGTTTTGACCTTGGCATTAAGCGCGACCAGCACTTTGACAACTCGTCCCGGCATCGGGGGGACCACATCGCCAAGTTTGGAGGGTCTGGGCCGTTTAGGTTTACCGCTGGTACCACTGTCGGGGGTTTGCGGTAGGCCCGCCAAGATTTCCTGGATCGGTTCTAACGAGACCTCTTCGAGTTTATCGTTGACCCGGATGTAGTAGGGCTTGCGCCCGTCGACTTTTCGCCCGGATCCTGAGACTTGCACGTGGTAGGTTTCGCCGTGGACCGTGACGTTGAATTCTGCGGGGGCCAAATGGAGTTCTGTAGCCGCAGAAGGCCCGCCGGGCAAGAAGCTCTCGAGCGGGGCTAGTGCGAGGTCTCCCTTCTCGCGTGCTTCGAAGAAGTCCCGCGCGATCGCAGGGAAGAGGGCGAAGGATAGATGATCTTCCACCGTAGTCGCCGAGGCAGGCAGATCCTTTTTGATGGCTTCGAGTTCAGGTTCTAGCCGATCAGCAGGCCTGCTCTTGATCGGCTGTTCGTTCCCGATCGCACGGGCCATGATGCCGAGATCGACCGGTCCCGGCGCCCGTCCGTAGAGGCCGAGGAAGTAGTTCTTCGTTTCCGTCGTAATAACTTTGTACCGCTCGCCCGTCAGGACGTTGAGTGTGGCTTGAGTGCCCACGATTTGGCTGGTCGGCGTGACGAGAGGGGGATAGCCCATGTCCTTACGAACGCGCGGCACTTCATCTAGGACTTCTTTGATCCGGTCGAGCGCATTTTGCTCGGTCAATTGCGCTGCGAGATTTGAAAGCATACCGCCTGGAATCTGCGAAGTGAGAATCTCGGCATCAACCCCGGTGAACTCGCTTTCGAATTGTCGGTACTTCCGTCGTACGGTGCGGAAATGTTCAGTGATCGGGAGGAACGAGGCTAGGTCCAGTCCCGTATCGTACGGCGTGTTGCGCAGTGAAGCCACCATGGTTTCCGTCGCAGGGTGCGAGGTGCCTCCGGCCAAAGGGGAGATGGAGGTATCCAACATGTCTAAGCCGCCAAGGATCGCCATCAGGGAGGTCATCGGGGCCATGCCCGAGGTGTAATGTGAGTGCAAATGAACTGGGACCTTCACCGCGGCTTTGATGCGGCGGACAAGGTGGTAGGCGTCGAGCGGCGCCAGGAGGCCAGCCATATCTTTGATGCAGAGCGTGTTGGTCCCTAGGTCTTCCAACTTTTTCGCCATATCGACGAACCGGTCCACGCTGTGGACAGGACTGATGGTGTAGCTGATGGCGGCTTCGACATGTTTGCCACAGGCTTTTACTTCCCGCATGGCCCGTTCGAGGTTGCGGATATCGTTGAGCGCGTCGAAGATGCGGAAGACGTCGATGCCATTGGCGGCGGACCGTTCGATGAACCGTTCCAGCACATCGTCGGCATAGTGCCGGTAGCCGACCAGGTTCTGCCCGCGGAGCAGCATTTGCAGTTTGGTGTTAGGCATGGCGGCGCGTAACGCGCGGAGCCGTTCCCAGGGGTCTTCTTTGAGGAAACGCAGACAGGTATCGAAGGTGGCGCCGCCCCAGACCTCCAGCGACCAATAGCCGACGGCATCAATTTTCATGGCGATCGGCAGCATGTCTTCGGTCCGCATGCGCGTGGCCAGGAGTGACTGATGGCCGTCGCGCAAGGCGACCTCGGTAATCAGGAGGGGCTTGCCAGGCGCTGGGTGGATGGTCAGCTCTGGGCTGACCGTGGCGCGGGCTTTCGTCGTCCGGGCTGCTGGTCCGGCTGTCGGCTTCTTGGGAATCTGCTTTTTCGAGGGTCGTCGTGTCGCCATGATGTCCTGGTCTTTTCGTTATCCTGTCATCGAGGTGGATAGACGGCTGTGTGGCTACAGCCCTTCGTAGGCGGCGATGGCGGCGGAGAGCGCCAGCACCAGATCCTCCGGTTGCTCGAATTCATCGTAGCTGAAGAGAGCCGGATGCGTCTCTAGGTAGGAGGTGTCGAACCGTCCTGCCATGAAGTCCTCCTCCTGCATGATCTCCTTCATGAAGGGGATCGTTGTCTTGACTCCGCGCAAGACATACTCTTCGAGCGATCGTCTCATGCGGCTGACGGTTTCTTCCCAGGTGCGACCGCGCACGGTCAGTTTGGCCAAGAGGGCGTCGTAGTAAGGTGGCACTGCATAATCCTTGTAGACCGCGCCGTCGATGCGCACGCCGATTCCGCCCGGTGAGAGATAGGCGGTAATCGTCCCGGCGCATGGGCGGAAGTTATTCTTGGGGTCTTCGGCGTTGATACGGCATTGAATAGAATGGCCTTGGAGCGTGACCTGCTGTTGCGTAATGTCGAGCGGATTGCCGGCGGCAATGGCAATCTGATTACGCACAATGTCGATCGCTGTGATCTGCTCCGTGACAGTGTGTTCGACCTGGAGGCGTGGGTTCATTTCGATGAAGTAATAGCGTCCGTCCTGATCGAGGAGGAACTCAACGGTGCCGGCATTGTTGTAATTAACCGCCTTAGCAATGGTGATGGCCGCGTCTCCCATCTTGGCGCGCAGCTGCGGCGTCAGAATCAGCGAGGGGGCGATTTCGATGAGTTTCTGGTGCCGGCGCTGGATCGAGCAATCCCGCTCGCCTAGGTGGATGATATTGCCATGCTGGTCAGCCAAAATCTGAAATTCGATATGATGCGGCCGTTCAATATATTTCTCGAGAAAGATGCTGCCGTCGCCGAAGGAGGCTTGGGCTTCCCGTGAGGCGACCGCCATGTTCTCTCGGAGTTCGGCATCGGATCGCACGACCCGGAGGCCGCGTCCGCCCCCGCCCGCGTTGGCTTTGATCATGACGGGGTAGCCGGTTTCTTTGGCAAAGGCCAAGGCTTCATTGACGTTGGTGACGCTGCCTTCGGTGCCTGGGACGATGGGGACGCCGACCCGTTTAGCTAACTCGCGCGCGTTCACTTTGCTTCCCATCAAATCGATGGCATGGGGCGAGGGGCCGATGAAGGTGACGCCAGAGTTCTCGCAGAGTTGCGCGAATTGGGCATTTTCCGAGAGGAATCCATAGCCTGGGTGGATGGCATCAGCGCCGATCCGCAGGGCCAGGTCGACGATCTGTTGGCTGTCCAGAAAGCCTTTGACCGGTCCGGGCCCGACCATATAGGCCTCGTCCGCTTTTTTGACGTAGATGCCAGTTGAGTCGGCTTCGGAGTAGATAGCGGCAGTGGCAATATTCAATTCGCGGCAGGCGCGGATAATTCGCATAGCGATTTCGCCGCGATTGGCCACCAGAATTTTCTTGAACATGCCGGTCCCTATTTTCTTGGATCGCCGCAGATTTTGCGATCGTTCTCAGGTGAAAATCAGGGCGTAAGTTAGCATAAGATCAAGAGTCTTGTCGAGGGAGCGTCGGTGGAGATGGGGCTGATTAAGGAGGCCAGAGACACGGCACAGTGCCGCGTCTCTGGCGGAGATTGCTGGATTCGGTTACTTGGATTGGACGAGGAATCCCTTTGAGCGAGCATTGCCACCGCCGGCGACCACGTCGATGAACGACATGCCGGGCCGGACGTCAGGAACCGTGGCTTCAATAGTGCTGTCGTTGAGAAAGGTATGGTCGATTTTGGCTGGACCAGCTGCGCTAAAGGCCACCCCGTGGAAGCATTCTTTGGTCCCAAAATTCTCGCCTCTGATGGTCACTTTCTGGCCAGGTTTGGCTTCGTCCGGCTCGATCTTGAAGATCTTGGGCCGCTTGCTCCGGTCGCAGACAGGATCCCGCTCAATTTTCGCGGCATCAACCCCCTTGATAGACTCAGTTCCGTAGAGGCTGAACCCTGCGCCGTCCACCATCGCGCCTGGCTCTTCCGCAGAGGCGGGGGGCATGGGTAACGAGATAGAAACGATGAGTCCTAGGAGTATGAACCACGATGATCGCCATATCTGCATAGGTACCTCCTTCAAAAACAAGGGCATCTGATTATTTCTCGTTAAGGGGAATGTACGTATCGGCAATGAGCTGTTGCCCTGCCTGGGACCGAGCGAACTGGATGAAGGCCTCAGCTAGCGGATGAGGCTCCTTTTTGGATGCTAGAAGGATCTGGCGCCGGAGCGGATAGCGGCCGTCTTTGACGGTGGGACCTTCCGGCTCGATCTTGTCGATGGGTACGAGTTTGACCGCGACACCGTTTGCGACGACCGACAAGCTTTGGCTGAGCGATAGGTAGGCGATCGCAGACAGAGGAGGCAAGGTTCCCACGACTGTTTTAATGACCTGCTCATCGGAGCCGATGATCTTCGCGTTGCTGGTGATCTTGCCGGTAATGCCGAGCTGCGACTCAAAGGCCTCGCGGACATTTTGGTTACGAGGCCGGTCGATGACCAATATTTCCGTATCGAGCCCACCGAGTTCTGACCACATCGTGATTTTGCCCGAGAAAATGTCGGCGGCTTGTTGCTTCGTGAGTTCTTTCGTGAGATTGGAGAGGTGCATGAGGATGCCGATACCATCCCACGCGATGGGCGTTGCCGAGAGATCTTGGGCTGCCGTTCCGGTGATGGCGATGTGGGCCTGGCCGGACTTGACCATTTCAACCGGTCTTGAATTGCTGTCCCAGACGACATCGAGATAGGCACGCGGATTGGCTTTTTCAAAGGCGCGGGCAAGGGGTTCAATGGTCGTTAGTTCCGGTCCGTTCCCGGCGATGATGAGGTTCCCGGCGACCTCCGCCAGGACGAGGTGGGCCATGCCCCAGTTGAGGAGAAAACTGAGACTTAGCGAGAGGGCGAGTCTCGTGATCATGGGTGCGCCACAGGGTTAAGGTGAAGATTCGGAAGGGACGGCTGTGCGGTGGCCTGCCATTCCACAGTCTGGCTCAGTGCTCCGTGCCGCTGCCGGTTGAAGCATCGGGCGGCGCAACAGTTTCGGGGGCGGCGCGTTTGCCCATCAACGGTGGCAACTTGGCGAATTTGTCCATTCGCTCGTCCAGCATGCTGTAGGCTTTTTGTTCGGCAAATCCAGTTTTGTGGGTGCCTTTGACTAATGTTGTGCTGGCGGACATGAGCCGTGTAGCGTCCTGGGCGCCGCAATGAGGACAGAGCGTATCTTCCGCTCTAGTATGGACTGATTGGGTGGCGTCGAACTGCTTCTCGCATTTGCCACAACGATATTCGTAGATCGGCATGGTTGCTATCCTTCACGCGAGATAAAAGCCGGATAAAGAGAGCACGCGCTCTTGACCCGTCGTTGAGCTTTACCTTATTGTACACATTTTACGGACATGAGTTCTAGTGGCTCAAGAGGAGGATTTCGATGCCCCTGCTGATTCGGAAGTACAAGAGTGTCAGTGGAATGATGCAAGAGGAGCGAATCGATGATGAGGATCGGGTCGCGCGCTATATGAAGCTCTTCGACAAGGACGATATCAAAAAGCTTGAGACCGGAGTGAAGGTCTTCATCGAAAAGGATGAGTGGCAACTCCTGCCGTAAACTCTTTCAATCGGCAGCAAAATCTCCTTGTAGCATGCATCGGAATTCGATTATGGCCGTCAATGTCGTCAAGCCCTGAGCAGTGAGACGAGGGCTGGGCTACATTTCGTCTGAAAGGCGTGGTTGCTATGATCTATTGGATTCACATCGCCCGGTCGATTGATCGGGTTACGCTCCACAAGGATCGTTGCGCGGAGGTGCCGTCGTCGACGATCGGGTCTTCCAGCGATTTCTGGGAGGGTGGATGGTTCGACTATCCGGATAAGGAGCGAGCCGTAGCCGCGATGGAGCAGGCAGGAACGACAGATCAGCGGCGTTGTGTTCTGTGTAAGGCCTGAAGAAGTGATGGGGGATGAGTGCTTGGTCAAAGGTTATTAGGACTCGTTTCTTCTAGCCAATCCTTCCGCGCCCATCATGCATCACTGATTACCTATCACGCAATCTGATGCCACGATTTGCACTTCTCCTGACAACGTTTATTTGGGGTGCGACGTTTCCCGTGACGAAAGCGGTACTGGAGCAAATTCCGCCGCTCTCCTTTCTCTTCCTTCGATTTCTCCTGGGTGCCATCCTAGTCGGGGCTTTGTTTGTGCTATGGCGGCGGCGCTTGCACCGCGAGTGGGCTGTTTTGCGGGCTGCGGCGATTGCCACCTGCTGGCTCTTTCTCGGCTATGTCCTCCAAACAGTTGGATTGCAGTACACCACGGCATCGAATTCTGCGTTCATCACAGCTCTCTATGTCGTCATCGTACCGCTGGTCCTGTGCCGATTCGACCGGCGCGTGTGGGTGGCCACTGGGATTGCGACGGTGGGGCTCTGGCTGCTGGTGAAGCCCAGTGCATCCGGAAATCTTGGCGATCTGTTGACGCTTGGCTGCGCGCTGGCGTTTGCTGCCCATATTGCCTGTCTCGAACGGTTTACCCGCGAAGTCGATGCGCCGTCCCTATTTGTCTGGCAGATGATGGCGATGGTTGTCTTGTTGCTGCCCATCCTGTTGATTGAACGGGCGCCGGCTGCGGCTTTTGCCCCGACATCAATGCTACTCATCGGGCTCGGGATTACCGGAGGACTTGCGACTGGCGCCTTTGCAGTTCAAATATGGGCACAGCGTATTTTGCCCGCGCAACAAGTCGCCTTGATCTTTGCCTCGGAGCCGGTCTACGCCGCTTGGCTGTCCTGGTATTTTCTGGGAGAAACGTTGGATCTGCAGGGCTGGGTTGGAAGTGCCTTTATTCTTGCCGCGGTACTGGTGGGCTCATGGGGGAGCGGTTCCACGTCGTCTGAGTCAACGGTTACGGTGGTTCAATCGGCATAGCGCGGTACACGGAGTCAGATGGCGCAGAAATTTGCCAATAGCCGCTGGGTGCAAGAAGGGTTTCTGGATAATCGCGTCGAGGGTACGATCGTCGGGCGGATTGTTTTCGCGGTCATCGGGCCGATCGATGTGTATTTACAGGGCAACTTTAAGGCCGATATTGCAGGACAGGTTATCCAGTTCCAGAATCCCCGGTTTGAGGACGAAGATCTTGCGGGCCAGATGATCGGTGACATGGAAAGCCCGCAGACTGGGACAGTGAACCTGATCTCGTTCGATCCCCATCCGAATCTTGCGCCGCATCCCTATGTCGAATGGTTTTCGGCGAAGAAGAATCACTATCGGATTGAGTTCGAACCGGCAGATGCCTGGGTCGTGCCCGCTGCAGATTTGGGGGAGATTGACCTAGTGAGTCGAACGATTCGTGAGACGCTTGCCGGGCGGAGTGATGAGCCGCCGACTCGAGAGCTGACGGAGTGGGTGTAGCAAAGTAGGGCTCGTCGGTCGTTCCTCGTGAAGTGTACTCGGTGCAAATACGCGCTTTTCGTCGAACGAGAGACGAACGGCCCTTTACAAGGGATGATTTCAATCAGACTGCGATGGTGTCCTGTTTGCTCTTTCCTTCGCGGACGTAGAGTGGTACATCCTTGATATCCCAGACCAGCCCCACCATTTCCATCATTCTCAAGCAATAGTAGGTCATGTCAATTTCCCACCAGTAGAAACCTTGCCGGGTAGCGGCGGGATAGTAGTGGTGGTTGTTGTGCCACCCTTCACCCATCGTAATGAGTGCAAGGAAAAAATTGTTGCGGCTGGTATCGCCTGTGTCATAGCGTTGAGAACCATAAACATGCGACAGGGAGTTGATGGTGCAGGTTCCATGGATTAGGGCAACCGTTGATACGAAGAACCCCCAAATCAACATTTGGGGACCGTTGGTGTGAAGGCCTGGCGTGTAGGCCTCCAGTAACATGCCTAGCCCGAACATTCCGAACCCGGCGAGGGTGGGGACGAGGATGTCGAAACGGTCTAGGAAGCGGAGCTCGGGGAATTTTGCGAAGTCTGCAATATTCTTTAACCGAGGCGCGAAATGCGTTTGCGACGTGAACCAGCCCATGTGAGACCAGAGAAATCCTCCGTGCAGCGGGGAGTGGACGTCATCCGGCGTATCTGAGGCGATATGGTGATGGCGATGGTGCCCGGCCCACCAGAGCGGACCGCGCTGGGCGCAAGAGCCTCCCAGGATCGCAAAGGCCAGCTGGCATGCGCGGGATGTCTTGAAGGTCCGGTGTGAAAAGTAGCGGTGGTACCAGCCAGTGATGGCGAACATGCGCACAAAATAAAAAACTGTGGCGACGGCAACGGCAGTCCAGCTCCATCCCACCCAGATAATGCCAAGACACATGACATGTACAGCGATGAGGGGGATACACCGAATCCAGTCCATTTTGGGAGGTCCCTCGACTTTCACAGTATCAATCCCGGCCCAGGAGTCGAACCAGCGGAGCACCGTCAACCAGATCATCTGGGCTTGGGTGGTTTGTTGGGTAGGTACTTGGGACATTTGCTTACCTCCAAGGTCAGGAGTCGTGGTTCACAGGGGTGTGGTGCCGGGCGCCGGGGTTCCAGTTAGGCTGAGTGATATTGCAGCACTTGGGAAGTCACGTGTCTGGTAGGCCACAAATACTGAATCCCAAAGACAATGCTCTGGGGACTTAGCCGTACACCATGCCTCTATTATACACGTAACTTTACAGAAATTGAAACAGGGTACTCTTAATGTGTGGATTTTTTGTCCGCACGAAATCGCAGGGGGTCTCGTTGTTTTGACCAGTCCCATTCCACGGCGATCCGGCGATACGCCCCAGCCTATTCTGAATTGACACATTCCTCCCCTGATCTCTAGAATGCCCCAATGATAAATGATCGTTTTCTTAAAGCCTGTCGGTGCGAGCCGGTTGATTGTACGCCGGTGTGGTTCATGCGGCAGGCCGGCCGTTATATGCCCGAATATCGCGCTCTTCGAGCGAAACATTCGATGCTGGAGTTGTGCAAGACACCGGAATTGGCGGCGCAAGTCACGCTGCAGCCGATCGATCGCTTTCCGCTCGATGCCGCCATTATCTTTGCCGACATTCTGCTGCCCTTTGAGCCGATGGGGCTCAACCTAGAGTTCGCGGAGGGCGAAGGGCCGGTCATTCATAATCCGGTGCGGGACCATGCGGCGGTTGAGCGGCTTAGCGTCATCGATGGAGGCGAGCTTAACTATGTGGCGGAAGCCATCGGTCAGGCACGACGCGCTCTGAACGCGCGGGTGCCGCTGATTGGATTTGCCGGGGCGCCCTTCACCCTCGCCAGTTATGCAATCGAGGGTGGGAGTTCGCGAAACTATCTTCTAACCAAACAGATGATGTATTGCGAGCCGAAGACCTGGCACCTGCTCATGGATAAGTTTGCACGGGTCATCACCGGCTATCTGCGGCAGCAAATCAAGGCGGGGGCACAGGCAATTCAGCTGTTCGACAGCTGGGTGGGCTGTCTCTCGGTTGGCGACTATGTTGAATACGTGCTGCCGCATGTCCAATTGATTTTTGAGGGACTGAAGCGGGAAGGCGTGCCGATGATTCATTTTGGTACGGGGACTTCGGCGATGCTACGTCAGATGCGCGCGGCGGGCGGCGATGTCATCGGGGTCGACTGGCGCATCCCTCTGGATGAGGCTTGGGAGATCGTGGGCCATGATACGGCGGTGCAGGGTAATCTTGATCCCTTGGCCCTGTATGCTCCGTTACCTGAAGTCGAACGGCGCGTGGAAGATATTTTGCGCAGAGCCGCTGGCCGTCCTGGGCATATTTTCAACTTGGGTCATGGGATTTTGCCGACGACGCCAATCGAGCATGTTGCCGCGGCGATTGATATGGTGCATAAGCTCAGTGCGAGACAGGTCAAGAGCTAGAGGCATAGGGCGAGAGGCTGAAGCGGGGGTGACGGGCAGGTATGGCAGAATTAACGAAATCCACGGCCATCGCCATGGCAATGGCCGGGCTGGACAGTCTGGAGAATGCAGACCCGTTCCTCCTGGATGTGCGGGAAGGGCGTCCCACGTCCCCTGAATTGGTTGAAGAGATTTGCGAGTGGTATTGGGTCACGGGCGGGAAGTTTCCGGCGGTCGGGATTTTCAAGGACGTCACGAAGAAGCTTGAGCAGGGGTTGCACGAGTTAGGCAAGGCCCACGAATCATCGCTTCGCAGCATCTCGTGAACAATCTTCGCACAGTGGCTGTTATCGGTGGAGGGATCTCGGGTCTCTCGACTGCCTATGCGCTTCACGAAAAAGCTGCGGCTGCCGGTATCCCGATCCGTTGTACGGTTGTGGATGCCGCGCTTTCCTGGGGCGGCAAGATCGTCACCAATCGGATCGGCAACCTCGTGACAGAAGCAGGCCCCGATTCCTTTTTATCTCAAAAAACAGCTGCTATTGAACTCTGCACTAAGCTGGGGCTGACGGATCAGCTTATTAATACCAATGAGACCACCAAGAGGGCCTGTGTGTTTTCGCAGGGGCGTCTGCGAGAATTGCCGGAGGGTTTGGTCGTCATTTCGCCTAATCAGCTGGGACCCTTTCTTCGGAGCGGACTCTTGAGTTGGGCTGGGCTCGCCAGGATGGGTTTGGACCTGGCGATGCCGGTCAAACGGTCGTCGGGCGATGAGTCGCTCGCCTGCTTCTTTCGGCGGCGTATGGGTCGTCAGGCTTTCGAACGGATGCTCGAACCCTTGATGGCGGGTATCTATGGGGGCGATGCGGAGCAGATGAGCATTCAGGCGACCTTCCCACGGTTTGTCGAGCTGGAGCAGCAATACGGCAGTGTGATTCGTGGAATGATGGCGGGGCGGAAGGCGAGTCCTTTGGCTACGTCTATCGGTCCGAAGCGTACGATGTTCGTGAGTCTTAAGAATGGTTTGTCGGATCTGATTGATGCTTTGGTTCGTCGATTGACGGAGCAGGGCACCACGCTTAAGGGAGGCACGGTCGTGGATGCCCTTCGTGTTCGCTCCCATCAGCCAGGCCGCTGGATGTACGATATCATTCTCAATGACGGCTCGGCCCTGTCTGTGGACAGCCTCGTGTTGGCCACGCCGGCTTATGTGTCAGCGGAGTTGGTGCGTCCGCTCACGCCGATTGCCGGAGGGTTGCTGGACCTGATTCCCTATGCCTCCACGGCGACGATTGCGATGGCCTATCCTCGCGCAGCGGTCGCAGGGGCGGCAGAAGGATTTGGCTTTGTCGTGCCGCGGGCCGAAGGCCGCGACCTCATTGCGGCGACTTGGACCTCGCTCAAGTGGTCCCATCGGGCTCCGGCAGATCAATTACTCATTCGTTGTTATGTTGGAGGAGTCGGGCGAGAGGCTATTTTTGAACTGGATGACCGGGCTTTGGTCGCACGGGTGCGGGACGAGTTGGCTCACATATGCGGTGTGACGGCGGAGCCAGACTATGTGGAAGTGAACCGCTGGATGAAGGCGATGCCACAATATACGCTGGGCCATCTTGATCGGTTAAATCAGACTGAGGCGGCGCTCAGCCGCTACGGGGGCCTAGTACTTACAGGCACTGGTTATCGCGGTGTTGGAATTCCCGACTGTATCCGTGACGGGGCGGTTGCGGCTGATCGGGTCGTGCGCTATCTGTCCGGAGAACGATCGTAAGAAACGAGAGTCACCATGGATACCCGGCTGCAAATTGCGAATGTGACTGGACCATTCCGAGAGCCTCGAGAGCAAGCGTTTTCCTTCGACTACTCGACTCAGCGGGCCTCGTGGCCGACTGCCCAGGCTGTGCGGGTGAAAGTCGCGATTCCTGAGGAGTTGGATTTCGTTCGGGGCAAGGTGTTGGGGGACGTTGTTGGAACGCCGGGGCAGCAACTGATGATCTCGAAGTTCCTATTACGCCAGATCTCGGATGAAAAAATCCGCATCGCCGAGGCAGAGGGCATGCTGTCAGAGCGCCGCGATACCCTCGTGGCTACCTTTACAGGACCAATGGCGTATTTGTTCCCACGGCTTGACACTTGGGCGGACGAACAGAAAGAAACGTTGCGGGCAGAGATCAAAAAGCTGGTTGGATTGTAGTGGAGGTTGTTGCGGTCTGCTCAAAAAAAGCCCGCCAGCAAGGCCGTAGGCCAGTCAAAATCGGAGGCGTACCATCAGGGGTACGGTGAGAGTTTCGATGAGTCAAGAACGAAGCTGGCGGTATTTTTCAACGGCCCGTTAAAATATTTTTCTGTACTGCTTGGAATGTATTCCTGACTCATCGGCAAAGCCCAGGGAGGCGCTGTCGGGGCTGCTGGTGTTATTCAGGTCGATTCGATAGTGCCCCCGGATTTGTTCCATCGCCACTTCAAAAGGAACAGCTTGAGGATAGAGGTTGCCCGGCGCATGGGCGCCGCGTGTCAGGGTGCGGATTACGTCGGCTTGCGCATATTGGGCGTCTGACAAAATGTAGATGTCGGCGACGGCATGGTCCCCGAGCGTATGGCCGCTTGTCGTAGCTGGCAGGAGCTCGGTCAAGGTGCCGGCGAGCCGGTCTTTTTTGAACCGTTTTAAAAGTCCAGCCACTTGGCTGTCGGTCGCTTCTGGTTGCACTGTGAGGCTGATCGCGTTCATATCCGGGATCGTGGTGTGGACTTTGAACAGGACTGGTGCTGCTTCGGGATCTTCGATGACCGGTCCAGCTGGTCCTTCCGTTCCCGCTACTTGCTTACTCTTAGAACTCGGGACGATGAGGGCCACAAACAGCCAGAACCCCAACAGGATGCTGAAGATGACGATTAGGGGATGGACTCCGGCGCGTTTGCCCTCTTCGTAGGGGCGCGATTCATCGCTCATGACGGTGTGTCCTCAGTGAGGGGCACGGAGTTTTGCTTTTTGGCTTCGGTCCATAGTTGATCCATTTCTGCAAACGAGAGCTCGCTCACCGATCGTCCAGATTGGGTCGCCTGGGCTTCAATGAATTGAACTCGCTGGGTGAAGCGGTTAGCGGATTGGCGCAAGGCGTCTTCTGGGTTCATTTTCATGAAGCGGGCGAGATTCACGAGGGAGAATAGCACGTCGCCGAGCTCTGAGGCGATCTTTTCCTGCCGCAGAGCTGCGGCTGTTGCGGCTGGCTCGGTCTGGTTTGATGCAAGGGGCTGGATGGCGTCGCGGAGCTCTTGGATTTCTTCTTCGATCTTGCCCAGGATCTGCTCGAAGCCTTTCGTATCGTGGCTCCAATCGAACCCGGCGCGTGCCGCGCGTGTTTGAATTTGGTAGGCCCTCAGCAGGGCCGGCAATGCTTGCGGTACTCCGTCGAGCACCGAGTTCGCCCGTCCGGACGCCTGGCGTTCCGTGCGTTTGATATCTTCCCATTTTGCCACCACCTGGTCGGCATTTGTCGGTGTGGTATCGGTCCCCCCATTACCAAAAACATGGGGGTGGCGTCTGATCATTTTGTCAGCCAATTGCGCCAGCACGTCCTCGATGGTAAAGCGGCCAGCCTCTGCCGCGATCTGGCTGTGGAAGAGCACCTGGAGCAGCACATCGCCGAGTTCCTCTGGTAGTTTTTCCCGGTCTTGCCGGTCTAGGATTTCGAGCACTTCATAGGTTTCTTCGAGCAGATAGGGCTTCAGCGACTCATGCGTTTGCTTGCGGTCCCAGGGACACCCGTTCGGTGCGCGCAGCGAGGCCATCAAGTCGACCAGTTTATCAAATCGTTCAGACATCCTGTTCCTTTTTGTGGCGCTCAGTTGGCCGCATATTATACTCAGTTGTCGGCTTGCTTCAATCGGCCACGCGTTGCGCGGCAAGTCTTGCGCCGTTTTGGGACCTATGATAGGGTACGGAGGCGGCATCTGGAGCGGAAGAAAGGCCTATGAGCGCAGAGGAAGAAAAAGAATTTGTCGTGAGGGATCGGCGTGGGGTGACTGGGTCCGACCGTGCCTCCATGCCTTCGCCTGCGGCGCCGGATGCGCAGCCCCACCAGCAGGCCGCACCCTCTGAGCCGCACCAGGGCTCGGGAATTCCCGTCACCTTTTCATCCTTTGTTATCTCTTTGGGCAGTTCTTCGATGATGTTGATGGGGGAACAGATTGATCCCCATCAGCCTCCGATGCCGGCGAACCTGCCGCAAGCTAAAGACATTATCGATTTGCTGTCGGTCCTGGAGCAGAAGACCATAGGCAATCTCACGACGGACGAGCAAACGGTGTTGCGGGATATGCTTTACGCCCTTCGAATGAAGTACGTGAGTGTAACCGCTAAATAGTTGCCCCGCCCACGCCTATCGACCTTGGACGTATCGGTCCGCCATTCTGGCTCATGCGATGTGGTGAGATACTCTCCTGCTTCAAGCGTCGTGATAAACTACCTGCTATGCGCCGAAGCGTTGGTAATCGGAGATGTCGGATGTGAGTGACGGCACGAAGGACACAGGGCCCTCTTCTTCAGTAAAGACGAATCCCGTTTCTGTGAGCGGGGTTGCGTCGCAGACTACCGGAGCAAGCCAGTCGTCCGTGAGAGCCTGGTCTACTCTGGAGCCTGAGCGGCGCAAGATGCATTTGCGACCGGTCTGGATCGTCTTGATTTTTCTCCTGCCTTGCTTGGCGCTGACGCTGTACTATTCCCAGATCGTGATTCCAGGCAGCGAGGAAACGGATTCCTTTCTGCCCACGACTAGCTATGCCTTTGTGCTCCTCCTGCTCAACCTCGACCTAATCGGATTTGTCGTGCTCCTCCTGCTTCTCTCCCGCAACCTGATCAAAGCCTATTTCGAGCGAAGGCATCGGCTCTTTGGTGCTGGGTTTCGCACGAAGCTGGTGGCGGCTTTTATTGGGTTTTCGTTGATTCCGACGGTGTTTCTAGCGCTGGTCGCGAGCAACCTGGTGAATAAGGCCGTGGATGTCTGGTTCAGCGACCAAATTGAACAGGTGATGCGGGACTCCTATGACGTGGCGCGGATGCAACATGCCGGCCATATTACCCTCGCAGAGAACAGTGCCAGAGCCATTAGCCATGAAATCTATCGGGAGGATATGTTGCTGGCGGAGCAACGGGATCTGCTGATCGCGGCTATGGTTCGCAAGCGGGCGGAGTTCGGCGTGGCCGGGATTGAGGTCTTCTCGGCCAAAATGGAACCGCTCACGAAGGTGCTGGATCCTGAGGTGCCTGCCTCAGTACTCGATCTACCAATCGGCCAACTGGTGCTCCAGGTGATTAACGGAAAGCAAGAAATGAATGCGGTGCAGGAGGCCCAGACGGGACGCCTAGTTCGCGTGGCGGCCCCCATCCCGGCGAGCGGGCGCCGCGGGGAGATCGGTGGCGTGGTGGTGGTGGATGCTTTCATGTCGGAATCGTTGTTGGCGAAGATGGAAGGGATCGGCCGTCAGTACGACGAGTATAAGCAGGTCAAGGCGATGAAAAATCCGATCAAAGCTGGGGCCTATCTCTTCGTTGCCGTTATCACCGTACTCATTTTGTTCGGGGCCACCTGGTTTGGATTCTATGTCGCACGGAGCATTACGGTGCCGATTCAACGGCTGGCTGAAGCGACGGAGGCTATTGCCCAGGGAAATCTTTCCGTCCGGATCGATGCGAAGGCCACCGATGAAATCGGCACCTTGATCGAGTCGTTCAACCGGATGACAGCCGATCTCCAGGGGAGTAAGTCTAAGATCGAAGAGACGAATATCTCATTGCGTCAGAGTAATCTGGAGCTGGATCGCCGGCGTGCCTACATTGAAACGGTAGTTGAGACGATCGCGGCAGGCCTGCTCTCGATCGATAGAAACGGGATGATCACGAATTTCAATCCGTCCGGTGAGCGAATTCTCGGGTTGGCCGTGGATCGATTTCGTGGCCGACCAGCCAATGAGGTGTTTAAAGAGTTTCGACTTGATCTGTTCCAGACGGCCTACGACCGGATGCTGGCCGATCAGCGCGATACGCTGGCGCTGGAGGGACCAATGGAAATTGAGGGCCACTTTTTAACCATCGGGCTACACGGATCACGGATGAAGGATGAATTGAATAGGGGCCTCGGGATTGTGCTGGTGTTCGAAGATCTGACGGAGTTGATCAAGGCTCAAAAAGTGGCCGCTTGGCAGGAAGTGGCACGGCGGGTGGCCCACGAGATTAAGAATCCCTTGACGCCCATTCAATTGTCCGCCCAGCGGTTGCGGAAGAAGTATTTTGAGAAGTCGCCCGATTTCGACGCAATTTTTGATGAGGCGACCAACGTGATCGTCAATGAAGTAACGAGCCTCAAATATATGGTCGATGAGTTTTCGAAATTTGCCCGCCTGCCAGTTCCTCAGATGGCGCAGCAGTCGCTTCACGATGTGATCAACGAGGTCACGGCCCTTTATCGTGGGGCCCATAAGGAGGCCGAGTTAATTGTTTCGTTGGACGAAGATCTGCCGCCGCTTAGTTTCGATCGGGAGCAGCTCAAGCGGGTGCTGGTCAATTTGCTCGATAATGCGATGCAGGCGATACAGCAAAAAGGAAGGATCTGGCTTACGACGAAGTATGATACGAAACGGCGGCGGGCTGTGGTGAGTGTGGCGGACGAGGGAGCGGGCATTGCGCCCGAGGACCAGGAAAAACTGTTCGTGCCATACTTCACACGGAAGAAGACGGGGACTGGGCTAGGGCTGGCCATCGTATGGCGTATCATTACCGATCACGATGGCCAGATTCAGGCCAGCCAGAATCTTCCCAAAGGAGCCGTGTTCACGTTCGAATTGCCAGTGTAAGAAGCCGTGCGCAGTCAACCTTAGGGGAATAGGGAAAATGAGGAAAATTGTATTGATGAGTATTTTATTAGGGCTGTTGCCCTTTATTCACGGATGCGCACTTGCGACGACTTATGGCAAAACTTTCGAGCAAGCTCAAGCGTAAGATCACTATATGTTGAAAATTTATGCCAATGCCTTTGCTTCCGAAGAAGAAGCTACTGAGCGACTCAACGAAGAAAGCAGAAAATTCATGGCTGAAAAAGGATACAAATCCTACAAGATCGTTTCTACTCAGTCCGAGACTTTTCCAGTATCCGTACTAAATTTCGTTGTTCAATTTACTAGATAGGCATTTCATTTTATAGAGTAGAGAGAATAATTGAAATTGGTTGGATAAAGACTAGGAAGCGGTAAGACGCAGCGGTGATGTGTGGCGTAGGCGGAAGCTCGTGCCGTCCAACGCAGCGCTTTTCACTGATCATGCATCACGGGGGGTTCATGTCCGCATCGATCTTAGTGGTAGATGACGAAGAGTCGATTCTCACATCCCTGAGCAACATTTTGCGGGATGAGGGTTACGAGGTCGCGGTGGCGAAAAGCGGTACGGAGGCCATGCGGGCCTATATGACGGACCCGCCAGACCTCATGATTCTCGATATCTGGATGCCGGGAATGGATGGCATGGAAACCTTGCGCCGGGTACGAGAATTGACACCGACGGCGCAAGTGATGGTGATGTCCGGGCATGGCTCAATTGAAACGGCGGTTAAGGCAATCAAGCTAGGCGCCTATGATTACATTGAGAAGCCTTTGTCGCTTGAGAGCATCACTCTGCGTGTCAAACATGCGTTGGATCAACATAGGCTGGAGGAAGAGAATCGGACTCTCCGGATCACCGTCCAACGAAAATTCGAGCTGGTGGGGCAGTCGCCTGCGATGCAACAGTTGCGGGAGTTGATCGAAACAGCCGGTCCGACCAATAGTCGTGTGTTGATCGAGGGGGAGAATGGGACGGGAAAAGAACTTGTTGCGCGTGCGATCCATCTGCGGAGCGCCAGAGCTAGCCGGCCGTTCGTGGCGGTAAACTGTGCGGCCATTCCAGAGACTTTAATCGAGAGTGAGTTGTTCGGCCATGAAAAGGGTGCTTTTACCGGCGCCACATCGATCAAACGAGGGCAGTTCGAACAAGCGGACGTGGGCACGCTATTTTTAGACGAAATCGCCGACATGAGTTTGAGTACTCAGGCCAAGGTACTCCGAGTCCTGCAAGAGCAGCAGTTTACGCGTGTTGGTGGGACGAAGTTGTTGAAAGTGGATGTTCGGGTTTTGGCCGCCTCCAACAAGGATTTGCGCAAGGAAATCGAGAAAGGCGCGTTTCGCGAGGATTTATTCTACCGGCTCAACGTGGTGCCGATTGTCGTCCCCGCTCTCAGGGAGCGCCGGGACGATATCCCGTTGCTCGTGCGCCACTTCATGAAGGTGCATGCAGACGAGCAGGGATTACGGATGAAAGAGGTTTCCCGTGAGGCAATGACGGTGTTTCAGCAATATGACTGGCCAGGGAATATCCGTGAGCTGCGGAATTTGATCGAGCGATTGATGATCATGGTACCGGGGTCGGTCATCGAGGGGGCACAAGCGGGCCTATCGTTGCAGGCTCGCCCGAGCGGGGTGGCATCCCAGTCCGTGGCTTCTGCGTCAAGTCCGCTTTTCATGGGGTCCTATGACTCGCTTCGGGATGCACGCAACGCGTTTGAGAAGGAGTATATTGCGTGCAAATTGCGAGAACATGATTGGAATATTTCCCGTACGGCGGAAGTTTTGCAGATTGAACGGAGTCATTTGCATCGAAAGATCAAGCTGCTGGAAGTAGAAATGCGACCGGAAGGGTAGAGGAGCTCAGCGCCAACTATCTGTGCTCGCGCAAGGCACAGCCTGGGAAGGCCCTCGTTGGACGCGTACAATTAGGCATAGCTATCCCAGCCTCTTATGGCATGAGTGGGGAGGCGGCTGACGGCCAGTTGTTTTCCGTAAAGTATCTTTATCGGGGAAATCATTTTCTGCATAGTCTTGCTGCTTTCAGGTTTGACCTCTGCAATAACCGTCCGCTAAGATGCGCCCTCTTATGACCACCTATCGCGATGCCGGAGTTGATATGGATGCGGGCGACGAGTTTGTCGACCGCATTTCTCCGTTAGTGCGGTCCACATTTCGGCCTGAAGTCCTGACGGATATCGGTGGGTTCGGTGGATTGTTCGGGTTGCAGGCCCATCGCTATGCTGAGCCGGTCCTCGTTTCTGGTACCGATGGCGTGGGGACGAAACTGAAAATTGCTTTTCTCACAGATCGTCACGATACAGTCGGGATCGATCTGGTGGCCATGTGCGTGAATGACATTGTGGTCAGCGGGGCCGAGCCGCTGTTTTTCCTAGATTATTTTGCGACGGGTAAGCTGGCTGTTCCGAAGGCGGAAGCGGTCCTCAAGGGGATTGCCGAGGGCTGCCGCCAGGCTGGCTGTGCTTTGATCGGCGGGGAAACGGCTGAGATGCCTTCCTTCTATGCGGAGGGCGAGTATGATCTGGCAGGGTTTGCCGTGGGTGTGGTCGATCGGTCCAAGATTATCGATGGCCGCAACATTGTCCCGGGTGATGTGCTGATTGGACTGGTCTCGACGGGTCTCCATAGCAACGGGTATTCGCTGGCTCGCCGGGTGCTGCTGGATAAGGCTCAGCTGAGTATGACCAGTCGCTTGCCTGAACTGGATCAGTCTTTGGGAGAGGTCTTGCTCACCCCCACTCGAATCTATGTCAAACAGATTCTGACGTTGATCCAGGAATGTCCCATCAAAGGCATTGCCCATATTACCGGTGGCGGTATTACGGAGAATCTTCCCCGCGTGTTTCCCGCGGGCATAGGGGCGCAGGTCAAGGCGGGTGCTTGGTCTGTACCGCCGATTTTCGAGGTGATTGCACGGCTTGGAACGGTGGCGCGGGAGGAAATGTATCGCGTTTTTAACATGGGGATTGGCATGATTCTCGTTGTGCCGGCGTCGGATGCCCAGAGAGTCATCGCGCGCGCGACGGCTCTGGGTGATCAGGCCTATCAGATCGGAGCCATCGTGGCTTCGCCCAGCGGGGGTCCATTGGTGGAGTATGTCGATTAAGCGGACTGATGTACTGCGTATCGCCGTGTTGGCATCTGGGCGCGGCTCGAACCTGCAGGCAATCATCGACGCGATTGAAGCGGGGACGGTCCAGGCCAAGATTGCCGCGGTGATCAGCAATAAGAAAGACTCTCCGGCTTTAGAGCGAGCCAGTCGGCATGGATTATCGGGCTTTTTTGTTGATCCTAAACCTCATGCAAGCGAGTCAGACAGCCGCGGATCCTATGATCGCGCGCTCCTTTCTGTGCTCCGGCAGCATGATGTGGAGCTGGTGTTGCTGGCCGGGTACATGAAGATCGTGACCAAGGTGCTGGTGGAGGCGTTCGCTAATCGTATGATGAACATCCATCCGTCTTTGTTGCCCTCCTTCCCCGGGTTGGATGTGCAGAAGAAGGCAATTGACTGGGGCTGTAAAGTGGCCGGCTGCACGGTGCATTTTGTCACGGAAGGCGTCGACGAAGGCCCAATCATTCTTCAGGCAGCGGTTCCAATTCTCGATGGTGACAGTGCCGACAGCTTGGCAGCCAGGATTCTAGTGCAGGAACATAAGATCTATCCGCAGGCGGTCCAACTTTTTGCCGAGGGGCGGTTGCGGGTCGAGGGGCGGCGCGTGTTCATCGAGCAGGGCAAGCCGGCCGGTGAAGCGGCGTTTGGTCTGTCATAGTTCGATCTCGGAACGAACTTCCGGTAGAGACTGAGCGAGTGGTAGTGTATTATGTGAGAGGTAGGGAGGCGCTTTGTCTTGCTGTTGGTCAGCAGTGTGGGGGGCTAGCTTAGTTATTTAGTTATAAGTTATTGTTTTTATTACAACTTATACTAAAGTATATAATAAAATATATAACTTTTAAACATTTCTCAGCCTCTCAAATCCCGCTTTTCTCCTCTCCTGAACTGCTCCCTCCTTACCCCTCCTACCCCTCCTGGAGCTCTTCTAGAGCTCTTCTAGGCCCCTTCCCCAGCGATAACGGGGACACTACGGAAAGTTCCCCCTCCTAACCCCTCCTAGACCCTCTATACCCTCTATACCCCCTCCAGACCCCTTCTAGCCCCTCTATAGGCCCCTTCTAGACTCTCTATACCCCCTCCGGACCCCTTCCCGGCGGTAACGCCGCGCCTTGAAAATAAAGTTCAATTATTTGGTCAAAACCCCCCGTTTCGGGATTCTCGCCACCTATATACAAATAGAGGGGCGTAGGTAGTTTTGCCATTTCTACCGCTAAGCACCCCCCCCTGATTTTATCAACCCGCCTAAATACTATAGGGAGGCGTGCTCTTCGATGAAGCATTTATATACTGATTCTCGACATTTGGAGGCGGTCCAGGCGAAAAACCTAACCGCCGAGTGGCTAACGGAACGATTGTCTACGGCCACAGGCCCGCTGGTCTTTGGTTCCTTGGTTCTTCCGAATCCATACCATCGAGACTCTATGTCTCGCCTCGCGACCCATTTCCTTCGACAGGTTTACCAACGGTGTCGGGCTAAGAAAAAAGGCTGGAAGCCGGATCTGAAACGGGTCGTGTTTGTGGAGGGGAAAGAAGGGGAAAGCGAGCATCTCCATTTTATTATGGAAGTCCCGAGCACGATGACCGTCGAAGACTTCTGTCGGCTCTGTGAAACGCGATGGATATCGATCGCGACCCGAGACCTTCGGGCCTCAAAGCCTGACCTCGCGCTTCCCAAAGACCAGGCGACTATCGTTTACCCGACACGCTATAGCCACCTCGCCAAGGTACAGCCAGTGATGGAGGATATACACGGTCACGGGGGATTGTCGGGAGTCGTGAACTATTGCTTGAAATGGACACCGCTAAGCCAAAATGAAAGGAGACCAGATTTCCACAGTAATATTCTCTTAGAGTCACGGAATTGGCACACAAAAAATGGGCATAGTCTTCAGTTTGTTTTGCTCTAGAAAACGTCACTGCTTATTATGGGTCTAAACGACTAGACCATCCTTATGAAGTCCATTCATACCACCACCACCCATTACGACCATCGTGATGAGTTCTTTCTTTATCAAAATCAAAAATCACCAAAGGAGTTCCACAATGCCAAAAACATCGACATTTCTCTTCCACCTCGAGCCAGACCTGTTAGAGGCCCTGACGGAGATCGCCCACGAAACCCATACCTCCAAGGGAAATTTTATACGACAATCCATTCGCCGCAATCTCGATATTGCGAAAAATGTTGAGCTACCACTGCTAAGGTCGTACCACCAAAAAAGAATATTTCCGACCACCCCGAATCGCTTTGATAAGGAGTTCGAATGATGCTGTCCTTCCAGGAGTTTCTCGCACTAAAAGGCACGACGCTAAAGGAAAATGACGAGGTCGCACAAAGAGGCAAGCTCAGTATGCTAGTTGCGGCGATGAAAGAAATGGAATCGGCAATGGCAAAGCTGGAGAGTATTGGACTATTCGCAAGGGAGAAGACCAAATGAAGAAGCAGCTAGAGCAGCTCACAATCGACACCCGATGGGACCTCAAAACACGACAGAGAATACTACGGGACTGGATGATACGCACTGAGCGTCAGTGCCTCCAGTGTAAAAATGCGATTCTGACCATCACGACCGACGTCGAGCCTATGAAGTAAAGGAGACGCAGCGCGCGGTGCTTGTTCCCACTCAATAATAACGTGGAAAAAATACACAATTAAAACAATGACTTACAACACATAAACACGAGTGTGTAACTTTTGTGTAACTTTGACTAAAAAGAAGCATGTTTAGCAATTTGCTTTTCCTATTCGATATCAACACTTTAGAGGCGCTTAACTTACACAGGATACAGGATTAAATTCTACTATAAACTTGTCCATTATAGAATGGATGACGTTCTCTAAGTCGTTTAAGTATTTCAATATTATTACCCATAGTGACTCCTAAAAAAGTATCTCTGAAAGCATTAATAGAGGCAAGTTCATTACTTAAAATTGAAATATCGTGGACAACACTAGCGCCATAAACTTCCACAGAAAAGTCGTTGCCATATATAAAAGAAAATATTTCTTTAGTACGTTTGACATGATAGTCACTTGTAACTACACATAAGTTCTTCCAATCTAGTGATAAAGCCAGATTAATCTTAGTAAAGTAGGCATCACCAACTGTATCTCTTGAATTTAATTCAGTAATAACTTTACTTGGATTAACACCTAAGGAGTCGACTATATAAGACTTAAAAGTCTCAGCTATTTTTATATCAGAGTCATTTCTATAAGCCCAACCACAAGTAACAATATGCGAAATCTCACGCTCGTTAAGAATTTCAACAGCTTTATTAGCCCTAGCCTTAGATTCAGAATTAAGTAGTCCATTTTCATCCATCTGATTTGCTAACACGATGACAGCGTCATTTTTGATAGCATTGGAAGTTGTAGTCATCTTAAAAGTTCTCTAAAAAGTTACATAACATTGTATGCGAACGCCGCTATGATAGCTATACTAAGCACAGTGAAATAGCAAAATCCGAAGACAACCACTTTTTTTCGAGTCAATATGAATACAACAGCAATCCTAATTGAACAAGTTTCGTCACCTAGAGCTAAGATTTTGTTCCTAGGTTATTCACGCGAACAGACTTCATTGATAGATGATTTGGTGAGTAAAAAATGTGAAGTTTGGCATACAGATGAAAAAATTCAAAGCACAGTTGGCTATGATTTAGTTATTAGTTACGGATATAGGCACATACTTAAAAAAGAAATAATTGAGAGCTCTAAAGCGCCTATTGTAAATCTTCACATTTCATATTTGCCATGGAATAGAGGCGCACATCCTAACTTTTGGTCATTTTATGAATGTACACCTAGCGGAGTTTCTATTCATTTAATTGACGAAGGTGTTGATACAGGAGCGATAATTTATCAACGATATGTAAACTTTGATAAAGAGGAAGACACGTTTTCAAAAACATATAAAAAACTTATAGTTGAAATTGAAAAACTCTTTAGAGATAACATTGATGAATTAATTTCTAAAAAGTTTATTGCGACTCCACAAAGACGTAAGGGTAGTTATCACTCAGTTGCCAATCTTCCTAAAGAATTTATTGGATGGGATACAGTAATTAAAGAGGAAGTTGTGAGATTAGATTCTATCTTAAACAAGAAATAATGGAATTAACATGTTTATTATAGATAACAAAAAAATATCTGAAACAGATAAACCTTACATAATCGCAGAGCTATCAGCAAACCATAATGGCTCTTTAGATAGGGCAAAACTTTCAATAAAAATAGCAAAAGAATGTGGAGTAGATGCGGTTAAGATTCAAACTTACAACGCAGACACGATGACTATTGATTGCGATAAAAAAGACTTTATCGTAAATGGCGGATTGTGGAATGGCTATAAGCTTTACAAACTTTATGACGAGGCGCATACACCATTTGAGTGGCATAGTGAACTTTATAGATACGCAAAAGAAATTGGAATTACTTTATTTTCAACACCATTTGATGAGTCTGCTGTTGACTTGCTTGAGACACTCAATACTCCAGCATATAAGATAGCTTCATTTGAATTAGCAGATTTGCCACTTATTAGCTATGTAGCAAAAAAGGGGAAGCCAATGCTTATGTCGACTGGAATGGCTACTGAAAATGAAATATCTGAAGCACTCGAAACGGCTAGAAGTGGTGGATGTAACTCTTTACTCTTGTTTCACTGTATTAGCAGTTATCCCGCACCAATCGAACAAGCTAATCTCAAGCAAATTCTAAATCTAAAAAAGACGTTTGGTGTGTTAGTTGGTTTAGCGAGCCGAACGACCGTAAAGTTCGCCTTTAGGCGTTCTTTACGGAAGTTCTATAAGCCTATAATTATAAAGCGAAAAGAGCTATAATCGGGGGCGTTCGTTAATTCATTAATTCGTTACGGAGGGATTATGAACGCTTACGGATATGTTCGTGTTAGTACGCTTCAGCAAGCCAATGAAGGCGATTCTTTAGAGACCCAGCTCCGCCAGATCTCGTCCTACTCGGAACTCAAGGGCTATCGCATTCCTAGCGAGCACATCATTACCGAAAAAGGAGTTAGCGGAAGCCTAGAGTTCGAAAAGCGTCCCGAGGGCGCAAAGCTATTCGCTATCCTTCAGCGCGGTGACGTTCTCATCTTCTCTAAACTTGATCGAGCCTTCCGCAACACAAGAAACGCCCTCAACACACTCCACGAGTTGAAGGAGCGGGGCGTGTCAGTTCACTTCATTGATCTCGGTGGAGATGTCACGAACGACGGAATCGGCTCAGTGATCTTTACGATCCTCGCAGCCTTCGCTACATTCGAACGTGAGCGGATCGCTACGAGAATTCGCGAGGTCAAACAAACTCAAAAGACCGAAGGAAAGTTTTTAGGTGGTTTTACTCGGTTTGGATTCGCTGTAGTGGGTAAGAAGCTCGAAAAAAATCCTGGTCAGCAAGCCATCATCAGAAAAATAAAAGTGATGAAGAGGCGAGGGGTGAGCCTTCGTCGAATCTCGAAGTGGCTAGACGTAACCCACGGAGTCACAATGTCGCATTCGACAGTTTCAACGTTTGTTTAAATATTTGAAAATAGAACCGTAGGGGAAGGTACTAGTGAAGGCTCGAAACGGTCTTCACGGGGGCCCTCCTTTGCCGATGGGGTCGTCTCCTTTAAACTTGGTAAGTTCTTTTTTACTCAGGCGGGCGTTGATGTAGGAGCCGTAGTGGGCTTCAATCATCTTCACGGAGGTTCGGCAGTTCTTGGCGAGTTTAAAGACATCCACGCCTTGAAGGAGTCGGAACATGATAAAGGTGTGGCGAAAGTTCTTGGCCGTGCGGCGTTCTCCCCGTTCGTCCTTATGTAGGTCGGCCAGGACCAAGAGCTCGTGGAGCTGGGCACGGGGGTTCTTGGGAAACACGAGGTCGGCGGGGAGGTGGTCAGGCCTGGCGTCCCGTTGTCGTTGAATGGCGTTGACGGCGCCGACCATGCCGATACACTCGGTCGGTTTCATGCGGTACGAGAGTTTGCCGCCGCGAATGGTAATGAAGCAGAGCTTGGTGTCCTCGGGGTCAGGGGCAACGTCGTCAAAGCGGACGCACAGGGCTTCATCGACCCGCATTCCCGTATGGACGAGGAAAAGCATGTAGTCGTAGACGTACTGGCGGGCCTGCTGCTCGGCAGGGCGGTCGGTCTCCGTTACCCAGCGCATGGCGACCTTCCGGAGATTTGTCCATTCGTCGTTGGTGAACCAGCCTTTAGCGTGGGGGATGATGGAGATGGTCGGAAAGTCGGGGACCAGAGCAATAAATTGTTCCCGTTTGGCGAATTTCAGTACTTGTCGGAGCGTGAGTAGGTCGGCGGCGAGCGTTTTATTGGCGACCATGCCTTTGTGGTAGTTTTCGCGTGACGGTTTGAATACGGTTTTTCGCCATACGATATAGTCTTCAATGTCTTTGGTGCGAATGGATTCGACAATACGCGTTTCAAAGAAGAGTCTCAGGATTTTGAGTTTGACGCGATGGCTGGTTAAACGAGAGGGACGCGTCTCATCAACCTGTAAGGATTTGATCAGACCCGCTTCACACACTGACCAGGCATGCCCACGCGTACCCTCTGGGGTGACGGCCGTGAAGTGGAGTTTATCGTAGGCATTTTCGGCGAGGGATTTGGCGAGGGCGAGGTTTGAAGTTTTGGTGGTCCGTGTGAGATACTTTCCGTCAATGAAGGTGCGCCAGAAATAGTTCTGTGATTTCGGTTGGCGAAAGAGATGGAGTCGACCGTCACGCAGTTTGAGTACGTCCGCCTTGAAGGCCCCCATGCGATATAGTATACTTGAAACGATATGAACGGTATATAAAAAGTACGCTATTTAAAATATTCGTAAGTTATTGAATTTAAAAGAAAAATATATTTAAGTGTGGGGGGCTAGCTCAGTTGGGAGAGCACTACGTTCGCAACGTAGGGGTCGGGGGTTCAATTCCCCTGCCCTCCACCAAACTTATTTTTGCCCATAGTCAGCCGCAGTAATCCCGCATAGTCCCCCGACACTTCCGCCGTCAGGTACCGCCCCGCGCCATCGGCGGTTGGGTGGAGCACGATCTCTTTTCCTAACAGCACCCGCAGTAGGCCGCGTGCCCGATCAACCTGGAGCTTCACATGCAGCGCGCCGGCAAAGAGCAGAAATCCCAGCATGCCATGCATCAGCGCCTCAATGCCAACCGACGAGACATGCACCGCCCCCTGCACAAGTCGAACAAAGGCCGTCTGGACGGCGGTGGTGCCCTCACAGGGGATTGAATCGGGATAGGTTTGCGTTTTATACGCCAGCTGATTGTCCAGGTTGCAAAACCCGATCGCGAAGAGCCGTTCATCTTTAATGATCCGTTGAAAGTAGGCCTGCAGTTTCGCCTTAGAGCCGGAGGTGATCAGATCCGTAAGCGGCTCTTCCATAGTGCCGACGATGAGCTGCGAGCGAATCTCCAAGTACCGCACGAACCATTTCAGCGTCAGGGTGTCGACGAGAGGAATGACCGCATAGGCCAGGCCGGCGAGGACCAAGGCCAACGGCAACATAAATCGAAGCGATAAGCGCATAGTTCACCTCTCGTTTACATCAAACGCAAAATCGCCTATGGTGGGGACATGTACCCTTATGGTGGGGCTACTGGAGCTTGGAGCGGACGAGTTCGCTGATTTGTTTGCCGTCGACAGTTTGTCCAGCGACGCGGATCATCACTGCCTTCATGACCGCGCCCATTTCTTTCAGCGTGCGCGCGCCGGTTTCCGCAATAGCGGCATCCACGATGGTGGCGAGCTGCTCGAGGGATATAGCTTGCGGGAGATAGGATTCAAGAATGACAATTTCCTGTCGTTCTTTGGCAGCGAGTTTTGCGCGGTTGCCTTTTTCAAATTGCTCGACAGATTCACGCCGTTGCTTGATCATCGTCGTCATGACACGGCTCATTTCTGCATCGTCGAGATCCTTCTTGAGCTCCAGTTCCTTGTTCATGACGGCGGCCTTGACCATGCGAATGACGTCCATCCGCAGTTGGTCGCGGGCCTTCATGGCGAGTTTGAGATCTTCGGTTAGACGGTCGTGTAGTGACATGGGGCTTCAGGAGTTGTAGATATTGAGATAGGGCACGACTCAGAATAGCGCGTCGCTAGGACCCAGTCAATGCAGCACCATACGCGCCAGTTTGTCGCTAGGTCAACTCGCAGCGCTAGGGGTTTTGTGAGGGGCAATTCGCTGAGAAGTTGTCGGTGCGCGATTCGCTCGGCGTGGTGTGTTTCATGGAAGATACCGAGAAGGCTTATCCGATGGTGCTCAGTGCGATGAGGGCTGCGTGGTTGGGAGCCATTGTCCTAGCTTGACGGAAACCAGTGGGGCGTTCGTCCCGATGAGTTGAGGTTTGGTTGTTGACCCCTTGCTGCGCTCTGGATACCATGCCAGATGGGGACAGAGGGCTGAGGGTGGCGCCTATGAGAGAGACGGGAAGAGTCAGAATGCAGGTCTTGGTGAGCATGCTTGCAGGCTGGAGCTTTGCGCTCTGTCTTTGGCAGAAAGCTGAGGCGCGCGATCCCTTTACCACGAAGGAAGATGCGACGACTGAGGTTGACCCTACGCAAAGTCCCTCGTTCGACGAACAGAAGAAGGGCATTCCGCAATCCCTATTCACGTGGATTAAAATGGCCAAGGGCTATGATGTTGAGTGGGATACGTTCGGACGGAAAGGCTGGTACACGCAAGATCCTCGGTTGAAGCCAATCGAACCGGGGGCGGTCTTCCCAGCTGATATTCCCGCGATCTATATTGTGTTTGAATCAGCCCCTCTGGAAGATCCGACCCAGTTCAGCGCGCAATGGTTTCAGGAGGGAGTACAGGGCCTGCGTTCGTCCGTGCCGTTAGGCAGAGACACCTTGGAAGTCCCAGGGCATGAACGGTATGGATTTTTGGAACTTAAGGGGTCCGGAGAGGCCTGGGCGGTGGGAACCTATCTCGTGAAACTGTTCATCACGCCGCTTGGGCAACAGTCCTTTCATGCCGGTAATCAGGTTGGCACCATGCGATTTACTATCGTTGAGGCAGCTCAGACTAGCGGGAGCCTGCATAAGTCGCCTCAGTAACAGCAGAGAAAAGGAGCAGGATGGGAGAGCATATTAAGGTGACGGATCAAGAAAAGCTGGCGTTACTCTATGAGCGGTTCAGAGATGTCTGTTTGGTCGAGAAGGAAGTGTGGAAAGAGATTTTTATGCCGCGGGAGATCACGCAGGGCCCCGTCAGGACGAACGTGCAGGATCGCTATGACGTGGAGATCGACGACTCGGCGATTGAAGAAGCCTTGGAGGCGAATATCCCTCGCGGCAGCCAGGCTCTGGCTGCCGCGATTCAGGAATATCGAGCGAACATTTCGTTCTACCGAAAGACGTGAGGCCCGCGGTCGGTTAGAGCCGCTCTAACGCGTTGATGCGCGCTTCGATCGGCGGATGCGTAGCGAAGAGATGCATGAACCCCGACGCATTGCCGGAGATCTTCATAGTCGCGAGGGCATCCTGTGATGAGTACTCGATTTGCGACTGGGTGACCCAGCGATCAATTGCGCGAAGGGCCGCGATCATAGAGTCTTTCCCGTAGACCTTGGCGGCAAAGGCGTCTGCGCCATATTCACGCTGACGCGAAAACCAGCTGATCAGGACCGAGGCCAGAACACTGACGATGATCTGCAGTACGAGTGAGAGGCCGAAGCCGAGCATCGCTTGATCGCGCTCCGCAAAGAACCGGCGTACCCACATTGAGATGTAGTACACGAAGGTATTCATAAGTCCTGCCAACACGGTCGTCGCGAACATATCTCCATTGTAGACATGGCCCATTTCGTGAGCGAGGACGGCCCGTACTTCCTGCTCTTGCAGATGTGTCAATAAACCGGTTGAGATGGCCACCATGGAGTTATTTTTACTGGGGCCAGTCGCGAAGGCGTTGGGATCGGCTGATTCATAAACCCAGACCTCAGGCATCGTTATGTGAAGCCGTTGGGCGATCTCTTGAATGGAGCCGTACACGACCTGTTCGGCATGCGATTGGGGCTGGGTGATCTGGCGACAATCCAACATGGCCCGCGCCATTTGTTTGGAAAAGGCCAAACTGATAAAGGCGCCGCCAAAGCCAAGCACGAGAGCCCAGACCAACGAACTCAGATCGACTGATCCCCGGAGATCGACCCCGAACATCGGCAGCACGATATTGATTAACAGCGGCACGGTGAGCGAGAGCGTCACCATGATCAGAATGTTGGCGGCCAGCAGTAGGAACGTACCCTTCATCCATTTCATCGCGGTCCTCCTTCAAGACTATCGGCCCGCCTTGCCATTTGGGCGAGTCATCAATACAGCAGATTATACTAATCAATTCCCTGAAATGCATCTCCGTCGAGCGACTGCACGGCGATGGTAGTGTACATAACCTCGAAGCGACCAAGGTCAAGGTGCCAGAAGTGCCTGATACTGCGAGTAAGTTGACCCATCAAGCCTATCCTGTTAGAAGAGGCCCATGCAGAAGGCGTTGCGATGGTGGCCGCATATATTAGCGATTAGTGGGTGGCTGGCAGCGGGTGGCTCGTCGGCCCTCTTTGCAGCGGAACCCTCTCAGCGCGGCTTACCGCTGGTGATTCCAGTGTCGGCAGACGGGGTGCAGCGAGCCACGGTTCTGCTGGACAGTTATTCCTATAGCCCAAGCCATCTGGTTGTCGAAGCAGGGAAGCCCGTTGAACTAACGTTGACCAGTGTGGCGACGATTGTCCCGCACAATTTTATCATCAAGGACCCAGCCGGAAGCCTGTACGTAGAACAGGAGGTGAGCGCCAGCACGACGGTCACCCTTACCTTTACGCCGATTCAGCCCGGCACCTTTCCTCTCTACTGCGACAAACGGCTTTGGCCCATGCCGAGCCATCGAGATAAGGGGATGAACGGGACAGTGGAAGTACGATAGGTATGGCGACGCACAGCGCAATCTTCAAGCGGGAACTGCTTCGCACGCTCCTGAAGCAAGTGTCCCGTCTTTTTTATACGACGCTGGCCGTCGTTCCGGCGAATGTGCGCGATCAAGTCAGTCTTGGCTATCTGTTTGCCAGAGCGGCGGATACGATTGCGGATACCGAATTGATCGACCGCCCGCGGCGGCTGGATTTGCTTGCCCAGCTCAAAGCGCAGTTTGTGAGCGATCGGATCGCCTGGGCGCAGGTGCAGGCGATTCAGACGGCGGTGGGGCCAGTTCAACAGAATCCTTCCGAGCGAGTCCTGCTTGAACGGCTGGAGGACTGCTTCAGGCTCTTGCAGGATTTTTCGCCGGATGATCGTAGTCGCATCCAGCGGCTCATGACGACCCTCACGCAGGGCATGGAGATGGACCTTGCGGTGTTCTCTGGTACGACGGCTGCTGAGCTTACGGGGCTGAAGACGATGGAGGATCTGGACTCCTATACCTATTTTGTGGCCGGTTGTGTGGGAGAATTTTGGACCGATTTGATGTGTGCGCACCGGAAGGCCTTAGGCCATTGGAAGGTGCGAGAGATGTCGGAGGCCGCTGTCAGATTTGGGAAGGGACTCCAACTCACGAACATTGTAAAAGACATCGCACATGATCTTCAGAATGGCCGCTGCTATGTGCCGGTGCCTATGCTGGCCGAAGCAGGGTTGACACCACAGGATCTACTCGACCAGCGGAACCACGCCAGGTTTCAGCCGGTCCTCCGCAAACTAGTCCGGAGGGCGGTGGAACATCTCGACCAAGGCTGGCTCTATACGATGTCACTCCCACGTGGTGAGCTGCGGTTGCGACTATCCTGCATGTGGCCGATTCTCTCCGCTGGCGAATCACTCAAGCTGGTCATGCACTCGCCCGATCTCTTGAATCCCGCTGTACACGTGAAGATTCCCCGCAGCAAGGTCTATCAGATCATGGTCCTCACGACTTTCACCGGCGCCTGCGGCTATGTGGGGACGGCCTACTGGGGGCATTTGCGGAAGCAGATTGTCTAGCAGACGTTGCGGCAGTTTTCAGCTTACTGTAGCGGGGGAGGAAGTTTTATTTTTCTTCCGTCTCGTATAGAGGTGGCCTAGCGGACTCCCCGCACGCTGCGCCCGCACAGGAGACCTGCCAGGGTAGCCCCGTTACTTTTTCTGTGGTTCCAGCATCTTCTCGCCTTTTTTGAACACTCCATAGATTGCCTGCGAGGGGCAGGCATCTAGGCAGAGGCGGCAGCTTTCCAAGCAGCGGGATGCATCAAATTTATAGGGAGGAGTTGAGAGCCAGGCGCCGGTCGGGCAGATGGGCATACAAATGCCTTTGTGGGTACAACGGTCCGGATGGCGGACGAGGTGGTCGCGAATGATCATCATAGGTTTGACTCCTTCGAAGAGACCTTGGGAAAAGATGTCGAACATGTTTCTATTGGGGAGACTGTCGCTCACGTCCACTCCTTCATGAGTTCTTTTAAGCGATTTTTCAGTTCAGGGATCTGCTCCAGATTGTTTTGAATCGCTCCAAGAATCTTGTCGGCTCTGGCGGCCATGAGGGCGTCCTTGTCTTTCTTGGCCAGCTGATCATAGTCCACGTAGGCCTGAGGGTGCGCTGGTTCGAGGAGCGACCGCGCTACCGTCAGGGCTTCGCCGAGCTCGTAGGGCTCTGTCGCCATGGGGGGCAGGATGATAAAGGTGCCATCGGCACACACCAGGACGGCAGCTCCCTGTTTCCCTTTGAGGGGGATGACCTCGGTGATAGTCTTCCCCACCAAGGCTGTCCACCCTCCAAGTAATCCGGGAAACTGTTTCATGAAGGCCACCTTTGCCAGGTTGGCTTTCCATTTTTCTTCGACGGCCATAAGAGTCCTTGTGGTGCGCTGCTACGATGTAAGCGGAGGGACGGTTGCGGGGGCTGGGTGGCCCGGCATGACAAGACGGGTGACAACTTCGCCTTTGACGACATGGCGCTCCATGATTTCCGTCACGTCGGCTTCGGTTTTGACCTGGTACCACACGCCTTCCGGATAGATCACGACGCTTGGCCCTTCGGCGCAATGGTCGAGACAGCCGGCTTTATTGGCGCGGACGACGCTTTTCAAGTCCAGCCGCTTCGCTTCTTGCTTAAAGCAGCTGTGGAGCGCTTCAGATCCGAGCTTCGAACAGCTCCCGCGTGGATCGTCTGGACTCCGCTGGTTGGTACAAACAAAAATATGACGAGTGAAGCTAGCCACGAGCAATTCCTTCGTTAGGTCCGTACGGTTGTCGTCTGCATACGGCCGATGAGTTGTGTGACGTCAGTTACAGTCAGGAATGAAGACTCGTTCGCCGCTCCTGCGAGAATGGCGACGATCTCCCGCAGCCGTAAGGCGGCCCGTTGAAATTCTTCGTGGTTGGATAGGGTGGAGCCTTGGTCAGCCGAGAGTTTATCGAACTCCTCTAGGATATCGCGAAAATCCCGCTGGAGATTTTTTTGCATTGAGCAGCCTTCGCAGTACCATTTGGGGCTTTGATCGGTCGAGGGGGACAGCCGGTCGTAGGCTCGGCCGAAAAAGTCCTTTCCAAGCGATAGCTTCATGAGTGCGGCGCCGGTGGCACCGCAGGCATTGCAGGATCCAGACACGGAACCCATAGAGCCTCCCTCTGTCGATCGTGAACTGAAGAGCGTGCGAATCTTACACTAGGCCTGCGCGCACTGTCTACTTGAAGGGGCCATGACCGCTGGTCCTGTCGTGCATTTTCATCTCTGTTGTATATAATAGGGGTGAACTGTTCGATTGATTGGATAAGGAGGAAGGGCCATGGTCGTCGGGGTACCGAAAGAGATCAAAGATCATGAATACCGTGTCAGTGTCACGCCAGATGGAGTGCGGGCATTGCGTCAAGCGGGCCACACGGTTTGGGTTGAACCGTCGGCCGGGGCTGGTAGCGGGTATTCAGATGAGGACTATCGGAACGCCGGCGCCAGCATGGCGCAATCAAAAGAGCAAGTGTTTCAGGAGGCGACGCTCATCGTAAAGGTGAAGGAGCCAGTACTCTCCGAGTGCCATCTCTTCCGTTCTGGCCAGACTCTGTTCACCTATCTGCATTTGGCGTCCTTACCAGAGCTCACCAAGGCTCTCATGGAGGCCAAGATCACCGCGATCGCCTATGAGACAATCGAAGCGAAAGACGGCACCTTGCCGATGCTCAAGCCGATGAGTGAAATCGCGGGACGGATGTCGGTACAGGTCGGTGCGCGTTATTTGGAGAAGACGCAAGGAGGGCGCGGGTTGCTGCTGGCCGGTGTGCCGGGTGTGGAGCCAGGGAAAGTCGTGATACTGGGGGCTGGGGTCGTGGGGAGCGCAGCGACGAGAATTGCCGTCGGGATGGGGGCTCAGGTGACGGTAGTGAACCTTGACCTTGAACGGCTCAGATCACTGGATGATTTGTATCGAGGACGGATCGTCACACTCGCTTCCACGCAGGCGGCCATCGAGAAGTCAGTGATCGCCGCAGACCTCGTTATCGGGGCAGTGCTTGTTCCTGGCGCGCGCGCGCCCAAGCTGGTCACGCGTGGACTGGTGTCGCGAATGAAACCAGGATCCGTAGTGGTGGACGTGGCGGTCGATCAAGGAGGCTGTTTTGAGACGACGAAACCCACGACCCATTCGGACCCGGTCTATTTGGTGGAGGGGGTGCTGCATTATTGTGTGGCCAATATGCCGGGGATTGTTCCCCGCACCTCGACGGTTGCCTTGACGAATGCGACACTCCCCTATCTTCTGCGTCTGGCCTCGCAGGGGGTGGAGCAGGCTGTTCGAACAGACTCGGGGCTGGCCAAAGGGGTGAACCTGTCAGGTGGAAAAATTACTTGTCATGGGGTGGCCGATGCCCATGGCTTGCGTTTTGACCCTCTGATATAAGACAATTCAATCTCACTCTGCAGTTCTGTTGATTTTGTCGGGGCGTAGCGCAGCCCGGTAGCGCACTGCGTTCGGGACGCAGGGGTCGCAGGTTCGAATCCTGTCGCCCCGACCAAACAGAGCTTCTTCCCGCCGCCAGCCGAATCCCTGAGGCTGGCGGAGAGTTCCTCCAGCGCTTCCATTTCAGTTCTTCCACCCACGGTTCATTGTAAATACACGCCGTACTCAGGCTCATACCTCGTTAGACAAGTCTCGGAGTTGCAGGAGAAAGAGCAAGCTGTTAGTGTCCCGCAGGTTAGGCTCGATGGAAGTGAGTCTCAGGCACTGGAAGAGATTAGCTGGGCGATGGGGCTAACCTGTGAGTGGGTTCGGTAAATTGAAGTAGCCGCCTGGTTTGCTTGCGTTATACGATTGAACGTAGCGCCATGGCATAGTCCGATTTGCTCGATTAGTGACCACCGTGAATTATCATGCTCTTATCCGCGAAGTGCCCGATTTTCCCAAGCCGGGCATTCTGTTTTACGACATCACGACGTTGCTCAAGGACGCCTGTGCCCTGTCATCGATTGCCGATGAGCTGACCGCCTATTATCAGGGGCAGCAGATCGCCAAAGTCATTGGCATCGAGTCCCGCGGGTTTATCTTTGGGGGAATGTTGGCAAACCGGCTGAACGCCGGGTTTGTGCCGGTCCGGAAGCCAGGCAAGTTGCCCGCCGACTGCTTCGAAGTCAAATATAGCCTTGAGTACGGATCGAACTCTCTAGCCATCCACCGTGATGCGATTGCTGAGGGAGAACGGGTCTTGATCGTGGATGATTTGCTGGCGACAGGGGGCACAGCAGCTGCGACGGTGTCCCTCGTTCGTCAGGCAGGGGGTACGATCATCGGACTCGATTTCCTGGTAGAGCTTCAGGCCCTGAAGGGTCGTGACAAACTGGTGGGTTACCCTATTCACTCGACGATCCTCTATCCTTAGGGCCTTCGCGCCTCTCCACTCCAGCGCTTGCCAAAAACCATGTGCCGTGCTATGGATGCGCAAATTTTTTGTCGATGTGACGCGGATTGTAGGAGTAAAATTTGCCATGGCAGTAAAAAAAGCCGCTAAGAAGAAGCCAATGGTGAAGGTCAAGGTGCCGGTAAAAGCGGTAAAGGCAGTCAAGCCCGTGAACAAGCCGAAGCCTGCCACAATCGCAGTGGTTGAAAATCCGATTAGCATAGCTGTGTCGCCTTTGGCCGCCAGGCCTAAAGAATCCACGAAGGCGCGTAAGGACCGGGAGCACCGGCGCGAAGTTCTGCAGCAAATGCTCATGCGCAAGCGTCAGGAAATTCTCAAAGGGATTGAAGGAAGCCTGGGCCAATCTGTCATCGAGGATCAACAGCGCCGTCTTGAATCCGCGCGCGATGTCGGCGACCAGGCTCTCATGGACCTCGATCGCCAGTTAGGTATTTCCTTGATGGAAATGCGCGATCGCCGTCGGCAGGCCATTGATGAGTCTTTGGCGAGAGTCACCGAGGGCACCTATGGTATTTGCGCGGAATGTGGAGTCGAGATCAGCGAGCGGAGGCTGGAAGCGGTGCCTTTTGCCAAGCTCTGCGTTGAATGTCAGTCGAAAGAAGAGTTGTTACAAAAAATCGAGCGAGAAGAAGATCGCGATTAGTTTATCCCTTGTGCGATCGGGAATCTCCCGCCTTCCGTAGTCCGCATTCGCTAATTCTATCCTAGGATCGTCCCGTGTGAGATGAAGCTCGCGTGTTGCAGCCTCGCTGGCGATCTTGCACGGTCTGTAGGAATAAGTCAAATGAAGCCAGCCAACAATCGAGCCGTCATCTTGGCTAGTGGGGGACTTGACTCCACTGTTACGGCGGCGATTGCCAAGGCAGAGGGCTGTGAGCTCTTTTTTCTCACAATGGCCTATGGGCAGCGCCATGCCGTGGAGGTGGAGCGAGCCAGGCAGGTTGCAGCGGCTTTCGGCGTTGTGAACCATTTGGTGATGGAGTTGGACCTTCGTGCCATGGGTGGGTCTGCACTGACTGGGCCAACAGCCGTACCGAAAGATCGAGCGGGCCATGAGCGGAGCCAGGGCATTCCGGTCACCTATGTTCCGGGACGGAATCTGATATTCCTTGCGATTGCTGCGGCTCATGCGGAGGTGGTGGGAGCGTCGCTCATCTACTTTGGTGCGAATGTGCTCGACTATTCCGGCTACCCAGACTGCCGGCCTGAATTCATTCGCGCCTTTGAGGTAGTCGTGAAAGAGGGCACAAAAGTCGGAGTAGAAGAAACTCCGCTGCACGTCAAAGCTCCTTTATTGATGTTGACGAAAGCCGACATCATCCGGCGCGGGATCGAGCTCCAGGCTCCGCTGCATCTCACTCATAGCTGTTACGATCCTGTAGGGGAGAAGGCGTGCGGGCGCTGTGACAGTTGCATGATCCGGCGGGAGGGGTTTGCCACGGTCGGGGTTGTAGATCCTGTCTCATATGCGCTATAACCTGTGATGGGTAAGACGTAATAGGTTCACTGTCAGCCAGGGGATAGGCCTATGTCGCCGGAAGAATTTTTCATGTATCTCACGATCGGGCTGATCGTGTTGGTCCCGATTGGCGCTCGCCTCTATCGCTGGACCACACTCCGACGTACGCAAGAGATGTTACGTGACCAGTTTGGACAACAGAGGGGGCCGGACCAGCGGCCGTAATTTCATGGTAACCGTCATGACCTCACGATCTCAGATGGGCCTATGGCTGTTGGTGTTAGGCCTCTTCGTGGCATGCGATTCTTCGCAGCCCAAGCCAGCGGTTGGGGGCGGTCCTGTTCCGGCCGAGCTTCAAGCTGGCGAAAGGAAATTTAATGCCAACTGCGTGTCCTGCCACGGAAGCCAAGCGGCAGGAACCAACCATGGACCTCCGCTGGTGCATAAGATTTACGAGCCGAACCATCATGGCGATGCCGCGTTCCAGCGGGCTGTGGCGAATGGAGTGAAGGCGCACCATTGGGATTTTGGCAACATGCCCAAGATCAATGGCGTCACTCCTGACGAAGTCGATCAGATCGTCAGATATATCAGGTGGCTCCAACGCCAGGCTGGCATTTACTAGCCCTTCCATCCTCTTCCCCCTCGTTTCAGATTCAAGGTTTTTAGCTTGTCGGCGCAGGTGCCATGCTGCTGGCTCCAAGGGGAGTCCGTCGAGAATTTAGCTGTAAGAACAATGGGATAGCTTGACATGGTGGGGTCCTTCACTCAGACTCCCTTCCATACAGGATCAGACTAAGCAGAGGCTTCTTGCGACCCTCGCTGCACGTGCTGGTGAATCTCAAAGATGGAGCACCACAGGTGATTTTCACTCTCATGTTAAAGCAAAATCGCATTGTGCTGGCAACAGCGGCGGCGGTGTTCGCGGTGATTGTGATTCTTGAAATGGCCGCTCCGGCGAATATCGTTGGGGCCTATGGTTTTGTACTCCCAATTTTATTGATTGCGACGGTGCGCCATCGCGGACTGATGCTGGTTACGGTACTGGCCTGTGTCGTGGCGACGTATATGGGCTTGTTGCAACCTACCAAGCCGGGGCGGTTTCAGGCGGCGGTGATCAATCGCAGTGTGGTCGCAGGCGTGCTCTTGGCTGTGGCCTATATCGGCACGACTTGGGAGGAGCGCAAGGCGCGAGAGGAGGCGGCGCGTGCAGCACTCGCCCAAGAAACGGAAAATCTTTTGAGGGTCAATACGCAATTGGTCGATGCGAAAGACCAGCTGAATCGTTCGGAACGGCTGGCCGCAGTAGGGCAGTTAGTGGCCTCCGTCGCGCATGAGGTTGGCACGCCGCTGCACTCGATCGCTTGGCATGTGCAAGCGCTAGCTGAAGAGCCTGGTGTGACCCCTGAGATGCGGAAGCGGGTGACGGTCATCGATGAACAGCTCACCCGTGTTGTTCGGATTATTCAGGACTTGTTGTCCTCCACCAGGCAGCGTGAGCCAGATCCGAGCTGGTTGCCGGTAGAGAAGGTGATGAGTCCTATCGCCGTGCTCATGGAGCCGGTTTTTCATGCGAAAGAGATTGCGCTGACAGTTGAAATCCCCGGAGACCTTCCGCTCGTATGGACCGATGCGGAAAAGATGCACCAGGTGCTCATCAATCTGCTGGCCAACGCCTTAGCAGCCACTCCCCCGCAGGGTGCGGTGAGCGTGGTGGTCGGCGTCCGTGCTGCTTCGCCAGAGGAGCTTGACCGGGGTCGGCGAGTGGCCCAGTCGATGGCGCCCCTAGTGGTGACCATCGTGGTGCGGGACACGGGCTGCGGTATGCCAGAGGCCGATATGCAGAAAGCATTTGAGCCATTTTTTACGACTAAGGCGGTTGGCAAGGGCACAGGTTTAGGTCTATTCTTGAGTCGCCAAACGGTACTAGCCCATGGAGGCAGCCTCGTGCTCGAGAGCGAGATGGGCCACGGTACCACCGTTACTATCACCTTGCCTGGATTGAAAACTGAGCCGCGTCACGCGACAGAGAGGGACTGATGCCGCCAGCGAATATTTTGGTAGCCGATGACGATGCGGTGGCGCGCGAACTGCTAGCGGAGGCCTTGAAGAAGGAAAACTATTCCGTGGAAGCCTTCGCCAGCGGAGAAGAGATTATTGCGCGTGGACGCCAGGGGGGCGTTGATCTCGTGCTGACGGATATTCGTATGGGTGCAGTTGATGGTCTGACCGTGTTGCGTGAGTTCAAACGAATGAGCCCCGATACGGCGGTCGTGGTGCTAACCTCCTTCGGCTCTCTTGAGGGAGCGATTGAAGCGATCAAGCAAGGGGCTTACGACTATCTCGCCAAGCCCTTCAAAAAAGAAGATATCAAGCTGGTGGTCAAGCGGAGCCTCGACCACTGCTGGCTCGTCCGGGAAAATGCGCGGTTCCACGAAGAGTTGAAGAGCAAGGACGAATGGTCTCCGCTGGTGGGGAGCAGCCCCGCTATGTTGGAGGTCTATAAGTTGGTGGCTCGGGTAACCGAGAGTAAGAGCACGGTATTGTTGCAGGGCCAAAGCGGGACCGGTAAGGAATTGATCGCGCGGGCGATCCATGCGAACGGGCCTCGCCGAGACAAGCCGTTCATCCCAGTGAATTGCGGGGCCTTGCCGGACACACTGTTGGAGTCGGAAATGTTCGGCTATGAGAAGGGGGCCTTTACCGGCGCGGTGGGGAGCAAAGTCGGCCTGTTTGAAGCGGCGAACGGGGGCACCCTGTTCCTCGACGAAATCGGCGAGATGGGACAGGCCTTGCAAGTGAAGTTGTTGCGGGTGATGCAGGATCACGAAATCCGCCGTGTCGGTAGCACGACCTCGACAAAAGTTGATGTCAGGATTATCGCCGCGACGAATCGGGACCTTGAGCAGTTGGCCAAGGAAGGAAAGTTCCGAGACGACTTGTTTTACCGGCTCAATGTTGTGAGGATTACCCTGCCGCCGTTGATGGAACGGCGGGAGGATATTCCGATGCTGGTGCATCACTTCTTGCAGAAATGCGCGACGGGGGCGGCGCATGTGGTCCGTGGGGTGCTGCCTGAGACGATGTCCCTGTTGACGCAATATCGGTGGCCCGGCAATGTGCGCGAGCTAGAAAATGCTATTGAGCGGGCCGTGTCGCTCAGTCAAGGCCCGCTGCTGACGCCGGACGATTTGCCTGCTACGTTGCGTCAGACCCTCCCACCATCTTATGAGATAGCCGGGGCGATCGGTCAGAGCGATGAGGGGGGGCTGACATTGGAAGAGGTCGAGAAACGCCATCTCGTCCGCATCCTCAAGGAAACCAAAGGGAATAAAGTCAAAGCTGCCAAGGTGCTCGGTATCGATCGTCGGACTCTGTACCGGATGGCCGAACGATTTAAATTGGATTTCGGTGAGGATGCCGAGAGCGGAGAGAAAGAGTAGCGGTCAGGGTGAGACGGTCTTTGCGCGGGCGAGCATATTCAGTGTTTTGTCAGAGGATTTGGAGCGCGTTCTTGATCAATCGCAATTGGTTCTGCGCGCTCTGTGGTAGTGCGGTTGGTGAATCTTCCCACTGGGTGAATAGCCCGTCCTTGCCTTCATACAAGACATTTAAATGCAGTCTACTGCTGGACTCTGAGGTTGGCGTCACCATGGCCTCTACGCGACTTCGGCCTGTACCAAAACGCCACTGGAGTAGCCAATTCCAGGGGCCGCTGATTTCTTCGCGGTAGCCGGTCGTCAGGTTCTGGCCATCCGTCGATTCGACGCGGTAACCTCCCTCGGTCAGGATCTGTATGACGGCAGTAGTTACTCGGTTGGCTGAAGCTGGGAGCGTAATATCTACTAGGTCGGGCGCATGGGGGATGGGAGTACCGGCGCAGGCGGAGATCCAGATGATCAGGAGGGCGAAGCTGAGGAGTTGAAGCTTGCGGATCATGCAGCCGTATTCTCCTGCAAACGATAGATGAGATGGGTGTCGGTTTTCGGGACACCATCGATTTCGTACATCTTGCTCAGCCTCAACCGGGCCCTCGCATCTTGGGTTTGGACTTCCATCACCATAATAGTATCAGATTTGCTCCAACAGAGGTCGATAGTCCTGATCTGCGGGATACCGGCGAGGGCCTTGACTACATCACTCGTCCGTGCCGGTTGGTGCCCCCGACCCGAATTGAACGGGTGACCTACGGTTTAGGAAACCGGCGCTCTATCCAACTGAGCTACGGGGGCGTCTCAGTCTTCCGATACCATACACCACTGAATCGATGGCCTCAAGCGCCATTCTGGTAAGGCGTGACCGGAGTGGAACTTGTTGCGTCCATTGTTGATGAATGCCAAGAGGCACGTGGCTGTTTGGTGGTGAAAGACAGCGGGGCCGATAATAGTTCCATCTCACTTGGCCTAATCGAGATGACCGCTGTGCATTGAAGCGGAAGGAGGAGCTGCTTGGGGGCTATTCATATTAGGGCACGTTCTTGTGCCGCGGTGATTTCGAAGGGTAGGTCTTTTCTGTTGAGGTAGTCAGTAGGTCTTTTCTTGTAGGGATCTGTGTGAGCAGGTCGGCACGAATCTGAAAGATACCAGGGCTCCGTTGCCCTGTCGCATAGGCCAGTCCGTTGGCATGACTACCAATGGAAAGCTTCCCCGCGATCTTTCCGTCTTTTCCTGTGGCGATAAATTCTGCAGCCGGGACCACGAGTCCGTATGGCACCAAGGACCCTCCCTGTTTGATTGCTCCTTCTTCAGCTGGAACATTGGCGACACGGCTCAGAAAAAGGTCAACGGCCTGCTGGTCCAATGTTTTAGCCGGCTGATCGTCCAGCACCCATTCGTTTTGTTGATGGATCAATACATAGTGTTCGGTCGACGTGGTCACGGAGAGCATGGCGATATCGGTGTAATCAATGCCAAGCAGCCGCTTGTCCTGGAATACAAAGAGCTCCTTGGTCAGATCTCTGATTGCGGCGGGATTGATACGATAGAGCGGGCCGGTGGGACTCGTTTCCGCAAAGGCTTCACCGCTTACCTGGCTTGGTTGATAGAGCTTGATCGTCTGGTCGCCATTGGTCGTATGGATGGTGACTTTGACTTTCGGCGTAGTGAGTGTGTGGGCTAAGGCGTCTCGCTCGTGACCCGGATCGATGATACCGAGTGCTTTCAACTCTTCGAGTCGGAGCAGCAGGGTCCGCACTTCCGTTTGATCGGCCTCCCCTTCGATCGGGTAGCGAAGTCTCCATTTGTTCTTGGGCTTCTCCGCTCCTTGATAAAGTACGATTTCGGTCGTTGGGTAGGTGAGGCGGATCCGTTCGACTTCGCCTTGCATTACGTGCAGGAGGTCTTTGCGGCGAAAGGTTATTAAGGTTTTGTTCAGGAAATCTTTGGGGGCTAGGTTCGTCAGCAGGACTTGGTGGTCTGATTCACGGAGGACATAGAGGGTAGAGGAAAGGGGGCCGCTATCTCCGATGGAAAAGGTCTCTCGGGCTGTGCCGGCTACGACGGTGACAGTGGTCATTGGGTTGTCGAGTCCAAAAGGCGTGAGATTGGCTTGCTGATTTTCGATGACGCGGGTGACGGTGCCTGTGACTAGAGCCCGGATCAGATTCTGGACCTCCCGCTGGTCGGCGTCTGTATGGAGCGGTGCGGTAAGCATCCATCCCTTCTCAGGAATTCGCGCGAAGACAAGCTTCTGCTGGTCGGCTTTGACGATGAGCTCTGTGAGGGCTTGCTGGTCGAAGAGCAGGATTTTCTTTTCGGTGCGGTTTTGCCGTTCTTGTAAGTCGTGCTGGGGCAGCTCGATGGCGAACAGGTACAGGCTAAGTCCAGCCAGAACGAGTGCCATGAGGATGGTAGGCCAATAACGCATGCATCTAGAGGCGTCGGCGCGTGCGCCAGACTAGGATGCCGGCGATAAACATGGCGGCTGGCAGGAGGATGACTTGGAGATAGAGTAACGTCCGTTCTTGTAAGGGATTTGGGGTAAAGGGTCGGAGTGCAGAATCTTTCGGGACGAGCGCCATCATATTTCGCTCTTCTGCTAGCCAAGCGGCCGTGTGGAGGAAAAAGTCACTGTTGCCGGGAAAGTTTACGAAGGCATTGGTGGCAAAGGTGGAGTTGCCGATGACCACGACGGCTGGCCGGGGCGTGCCTTCTTCTGGCGCCACTTTGAAGGCAAGAGCCGCCGCCATTGGCAGGGGGCCCTTGATGTCTTTGCTCTCATCGAGTTTGACGACGCGGTTTTTGATGTCTGTTTCTGCCCAGCTATTCGGTGAGGTTCTGGCGAGGGGTACATAGTCCCAGGCTTTGCCGGCTTGTTCGTCGAAGGTGATGTGGCGCGCGAGGGGAAAGAGCACGGCGGCAGAGAGGTCCTGCGTAATTTCATGTTCGGTGAAGGTACGGATCAAGAGGGAGGTCAGGTCGCCTTGGGCCAATCGATCCTGGAGATCGACTAGGACTCCCGGGCCGACTCCCAGGCCCCATTGCGCAAGCAGGGGATTAAGATCCGCTTGCGTATCCGGATCGATCAGCAATAAGAGATGGCCGCCCTTCTCCACGTAGGTATGAATCCGTTCCTGTTCTGCAGTCGTCACGGGGCGGCGGGGGCCTGCCACAACTAGGATGGCTGTCTGGTTTGGCACAGCCGCCTCTTTAAGCAGGCTGAGGGTGCCGACCCCATAGCCTTGTTTGAGCAAGACATCTTTGGCTGCAGAGAGGCCGGTTCGCTCTTGGTCGTTGAGGCTCGGTTCTCCGTGTCCTTCGAGAAAGAGCACCTGTTTCTGTCTGTCCTGGGTGACGCGGATTAGGGCCCCGGTTAGTTCCACTTCTGAGGGGGAGGTGACGCGGATTGTGTGGCTTGCGCTTTCAAATACAGCCGTATCGGTTCTGTTGACACCGTAGTTCTGGGCGATTTTTGGCTGCCGTTCTGGATCGACAAATTCTACGGTCATCTTTGGGCTGGCTTGCCGATAGCTATCGAGTCGTTCTTTGTAAGACTGGTAGCCAGGGTCTTTTTCTCTAGTGAAGACGGTGACGCGCACTTCGTGTGGAAGATTTCGTAGCACACGATAGGTTTGCGGAGAGAGGGAGAAGTTCTGGTTCTCCGACAGGTCCCACCGGATGGAGTGGCGGGCCACGAGGAAATTGAGGATCGCGAGAATGCTGACGAAGAGGAGGATCATCGCTAGGCTGTTGGCCCCCATGCGCGTGGAGCGGCGAGAGGAGAAAGCTTTCAGCCGGCTGAAATGGACGACCGCAAAGAGGAGGAGGCAGAGGAGGGCGGCCCCTTCCGTGAGGATCATCAGCCAGAGTTTTTCTGGGACGAGGCTGTAGCCGATCGCGCCTGCTAAGGCTAGGGCCATGCTGACTACGCCCAGTGGGATCGGCTTCATGTTCATTTCCACCTAGTTGAGTCCACGACTCGATGGGACAAAAAGAGCATCAAGGCTAGGCCGCTCACGAAATACACGAGGTCTTTCGTATCGACCAGTCCACGCACGAGGTGGTCGTAATGTTCCATGAATGACAGGTAGGAGATGGTTTGTCCGATGGCCGTATCCCCGAGGAGCGAGCCGACACCAGAGAAGAGCCAGAGGACCAGCAGCAGGCCAAAGCTCACAAAGGCTGCGACGATCTGGTTCTCTGTCAAGGCGGAGGCCAGGACGCCGACGGAGAGGAAGAGGGCGCCGAGCAGGATCAGGCCCAGGTAGCCGGTTAGCACGGGGTACCAATCGAAGCTGCTGAAGAGGGCGAGCACGAGTGGCAGGAGGCCAGTTAGTCCGACGAGGCCCAGGAAAACGAGGAAGACGCTCATGAATTTGCCTGCCACGATCTCGTTGATTCCAATGGGAGAGGTCAACAAGAATTCAAAGGTGCGGAGTTTGCGCTCTTCGGCGAACAGCCGCATCGTCAGGATCGGTAGGATAATCAGTAGAATGAATCGTATGCTGGAAAAGAGATTCCGGAAGACCAGATCGTTCAGATTGATCTGGGCGCTTCCCTGCAGCTGCATTAGCTGAATCGCCTGAGCCCCGGCAAAAACTACGTAGAGGTAGGCGAGAAGTCCCACGATCAAGAGAAAGACGGATCCCACAACATAGACGACTGGCGAGACGAAGTAGGAGCGTAGTTCTTTAGCAATGATGGCTTGGACTGGCGTCATGCTGGCCGGCCTGCTGGTTCTGTGGTGGCAACCACGGTATCCTGCGGGCGCCCTTCTTCGGTTCTCGTGAGTCGGAGGAACACATCCTCTAGGGTCATGGAAATAGCTTTCAGCTCAACTAGCCCCCATCCCTTGGTGACGGCCAGGCGCGCCACCTCTTCTCTTGCGTCCCGGCCGAGTTCACATTCCAGCAGAAACGTGCCGGGGGCGTCGCTGGTGAAGACGTTCTGGACGCCCTGCACCGATTTTAAGAGCTGGCCTGTGTCCGGTGCGGGAGATTTGAGAGTCAGGGAGATTTTTTCTGACTGGCGTAAGCGCGCAGAGAGTTGCTCAGGGGTATCTTCTGCCACGATACGCCCGCTGCTGATGATGACGACACGTTGGCACACGGCGGTGGCCTCGGGAAGAATGTGCGTACTCAGAATGACGGAATGGGAGCCAGCCAGATTTTTGATTAATTCCCGGATTTCAATAATCTGTTTCGGGTCGAGCCCGACGGTTGGTTCATCCAGAATTAAGATTTGGGGATCATGCAGTAGCGCTTGGGCCAGGCCGACACGCTGGCGATAGCCGCGAGAGAGGTTCCCAATAAGCCGATGTTGCACCGTGCCCAGTCCAAGTCGCTCAATTTCTCGTTGCATGGACATGGTGAGGATTTTCCCGCTCAGGCCGCGGAGGCGGCCGACGAATTGAAGATATTCGGTGACCGTCAGTTCTAGATAGACCGGTGGAGTCTCTGGCAAGTAGCCGATCCGGCGTTTCACTTCAAGCGGCTGGTCTGCACAATCGAACCCTGCGACCAATGCTTTGCCTTCGGTGGCAGGCATGAAGCAGGTCAGGATGCGCATCGTGGTTGTTTTTCCCGCTCCGTTCGGACCCAGAAAGGCTAGGACCTCGCCTTTGGCGACGGAGAAGCTCACGCGGTCAATAGCGGTATGGTGCCCATACCGCTTCGTGATTTGTTGGACTTCAATCATAGGCGCTGAGTGGATCGTGGAGTATTGGAGAACACTGCCGGCGGGTTGGTCATTGTCCCCTGACTGGCAACAGGTGGACATCTTACTAAGTCGGATTGGGGCAGTCAATATCGTGTGTTTGCGTCGTACCGCTTTACAGGTTTTTCGCGTCCTGTTAGAGTGTTTACTCGTCTGAACTGACTTGCAGGGGGCACCGATCACTATGACCAGAGCACGTCAACAACGGCGGGTACTATGCGCAGTCGCCGCGTTGCTGAACCTGTTTTTGATTGGACCAGACTCTGCTGTTGCCAGTGAGCGGACATATCGGGTTCAGGGGCAGGTGGTGGTGATCAATCTGACCCAATCTCCCCATATGATTGTCGTTAAGACCCCTTTGTCGAAGCACAACGATATGACGGTGTGGGCCAAGGTTGGCGCTAAAACTCAGATCACCCGAAAGAGGAAACGGATTGCCCTTCAGACCATTCGCGTGGGTGAGGTGGTAAAGCTGACCTATGTGAAGCAGCGGGACGGGGTCTTTGCCCGTCTGATTCAGCTGCAATAGGGTTTTCTGGAGAGCCCCCGAGTTTTCCTCTCTAGTTGGTATGGTTGTTTCGGTTTAGCCCCTTCGCTCTTTGCGTAGCCGCCGGTTGACAGAGCGTGAAGCCCTCTACTAAACTGCCACTTCCCGATGGGATCGGAGGGAACAGTAGATTAATTAGGTATACAGGGAGGCCCGAATCCGGATGGCGAAAACAACGGCGAGTGAATCGGACGAAACCAGACTAAAAAAGAAGGTGGCTGAGAAGCTGACCGGTCAGAAGGATTCTCAAGGCAATGAGGCGCTTCGCTCGTTGAAGAAGCGGCTGAAACGGACGCAACGGAAGCGGCGGGTGGTCATGTTGCGCAAGAAGAACTCTGCGAGTAAGAAAGTAGCCGCGAAGAAATAGTCACTGCGGTCAGGTCGTTGACCGGTAAGTGAATGAATTATTAAGGCAGTACCCATGGCACAAGCAGAATCCAAAGAAGAGCCGACGGCGCCGACCGCTGCAGAGACGGTGAGCGACGAATTGACTGATCAGGTAGCGGCTGATTTCACCGGAGAGTCTCCGGACGCGGTTATGCCGGCGACGGAACTGACGGAAGATGCCGTCCTCGAAGAAGAAAAGGTTAAGGATGAGATCGAGATCCAGATCGATCTGCTCAAGGATCCTGATTGGGTCGTGCGCCGCGAGGCGGCGATCACGCTCGGTGAAATGGGTGATGAACGCTGCGTGGCGCCTCTGTGCAGCGCCTTGCGTGACGGTGACTGGCAAGTCAGAGATGTGGCGATCGAGGGGCTAGGCCAGATCGGTTCCCCCGCCGTCGAGCTGTTGATCAGGTTGCTTCGCGATTGGGACGTGCGGAAGTACGTGATTATGGCGCTCGGGAAGATTCGCGATGAGCGCGTGCTCGATCCTTTGATGAAGCAGTTGAAAAATGACGAATCCAAGGATGATGCGACCAATGCCCTTGTCGAGCTTGGCGCTCCGTCGGTCTCTCGCTTGGTCATCGCGCTCAAGGACAAAGATGAGATGGTCCAGAAGCAGGCTATCATGGCCTTGGGGCGGATTAAGAGTGCCGAGGCGATCGATCCCATCATTGGCATGCTGACTGACAAAGATTGGTTCACCCGTTTGACCGCGGCAGCGGCGCTTGAGGCGATCGGCGAAGACCGAGGCCGTGATGCCATTAAGCCGTTAATGAAAGATCCGGATATGGTGGTACGGATGCGGGTGGAGCGGATCCTCGCGAAGTGGAAGAAGCAGACTGCCAACGCCTAACAGTTAGCGATTGATCTGCCGGTCGATCTCCCGTTGAATCTCGTCGATCTTCTTGATCGATACCGCTTTTCCCATCGACAATTCCAGTTTGAGTTCCCGGAGTTTCCCTGCGAGTGATTTTAGGGGGACGGTCGTTTCGTCGTGTTTGAGAGCAGTAGAAGCCTCTTCTAGCGTGTCAGCTGCTTCGCCCAATTGTTTGGCAGCTTCTCCAACGTTTTTCTCCAAGAGTTCTGATTTCGCCTGCACCACCCGTGATTTTCCGTCGATCAGCGCCTGCCGCTTGCGGAGCTCTCCCATTGTGGTGTCGTAAACATTTCTGGACATGGCTGCGATCGAACGTTGGAGGTCTAAGACCATGTGCTGTAACGTGCCAACCGGACGTTGGCCGAGATAAAATCCGAGGCCGAAGAATGTGGCGGCCATGACGAGCGCTCCGAGAAGTTTCAACATTGCGTGATCCTTTCGGCTAACGGCCTTTGGGAGCGGTTATGGGATGGCGAAGCTGTTGGAGCAGACTGCCTGCCGCCGCCAGACGAATGGCGACCTCCGAGTCTTGTAACCCTTTTTTGAGCAGCGGCATTATAGGGGCAGCGCTCTTGCCTAGGGCTTTTGCCGCCAAGAGCCGGGGTTGGGGTTGTTGGTCTTGTAGTAGCGTCTGCAGCACCACGGCGGCTTGTTTGTCGGAGGTGGCGGCTAGGGCATGGGCTGCCGCGGCGCGGATCGAGGGGTCTGGGTGTCTGGCTAAGTCTGCAGCGAGCAAGACCGCCGATGCATCGCCCAGCCTGAGCAGTCCTTCCACAGCACTGGCCCGGACCTGCATGTTGGCATCGCGCGTTAGGGTTTGCAATAAAGGTCGGTTCTCTCGAATACCTAGCTTGCCAAGACTCACGGCGGCGACGGCGCGGACCCTGCTACTTTCATCGCTCAGCGCATGGGTGAGGGGTGCGACTACGCCGGCCTGTCCGTAGTCTCCCAATGCCCCGGCGGCGAAAGCGCGGACCGAGGGCTCAGGGTCGTACACGCCTTGGCTTAAAACCGATAGGCTTGAGGGACGTTTCAGCTGCCCCAACATTCCCAGGGCCGCCATCCGGATATCGGGGTCAGGCAGCGTTGCTGCACCGATGATGTCAATCAGCATGTCCTGTTTGCCAAGCCGGTAGAGCGCAGCATAGGCGAACACGGCTTCTGGCCCGTCATCCGTCCTGGCGATGGCGATAAGCTGGGGCATGATCGCTGTGGCTTTGGCCTCGCTCAACACAGTCATGGCAGCAATTCGTACGGCTGGCATCGCGTCGTTAAGCGCGCGGAGCAAGGGGCCTGATTTGCCTGCAAGTCCGGCTTTGCCGATCGCTTCGGCGGCGCGAGCCCGCACCAGAACCGAGCTGTCGAGCAATCCGTCTTCCAGGATGGCTTGTGTGTCTGGGAGGCCGAGCTCAGCCAGTACCGTGTAGGCTGCGATCCGGACATATTCCTGGGAGTCGCGGACATGGCTGGTCACAAAACTCAGGGCGAGGGGTCGTAAGAGGTGCGGGTCATCCTGCCCATCAGGTGGCACTAACCGCTGATAGAGGGGGAAGGCTTCTTCTGGCCGTCCCAGTTTGATGAAGCTGTGGAAGGCGAGGCGGATGAGCGGTTTCGAGGGGGTCGCCTCTGCTGGGATCGATCGCCAGAGCTTTAGGACCTGGTCGTAGTCTGCATGCTTAAAGGATTCTGTGGCCTCACGTTCAATGGCTGAGCCGCTGGGGGTTCTGGGCGTGCCTGCCTCTGCTGGAGGCAGACCTATAACGATTGCGCTGAAGATGAGGCCCCCGAGCAGATGGACGCCTGCCGCAATGGTACCGCGCGCGTCGCGTTGTGCCTGCTTGGCGTGAGGGTTGGTTACCATGTCGACGGGGTGCGGACCATGGCCGGCGCATCGAGAGGGTCGACGTATTCCTTGACAGATGTCATTCGGTTCATCGGCTGTTGCCTGCGGAATCTCCACTGCACCTCCCGATTGCTGGATAGGAAGTCGGCGCTATCCTGAGAGGACTGCCACGTTCGACTGGCGAGAACAATTAGGCGTGACCGGCCTTATGGTAGGACGCCCATTCGTCGGAGAAGGCCACGGAGGCATAACGCTCGCCAAGAATTTTTGCCACTCGATTCATGAATTTGGTGAGTTGTTGTGCGTCGTCGGGGGGAAGATCCTGTCGGAATCGTGGGTGCAGTCCCCAGCGAGTTTCAACTTCTTCCCCTGTGATGGTCGACATGACGCTGACGAGCTTGATCTCCGTCCCCGTCGGGCCCTGGGATTCTGGTAGCGCAGCGGCAGGGGCTGTCGCGATTGATGGGGTCGCAGCGGTACCAGCGGTAGGCGGCGCGTCTCCCGCTAAGATTGCTTTGATGGCAGGAATCACAGCGCTCGCGCAGAGCGTGGCGGCGGAAGAGACTTGCGCGTTTCCCGCGATGCCCATCGCGTCGGCGACTCGTCCCCCAAAGTCTTTTAACATCTCATCCTTGGCAGGATTGTTCTCGGTGACCAGGAAGCGATAGCGCTCATAGATCTGCCGGCTTTCCGCCACCGCCGTCCCGACGGTGAGCATGATTTCTGTTTGGTCGCTCCCGGTGCCGAATGCCGGTTCGAGCACCTGTTTCAATTGCAGGGTGACGGCGTCCTCAAGACTGTCCATGAACTGCGGTTGCTCGTTGATTGGCAAGAACAAGATGGAGAGCCGGTCGGTCAGATTAAACATGACTTTCAGAAACTCAAGATAGATCTCCCATTCTTCGTGACGCTTCAGCTTCAAGGCCCGCTCGGGAGCATTTCGTTTCATGACGGTCACGGATTCGCCCGCGACGGCCAGAATTAATTCGGCGATCCCGCGGAGTTGTTCGCTGTATAATTTTTTTGACGTTCCCACAATGACCTCGCAAGAATAAGACTTATTATATACAAGTTGTCATCCGGTCTCCAAGGGCTGTCCGCGGGGCAAGATGCTGACACAGGCCGCCCATATGAAAAGTGCTGAACGGTGGTGACGAGTGTATGAATAGGGCAATTAATTTCAGTTTCGCACTCATCGTTCTGAGTGTGCCCGTTGTGGCCTCGCTGGATCGGTTGGTTTGTTTGAAAGGGCAGCCTCAGTGTGCTATACAGCCCGACCACCTCATGAGCGACCTGCATGAATCCAGACATCACTCCCTATGTATTGAAACGGTCGCCAGACCAGGGGCCAGCTCCCACCCTGTCCATTGACTATGCGGCGGCGCTGAATGCCCAGCAGCTTGCGGCTGTGGTGGCGGGCGAAGGGCCGGCGTTGGTCATTGCCGGAGCTGGGAGTGGCAAGACTAGGACCCTGGTCTATCGCGTCGCCTATTTGATCAATTCGGGGATCGACCCATCCCTTATTCTCTTGCTGACCTTTACGCGGAAGTCGTCTCAGGAAATGCTGGAACGCGTGGGTGAGCTGATTGGTCTCCGCAGCGAGCGGGTTCGTGGCGGCACCTTTCACTCCGTGGCTAATAGCTTGCTCCGGCGCTATGGACGAGCCATTGGGCTGGAGCCGGGCTTCACAATTCTCGATCGGGGTGATGCTGAAGATTTGATCGCTTTGGTGCGGGCGCAACTGGGCTTGCACGAAAAGGATAAGCGGTTTCCCCGCAAGGGGACGGTCGCGGAGATGTTCAGTAAGTCCGAGAATACGTTGCGGCCGCTCGCTGAGATCGTGGTCGAAGAGTTCAATCACTTCGCAGACCATTTGGACGCGCTGGAGCAGTTGCGACAGGGCTATCAAGCGGCGAAGCGTCGGGATAAGCTGGTCGATTATGACGATTTGCTGGTGTTGCTGCGGCAGCTCTTAATGGAGGATGCATCAGTCCGGCGGACGATCTCGTCCTTGTATCGCTATATTCTGGTTGATGAGTATCAGGACACCAATCGCCTGCAGGCGGACGTCATCAGGTATCTGGCCTCCACCCATCAGAACGTCATGGTCGTTGGCGATGACTCGCAATCGATCTATGCATTCCGTGGCGCGACCTTTAAGAATATCATGGAGTTCCCTGCGCTGTTCCCAGGCACCACCATCTATAAGCTCGAAGAAAATTACCGCAGCACCCAGCCGATCTTGAACCTGGCGAATGCCGTTATCGAAGAGGCGGCGGAGAAATATACCAAACGCCTGTTTACGAGGAAGCTAGATGGGCCGTTACCGACGTTGGTGGAGGCGGGGGCAGAGAATGCTCAATCGCGTTTCATTGCGCAGAAGATGTTGGAGCTGCGGGAGGAAGGGGTTCCGCTTAGCGAAATGGCGGTGCTATTCCGGTCCAGCTTCCATTCGTTCGATCTGGAAATCGAGCTTGCGCGTCATGGCCTGCCCTTTCTGAAGCGCGGTGGAGGTAAGTTCGTCGAAACGGCGCATGTAAAGGATCTGTTAGCTCACTTGCGCGTGGTGGCGAATCCCTTGGATGCCGTCAGCTGGCATCGCGCGCTGATGCTCATCGAAGGGGTTGGACCTAAGAAGGCACAGGACGTGATGGCCATGCTCGTTAAGTCGCCTCATCCCTATCAGACCCTTTGTGGGATGACGGGACGGTCCGGGAAGGGGCTGAAGGATTTAGGGTTGACGCTCGAAAGTCTTGCCGGACTCGAGGATTTGCAGCCCGCGCATCTCGTGAGCCAGATCTCCGAGTACTATTTGCCGATTTTTAAGGCCCAGTACGACGACTATCCCAAGCGTATGCGGGATCTGGATCATTTACAGACGATCGCAGAGCGGTATCAGGGGCTTGAAGCGTTTCTGTCTGATTTGGCACTGGAGCCACCCGATGGCAATGCTGTCGGTGTTGAAGTGCCGGATCGTGACCCCGAACGGCTTGTGCTGTCTACGATCCATTCCGCTAAAGGGCTGGAGTGGCAATGCGTGTTCGTTATTTGGATCGTAGATGGGCGGTTTCCGTCGATCTATTCGTTCGGTGAAGATGAGGAGCTGGAGGAAGAGCGGCGGCTGTTTTATGTTTCCGTGACGAGGGCTAAGCGCCATCTGTACCTGACTTACCCCATCAATGTGTTTGATCGGGGCAGCGGTATGGTCCTGTCCAAACCCACCCGATTTTTGGACTCGGTGCCGCCTGCCCTGCTGGATCAGCTGGCGTTAATGGAGGAAGGTGGGCGGCCTGACTGGTATTCTCAAGATGACCGTTATGTGTGACCGATTCCTCGTACCGTAGTCTTCTCAATGTCGAACCGGATCACTATAATGCTGCAGACGTTGCGTACAGTGCTCGTGATGGGTTTTTTAACGGGAGCATTGCTTTTTGCGCCTGCCGTTGGGCTGCCGGAAGAGCGTCCGTTGCTGACTGGCCACGTGTGGACTCAATTGCTCAGTGAGGCACAGACATTAGGTCTCCCGATCAAGTTTCTTCATGCGGTTCCGCCGGGCTTCGTTCAGTTTGAGTTCGACGACTTGCGGACTTACGCCGCCGAATATCATCTCGGGGCGCATCGAATGGTACTCAATCGCGTCCTGTCTTTTAATGGGGCTGGCGCTACGTTGCGTCCCCTCGACCGACTCACCCATGCCGAGATCGCAACGCTATATCATGAATTGTTTCACGCCTATATTGATTACCTGGCCACAGCGGCATCCGCGCTGCCCGATCCAATACTCGCGTTTGCGAGGGCGCAACAGGATTGCCATTATGGAGCAGTGTTGATTACGCCGGTTGTCCAGAGAAAGGGTGAAACGGAGGAGCGGTTTTTGAGCGAACGTGAGTCCTGGGAGGCTCTCAATGAGACCTGGGCGGTGTTTGTCGGGTGGATGGCTTGGAACCAGTTGGAATTGACGCGCGGGGCAGGATTATCGATTCAGAAGCCCGGGAAAGTTCAGGATGAATGGGTGCATCGTCTGAGGGCTGCCGATCGAGAAGGCGTTTTCCGCGGGTATTATGAGCCGGAGGATCCTCAGGAGAGGGGTGTGGCTCAAAAGCGATACCTGGCTGCTGCATCGCGTCTCTCCTCGCAGGAGGCGGTGGTGCTCATGCGGGATGTCATGGGATTCTCACCAGGGCTTCTTGCCCGTGCCGTCAAGGCGTTCGCCTGGCCGGAGCAGGGCGGTGAGCGGCGGAGGCAATGTGACGGGCTGGCCCCTCTTTCTCTAACGCCATGAAGTATCGTTGGGCTATGCATGGCGGACTGGGATTGGCGTAGGATGGCCGTGTCGCAAGTCAGGTGTGCGCCAAAGTTTGTCAGGGGCGTGGGTTGAGCGGTTGTCGGAGGGAAACAAGGCTATTCTAATTTTGGCTCTTGACTTCGGAGCACTTGATCAATAGAATCGGACGTTTGCTGGATAAGACTAGCTCGCATTTCCCCGCGTAAATCCTTACTTGATAAGGAGGCGGAGAAGTGCGTGGATTAGTTTGCTCTTCTTTTCTCATCAATACGATGAAAAAATGAAGCCGGTTGACGGTCATTGTGTATATGGATTTCTCGTACATGGCGTTTCGGGCAGGTACCCAAGTGGTCAAAGGGGGCAGACTGTAAATCTGTTGCCATCGGCTTCCAAGGTTCAAATCCTTGCCTGCCCACCATGTAGGCTTGTGGGACTGGAAACTTGATTGAGTGCGGTGTGTGGGTCTGTTCGACATCGAGTAGGGGCAGACGACGGGCGGGCGTAGCTCAGTGGTAGAGTTCCAGCCTTCCAAGCTGGCTGTCGTGGGTTCAAATCCCACCGCCCGCTCCAGACCAAGTGGGGCACCCTAAGTATACCATAGATGGTCGAAAGGATTGGTGTTCGTATGGTGTGTTGGATCTTGACGTTTAATCGCCCACGGGCGCTCAATCGACAGATTGAAGTCTTTGGCAAAGACGGGTGTGATATCCATGTGATGTCGAATCATCCTCTGGTTCAGATTGATAGGCATCTGCGACCCTATGTGCATAACGTCGTCGTCAATACTCTGGGTGACGCCGAATCGACGGCCTACACCACTCGTTCCTGGAATGCGATGTTTTTGAAAACCTTCAAGCAGCATGATGAGGCCATCTTCGTGCAGGATGACACGCTCATCACACAGGAGGCGTTAGAGATCGTGCGCACTCAGACTCATCAATTCGACCTGATCTGGGGTCCTGCTGGTGACCAGTTCTGGTATATGAAGAAATTGATTCTTCGGCAAGTGGGATTTTTTGATGAACGATTCTCGACTGGAGCCTTTTGTGGAGATGCGGATTTCCTCAAGCGAGTCTGGTTTCAATGCGATCAGTCTCGCCTCTCGATTGTGGAGAAGCATGATTTCGGATTTATGCATCAGGACATTGGTCTGAGTCACTTGATTCCCACGGATGTGGGACATAAGGCCATCGACCCCACCTACATCAATCAACACCAAGAGTGTCAGCAGAAGTCGGGCAACGATCTCTGGATGCAGTATGCACAGGAACTCTTTCTGAATAAATGGGGGCATCGCTTAAATGGAACGGGACCATTGACCGATCATCCCTCTCCTCCTCGTTGGACGGAATTGTTTCTCTATCCCTGGTTCACCAAGAAATATCTTGGCTATGATGGTCTGCCACCCTGGTGTCTTCCCTATGAAAGGACGGCATATATGAGCAGCGTTGTAGTATCCGGAGATACGAGCGGGGCCATCACCATCAGCGCACCAGCGGCACTGGAGCAGCTATGACATTTGAACAATGGTATGCGGGCAGACATCGTCAGCATGATGCGATCAGCAAAGAGTTGCTACGAGAGTGTTGGGATGTCTCACGGGAGGATGTGGGCGCGATGCTCAATGGGATTGACAAGCAAGAAACCGACGGGGGGTGGTGGGAGACGAGTGCTGGAGCAAACTTTGGCTCCTCAGTTCTTGCAACCATCAAGGGGGAGCAGCAATGAGTCTCACAGAAAATCAATTTCTCCAACGTCAGGGTCAATTTTGGGATGACATTTCGACGAAGTGGTCTCTGGCGAACAAAAATCCGGTCGTCGGGTGGTACGATTCTCATAATAACTTTTCCTATTATCAGACGCATCTGTTTCGTGGGATTCCCAATCTGAAGTCTAAGACCGTCTTGGAAGTTGGATGTGGTCCGGCTCGCAACATGATTCTCTTTCGAGACTGGTTTGCGCAGTTTGATGGAGTCGATATTGCTGAGGGCTGCATCGAGAAAGCCAGAGTGAATCTGGCTGCAGAGGGTGTTCCAATCCCCAATCTCTGGGTGATGGATGGTCGGTCACTTCCCATGATTGGTGATGCCTCCTATGACATCGTGATGATGGTGATTTCCCATCAACATATCACGTCCAGAGCTGTGCGCATGAATCTCTATCGGGAATATGTACGGGTGCTCAAGCCTGGTGGATACTTTGTCTTCCAGACCGGATATGGCAGCGGGCATCCTCGATCGGTCGATTACTTTGCAGACACGCATAATACGGAAGCGGATTTTGTGGATAAGGATGTCCGTGTGGAGAACTTGGATCATCTAAAGGCTGACCTCGAAACCTGTGGATTTGAGTGGCTGGATGCCGTCCTGACGGACACCTGCCATGATGAACACCCACAGTGGGCCTGGGTGAGGGTGGTGAAACCATGACCGCAGACACGCCTCTGGACCAACGCCTTAGAGAGTGGATCGTCTACCTGAATTCGTCCATACGTTTCGGTTCACCAATACCCGCAGGGAGTTTTGAGGACCTGCGCGACCTTCTACGGGAGATCCAAGACACTATCTTTACTAAATAGAGTGTAGAAATTCTTGCTATAGAGGCATGATGGCATCAAAAACTGAGCGCACATTTATTCTGGCATATGGTCGGTTCCAACCCCCCTCTTTGGGGCATGAACTGCTCGTCAAGACCGTCCTCGCGACGGCAAAGACACAGTCGGCTGACCAGGCCATTTATCTTTCGCACTCTCAGGATGCCAAAAAAAACCCCCTCTCTGTTCAGGATCGACTGACGTTCCTCAAAGCGGCCTTTCCTGCGGCCACCTTTCGTGCGGGATCTAAGACTCTCTTCTCCATCATCCCTATCGTAAAAGCTGTTAACAAGGGATATGATCACCTGATTATGGTCGGTGGGTCTGACCGACTGTCTGATTTTCAAACCCTTCTTGATAGATATAATGGCCAGGAATATTCCTTCAAGAGTATTAAGGTCATCTCATCGGGTGTTCGCGACCCCGATGCGCCACAGGCCGCGGGCATGTCAGGAACAAAATTGCGATTAGCGGCCGCGAAAAATGACCTGCCCCTCTTTTCTCAGGGGGCGCCATCCAGCTTGTCTAAAGCGGATACCAAAAAGATGTTTCAGGCCGTCCGTGACGGGCTGGGTCTTAAGAAAGGTCAAATCGTCGAATCGCTGACCCTTCTTGAGGGAGTTCATGATGCGGGACTCTTTAAGGCCGTATTTTTAGCCGGTGGTCCTGGGTCTGGAAAAGACTATATTCTCAAGCACACACTCGATGGCCATGGGCTCGTGGAAATCAATTCTGACATCGCCCTTGAATTTTTGATGGATAAGGCCGGGCTTGATAAAAAAATGCCCGAGTCTGAACAGGCCGCGCGTAACCCCGTCAGGTCTCGCGCCAAGTCCATCACCGAACTTCGCCAGCGCCTGGCCCTCCAAGGTCGGAATGGGCTCATCATTAATGGCACGGGTGATGACCCCAAGAAGATTCAGACGATCAAAGAGTTACTCTCTGATAAGGGATATGAGTCGTCCATGATCTTTGTGCATGCCTCCAATGAGGTGTCCAAGCAACGAAACATTGACCGTGGCAAGCATGGAAAACGAGAAGTCCCCGAGGCGGTTCGACAGGAGAAGTGGACCGCGTCTCAGGCGGCCCAGCCCGCCTATGAAACGTTGTTTGGATCAGCATATCATCGTGTCAACAATGACCTCGATACCAAGACGAGCAATCCTGAACTCGTCAAGCAATTTCACGCCGATCTCTCGATGCTCTGGAAGCATGTCTCGATCTTCACGCAGCAAGAACCCACCGCCCCCGTGGCCAATGATTGGATTAAGACCGAACTCGGTCAGCTTGCGGACCACCCCAAGCACGGCGATCGTCTCAAATCTGGTCAAAACAAGCAAGATCAAGAGGTGGTGGATCTTCATTCTCAGGCCCATCAAGAGGCCCTGGCGTTGGGGTTGACCTACTATCACTTTGGTCGCTATGGCAAAGGTGGGGCGACGACACATTTTGTGGGACCCGATGGTCATCTGATTCTAAAACCCAAGACCCGTATTCCTGTAGCAGGAGGATCCTCCATGTCTCGACCCCCGAAATCACCCATGACCGCTGAATCGTTGGAACAACGTATTCTTAATTTTTTGGCAACATCTCGTGTTCGAAAGGAAACCCCCCATGCGAATACTCACGGCCCTATGCGATTGGTTGAGAAGCTTCAACGACCCGATTCAACCGACGCCCCGCACGCCGCGCAAGACGCGAGCACAACTGTCACAGGAACAGTGGACGAAAATTTTGAGCGACTTAGCGGACAAACAGAAGCGACGGCCGGCGAAGACTCCATCAAAAAAGTCGAAAAAAAGACCTTCCAAGACCTGAGTCGCCTCTTGAATCGTCATACCGATACGGAGATATCCTAATGTCGATTCCAGAGAAAATTCCTCTAAAGATCCTGCGAAAGAAGTTGGCACAGTCCTTACTGGGTCAGTCGAAGACGCCCAAGACGATCAATGGGTTGGCCGTGACGAGCCTAGAAGATTTTGTGACAGAAAGTCTGGTCCTCGAAGGAGTTCCATTCTTGGGTGCGACGATGCGGCCCTTTCCTGCCGATGAGCTGCAAGCGTACCTGGGTCGCATTCAGGGCGGAGAGAAAGAAAAAGCTGAGAAGTATAAGCTGCCCTATATTCATCGCGGCAATATTACGATTCAAGATGGATCGAAAGCGTTTGATCTGGATACACTGCGAAAACAGATTATGACCCGTCCCACGACCTTGTTGAAGCAAAATGAGAAGATGACTCATTCGGATGGCAGTTCCAGCGTCTTCTTCAATGTGGGACTTCCGGCGCTCAAGGGATTAGCGGTGAACGAAACGACCGGAGAATTTGTCATTGTCGATACGTGTCCTGGCGCGGGGCAGTGTAAAGTATTCTGCTATGCGATGAAGGGCGGCTATGTGCAATGGAAAGCCTCCTCAATGGCACAAACCAAGGTGCTGAACTTTTTGCTCAATGATCCTGAAGGATTTAAGGCGGCGCTCAAGAAAGAACTTCAGAAGGCGTCAGAGAAATTTGCGCTCAAGGGCACGCAAGTCGTGCTTCGCTGGCATGACGCGGGAGACTTCTTTAGTCCTGACTATCTCGACTTGGCCTTTGAGGTGGCGCGTGCCTTTCCAAAGATTGACTTCTATGCCTACACGAAGATGGCCTCGGCCGCCCAGGCCAGTCGCCCAGATAATTTTAAGATGAACTTTTCTCAGGGCGCACAACCCTCGCAGGAGAAGCAGATTGAATTTGCCCGCACCAAACACTCGAAAGTCGTGCAGCGCGACCTCTTCTGGGACCTAATCGCCAAGAAGGGGGTTTCATTGCTAAAGGATGCCAAAGGGCGCATGCAATTTACCAACGGTCAAGCTCTAGAGACGTTTAAGTCTCGCTTGGCCAAGCACTACGCTCTGCAGGTGGCGTCGATCTTGACGTATGATGAGATGATGGAGACTCCTAAGAGTCCACCTAATACCTGGAATGTGATTGTGATGCCTGGCGATGGGGATGATTCAGCGAATCGGTCTGATGTGCTGGGCACCTATTTACTATTTCATTGAAGGAGTGACTGATGTTCAATTACACAGAGCTGATCAAACGTCTTGAAGAAAGCGCCTTCTCGCAGGCGACCAAGGGCGACCAGAGTTTCATGAAAAAAACTTCAAGGAGCGTGAAGTCTGATATTCCTGGTATGAAGCCGCAGGGCAAACATCTGGACACACTCAAGGTGATTCGACCCGCCTCAAAGATACAGATGCATGCCGAGTTGATGAATGCTCTGCATCCCAAGAATCATGGACCCGTGAAGGCCTTTGCCAAGGGTGACCTGGATTGGTCAGAACTGTCTGATGAGCTGCAGAAGACGCTCTATGATTATTGGATGGATCATGGAATGCCCTATGGGATTGCCAAGGCGCGAACGGGCGATCCAGATCAGTGGATTGCGGATCAGATGCATGCGTTGTTTGAGGAACGCCGTACTCGCACACGAATGCAGTCCATTGTCCATGAGGCCAAGGCCGCGGCGCAAGAGAAAGAGCTTGATGAAGTAAATGATTACTTCAAACGTCGTCAACGTGAACGTGATGTGGACGCAGGAAAGCCTGTCAAGCCACTGCCAAAAAATCCACAGAATGATTACTTTGCTCGTCGTAAGAAAGAGAAGGCAAATGAAGAAGTTGAAACTCAGGTTGATTCAGTCGCAAAACCCGAATTGAAAAAACAGGATGCCATGCCAGAAAAGGACGATAAGACCGACAAGAAGACTGATAAGAAGACTGATAAGAAGAAAGAGGGAAAAGAGTCCACTGGCAAGAAGGACGCCTTTGACGCGAACCCCACGATGACCCCTCTGGGGTTTCGCGGAGTCTTACCGCTATGATTCTGTATACCGATATGGACGGGGTGCTCAGTAACTTTGAGGAACGTGCTACCCAAGTGATTGGTGCGCCTCTTGGTCAGGTTGCTGGACATGGCGAGGGAAACAAGACAGAGGCCAAAGACGCCCAGTATCAATTGATTCGTCAGACTCCACAGTTCTGGGAAGAGTTGCCGTTGATGCCTGGTGCGATGACCTATTGGCGGTATATTATGAAATTTGACCCGCACTTTCTCACCGCCTATGCCTCCTGGGATGAGAAAGCGTGTAAGAAAGGAAAGTTGTTCTGGATTCGCAAATACTTTGGATCGATTCCACTCTCTCGTATTCATATCGTGCGGCGAGATGAGAAACAAGACTATGCGACTTCTCAATCTGAGAAGAATGTGCTGGTCGATGATTATGTAAAAAATATTCGTCAGTTTATTGTGGCCGGCGGCCATGGAATTCTCCATACCGACGCACAGACGACGATTCGGCAACTTCACACCATCGGGTTTTAAACAGAAGGAGATTCAATCATGTCATTGTGGGGAAAAACGGACGCAAACACGAGTGCACCAAAATTTGCCGTAGCCTCGGGCATCGGCGTATCATCGAATGGCAGTGTTTTGTATGCCAATACCACAGCCAACGTCTTTCATGCGGGCATCACGCTCGGAGTCTTTGGCGTTTCGACAGCGGAGAAGGCCAACACCTCCGGCGAAGCCGCAAAAGTGGGGCATGCGGGATGGGTCGTCCGTACCGTGGGTCAAGGCGGCCGCGCGAATCGTGTTACCTATGAGACGATTGTCGCGGGCAGTTCGGTGACGGGCGCAGGCAACGACGAGTCCATTCTGCCGGCGGCAGAGTAGGCGTTTCTGGCCTTTTAGAACATGGAGTATGCTATGACTGATGTCTTGACACAGTTGCTCGACTGTTTTGGGATTGAGGTTCAGGACGCGGAGGGTCCGGCCCCGCGTCCTGAATCCCTTGACCTCATGCAGATCGACCTCGATGATGCCATGGAGCTGCCTCTGGCGACGCCCGAACAGGGCTATGCTCGAGTGCTCCTCGTGCTGTTGCAGTATGGGTTGGTGGCCCCCGTTCATCTGACGCTGGATCCCCTGGATGGGGAAGAAGTGATTGCCCTGACCCCCGCCTCCATCGAGCCCATCTTTGTCTATCTCAATTATGGAATGCTCGAGGATGGCACCATTGAGATGGGCGCCGAAGTGGTCACGGAATCTGGATTGATTGAGATTTTATCAGATGACGACGATGAAGATCCTGCATTCGTGATTATGCCGGATGAGGAATAATGCTAATATCATTATGGCCGGGCAATGTGCTGCTCTATGCGGCGAAAGCCTATGAGAAGCCCAACTGTCTGCAATCAGAATTTCGTGAAGACTTCAAGCGGATCCAGTATCTGAACCGACTCTTGATGCGGTATCAGAATGATGGAGAACTCCGTGAACGCTTGATCCTCAATCATCTGATTGTTTTGTATAATGTGTTTGGCCTGCAGGCCGCAACACGGTTGTTGTTTTTTTATATTAAGCCGCAGTTTTACACGACTCTGAAGACGTTTCTCATGTTCTTGAATTATTGTCCTGATGAAGTGTGCGGGATTCGAGATACGGATATTATGATTTCAACGATGGGAGTCGATCTCCATGCCGTCACCGTGCTCAGGCAAATTAAGTAGGAGACTAGCCATGGATCCATTGATACAGGAAGATGCGCCGGCCAATGCCGCTGGGGATGGTGGAGTCGCGGGAGTGGGCGTAGGCGCACAGGGAGAACCTGGTGTTCCAGGTCCAATGATCACTCGCAAGAAGTTTGCGGGCCATGACGTGTTCGAAGTACCCACCGAGTGGTTCTTAAAAGCTCGATTAGGTAAAAGAAAGCATGCCAATTATAAGACCTACGTGGGAGAAGACCAGATTGGCCAAGACATTCGGGCCTATGGGAATGCCGATTATGCGCGTCCCATTATTGTTCAGGATGCCGCCACCGGCTGCATGCAATACTTGCGGTATGGCACAGTGGCTCGTCGTACACTAAAAGAAGATATCGCTCTCGCAGAAACTGCAGATGCGGGTCTGGCTGCGAAAGCAGAAAAATCTGGTGTTGCCATTGGCACACTACGAAAAGTTTATAATCGTGGCGTCGCGGCATGGAACTCCGGCCATCGCCCAGGAACTACACCACAGCAATGGGGCATGGCTCGTGTTAACTCTTACATAACAAAAGGTGAGGGTACATATCATGGGGCCGATAAAGATCTTCATGAAGAAGATGTTCAGCAGATATTCGGCGCGCTAGAAGAAGTAGTAAAGGCAATTGATCGTGGTGAGTATGACTTTGAAGGTCAAATGGCTCGTACTCAATTACAAACTATATACCGCAACTCAAAAGATTTGATTGACATGGTATCTGATGAAGATAACATGCCAGAGTGGGTTCAATCTAAAATTACATTAGCGCAAGATTACCTTAGTTCTGTCAGAGATTATTTACAATCAAAAGAAGAACTGGGAGAAGCCGTCATAAAAGATAAAGAGTCTGGTCTTCCCAAGAAATATGTTGCAGGACTATCTGCTACCACTGCTAAAGCAAGAGCAGCACATTGGGATAAGATGGATAAGAAAAGCGATAGCGATCCATCAGCATATGAACCCGCACCTGGAGATGCAACGGCTGAAACAAAACCCAGCAAACATACACTAAAGTATCATGCGATGTTTGGCGAAAATATGGACGAAGAGTTATACGAAGCATGCTGGGACACTCACAAGCAAGTTGGTGTGAAGAAAAAGGGCGATAAGATGGTACCAAATTGTGTACCCAAAAATGAAGACGCTAAACCACTTGATGAAATTTCTGAAGGAATGGCGGGCGGTCTCTATACATCATTTCATAAAGACACTGGTAAAATTGCCTATATCGGTAATAAATCTGGTAGGGATAAGCATATAAAATCTAATTCAGACCATGTCGCGGGTTACACAGGACCAGGTAAAAAAGTAGGCGATATTTTTGGAGGTTATCCAAAGAACAAGAAAGCGGAAGAATCTGTTAAACTTATGGAAGACGTTGAAGCGCAGTTCGATTTGATCGAGGAAGTTATTGAAGATCTTGCATTGTTACATAACCTAGACTCAGACTATATCTGGGAAAGCCTTGAGCACTGTACTGATCAAGAATTGTTAGAGTACGCAGTAGATGCCAAGGGACATAAATCGTCCACTGGTGGTCTGACTCAAAAAGGTCGGGACGCATACAACGCGAAAGGTGCTAATCTAAAAGCACCAGTCACTACGCCGCCTTCTAAGTTAAAAGCGGGGAGCAAAGCGGCAAATCGCCGCAAGTCTTTCTGTGCTCGTATGGGTGGTATGGAAGGGCCAATGAAGAAACCGAATGGCGAACCGACTCGTAAAGCACTTGCGCTAAGGAAATGGAATTGTTAAAGGGTACGCACGATGAGTGAATATGGTAAACAAGTCAGGTCAGATCTTCGACTTGATGTAGGTCTGCTCAAGAAGGATGTGGAGACCGTGACGACTCTTTGTCATACAGTCTCCTCGACTCTCGATAAAACAGAATCGATTCTCGATGGAGTGGTAAAAATTATTACGATGCACGAATCCAAACATGCACAACATGTTAAAGCTGAAGATGAAGTCAAATCCGACATTCGTGATTTGCACTCACGGGTCACTACCGTCAATCGTGAACTCTTAGCGAAGATGGATGAGGTGGAACTTCAGCTGTCCAATAAGCTCAATGATCTGCATGATGCGGTCTTGGCTCTGCGAGTGACACAGGACACTTCACCCAACTGTGAAATTGAACAACGCAAGGACATTGAACACGAATTGGCCGTGCTTAAAGAGTCCATGCAAGACATTGACCGTTGGAAGTGGACGATTATGGGAGCCATTGCACTCTTGGCCTGGCTCATCGGACATGTTGATCTTTTTGCGTTTTTAAAACTCTTTAAATAATTCTTGACTTTAGCCTCTCATTCTAGTATACTAATGCATTGAGTGAGATACTCTTTTATAGAGAGTATCCTACGTTTCCCCTTGACTTTTCTCCCTTCTAACGGTATACTAGCGTATGCTCTACATCGACTTAAAATATGCCATGTTGGTGCAACCGTTGCTCAAGGGTGCGATTCGCAAATCTGATTATCTCTTTAACTTTCGGTGTCCTCTTTGTGGAGACTCAGAAAAGTCGAAGTCGAAAACCCGAGGTTATCTCTATCGCAAGCAAAATGCGCTCTTCTTTCGGTGTCATAATTGTCAGGTGGGTACGACCTTGGGAAAGTTTCTCAAGATGTTGGACCAGCGACTCTATCAAGAATATCTGCTTGAACGGTATCGACCCGATCATCAGGGGCACCCCCCTCGTAAAGGAAAAGCAGTTCCCACGGTCTTATTTGAACCATTACCGCGACCCAGTTGGACCCATGCTGAATCCTGTGACCGACTTGAGTGGGCGCATCCCTGCCTCAATTATCTTCGTGCCCGACAGATTCCCCAGGCCGCCTGGTCTCGTCTCTGGTATGCGAAAGATTATAAGACGTTTGTCCAAGAAGTCTGCCCGCAGAATACTCTGACCGTTCGTGCTGAACCTCGCTTGGTGATTCCCTATTTTTCACCTGATCATGAAGTGTTGGCGATTTCTGGTCGGTCGTTTTCCAAAAACGCCGGCACCCTGCGCTATGTGACCTTTCGGGTTACTCCAGATGACTCAGTCGTGCTCATGTTTGGGCGAGAATTGGTCAATCCCACGAAACCAGTCTGGATTGTCGAGGGTCCCCTCGATTCACTGTTTTTGCCGAATGCGGTGGCCTCAGGGAACGCGAATCTATTGGGGTGCGCCAGAGCCTTAGATGCGCCCACGATGACCTTGGTGTTTGATCATGAACGGCGCAATCGTGAAATTGTTCAGGCGATGGAAACCGCTGTCCGTGAAGGGTACTCTCTGGTGATTTGGCCCGATACCACGAAAGGAAAAGATCTGAATGAGATGATTCTATCTGGACAAACGTCTGAGGGGATTCTTCAGATTCTTCTCTCGCATACCTATCAAGGTCTCGTTGCACGAACCACGTTGGCATTTTGGAAGAAAATTCGACCATTAGCTCGACTACATAATATGTTCTCCCCCACCCCAGTATCCTAGAAGGGTCATCTCATGAATGTCACGTTAGTCAGTTATTCCCGTGCGGCCGATCATGGTGAAACCCATCTAACAGACTTGCAACAATTAGTGGCCTATTGCGCGAGAGTCTCGAATCCCGATAATCAGGCCAATACTCTGACCTCAGAGAAATTGATTCAATATCTCATAGACCATCAACATTGGAGTCCCCTAGAGATGGCCTCAGCGTGTCTGGAAATTGACACGACCAGAGATATTGCACGACAGATACTCAGGCATCGGTCCTTTGCCTTTCAAGAATTTTCTCAACGCTATGCCGATCCAACCAAGACCTTAGACTTTGAAGTTCGCGAAGCCCGTCTGCAAGATACCAAAAACCGACAGAACTCCCTGAAGAATGAGGACCCCCTCCTCGACCTGATGTGGACAGAGCATCAACATCGAGTTAAGGAAGAATCCTTGAAAGCCTATACCTGGGCTGTGGATCGAGGCGTGGCGAAAGAACAAGCCCGTGCGGTGCTTCCAGAAGGTCTTATGGGTACTCGCCTCTACATGGCTGGGTCGATTCGGTCTTGGATTCACTATATACAAGTTCGTACCAAACCTGATGTGCAGAAGGAACATCGTGACGTTGCGCAGGCGTGCGCTGACACCCTGACGACCATCTTTCCGATGATACAACAATTTGTGGCTAAATGACGTTATGCGGTTCCTATAAACCTTTTTTACCTTTTATGCATCGATGGAGCAATCATTATGTCGCTTGGCACCACGCACCTCGGATTTCCCACAGACTATCAGGCCTTCATCTATATGTCTCGGTATTCCCGATATATCTGGAATGAGGGGCGTCGAGAATATTGGGGAGAAACGGTCAAACGGTATCTCGACTTCTTTCAGGTTCATCTGGGAGAGACCTGCGGCTATAGTCTGACCAAAGATCTTCGGAGTGAAATCGAAGAGGCCATTCTTCATCTCCAGGTGATGCCCTCGATGCGGTGCTTGATGACGGCGGGGGACGCACTCGAACGCGAACCTCTGGCCGGATATAATTGTTCCTATACAGAAATCTCTCGCCCACAAGCGTTTGATGAAATCCTTTATGTCTTGCTCAGCGGCACGGGCGCGGGGTTTAGTGTGGAGCGCGATAAAATTTCTAACCTTCCCACGGTGGCCGAAGAGTTTCATCAGTCTGATACGGTCATTGTGGTGGGGGATTCCAAACTTGGGTGGGCCAAGGCCTTCAAGGAATTGATTGGCATGCTCTATCAGGGACAGATTCCTCGCTGGGACTTGACGAAGATTCGTCCCGCCGGTGCACCGCTGAAGACCTTTGGCGGTCGTGCGTCGGGTCCAGGTCCACTGCAAAGTCTCTTTCACTTTGCCGTCGCGACCTTCAAGAATGCGGCAGGACGTAAGTTAAATTCCTTGGAGTGCCATGACCTGGTGTGTAAGACGGGGGAAGTGGTGATTGTGGGTGGCGTGCGGCGCAGCGCCTTGATCTCGCTGTCCAATGTGTCGGATGACCGCATGCGCCATGCCAAGTCTGGACAATGGTGGATCGAACACCCTGAACGAACCCTCTCGAATAATTCTGCGGCCTATACCGAACGCCCTGATGTGGGGGTATTCATGGATGAGTGGCATGCCCTCTATGCGTCAAAATCTGGTGAGCGGGGGATCTTTAATCGTGTCGCGGCTCAGAATCAGGTGGCCAAGTATGGTCGCCGTGATACGTCCCATGCCATGGGTACAAATCCATGTGGTGAAATCCTTCTCAGGGATCGTGGACTCTGTAATCTCTCTGAGGCCATTGTTCGAGTCGATGATACGCTGGAGACCCTCGAAAAGAAAGTTCGCCTGGCGTCGATTCTGGGCACGTTCCAGTCCACCCTCACGAACTTCAAGTATATGTCGGCCAAGTGGAATCACAATTCTGAAGAAGAACGATTGCTAGGCGTGTCGCTGACGGGTATTATGGATTCGACGTTACTCAATGGGAATGATATCAAGAAGACGCAATCCATTCTCACGTCTCTTCGCGAGTTGGCCGTTGCCACGAATGTGGAATTTGCCAAGAAGTTAAAAATTAATCCGTCGGTCGCGGTGACCTGTGTAAAACCGAGCGGCACCGTGTCGCAAATGACCGATTCCGCATCAGGAATTCATGCGCGGCATTCACAGTATTACATTCGCACGGTTCGCATGGATAAAAAAGACCCGCTGAATACCTTGATGATTGCGCAGGGGGTGCCCCATGAAGATGATGTCACGAATCCCTCGAACATCACGGTCTTTTCGTTTCCCATGCAATCTCCCAAGGGGGCCATCCTGCGCACCGACCGTTCAGCCGTGGAACAATTAGAATTCTGGCAACTCTACCATGACTACTGGTGTGAACATAATCCGTCGATTACCGTGTCGGTCAAGGAGCATGAGTGGCTCGATGTGGGGGCCTGGGTCTATAAACATTTTGATAAGGTCTGTGGGGTGGCCTTTCTCCCCTACTCCGAACATATCTACAAGCAGGCGCCCTATCAGGAATGCACCCAGGAACACTATCAGGCGGCCGCCAAGGCCTTTCCAGAGACGTTGGATTGGGATAAACTTATTGAGTATGATGGTGGAGTGGATATGACCACGGGGTCGCAGGAACTCGCCTGCTCAGCGGGGAAGTGCGACCTCTAGAACGTATAAATAATCTGATGACTCGACTCTGGTCAACAAGAACGCTACTGGTCCTGGGACTCCTGTGGGTAATGGTGAGTCCGGCGCACGGTCACGTGCCTCCATCACTTCGGGACTGTCCGCAGTTTGCCGCCGTGCCCTTTCAGCTATCTCCACCCATTATTCTCCAGACACGCCTGCTCCCCAATGGACTCTGGGCAGAACTGTATGATGCGAATCTAGATGGGAAACCAGACTTTGCGACGTATTCAGTCACGAAGACTTTAGAACTGGGCGATCTTGAGAGCGAATTCGAGTCCTATCCTCACGCGGAGTTTCCGATCCTCTATGAAATTGATACGGATGGTGATGCGATTCCCAATGAAGTCTTTATTGATGTCCTTGGGAAGGGTCTCTGTAAAGACGTGCTGCCCTACACGACGATGGGTCATGAATCCGTCGCCAGCAAAGTCTATTGGTTGATTGAACCGTAATATATAGAGGTAGAAATGATTCAGTCGTTTGACTGCGAGGAATGTACCGGATCATTTCAGGTGGACTATGATGACGTGCTTCATGATCTGACGCCTATTCACTGTGTGTTCTGTGGCGAATTTCTTCTCCATGATGATGAGGTGATTCGTGGCCAATCCCTCGATGGGAGTGAATCCCTGGACCTATAACGGTCGACTCTTCACTGACCCAGGACCCTATTGTGGATTTGTCTACCTCATTACGCACCAACCCACGGGCAAGCGTTATGTGGGTCGTAAACTCTTTACCAAATCCAAGACCAGACAGGTCAAGGGGAAAAAGAAGCGGTCTCGCGTCTCCTCTGAATGGGAGACGTATTGGGGGTCGTCCTCGCTGTTGCAGGCCGACCTCCTCACCTTTGGCCACCAATACTTTACTCGCACCATTCTCCATCTGTGCATGTCCAAGTCTGAATGTGGCTATTTTGAGACGATGGAAATCTTTGCTCGTCATGCCCTCATTCGCCCCGACTATTATAATGATTGGGTGTCCTGCCGCATTCGCAAGGCACACGTGATGAAAACCCTTCATCCATTACTGGATCGTCTCCTTTATCCCACGTCCATTCTTGACTAAGACCCTAACCCCTTGTTTTCATTGAGAAAACTATTTTTCCTTATCTTTTCAATAGGATAGGGGATTGCTCTGCATTATCAACGACTTAGACACGAAAATAGTTCTTGCTTTCTGCATCTGAAACGAGTAGAATAAAGGCATGAGAGTAGAGAGAACCACTGGAGCAGGGACGATGAATACGAGACGCACCTATACATTCGCTACACTTCGACAAGACGCTGATGGGTTCTGGGGAATCATTCGCAAAGATACGGGTCGATGGGTCACGGATCGGAAGCTGCTTGGTGAAGCGCAGTTGATCGCCAAATATTGCTCGATGATGAACGATCACGATGCCGTGACAGCAGGACTCCACGCATGGGAGAAACAATA
>CAMBDY010000007.1 GCA_945865525.1 Nitrospira lenta | reverse complement strand
TATCATGAGCGTGAAATGCGGAATCGTCGGGCTGCCCAACGTGGGTAAGTCCACCCTCTTCAATGCCCTGACTAAATCAGGAATCGCAGCGGAAAACTATCCCTTTTGTACCATCGAGCCGAATATCGGTATCGTTGAAGTGCCGGATCCACGCATGCAAGCATTAGCCGACATCGTCAGCCCCCAGAAAATGCAGTATGCCACTACCGAGTTCGTCGATATCGCCGGACTGGTCGCCGGCGCCTCGAAGGGCGAAGGATTAGGCAACCAATTTTTAGCCACTATTCGGGAAACTGACGGGATCGTAAACGTGGTGCGCTGCTTTGAGGACGACAACGTCATTCATGTCGCAGGTAAAGTCGATCCAATTTCTGACATTGCCACCATCGTGACGGAGCTAGCGCTAGCGGACCTGACCACCGTGGAAAAGGCCCAGGAAAAAAACGTAAAACTCGTACGCGCCGGGAATAAAGACGCGGCTAAACTGGGGGAACTGCTAGAGCAAGTGGCGGTCTGTTTGAATCAGGGCACGCCGGCCCGCTCGATGAAGCTGGATGCAGCACAGATCGCCTTGCTCAAGCCGCTCTGCCTCCTCACCATCAAGCCTGTCATGTACGTGGCCAACGTGGCAGAAAAAGGCTTCGCCGCGAATCCCCTCTTGACCCGCCTAGAAGAATTTGCCGTACGAGAAGGAGCGCCGGTCGTGGCCATTTGCGCGGCACTGGAGTCTGAAATATCCGGGCTCTCCGATGAAGAAAAACTGGAATTCCTAACCGATGCCGGCATGGCCGAGCCGGGACTCAACCGCCTAATCCGTACGGCTTACCAGGTATTGGGACTGCAGACCTACTTTACCGCTGGGGTAAAGGAAGTCCGCGCCTGGACGATTCATATCGGCGATACGGCCCCGCAGGCTGCCGGCGTCATTCATGGTGATTTTGAGAAGGGCTTTATTCGTGCAGAAGTAATCAGCTATGGGGACTTTCTTGCCTGCAAAGGCGAGGCGGGTGCCAAGGAAAAAGGAAAGATGCGGCTCGAAGGTAAGGAATACGTGGTGCAGGACGGCGATGTGATGCACTTCCGCTTCAATGTGTAAACACAACATCGGATTCCGGTGAATTCATCGGATAGGCAAAACCCCGTCTCGGTCAGGCAGCACCTAACCAAATGACACAACCACCACCACCCACCGTGCATCCTCGTGATCCTCTGCATGGGATCACGTTGGAGACCATCATCAAGGAACTCGTCGCCCGGCATGGATGGGAAGCGATGGGCAAACGGGTCCCGATCCGCTGTTTTCTCCACGACCCCAGCGTCAAATCTAGCCTCACCTTTCTCCGTAAAACCCCTTGGGCGCGCGAACGAGTCGAAGGCTGGTACATCGCCTATAAAGACCTGTGAACGATCACCGCGAGTGACTGAACTCCGTAGCCATCACTGAAGCGACCTCCCCATGGCCCCAAACGCGACTATTTTTAAAGCTACGCTGCAAATTTCCGACATGGACCGACAGTACTATCAGGACCATGCCCTGACTCTGGCACGCCATCCATCTGAAACCGATGAACGGATGATGATGCGCCTGCTGAGCTTTGTCCTGCATGCGCATGAGGCCTTGGCTTTTGGCCGCGGGCTCAGCACAGAGGACGAACCGGATCTCTGGCAAAAGGATTTGACTGGCGCAATCGATCTCTGGATCGACGTGGGCCAACGCGAGGAGAAACGCCTACGCCAAGCTTGCGGGAAAGCGAAGCAGGTCTACCTCTATACCTATGGAGGCCGTGGTGCCGACCAATGGTGGGAGAAGAACCAGGCCAACCTAGCTCACCTGCATAATCTGGCGGTGATCAATCTGCCGCTAGATGGGAGCCGTGCTCTGGCGCCGCTCGCACAATCCAGCATGCAGCTGGAATGCACTGTGCAAGAGGGGCAGGTCTGGATAGCGGATGGGACACACACCCTGCACCTTGAATTGAGGGTCCTGAAAAACGCCTTAGATGAATGAGCACGATACAACTTTTTCTGTGTCACGGACTTGTCTAAAAGCGAGGCTACGGAGGGAGCGAAACACATAACCGCCAGCGTACGTGGCCCTAGCCAATCGACGCTGACGGCCCCCACGCTCCTGCTTCGGATCGGAACGGCCGAAGCACAAATTGTATTATTGGTTCTTCTTTGCGATCTTCGCGGTGCGCTTTTCCTTCGCGGTCATCGCTGGCTTCTTTTTGGTCATTTTCTTCTGTGTCATCCCTTTGGCCATGTGAGCTCTCCTCTGATAAATAGGTGGATACGATATATCGCGGGCAATGCCCTCGCGCCACCAACTATATACCTTAATTGCACGAAAAAATGAATACGTAATAACCTAAATTTGCCTCTGCAGTCGATTGACTTCAGCGCTTTCCCCCTGTACAGCTTGCAGCAGTCAAGCGAACCATCTGCGGAGGTATCGAGTGGGGAATCCCGAAGGCAAAAAGGAACGAGACGGATTCGCCGATGCAATCAATCGTGCGGCATTCGGTAAGGAACGGGTCCTCCTACGCCGGCGAGGCCGGGCCGTAGCGGCCGTCGTGCCCATTGAGGATCTGCGGTTTCTGGAAGATCTGGAAGATCGCATCGATCTCGTCGATGCCAAAGCCGCCTTGGCTCAGGCCAACAAAAAAGGCGCACCGGCGCTCGATACCATTCTCAAGGAACTAGGGCTCTGAGCGAATCCATGCTCTCTACAATTTTGCTGGCCCCGCCTGCCGAACAACAACTCCGGGCTCTCGACAAACCACTCCGGAAGGCGCTCGTCAAATGGATCCAGACGACTAAACATCAGCCACGCGCCCCTGACGCAAAAAAACTTGAAGGCCTAGACCATCTCTACCGGGTACGCGGTGGTGACTACCGCATCCTCTATGTGATTCGAGACCCAGCGCTCCTCATCCTCGCCATCAAGCAACGCGCACACAGCTGCCCCTGACCCCTCAACGGCATTCGCTACCGCCCGCTGGGAGGGACTTCCGGAATCGCACTCTCACTGACATTGTTCAGTGTTGCTAGGCCGCTATGGGGAACTGGACACAATGTCCTGATAGTACACTTCCAGTATGGCCCTGCTGGCGGGTTCGACAAGGACTAGCTGGCGCTGGTCCTCGGTGTTGGCGCAATAGAGATAGACCCCCTCCTCTGCCTGCCCTAGCTCGACATGCAATTGACGATCATCCGGCTCCTGCTTCGTGGTCCCTTTCAAGAGCTGCTTCGCCCGAAGTTGCTCCCAGACAGTTTGTGCAGAGGGCCAATGATTCTCATAGAGCGGTTCACCTGAATCGGGCGAGGCGGTTTTCAATTTGACTCGGTCGAAGAGAGGGCCTTCATCCAGCTCTGGTGCTTCATCCCAATGAAACTGGCACGCCTCTCGCATTCCCAGCAGATAGAAAGGCCCATCGTCGGCTACTTCCTCCACAAGACGATAGCGGATTAACTCAGGCTGCTCGATCAAACCAAAGCCCCGCGCCGCCAAGGCCCGTTGCCACGGGATTCGCCGCGCCAGCTGCCGTGTTTTTTCAAAGAGGATCATGCGCCCACCGACAGCAAGGAGCACGCGCAGGCGATCAAGCCTAGGGCCAATCCCCGTTCGCTGCTCAAAAGCTGCTTGTGGCTGACTGACACTTGCGCGCTCGAACGTCTTCCAGCTGCGGCTGGGAAGACCGGGGTCCTGTTCCGCTTGCAGGAGGGCATGGGTGGCAATGATCACATCATAGGAGCCTGCGGGAGATGCCTGATCAAGCTCCACACACTCGAATCGCACGTTGGTCAGACCCAATGCCACAGCCTGTTCCTGTGCGCGCGCGATTGAAATAGGCGAGCGATCTATGCCGACAAAAGTCTTGTTCGGATATTGTTTCGCATAGAATGTCGTCAAGATGCCGACACCGCAGCCCACATCCAGAATAGAGCGGGCTGCACCGATACGATCGACCACGCGCTGGCCGATCGCCAGATAATAGTCATACCGCTGACTATAGAGGACCGGAAGAATATTCGAGTGAGCGGTGGCATCGTAAAACGCTACCTCGTCGATCGACGATCCGCGACGTTTCTGCTCAACCTGTCGATGTAAGGTGGCGATCTCATCCGGCGAGAGAACTTCCCTCTGCCACTGGAAATAGGCATCGTCCAGCGTGAAGCGCCTGAGACCCCACCACGCTAAATGTACATGGAGCGACGGCACCCGTGAGTCGTTAATCATGAATGCACTCTGAGGCCACCAGCCTAAAACGTTTTTCAGGAGGGCCGAAAACGACGCTGCGGAACCTGTTCAGCAAGGGACTACGGTCTCTTGAGCATGATGGCGTCAAAATACGCCTCTGGGACCGGATGCGGATACCGCAGCTGGCCAGACCCAAATGACACATACTTTTCACAAGTCAATTGCTCCAGTCCGATTGGGCCCTTAGCATAGAGCCGCGAGCCACTGAGGCCAATATCGGCCCCAAACCCGTAGCTATCACCAGCATTGAGCCGAGACGAGGCATTTACAAACACCGCGCTGGCATCGACTTCACGCGTAAACCGCATAGCCGCCTCATAGCTTGTCGTCGCAATCACCGCAGTGAGACAAGGACCCTGCGCCACGATATGCGCCAAGGCCTCGTCGAGATTCGTCACCATTTTAACGGCCAACACGCGCCCCTGGAATTGCGTATGCCAGTCCTCTTCCTTTGCCGGAATGATCGAGGTATGGCCCGTTATCGCCATTTGCCCCATCAGGGACATGGTCTTGGGGCAGGCCCGGACTTCGATCTTAAATTCTTCGAGCAGGCGGTTCACTAGCGGAGGCAGGAACTGCCGACCGATTACCTGCTGCACGAGCAACGTATCTAGGGAGTTCGAGGCCATCGCCTTCTGGACCTTGGAACTAATCGCGATGTTTTGCGCCATCGGCATATCGGTGTCGGCATCCACATACATATGCGTGAGGCCCCCGTCATTGCAGAGCACCGGCATCTTGGCCTGCTCAACCACGACCTTGCGGAGGCCCGCTCCTCCGCGTGGGATAATGGCGTCAAGGCCCTTACCGGATCGGATCAGCTCAACCGCCACCTCTTTGTCGGGCCGTTCAATGATCACCCATGAGCCAGCCGGCACTCCATTGGCCTCTGCCGCTTCACGCAGGCCTGTTCCAATCGCCTCGTGCGTCAACCCCCACTCCGGCCCGCCACGAAATACGCAGAGGTTGCCTGACTTGAAGCAAAGGGCTATCGACTCCACCGCCACGAGGGGACTCAGCTCTGAGATGACGCCGATCACACCAATTGGTACACGCACACGGCTGACCTGTAATCCGTCCGGCCGTTCCCATCGTGAAGTCACGGCGCCGACCGGATCCGGTAGATCGGCAATCAGGCGAAGACGGTCGACCATCTCCTTAATGTCGTCCGACGTCATACGCACACGGGCGACGGCGGCCTTCATCCGGTCCTTGATTATGTCAGCCTCGAAGGACTTCCCGACCGCAGCCACGTCATTTTCGTTCGCCGCCAAAATTTTTTCTTCGTCAGCCGCCAACCGGTCTGCCATAGCGCGCAACGCCCTATCCTTAGTAAGGCCCGTCAACAGCGCGAGGTGCCTTTTCATAATACGGCAATCTTTCAATAGTTTATCTATGTAAATCTTAACAGGAACTTCAGGCATCTTGAACCTCGTAAAACGTGAAATGTCAGGCCGATACGATCATTTGACATAATTAACAGACGATGAGCGCAGACTATAGCATGCGATTTTCCCGACAGTAAACAACCGAGACAGAGCGGTCAGACATCCATGAGCACTGCACATCCTCGTCTTTTCGAGTAACCCGCTACACGGTCCAGCCCGCTAAGACTGGTTCCCTGGTCCTGCATCTATCACCGAAGAAAGGACACCATGACGCCAGGCCATAAGACGGTAGCCTGATGAGGGCTCCCCTCTCCCGTGCAAGCAAAAAATTTGCTAGAATGTGCCGAACCCAAAGGACGTGCGACAGGCTCACGTATATTTGATGATCGACTTACGCAGCGATACCGTCACGAAACCCACCGACGCCATGCGCACAGCCATGGCCAGCGCGGAGGTGGGAGACGATGTGTATGGCGAAGATCCTACCGTAAACCGCCTCCAAGAGATGGCGGCGGAGATGTTCGGGAAAAAAGCCGCGCTCTTCGTGCCCTCCGGCACCATGGGCAATCAACTCGCCATTCGCCTCCACACACAATCGGGCCAGGAAGTCATCGTCGAAAGTAAGGCCCATATCGTACGATACGAACAGGGCGCAGCCGGTGCACTGGCCGGAGTGCAGCTCCATTGGGTCGTGGGAAACCGTGGCCTCATCACAGCCGAGCAAGTGGAAACGGCCATCCGCCCCACGGACCCGCACATGATTCAAACAGGTCTGATCTGCCTCGAGAATACCCATAATAACGGCGGCGGTACGATTTATCCGCTGGCGACGATTGAACGGATTCGTGCCGTCGCAAATGCCCACCGCATTCCGATGCATCTGGACGGGGCTAGGCTGTTCAATGCTATCACCGCTACTACTCTGCCGCCGGCCTCCTACGCCCAGTACTTTGACACCCTATCAGTCTGCCTCTCAAAAGGCCTAGGCGCACCGGCTGGATCACTCCTCATGATGAATGATCTGACCCTCCTGGACAGGGCCAAACGGCTGCGCCGGATGTATGGCGGGGCTATGCGACAGTCCGGCATCCTGGCCGCTGCCGGGATCTATGCGCTGAAACACCATGTCGCGCGCTTGAAGCTCGACCACGACCACGCCAAGAAACTGGCACAGCGGCTGCAACAGATCCCCACGGTGAGAATCAGCCCGCAAGATGTCGAGACAAACATTGTCATTTTCGACGTCATCGGCCACAGGCTGCAGACCCCCGCACTGCTTGCAGCCTTAAAACAGGAGGGGCTCTTGATCAACTCTCTCGGCGGTACTAGCTATCGCGCCGTCACCCACCTGGATGTCTCGAGCGCCATGGCCGATCACGCCTGCGAAATTTTTGCCCGTGTTCTGAAGGGATGAGCCGCCCGCTCATTGACACCTCCCCCACTGAAATCTAGAATGCCTCCTCATGGATGACCCATGCCGTTAGATGTTGTCTCGTTCAAACAGATCAGCCGGATACTAGAGCTCACCGACTCGCTCGGCCTGAATCGTGAGTGGGTAGAAATTCCTTTGTCTCCGGAAAGTCCAGGTCTCGTCCGGAAGTTAGCCAATGGCAAACTGGAAATCATCGTCGATGCGGATCAACCATTCGACGACTGGCTGGGATCGCTCCCGAAACATATTCAGCTCGCACAGGGAACCTAACCATGGATAGTCCCGTCACGCACCCAACCCCCAGTTCAGAAGAATTGAACGCCGAACTGCTCGCCATACCGGAGCCGCCGGAGCAGCCTGACCCGATTGTCGAACCGGGATACGAAGAGCTTGTGGCTATCGCCCTACGCCATGTCCGCGGCCGCCGAGGAGGCGATCTCGTCAGCGTGATTCTGGTGGGATCAAGCGTGCGGCGTGCCATCACCACTCATAGCGACATCGATCTCATTGCGCTCGTCAAGGGACAAGCTGACGGCCACGAAATGCTCCGAGCCGGCGATCGCCTCGCTGACATCCGGTACCGCGGATATCGCGAGATGGAAGAGGACCTCCCCTACTCACCGCGCCTCCCCTCACTTCTCCGCAAAGCCCGCATCCTCTTTGACCACGAAAGCCTCGGTGCCAAACTGCTGGAACGAGCCAATCAACGGTTCCGGCAGGGACCACCCCCCCTCAACATCAATGAACAGATCCGCATGAAGGCGGACTGTCTCCACTGTCTGGGGAAGGCCCGTGATCTGACCGACAGACCGGCCACCGCACAATATCTGCTGGCGATGTTTTTCGACGACGCCGTCAACGCCTTCTTCCGGCTACGGGGCTTCTGGCTGACCGCACCGGTGGACTCACTCAAGTTCATGGCCTCCCGTGACGCCACGCTGGGAGATCTAGCCGGGCGATTCCTGGCCGCCACCGCCCTAGCCGAAAAGCTCAATATCGCACATGACCTTGCCAATCTGCTCTTTAAGGACGTGCCCAATCCTGCCAGAATCGACTGACAGGAATACGGGTTCGCCAAGCGTTCCGCCCTCACATGTAGATTATCTGGCATTCGTGGAGGCAGCACCCCCTAAGACGATAGACTCATCTGTAACGATTGCACCTGCTTGATCCTGTCCGCCACTACCGCACCAGAAGGAGTTTCTATGGATATTGGATTTATTGGACTAGGGAAAATGGGCATGAATATGGTCACCCGGCTGCAACGAGACCAGCACCGGGTGGTCACCTACGATCACTCGGCGGCGCTGGTCAAACAGGCCGTCGACGTTGGGTGTGTCGGCGCCTCTTCACTCGCGGATCTCGTGCGCCAATTGAGCGCCCCGCGCGCCGTCTGGATTATGATCCCATCCGGCGCGCCAACGGAAGATACCGTACAGGCCCTCGCAGCGCTCCTCCAAGCGGGCGACACCGTCATCGATGGCGGCAACACCAGATTTCATGACGATGTGCGGCGGGCCACACATCTCAAGACGCAACAGATCCACTATGTCGATGTCGGCACCAGCGGAGGTATTTGGGGTCTGACCGCCGGCTACTGCCTGATGGTTGGAGGGGACGAAGCGCCGGTGAAACACCTCGCGCCAATTCTCACGACGCTGGCTCCGGAACAGGGCTGGGCCCACGTCGGAGGGGCCGGCGCAGGCCATTACGTCAAGATGGTTCATAACGGAATCGAGTACAGCATGATGCAGAGCTATGCCGAAGGCTTCGAACTGATGGCGAAAAGCGACTACCAGCTCAACCTCGCCAAGATCGCCGACCTCTGGATGCATGGTAGTGTCGTCCGTTCCTGGCTCCTAGAATTGACAGCTGGTGCCCTCAAAAACGATCCGCAATTCGAACATCTCAAAGGCTATGTCCAGGACTCCGGCGAAGGTCGCTGGATGCTTCTCGATGCAGCTGAGAAGGATGTCCCGGTTCCGGCGCTTGCAGCAGCCCTCTTTACGCGCTTCCGATCGCGGCAAAGCGAATCCTTCGCCGAGAAAACGCTGGCCGCGTTGCGCAACGCCTTCGGTGGCCATGCGGTGCGCCGGTCGGGCGAATGACAGGCGGGCCCCGAGGACTCTGTAGCGACTCACATCATGGCAGATTTAATTGCTTCAGAATCTCCGCCTTTGTTCCGAGCCCGCCAATAAACCGCTCGAACATCCCCTGTCGATAGAACGCCAGAGCTGGCAGCGATACGATCTCCAACTCCGCTGGAATCTGGAACTGCTCCTCGACGTTCATGGTCAGGATCAGCACCCTACCTGCCGCTTCCTGCTCCACCTGTTCAAGTTCGCGCATCAACGAGCGGCAACTCCCGCAGCCAGGCTTCCAAAACTCCACCAGTAGCGGGACGGCTGCCTGCGCCACCAGACGGTCGAAGTCCCGGTCAGTTACCTCACGCATCAGGATCTCCTCGCCAACATCGGAGCAACGACCTCCGCATACAACCGTTCTGCCATCAGCCGATAGCCTGCCGTGGTCAGATGCAGTCCGTCGTTCGAATACTGGGCTGCCAGCTGTTGCGTCCCCTCCTCCACGGTGGCCGAGAATAAATCAAAGACTGCCAACCGCTTTAACTCGGCAGAACGAACAATCAATCCGTTGAGCTGGCGCCGCCGATCGAGATGTTCGGCAAACCATCGGCCCTCAGCCTCACGCAACAGGTCGTCACCTATCCTGATCGACGGGACGGTTACCGGCACTGGTGTCACTCCCGCTGCGGTAGCCAATTCATACATCTGAAGAAGATTGCCGAGAATCGCTGCGGGCGTGACATTGCAACCCAGGTCGTTCGTGCCGCCGAGAATCACCACACAGGTCGGTTTATCGACCAACACAGCCGACCGAAACCGGATGGCCATATCGTTGGTCAGCTCCCCACAGAAACCGCTCACCGATACACGTGCGGACGGTCCAGTGAGTTCTTGCAGGAACGTTCCATAGGGAGTCGTGGATCCCTGCGGATTGTCGGCAGTGGGCGATTGAAACCCCGCTGTCAGACTATCTCCAAAACAGACGATGTGGGTCGAGTTCTTCATCGTATCGCTTAGCGTTTAAACGACTCGCACGACGGATGCTACCGACGCGCAGTGCAGACTCACAATGCCCATCTCGGACGCGTTGGAGGAGAGACATCCACGCGGCCCTTCATCATGGGCAACAGATGAAAAGAGATTATTGCCTTCGTCATTTCTCCCGCCTACCGCACAAATACTCACATGCACGGGCTCCAAAAAGACGATGGACGATGAGTTATAGCAAGAAGACGCTGGTGAGCTCAACGCTCCTGGCGCATCGTTCAGAGCGTAGTTTTTCACTTGTTACGGCCGTACGGGACAAACTGCTGACACATCCTGCCGCGGCCGATCTCTTGACAGCAACTGGCCCCCCAGTTATTCTCGGAGCCGTTAGATTCATCACATCGTTTATCCACAAGGAGCCCCTGTTATGCATGCCATGGAAAATATATTCCGGCGTATCACTCTCCTCGCCGCCGCTGCGGCTATTATCCTGCTCGTCGCTCTTCCTGTGGCACAAGCCGCCGAGGCCTTCAAAATGGGCATCATCGATCCGCAAGTCGTGTTAGAGAGGTCAAAAGCAGGCAAAAAAGCTCTGGACGGACTTAAGGAGTATGTCGCCACCAGACAGAAGTTGCTGTCCCGTGACGAAGAGGAGTTGCGGACTACTGAGAAAACGATGAAAGAACAGCTCGCCAAGCTTGACGAGACGGAAAAGAAAGAAAAAGAGGCCAAGTTCCGCGCTAAAATCCAAGATTATCAGAAGCGCGCACAGGAATTTAATCAGGAGCTGCAAGGGAAGCAGAAAGAATTGATCGATGAGTACATGAAGAAGATTGCGACGGCTACGCAGGCGGTCGCGCAAAAAGGTGGATTCGCACTGGTCCTCGATAGGGGTAGCGAGCAAACGGTCAAAATTGTGATCTACAATAAAGACACCATCGATTTGACCGAGCAAGTCATCAAAGAGTTTGACCGCATTAACAGCAAGTAACTCTTCTGAGGGGATCTCGGAGTGGCCGAGGTCCCCTCACTGCTCCATCGGATAGCCCGCATTCCGCCAGGCCGTAATTCCCCCATCCATCGACACCACGTTCGAATAGCCCATCTGCTGAAGCGCGTCCGCAGCCAAAGCCGACCGGTAACCGCCTCCACAATACACCACAATTGACGCCGCTTTATCGGGAATGCGCGTCTCCACATCGCGTTCGATAATCCCTTTCCCCAGATGGCAGGCGCCGTTCGCATGGCCCTTCGCAAACTCCTCGTCCTCGCGTACATCGAGAAAGTGCTGCACCTCACCCCTGTCGAGGCGCGCCTTCACCTGCGCTACCGTCCATTCCTTCACCCTCGCTCTCGCTGCATTCACCAATTTCAGAAAACCTGGATTATGTTTCATTGTTGCTTCCCTTCCTCTCTGTTCCCTCACTACTGCGGCCACGGTCGATTCATCGCAGGACACCGCGCATGGTCCTCGATCTTCCGGTTCCTGTCAACGGACCAGCCACATGATCATCACAGCATCCTACCGCCCGCTCGATTGACTAACCCCTACCCCGATGTTAGATTCCAGCCGCTTTCTGGAATAGGACACCATGTACGATCTACGCTATTTACGCGACAATTTAGATAACCTCCGGACACAATTGGGTCCTCGCGGCGCCGACGTTCCCTGGGACAACCTCCGGGAGCTGATTACACAACGTCGCGCTTTGACCAGCCAGGTCGAGCAGCTGCGTTCAGAGCTCAAAAAAGGATCGGAAGAAGTCGCCACGCTGAAGAGACACGCGCAGCCAGCTGATACCGCTATGACCGCCATGAAAGCTGTTGGCGAACGGATTAAAGCGATTGAAAACGAACTCCGTGGCGTCGAGGAGTCCCTGACCGATCTGAATCTCCACATCCCCAATCTCCCCCATGTGTCAGTGCCAGCAGGAAAAGACGCCGACAGCAACAAGGAAGTCAGACGCTGGAGCGCGCCTCCCGCCTTCACTGCACCGGCCAAAAGCCATTGGGAGCTTGGCGAAGCCCTTGGTATTCTGGATTTCGACCGGGCGGCGAAAATTGCTGGCGCACGATTTGCGGTCCTCACTGGAGCTGGCGCAAGACTGGAACGAGCCCTCATCAACTATATGCTTGACCTGCACACGACGCAGCATGGCTATAGGGAAGTGCTGCCGCCGCTCCTTGTCAATCACGCGAGCATGACGGCCACCGGCCAGTTGCCTAAGTTCGAAGAGGATCTCTTTCACCTCCGGGACGAAAACTACTTCTTGATCCCCACGGCCGAAGTCCCTATCACCAATCTCCATCGGGACGAAATTATCCCCGAAACTGCCCTGCCAGTCCGGTATACGGCCTATACCCCCTGTTTTCGGCGCGAGGCTGGCTCCTATGGCAAAGACACCAAAGGGCTCATTCGTCTCCACCAATTCAATAAGGTGGAATTGGTCATCTTCGCCAAACCGGACGAGTCGTATGAGGAATTGGAACGGCTCACTCGTCATGCAGAAGCGGTCTTGCAAGGCTTGGAACTGCATTACCGGGTCGTCACCCTCTGCACCAGCGATATCGGATTCTCCGCAGCGAAGACGTACGATATTGAGGTCTGGCTCCCGTCCCAGAACCACTACCGAGAAATCTCCTCCTGCAGCAACTTTGAAGGGTTTCAAGCCAGGCGAGGGAGCATTCGCTACAAGAGCGTAGCGGGAAAAAAAGACGCCAAGACCGAGTTCGTCCATACGCTCAATGGATCGGGGCTGGCCGTCGGCCGCACCCTCGTGGCCATCTTGGAAAACTACCAGCAGCCAGATGGGAGCATTACGATACCGACCGTATTACGGCCCTACATGGGCGGGCTTGCGCAGATTCGCACAGAATAGGTTACTATTGGATCCCGCCCACCGCGCCTGAACGACAAGCGCCTCGGGCCAACGAGTGATTTCCGGAGGGGTGACGGAGTGGTCGAACGTGCCAGTCTTGAAAACTGGAGACCTCGCAAGGGGTCCGCGAGTTCAAATCTCGCCCCCTCCGCCAAACCATGCAGTTCGATTGATCGCCTGAAGCAGCCGATTCTTCTGTCTCTTATCCTCACCCCGTTGCAAAATCCCTCTCAAATCTAAGCGCATCAACGGGCAACAGCCTTCAGTGGAATAAACAAAGAGACGTCTGAACCCTCGCCGTCCTCCCAAGAGTTTTTCTTGCTCCGTCTCGCGAATGGCTTGTACCTCTCATAGGGCCTGAGGTAAGATGACCGTGTGATCGCTGGTTATCCTACGATCATCACCTAACAGCATCGGTGATCGGGAACCCCGCACAGAGCTGAGACCCGTGGAGAGGTGGCCGAGTGGTCGAAGGCAACGGTTTGCTAAACCGTCGTAGGGGCAAAACCCTTACCGAGGGTTCAATTCCCTCTCTCTCCGCCACAGCTTGGTCCGCCGGCACTTGCCAAGGAGAGATCGACAGAGACTTGATTTTTGTCCATCAGTCCTGTAACAGTGCCTCGCTCTTCTTGCCGCGAATCGTGCCGAGGTAGCTCAGTTGGTAGAGCACAGCCCTGAAAAGGCTGGTGTCGACAGTTCAATTCTGTCCCTCGGCACCACATCCCATTCAAAACGTTTGCGAGGCTCAGCTTCTTTTTTTCTTCCTTCCTGCCTGCTCCTCTGAATACAGCCTCATCCTGCTTCACCCACGACAGCCGTTGCGTGAAAGCTCGACTGCATGACCATTGATTGGTTATGAAGCCTACAAGACTCGGCCAATCTCTTCTTCCATTCCAGCCAGCTGACGTACCGGCTAACGAGGCACCACAGTAAAGAAGATGGGCGTGAGAGCCCAGATATGCCACATTTTTCAACTAGGAATGAGAATTGAGCTATTTCTCTTTGGGAAGTCGGGAGAAGTAGAACGTGGCGATGGCCACGGTTGCCGCAACATTCAAGGATTCTACGTCGCGGCTGAGAGGGATCGTGAATCGAGTCGTGGCTTGGGTGCGGATCTGCGCTGACAAACCGCGGCTTTCATTACCAACAGCAACCACCAGCTTCCGTGGCGCCTGGTGGATCGCATCAATCGAAACAACCTCAGGTCCTCCTACTTCTGCCGTGAAGATCTGGCAACCGTGCTGAATCAAACCGGCCCCATTCTTGGTAAAAAAAATCGGCAACGCGAGGAGGGTGCCACTCGCCGACCGTACCACCTTTGGATGATAGATATCGGCCGATTCAGGGGTGAGCCATAGCGCACATACGTTCAGCGCGGCCGCCGTTCTGATAATAGCCCCCACATTGACGGGATCTTGCAGCTGCTCGCCAAAAATCCCTAGGATCATCGGCTGCTGAAGAATCGCAGCTTCATCCCATGCCGGCTGCCGCACGACAGCGAGAATACCTTGCGGGGCTTCCAAGTCTGATAATTTCGAAAATTGAAAATCAGGGCAGGAATACTGCTGCACGGAGGCAGGAAGCCGAGCGAACCCGTCGTCCCTCCCTTCTTTGAGCAGATACCCAGGGGTGGTTACGATCGTACGGACTTGTTCGGGGTACCCACTCAAGAGATCACGCACCGCATGGGTGCCTTCGACTACGAAGACACCTTCGGCTGCTCGCACACGTCTCTCTTGGAGGAGCTCCCGAATGTATGAGCCTTGCGTACGCGTCAGGAGAGGGAGAGCCACGTTAGTAAATCAACACTGAACAGCGAGGGCTCAGCGGCGTTTCCGCCCGGACGCGGCTTCGGCAGCCCGAATCCGTTGAGCCCGTAGCTTCGCTCGTCTGAGTGCCGTCAGCTTCCCTCGAGTTCGATCCTGCTCATGCTGCAGCATATCGAACTGAGACTTGAGATGAAGTTTTTCCCGCTTGTGAAGGGCGGCACATTCTTCCTTAGAAAACTGAATCCAGTTGCCGCTCGTCCGCGCCCGCTTGATCCGCTGCTGCAGCGACTCCCGCAACTGCTTAGACCGCATGGTCAGAAGCGACTTCAACGCTTCCTTACGCCGCTGCACTTCTTCTTCCTCTGCGAGGATTCCCCGAATATCTGTCCCCAACATGAACGCCTCCTCACTGAATCGACAATACAGTCAAAGAAGTATTATACCTGATTTCACTTCTCACCTTCCACTAAACGAAATTAGCGATAAGCCATTGATTTACAAGGGCGGACTACCGCGACACGACTAACGTGAGGTTGCGAAGGCGGCCCCTATTCAGTATCATGATGCCATGGCGCTGGGACAACAGATTCGGGCTTGGCGCATCTCGCGAGGCCACTCAACCGACTATTTAGCCACCCAATCGTCTCTTTCGCTTCAGGCTCTCGAGGCCATTGAAACTGAAGAAACTGATCCCGCAGCCTCGACGCTCGAATTGCTCGCCGCCACGTTAAAGATTCCTCCCGCCTGGCTCTTTCACCACCCCACTGCGTTTTGCACTCTCTTTGAAGGTCCGGAGGAAGCAGACAGCGCCATCCCGCCTGGACCGGATCCTGTCACCGAACGCATTCTCGCCGGATCACGAATGGACCGGTCGCTCTACGTTCTATTAACGGCGATCATCCAAAGCGGTGAACCGAAGTTGCTCCGTGCAGCGGAGGTGAATTTACAAAGCCTCGTCAAACAAACCAAACAGGCGACGGTTCCCTGGCAGAACCGGCCATCCGGTCACTTCGAGCCCCCAAACGACTAATTATTCCCGCAAGACTTACCCGACGATACGCAAAAAGTAGGACGAGTGAGACAAACTGAAGTCTTCGGAATTTTACACTCCAGTCTTGGGCCTTTGAGGGGCACCTCACGCGCAAATCTTGTTTGTCTTGCTCACAATACCTGTAGAATAAAACACTTCAGATAGCGGGTTTCCGGCATGGTAGCGAGAATGGGATGGTCGCTGGCCTGTCCACGTTGTTCAAGTAGACGAACCTGCCGTTTCGCATCTCGCGCGGCCAGCCGAATTCCCGTCCATAATTCCTGCTCCGTGACATGGTGCGAGCAAGAACTCGTGACCAGAACCCCTTCCGGCTTCGTGAGCTTCATTCCGAGAAGATTGACATCTTTGTATCCGGCCAAGGCGCGAGGCACAGCCTGTTTACTACGCGCAAAAGCAGGGGGATCGAGTAACACCAAGTCGTAGCGGCGTTCAGCCCGTTCCAGCGTTCGCATCTCCTCAAATGCATCCGCCATACGATAGAGACAACGGTCCTCGACCTTGTTCAAGGCCGCATGGCTGCGCGCGAGGACGAGGGCCTCCTCGCTCACATCCAGCCCCTCGACCGACTTGGCTCCCGCGAGTGCCGCATGGATCCCAAAGGCACCGGTATGGGCAAACACCTCCAGCACCTCCGCGCCAGCTGCGAACCGTGCCGCCACCAATCGATTCTCCCTCTGATCGCAAAACCAGCCAGTCTTCTGCCCCCGCTCGATATCGACGAGGAATCTGGCCGTTCCCTCATACACCTCGACCGTCGTCGTGCCGCCTCCTCGAAGGAACCCTCGCTCCAATGGTAGCCCTTCTAAAACACGACTCTTCGCGTCATTGCGCAGATAGACCCGTGTGGCTCCTGATTCCTGACATAAAAGATTGGCCAATAGGTCCTTCCGGAGGTCCATGCCGACAGAGAGGGTCTGCATGACCAGGACATCGTCGTAGCGATCCACAATCAAACCAGGAAGATGATCCGCTTCTCCATAGACGAGGCGGTAGGCGTTCGTCCCCGTGACAATCTTCTGCCGCAGCCGGACTGCCTGTGCGACACGGCTTTTCCAAAACTGTTCCGTGATTGGTTCATTCTCAGAGGTTATGATCCGCACGCGTATCTTGGAGGCGGGATTGTAGAGCCCGCGCGCGATAAATCGCCCATTCGGCGCCAGGACATCCACCACATCGCCGGCAACCGGTTCGCCGCTGACCGAGGCGACATAGCCTGCATAGATCCAAAGATGCCCCGGCACCCCAACCGCGCGCGCGGGGGCGAGCCGGACCTGACCGCGTGGACTGTCATTATGAATAGTCATTATGTTGCTCAATCCAGCCGATCGATCGACCGGCATGGTCTGATTAGCCCGACGCCTTGGGCAAAAACTCTTAACGGACAAGCCCTAGGCAGGCTTCTTCGTGGCGAACACCGTCGCATCGCACGCAAGGTATTTGATCTGTCTCATCGGAACGATGATGACTTCCTTTGCCGAATCCACCTCCAGCACTTCCATATCGTCACTGATGGTATGGCGGATTGCATCCTTGACCAGGAGTTCCTGATTGTCGACAAACACGATTTTTACCCAATATTGCACGCGTACCCTCCTTTATTGCCCCTGTAGTCTTCTCGGGTGGCGACTGTCGCGGGATTATACTGATCGCTCTCCCAGGCTTGCAACTTGCACCAACCGATATACGTTCAGTACAGTGAGCCGACGTCGTTCACCCGTGACTACTCGAAGGGATCCACTCGTGACAGGAGCACCCCCCACCAACCTTGCCACCCTACGGCGGCTGTTCGCTCTCTGTTGTATGACGACGCTCATGACCGCAAATCTGGCCACCGCGCAAGTGATCGGCAATGAAGCGGAAATGGATCGCTTGCAGGAAAAAGCAGAAGAAGCAATGGCAAGTGACGACCCAGAAGGCGCCGCCATCACCATGGGCCGTGCGGCACTCGTGGCCAAATTTCTGGCCAAAACCCATCAGGAGGATGGCTCGGCTATGCGCCTGTTTCAAGGAGCAGACGCCCTCTTCCGTTCACAGGAACATAGCTATCGCGCCATGGCCCTCTTTCGCCGAGCTGGAGGCCAACTACCCGTCTCCTCCGGAATCTGCGGAAGCCTCTCGTTAGCCCAGAACAACGTCCAACAAGCCCTCGCGATGCTCACGCGCGAAAGCCGAACACCAGGGCCACGGACCGTAAAAGCCCTCTCGCTCAAGCAGGTAGCCGCTGATTGGGAAACCGCCATCGACTCGCTCATTGCCGACTATCAATGCCGCTAACTCTGTCTCTTCCGTACTGACCTGTCGACCAAGTTGCCCTGATTGAACAAAACGGTGTCAACTTTGAGTCAGTCACTGAGCCGCTCTTAGACATCCTGCAGGCTGGCTCGTCTGCACCGACAATTCCAACTCTCCATAGACATGCGCCGCAATGGCCTTCGCCACATCAGTAGAAAAATCTTGCTGCATGACACGCACCGCCTTCGCAGTCGCCTCACCCTCCGACAAATGGCCTTCCTTCCCGCCCTTCGACAGGGCACCGACCACCCGCTGGCTGGTCAAATCGACGACTTCAAAGTCGCTACACCACCGCACGTACTTGAATTGCGGATCGTGCACATCAATCGACCAGAACCGCACAACACCCCGCAGCAACAACTCCGGAAGAGGCATGCTGGAATCGCTCCCGAGCGAACGCTCTCCACTCCAAGGTTGACTCGTCACTTGCAAGCCTGCCTTCAGTAGTCCTTCTGTCAAAGCCCGTTGCGCCGTCTCAACCTGATCGCCGGTCACCGCAACTGCCAGCACCAAATTCGCCGAGAGAAACTGTTCGAGCTCACGGGTCAGTTCGCTAACGCGATAGGAGGAGGCGGTGCCCTGGCCGCTTGGACGAATTACGCGAAGGTCGGCATTATAGGTCTCCCGCAGCACTAGGTTTCTGGTAGCCTGCCGCAAGGCTCTCACTTTGGCGAGCTTCTCGGAAGCGCGGTGGGCCGCCACGACATCGTCGTTGATCAATCGATCTAACTCCGTAATCTTCTCCAGAAACGCAGTCTCGGCCTGAGGCCGATGCATCCCCGCCAAGGCATAATGAAGTTTCTTCTCCCGATCCATCCACCGATCAACGATCCGAACATTCTCCAACACTTTGTCAGTCGACACGCGCGTGAGATTTTCGAGCGTCAATCGTCGCTCTGCGCTGCTCTGTCCTCGCTGCTCAATCAAGAAATACGACTCCCAATCCTTCGCGTGCGCGCTGATCTCCGCTTTAAAAATACGGGCCACGGCTACATACGCATGGCCTTCAGCGACCGTACGACTCTCCGCCTGTCCGACGCCAAGGAGATATTGTCCCGATGGATAGGCGGCACTGACTCCATCGATCCAGTCAGGCTTCATCTGGTCTCCCAACCCTCCACAGCCGGAAAGTGCGCCAATGGTAGAGAGGACTAGGACGACGTTCTTCATCTCCAGAAGTCGGTTGATCATGGTATCACCCGTTGAATGAGTACGGTGGTCTCGCCTGGCCTAAGCGACAGGGTCCGCATAGTTTGTGGCCTCAGCGGGTCATTGGACCCGGCTGGCTGACTCTGCACCTGGTAGGAGCCAGCCGGAACCCAAACACGCGCGAGATGAATTTCATCTGGCAAAGTTTGCCAGCTTCGTTTGTCTGCTTTTTCCGAAGCCCTCGCTAGTGCTTTCGCCAGCCCCCCCACGAGAAGACCAACCAAGGGCCCCGCATCTTTTCCGGCTGCAGCCTGTGCCCCAAGTGCGGCAATCTCGGCCAGCGCAAGCTTCGTTGCGGCACGCGAGAGGGCCTTGACGGTGATACTCGCCATCCGCTCCGACAACGCTTTCTCGGCCAACGCCGTCCCGTCATGCGCCAATTCCATATTCACCGTTACCCTCACGCCATTCTCCCCAATAAGACTCACCGGATCGATCGGCACCAGTGTCTTCTGCGAGACGAGCCGTGGTAACGCCACGCGCACCACCTGTCCACCGAGCCCATCCAAGACACTATCCTCGACACTGTCCTCAATCTGTTGCGAACGTTGCTTTTGGCCCTTTGCCCTTGAGATCTGCGTGTTGTTGGCGGTAGTCTTTTTTGCATCCAAGGCACTAGCCTTTCTCTGTCGATTGAGGCGCATCAATTGAAGCGCATCAAGGCTGATGGGCAGATCAAAAAACTGGTCTTCCTTGAAAGGCGCGAGGCCATTATAGCTAATCACGACAACGTGAGCGAGCGGTTGTAACACCTCCTGAGTCTCCCACTTAGTCTCAGGAAACGCTTGTTGATACGTGGCCAGATCTTGGGTGAACTGTAGCGCCTCAGCCGTTCGTAGTAAATCGATCCGTAGCTGAGAGGGAACAGCCACCTGCGACCATCCGCGGGTCGTCTGGAATATCTTATAAGCATTTCGATAAGCGATGAACGCATTATTCACATCCCCGGTACTCTCATAGAAAATCCCGCTCAGATACCGTGCGAAGCCGTCATCCCGATAGGCATTCGCCGCGCTGGCTTGATCGGATAACACATTGAGCCGATGGTCAATACGGCGAGATTCAACCAGCGCCCCTTGCCACTCACCTAGCTGTGCATAGTTAAGGGCCTTGAGCACATTGAGCAAGACTTGTTCATAGGGCTCGCCCACATACGGCAAGGCCGTATCGTTCGTCAGGAACGCAAGGGTTTCCGTTCGAATCTTGCTTGTGTAGAGACGATCCAGTTCCTCCTCAGCCCCCTCTAAGACGGCGTTGCTCTGCTGATAGTCGCCGGCCAGTTGAAGGATCATCCCTCGATCCATACCATAGAGCACCAGATTTTTTTCACCATATTCTTTTTCAACCTGCTGGAGAATCACATCGGCGCCTTTAGGGTCGTGGGCGCGAAGACTTGTTTCAATGAGGAGGTACCGATTCACAGAGGGGCCGCAACCGGCCAACAACAGTAGAGCTAGCAGGGCAGGGAGAAATCCGGTGAAGACAACAGCGCCCCACCGTACCGACAGAACGGCCGTGGGGCGTGACAAAAGATGACTCAGCGGCACTCGTGAAACCTAAAAAATGGACCGCTTCTTTTCGATGACTTTCTTGATCTTCTTTTGACCATACCAGACCTTGGCATTACTCTCCAAATCGATCATCTGTAAATCGATCTGATAGAACACCGCCTTTGTCCCTCCGGCCTCATCGAGGATCGTAGCAATCGTACCCTTCATCATATAATCGGCACCAATCTCTTTGCCAGGGCCTTTCTGTGTATCCTCGCGCGCATACATTGCTTGCTCTTTGCGCTCGGTGCGAAGCTCCTCGCGAGTACCCTTGCCTGCCACAAACGTTACTTTCTGGGAGTTAGTAAGCTCACGTTCGAGATCCGTCACGAACGTGCCGACGTTGATATGTTCGTGACTGCTATTCTGAATGGCCCCGACCACGACAACCGGCTGGCGGCGCTTCGAACTCGCGAAGTTGTTGAGCCAGGGATACTCCAGCGCCTCTTTGATCATGGACTCCGCAACCATTTTAGAATCGGTATCGTTCCAACGACCGCTCAGATCCGTTACGACTCCAGCGTCGATTCTGGTAACTTTCGTCTCTTGTGCACAGGCAGCCAGCGACAACAGCGTCAGCGCAACGAGCCCAATTCGCCCTCGATTCATCATGGTCACACGATACCTCCTAGCCAATACATCCATCGACGATTGATCAAACTGGAGTCCTTACTTAGGCGCCCGCCTGTCTTCTTCTTTCTCAAGCCGATCGAACAGTTTATCGGCGTTCTTTTTGACGTAGTCCCGAACCTGTGAATTGAGTTCTTTCGCCTGCTCAAGATTATTCTTCATCTCCTGAAGGCTCAGCCTAGTCAATGCATAGTACGTGTTCGTCTTCTCATCCTTGTAGCGGTCGATAGAACGCACGCCGCTGAGGGTCGCGGTGGTTATCGTCTTAATAGCCCGCTCGACGCTCTGCTCTTCTGTATTCTTGGTAAAGTCTGCAGCCGTCGTGGAGGCAGCGAAGTCCCGCATCAAATAGCCAGTATACGTTTCAAAGGTTTTTGCGATTTCAGCGCGGGCGCGGTTCTCCGCTGCATCCCAGGCCAACGGCTCGTTCCGAACACCGACCACGGACCCGACGCCATAAAAGGCCTTGCTGTCTTTCTCGTTAAACGCTCCAGATCCCTGCTTCACCCATTGTGGAGGGCCGCCACAAGCAACAAGTCCAATCATCAGGGCAATTGCCACTCCGCTCCCAACCACGCTCGACTTAAACCCTAATGCCCTATTCATGTGCCGGCCTCCTTGGTAATGGTCACTCGCAAAATGACGGCGTACCAGTAACAGATACCTGAGACAAATGCTCGAGAATTTACGTATGTTCATGCTAGCATGAGCCCCTCAGCCAGTCAAAGAACTTGCGGGCGGAGGCTGACCGTCTCACTGGAATAAGGAGAGTACCCGTGGCAGACATTCAGATTAATGACGGTATTATTAAAATTCTGAACATGGAAGTGCAAGACCCCAAAGCCGCTGCAATTCTTGCGGAATACCCCCAAGTCCGGTGGCCAGAAATTACACGCAAAGCGGTTAAAATTGGGCTGGGGTATCTCAAAGGCGGAGAAAAGCCCTGACCAGGACTCCGCACGTAGCGATTTCTTCACAGCCGCTACGGTTTGGAGAGCGGGATAGGCGCGGAGGAGCGTGACTGTGCCACGGCAGCTACGGCACGGGCGTGGTTCCCCCCGAGTTCGAGGTAGCGAGTGAAGGCCTCAACCGATTTCGGTTGATCCTTCATCGCGTCAGCATAGAGAAGGCCGAGCGAGAAATAGACATCCACATAGTTGGGATTGACTCCCAACGCCTCCCGCATCGCACGCTCCGCCTCGGCAAACTGCCCGCGCTTTTCGTAAATCAACCCGAGCGTATACTGGGAGTCTGGATTTGTTGGTGCATACTGCACCGCCAGCTTCGCCGAGGACAAGGCGCCGTCAAGACTCGGCAGGACTTCTAACAACACATAGCTCTTGAGCACGTAGGCATCACCGAACGTAGGATCGTATCCCAATGCGTTGTTCAGCCGCTCTAACGCCTCCTCCGCCGGCTTCCCCGTTTTAAGTAGCGCGAAGGCCAGTTCATATTGCGTCTTGGCCGCCGCCCGCCGTTCAGCCGGAGACTGGGGCCCTGCCCCTAAGACAAACGCGGACTTTCGTCCCTCAATCAACACCGTATCCCCATCCCCTTCCAGCTGCGCAAAGAGGGGATGCTGGGCTCCCTTCGACCGTTCCAGAACTTGCTGCTTCACATAATCCCCGACTTCTGAGGCCATGAGCCAGCCATTGTTATTCCGATCCGCCTGACCAGCCAGCCCCTTTACCAAGATCTGCACAAACAGACTCTTCCCCTCTTCTTGGCTCAAGGGCTCGCCCTTATCTCCCGCCGTCAACACTTGCACAGCTCGCCGATCCGTATCCTCTTCCGGTGCCAATCGTCCTTCGAGCAACAGGGGCTGAGCCGTACTCACCTCCCACCCGCGCACGGCGGCATTTACCAGGAAAAGGGTATGTTTGGAGGCACTTCGCCGGCTGAACTCTTTTAACTGTTCAAACGTCACCGACTTAGACACGTTCCCGATCTGCGCATCCCAGGGGACGAGGTACCCAAGTTCCTTGCCGGCCAGATCCTGCGTAACGCCTGCATGGCCTACGAAATAGAGCACGAGCCGATCGTACCGACCGACCTTGCGGGGCAGGAAATCCGAAAGGGTCTGCTGCAAACGGCGGAAACTTACATCCTTGTCGTAGAGCTCAACGACCTCGTCAAATCCCAGTTGGCGGAAGGTTTGAGCCATAGCCTTGGCATCCTCGATCGCGCCGGGGATTTTCGGAGCCAGCAGGTAGTTCTCAACCCCGATGACAATAGCCCACGACTTATAATAGAGCCCCTCCGGCTTCCCCACTTGGGCAGACGAGGGTACGGGACAGAGCAGCACGATCAGCGAAGCGGCAAGCAGTACAAAAAAGAAGGATGGTCGGGATAGGATCGACAGCATAAATTGCACCGGCCTCATTGTGTGGTGTGGAATGGAGCGAGCCTACTCTCGCCTCTGATTGACTGTCAAGAAACGGCGGACTGAGACCCACACCAGCGTCACAGTTGAGTTATTACTGGCCCTTCAGCATAATGGCCCAACGCTTTGCCCGTCATTCGTATCTCGTCCGAAGAAAAGCGCTGTCGCCACTAGCATGGGGGTCCGAAGTCAATCGGGGCGTTTTGATTTCAGCTATCAGCCATGAGCCATACGCTCTTCTCGCCCACGAAATAGGCTTCACGGGTTTTGAAAGCAAGGCTGGAGAGGGGGGGGCAGCACCTCGATAAAGGAGTTATTGCATCATGTCAGAGAACATCGACACTCTCCTGAAAGAAAGCCGCGTCTACCAGCCGACCCCTCGCACCAAAGCCGCCGCCTATATTCAGGACTACGAGAGCGCCTACAAACAGTCGATTGCAGACCCGGAAGGCTTCTGGAGCCGCGTCGCCTCGGAACTCGAATGGTTCTCCCCCTGGACCAAGGTGCTGGAATGGAACTATCCCTGGGCCAAGTGGTTCGTTAGCGCCACCTGCAATATTACCTATAACTGTTTAGACCGTCACGTCAAAACCTGGCGCAAGAACAAAGTTGCCATCATCTGGGTGGGTGAAAACGACCAGGAACGGATCATCACCTACGGCGAACTCTATCGGCAAGTTAATCGCTGCGCCAATGCGCTCAAGAAACTGGGGCTCCAGAAGGGCGACCGAGTCACGATCTACCTGCCGAAGGTTCCCGAACAGATCGTCGCCATGCTCGCTTGCGCCCGTATCGGCGTCATTCACAGTGTGGTCTATTCGGGATTCAGCGCCCCGGCCCTCGCAAACCGCATTCAAGATGCAGAAGCCAAACTGGTCATTACAGCCGACGTCGGGTTCGACCGTGGTAAGGTCTTCGACCTCAAGTCGGTGGTTGACCAAGCCGTCGCCAACTCCCCCACCGTCGAACATCTCGTAGTCTTACGGAGGCAGACTCCAGCACTGGCCTTAACCACGCCGAAGGAAATCGACTGGCACGATTGGCTAAAAGCTGAGAAAGCGGTCTGCGAAGCCGAACATCTCGACGCCGAACATCCCCTCTACATCCTCTATACCTCCGGCACCACCGGCAAGCCGAAGGGCGTAGTCCATGTCCATGGTGGCTATATGGTCGGGACCTACATCACTACCAAATACGTCTTCGACCTTAAAGATGATGATGTCTATTTTTGTGTTGCAGACCCAGGCTGGGTCACAGGCCACAGCTACATTGTCTATGGTCCCCTCCTAAACGGCGCAACGATCGTGACCGCTGAGGGTAAACCAGACTATCCCAACCCTGGCCGCTGGTGGGATCTCATTGAACGCTACGGCGTCTCGATTTTCTATACGACGCCCACCGCTATTCGCCTGCTCATGCGCTATGGCGAAGACTGGCCTAAGAAATACGATCGCTCCACTCTCCGTATTCTGGGCAGCGTGGGCGAGCCGATCAATCCGGAAGCCTGGGAATGGTTCCACCGCGCGACTGGGGGGGACAAACCAATCATGGATACTTGGTGGCAGACCGAAACCGGGTCCATCATGATTACTCCACTGCCGACCGTCCCCTTGAAGCCAGGCTCCGCCACTCGCGCCTTCCTCGGCATCGAAGCCGATGTGGTGGACAGCCAGGGCAACAGCCTTCCGGCCAACACCGGCGGCTTTGCCGTGATCAGGAAACCCTGGCCCGCGATGATGCGTACCATCTACAAAGATGCGGAACGGTACAAAACCTACTGGAACACGATTCCGAACTGCTACACCGCCGGCGATATCTGCCACAAAGATGAAGACGGCTATTTGTGGTTCATGGGCCGTGCCGACGATGTGATTAAAGTGGCCGGCAACCGGCTTGGCACCGCCGAAGTGGAAAGCGCGCTAGTCAGCCACCATGCGGTGGCGGAAGCCGCGGTGATCGGCAAACCGCACAAACTCGTCGGCGAGTCCATTAAAGCCTTTATTATTTTAAAACAGGGGGAAATGGAAAGCCCCGCACTGATCCAGTCGATCAAGGATCAAGTGCTGAAGGAGTTGGGGAAAATTGCTGTGCCGTCTGAAGTCGACATTGTGGCGTCGCTCCCCAAAACTAGGTCTGGCAAAATCATGCGGCGGGTGCTCAAAGCAAAAGAGCTAGGGCAGGACCTTGGCGATATCTCAACGATTGAAGATTGAAACAGCCAATATGACACGTAAACCGGGCGAACCGATCTATCGCAAGCGTCACATGCTGGGTCTTGCCATGGCTCTACTGGCCTCAATTCTGCTGCCCCTCCTCTACCACCGTTACATCAGCCCCCTGAGCTTTCCCTCCAGACTCTGGGCGGGCCTGCTCATCGCCGTCGGAGGAGCGATGGCACTCTATTTCGCCTACCGGTCCTCAGCAGAGAACGAGCCATAGCGTCAGGCCGCTCTGGCCCACTCGGCGCCTAGCAGGAAAGGACTCCATGAGTTTGATTACAGGCATCACCGCAGCACATCAATTTCGGAAGCTCCTCACATCGGAGCAGCTGGAATTTATCTGTGAAGCCCATAATGGCCTCAGCGCCAAAATCGTCCAGGAGGCTGGTTTCAAAGGGATCTGGGCCAGTGGCCTGTCCATTTCCGCTCAATTCTGCGTCCGTGACAACAACGAGGCCAGCTGGACGCAAGTCTTGGAGGATCTGGAATTCATGTCCGATGCCGCCGCAATTCCCATCCTCCTGGATGGCGACACGGGCTATGGCAATTTCAACAACATGCAGCGCCTGGTCCGCAAGCTGGAACAACGCAAAATTGCCGCGGTCTGTATCGAAGACAAGCTCTTTCCCAAAACTAACAGCTTCATCAAGGGTGGTACCCAGCCCATGGCGGACATGCAGGAGTTCTGTGGCAAGATCAAGGCAGGCAAAGACGCCCAGACCGATCCGAATTTTTCCATCATTGCCAGAGTCGAGGCTTTCATCTGCGGCTGGGGTCTGGCGGAGGCCTTACGCCGCGCCGAGGCCTATCATGAGGCGGGAGCGGACGGCATTCTTATTCACAGCGCCCTCTCTGTACCGGATGAAATTCTAGCGTTCAAGCAGGAATGGGGCAGCCGCTGCCCGGTCGTGATCGTGCCGACGAAGTACTATGCCACACCAACCGATGTGTTTCGCCAACAGGGTTTCTCAATGGTGATTTGGGCTAACCATATGCTGCGGTCCTCCGTGACCGCCATGCAGAAAACCGCAAAGACGCTCAAAGAGCAGGAGCATCTGCTCTCCATTGAAGACAAGGTCGCGTCGGTCTCAGAAATTTTTCGCCTACAAAACGCTGCAGAGCTCCAGGAAGCCGAAGACCGCTACTTCCCCAAAGGCGCCGAAGGCACCTCGGCCATTGTGCTAGCCGCCTCCCGAGGGAAGGAACTGGAAACACTCACCGAGCAGCAGCCCAAAACGATGGTCAAGATCCAGGGCGCGCCGATCCTCTCCCACATCGTCGATGCCTATAATGCCGTGGGCATTAAAGATATCGTCGTCGTGCGCGGGTATAAGAAAGAAGCCGTGAATCTGCCTAACCTGACCTATGTCGACAACAACGACTTTGCGGACACTGGCGAACTGGATTCCCTGCTCAAGGCCCTCCAATCCAGAAAAGGACCGGCCCAAAGCACGATCATTTCCTATGGCGACGTCCTCTTCAATAAATACATTCCCCAGTCTCTCTGCCAGGAGACTGATGACTGTGTAATTTTCGTCGACAGCAACTGGCAGGAGCAGGGCGGCTATGCCCGCCTTGGCGGATTTGCCGAATGCACCATTCCCAATTCGAGAAAAGCCTTCAATGCCAAGATCTACCTCAAGCAATTGGGAGCCACGCTTCCCCACGAATCCATCCACGGGGTCTGGATGGGCTTCCTCAAAGTCTCACCCAGCGCCACCACCCTCATCACCAGCATCATTGCAGAGATACTGGCCAAGCCCGCCAACCGCAAAGCCGCCATCCCCCAGCTCATCCAAGAATTGTTGCAGCGCGACTATCCGATCCGGGTCCTCTATACGGCAGGCCACTGGCTCGACATCAACAGCCTAGATGATGTGGTGCAGGCGGGAAATTTTTAATTGCCAAGTGGGGATGGTAGGGCGCCGAAGGGAGCGAAAAGCTGGTCACAGTCGGAGCGCCTTCCTCACGTCCGCGATCGGGATCTCGCGCCAAGCTCCGGGCTCGAGCTCTTCCAATTTAAAGGGACCGTACTGAATGCGCCTAAGCCTGGTCACTTCATGCCCCAAAGCCTTGAAAAGTCTTCTGATTTCACGGTTCTTCCCTTGAACCAGTACCACCTCCAGATGTGATTCTCGCCCTGAGCTTTTTTGAATCTTGACGCTGTGGCACTGAAGGCGCTCGCCCTCTTCGACCACTCCAATTGTGGCATCTTTGGCTTGACCCTCCGTGAATTCTCCCCGCACAGAGACTAAATAGGTCCTCAGCACTTTGTGCCTAGGATCGGTGAGATAGCTCGACAGAGTCGAATCGTTCGTAAGGAGAAGAAGCCCGCTAGTCGCCTGATCGAGTCTCCCAACCGCATGCAGATAACCTAGGTCTGTCGGTAAGACATCGAAAATCGTCTTCCGGTCTTTTTCATCACTGTGCGTCGTGATGACCCCCTTGGGTTTATAAAAGAGGATAAACCGTTTAGCCGAATCTTTGATCGACTTATCGTCAACCGCGAGTGCATCTTTCGGCCACAGGACCCACGTAGCTGGATCTCGAATGACTCGCCCATTCACCTGGACTCGCCCTGCACGAATCCATTCCTGGCTCGTGCCACGAGAAGCAACCCCCAGCTTTGAGAGGAGCCGATCCACGGTGAACCGTTTAGACGATAATGAAGACTTCTGCGCCATCTAAACTCTTTCCAGCCGTCGAGCCTGTGGGCTAAGCTTGACAGCTACCAATCGTGGATTACCAGGTTAGAAGAAACTGCCGCGTACACCCACAGGATGCTCAAACAGTGCGTCCTGTAAAGCCGCAGGCGAACTGAGCCGGAGGCGAACCCTCAGGGGCACGTTGGGGATTTTGACAAGCCGAGAACGACGCTGGCGAACTGTTTCAGCCTCCTGTTAAAGGAGCCTGCGCTTCTGAATATAATCTTAATCGATCACAGGAGTCGGCTTGGTATGGAGCTGCGCCCTTTCTTCCAATAATCGTTCGACGTATTTTCCAATCAGATCTGATTCGAGATTGACCTGGTCGCCCACTTGCTTGAGACCCAGGCTGGTGATCGTCGCCGTGTGTGGAATAATCCCGACGGAGAAGCTACGGTCTGTCACCTGGTTAATCGTCAGGCTGATGCCGTCAACCGTGATAGACCCCTTCACAACACAGTGGCGCAGAATCTCCGACGCAGCTTCGATCGTGAACAAAATCGCATTTCCGTCCTGCTGGCGTCTGCGTACCGTGCCGATGCCATCTACGTGACCAGACACGAGGTGTCCGCCCAGCCTTTCATTAAGCTTCATCGCCCGCTCCAGGTTCAGTGGCGATCCGGCTGTGAGCAGCCCGAGAGTCGTGACGGAAAGAGTTTCAGGAGAGACCTCCACCGAGAAATTGCGCTCGCTCTTACTGACCACGGTCAAACAGGTGCCATTGACGCTGACACTATCTCCAATTTTGAGATCACCCATCACGGTTGAAGCCAAAATCGTCACCCGCGTTCCTGTGAGAGCCTTATCAATCGAGACGATAGCGCCGAGCTCTTCAACGATACCTGTGAACATTACTCATCCCTCATAAGGCGTTTCACAACATAGACAAATACAGCAATCAGCACCAGCAGGCCAAGAACGGCCAAAGCGCCAATCACCATATTCGTAGTCGCACTAGTCGTCATCATCGGCGGATTATATCCCACTCATACGACGCCCGTCTCACCGTTATCCAGAACAATGATGCCGCAACCAGCTGGACTCCTGCAATAATGGCAAAGGCATTGGCATAGTTCAAATGCGCGATGAGAATGCCTGCTAGGAGCGGCCCGCTGGCATGGCCAATGTCTCCAATCGCCCCCTGCATCCCCATCCCCGCTCCAAGCGTCTTGAATTCTGAACTGTCGGCAACCAGCGCGGACGAAGAAGAGGAGACGACGGCTTCGCCGAATCCAAAGCCAGCCGACAACACCAACAGCAACCAGAACATCGAGACCTGAGGAATACAGGCAAAGGTTGCGGCGCAGATCATAAGGCCAATGACGATGAGCGGCTGCCGCCCAACGCGATCGGACACCCGCCCCATGATCGGCTTGGACACCAGCGACGTAAGGGCTTGTACCGTGAAGAGCAACCCGATTTCTCCAGGATTCAATCCCACCGAAATGCCATAAAGCGGAAGAAAGGCCATCAAGGCCCCGTTCGCCATCATCTTGGCCGCGTCTGTTGCGCTGGTGACGAGGAGCTTGCGATTCTTAACCACCACTTGGAAGCCCTTCCACATCTCTGCCAGCAACGGGGCCATCCCCTTCTCCTGCACACGCGGGGGAGGCGGCGTAAGATGTAGGCTATAGAAAATCACGATGGCGATACAGCCGAAGAGGCCTGCCGTCAAGAAGGCCATAGAGAATCCCGATGCATAGATGAGATAGCCACCGATGAAGGGGCCCAGCAAGGCCCCAAATTGTGTCGAGGCCGTGTAGGTGCCGAGCGCAGCGCCTCGCCGTTCACGATAGAGATCTGCCACGGTCGCCAGAGCGCTCGGGGCAAAGATGGCGGTGGCTAGCCCGTGAAACATGCGCAAGGTGGTCAAGACATCGAGATCGGTTATCCAAGGATAGAGAAATGGCGGGAGCCCGAAGGCAACCACGCCGATCCGCAAGAGATAGCGCCGTCCATAGATGTCGGATAGCGCCCCGGACGGCAATTTAAGAAACACCCCGGTGAGGGTCGAGACCGACAGAATGAGCCCAATCCGTTCAGGACTAGCCCCTAGCGATTCTGCAAACAAAGCCAGCACCGGCATCCGGACCATGTTGTAGCTGATAAAGCAGAAGACGCCGACGGTGCAGAGCAAGGTGAAGCTACGTGAGGTCGTCATGGCGCCACCACCTTCGATGGTGTGGCCCTTCCTAAATGACGAAGAGCCTGCAGTGCCTCCTTCAAGAAGACTGTCTCGTCGGAAGATAAGGCCGGTGGTTTTGCCGCTTCAGATATGACTCGATCGGGCTGCTGCCTCATCGCCTGACTCAAGCGATTGACGGAATCGACACCCCGCTCTAGCTTCCTGGTTACCATACTGCCCACAAGGGGCCGAAGCAGCGAGGCGATTCCTGAGAGGAGACGGCTGTCTAATCTCGTGTAGTAGACGAACGTGCTCTCCATCGCCTCTACCCCACTCGAGTCCGTCACCTGATTCATCCTGAGCAACACCACGGCCTTTCCAGTAATGCGCGGGAGAAAGTGGCTCTGATGCGATCCTTCTAAGTAATAAATTCGGTTCGCGCGGTCCTGATAGACGAGCTGGACGATCCCCTCTGTCCCCTCGCCATCATTACCCCAATAGCGTAGGGGACCCCGTGGCTCCGATTGATAGGGTGCGAGACCGAGGCGATTCATGAGGGATGCGGTCATGGGCGGATGGTCCAAGAGATGAGAGTAGACCGATTCAGACAGCGGAGTGCGCAGCGGGCCGAGCTTATTCGCCGTTGTATAGTTGCTGACGATCGGCTGCATCCGGCACAGCCAGTCCGCCTCAACCAGTTCCACTGGGAAGGCTACCCCTGCAAGCTGGGCTGGCAAGGAACAGATTTCCACTTGCGCGGCGAGGACGTAACCGTCCGTACTCAGCCACAGCACGACGGCCAACCACAGACAGTAGGATTTTGGCAAACAACGCCCTTTGAAGATCATTGGTGGATGGATCGAGCACAGCAATGGATCAAAGTCTGCGGTAACATCAACGAATCATCGTTAACCGACTGCTAGAAGAGACGCACAACAGATCGCATTGTAAGTTTTCAAAATCCACTGGCCCAGTAAAATACAACGCAGCATCCAAGTCGGCCGCGAGAGGCACCAAGGGTAGCGTAGGAACGCTCTGGGCAGAGCCGACTCGTCACAAATCTCCCTCCACAACCAAATCGTCCCCGATACGGTGGACCATGACGTGATGTAAAGACAATGCCTGAGCCAAACGTTTTGGGCTACGGCCGCCGATCATGGCCTTGGCATCCTGCCCTCCCATCAGAGTCGGCGCGAGATAGAGCAACACATGATTGACCAGCTTGGCCCGTAACACTGCCGCATTCACGGTGCTACCTCCCTCGATGAGTAGGGAGGTGATACCTCGCTTGCCCAAGACCCTCAACAGAGCCAAAAACGACACCTGCCCGCTCTGTCCCGCAAGACAGACGACTTCCGCCCCTGCTAGTTCGAGCAGTCGGCGACGTGCGCCTGACGCACGGTTCGTGGTCGCAATCAAAGTCTTCGCCACATCTTGCCCGGCACAGACCTTCGCCTTCGGCTTCGTCCTGAGTTGGCTATCGAGCACAACACGCAACGGTTGCTCCGGCGCCAGCTTGAGTGGACGATCCGACAGTCGCGCAGTCAACGAGGGATTATCTTTGAGCACCGTGCCGACCCCGACGAGCACTGCATCCACCTGACTCCGCAGCCAGTGGGCATGGCGTCTCGCGAGCGGCCCAGTGATCCATCGCGATTCCCCCTGCGCCGTCGCCACCTTTCCGTCCAACGTCATACCAGCCTTAAGAATCACATAGGGACGACCTGTCGTCACCCAATGGAGATAGGCGCGATTCAACTCCGCTACGCCCTCTTGCGCAATCCCGGTCGTCACAATAAGGCCAGCCTTACGCAAGGCGGCGATACCACGCCCCTTCACCAAAGGATTGGGATCGGTCATCGCTACCACCACCTCTTTGACCCCTGACGCAATGATATCCGGCACACACGGAGGGGTCCGCTTCAGGAGATGGCAACAGGGTTCGAGCGTAACGTAGAGGGTCGCGCCCTTGGCGTGGAGCCCTGCTTGCTTCAGGGCAAGAATTTCTGCGTGGGGTTGCCCGGGCCCGTGGTGATACCCGCGGCCAACGATCCCACCGTTCTTAACCACAAGGGAACCGACCATGGGATTCGGACTTGTCTTACCTCGGCCCTTCGCTGCGAGACGAAGCGCCAGAGTCATGAAGTGGAGGTGCGTAGTGGTGACAGTCACCGTTCCTTGCGTGTGATACGCGATCGGCTGCGAGGAGCCGACTTCGTCTTGGTTGTTGCCTTCGTAGTTTTCGTCGCCTTTGCACGAGCCCCTGACTGCTTACGCGTGGGAGCAACACTGTTTGCACCCTCTTCGGCCAAGGCCGCATGAGCCGCAGCCAACCGCGCAATGGCGACGCGATAGGGCGAGCAACTCACATAGTCCAAGCCGAGCTGATGGCAGAACTCCACGGAACTGGGGTCGCCCCCATGCTCACCACAGATGCCAAGCTTGATCCCAGGGCGGGTCTTTCGGCCTCCGACAATAGCCTGCTTCATTAAGGCCCCGACCCCTTCCCGATCGAGCGTCGCAAAGGGGTCCGCATCCATAATATTAGCGGTGCGATAAAAATCGATGAACTTCGCCGCATCGTCGCGGGAAAAACCGAACGTGGTCTGAGTGAGATCGTTCGTGCCGAAGGAAAAGAACTCCGCGTCGGTCGCAATACGATCCGCTGTCACGGCGGCGCGTGGCAGCTCGATCATCGTCCCTACGAGATATGAGAGCTTCACGTTGTACCGCTTCATCGTCTCCTGTGCCACCTCTCGAATCAAATCCTTTTGCGCCTTCATTTCGGATACCATCCCCACCAACGGAATCATGATCTCAGGAACGATCTTTTTTCTTTCCTTAGCCAGCTCGCAAGCCGCCTCCATGATCGCCCTCGCCTGCATACGGGTAATCTCCGGCATCGTAATACCAAGCCGGCACCCGCGGAGTCCAAGCATAGGATTGAACTCATGGAGCTCTTCCACGCGGGCCAACAGACGGCGCTTCTCTTCCAGCCTAGCTCCGTCGCGCCCGGTCAGTTCCAGTTGCGCAATCTCTACCATTAAGTCTTCACGCTTCGGCAGAAACTCATGCAACGGCGGATCGAGCAGTCGAATGGTCACTGGGAACCCGGCCATCTCGCGATAAAGCCCAATGAAGTCCTGTTTTTGCAGCGGTAGGAGCTGGTCAAGAAACTTTTCCCGTTCCTCTTTGGTTCGTGCCAAGATCATCTTCTGCATGATCGTAATGCGATCCTCAGCAAAGAACATATGTTCTGTCCGGCAGAGTCCGATCCCTTCGGCGCCAAAGCCTCGCGCAATTTTCGCCTGGTCTGGGACATCCGCATTGGCGCGAACGCGCATCGTCCGCACACTATCGGCCCAAGAGAGAATCAAGGCGAACCGCTGGTACTTGTCCGACTTCTTCGCATTTAGCTTCCCCTGAATGACTTGAATAATTTCAGATTCGACGACGGGCAGGTCCCCCTCATACACATTACCGGTGGAACCGTTGATCGAGAGATAATCTCCCTCGCGGAACACCTTGGCCCCAATACGGACGGACTCGTCGTCCAACACCTCCACCGCGTCGCAGCCGGCCACGCAGACCTTACCCATTTGCCGCGCGACCACCGCGGCGTGAGACGTCATTCCACCCCGCGCCGTCAAAAATCCAGCCGCAGCGTTCATGCCATGAATATCGTCTGGGCTCGTCTCCTGTCGGACCAACACGACGCGGACCCCATTTGCTTTCATCTCGACAGCCTTATCCGGCGTGAGGGCGATCTTCCCAGCGGCTGCACCAGGACCAGCTGGAAGGCCCTTCCCTAGGGGATTGGACTTCGACTCTTCTTTCGTATCAAAAATTGGATAGAGATATTGCGACAATTGCTCAGGCCCAATCCGCTGGACCGCTTCTTTCTTCGAGATCAGGCCTTCCCGGACCATATCGACGGCAATCTTCACAGCCGCAATGCCAGTCCGTTTGCCGACTCTAGTCTGCAGCATGTAGAGCTTGCCCTCTTGAATCGTGAACTCTAAATCAAGCATATCTCGGTAATGCTTTTCGAGTTTCTTATAGGTGTGCTCCAATTCCTTGTAGGCCTCAGGTACATTCTTTGCGAGGGCATTCACTGGAAGCGGCGTCCTGATACCAGCAACGACATCCTCGCCCTGGGCGTTCATTAAGCACTCACCAAAAAAGTTCTTGTTGCCGGATGCCGGATCGCGCGTAAAAGCCACCCCCGTCCCGCTCGTCTCTCCCATGTTTCCAAAGACCATCGCGACCACATTGATAGCCGTGCCCCACGAATCGGGAATCCCGTAGAGGCGTCGATAGGTCACAGCCCGCGCGCCAAACCAGGACGAAAAGACGGCGTTCACGGCCAAACGCAGCTGCTCCAGTGGCTCATCGGGAAACTCTTTTTTGGTTTCTTCCTTAACGAGTGCCTTGAAGCTGGCCACTAGCTCCCGCAGATGCCGTGCATCGAGATGGGTCTCATGCGCTACACCGACTTTAGCCTTCTTATGCTTAAGAATCGCTTCGAAATGCTCACGTGGTACACCCATCACGATGCTGCCATACATTGCGACGAAACGCCGATAACTGTCTTGCGCAAAGCGGTCGTTACGGGTTTTGACCGCCAGTCCCTCGACCGTTTTAGTCGTCAAACCGACATTCAGCACCGTGTCCATCATGCCAGGCATTGAGGCCCTGGCGCCGGAGCGGACTGAGACCAATAGAGGCCGTTCAGGATCGCCAAACCCCATGCCCATCGACCGCTCAATCCGCTTGAGCGACTTCAGCGCATCGTCCCACATCCCGGGCGGATATTTCTTTCCGTTTCTGTAATATTCAACGCAGGCTTCGGTGGAAATCGTGAAGCCGGGCGGAACGGAGATGCCAAGGTTCGTCATTTCGGCAAGCCCAGCACCTTTTCCACCTAGCAGCTCTTTCATATTAGATGCGCCTTCGGCTTTGCCGTCGCCAAAGTAGTACACGTATTTCTTTGCCACGCTCCCCTCTCCTTCGCGTTAAATTCAGTTTAATGTACGAGTGAGGCCCCAGGGCCAGCGGCGGATTCGAGGCGCCGCCGATACCGGCTGACTAAATACCACTTTGCTGCCAGCCCTAACGCGATCACCGCCATTACAAACAGCACCAATATGAGCAACTGATAGTCGGCGTAAATCCTCTGATTCGCATAATACTGCCCGGCCGGCCCCTGCCGAAGCGTGATTTCTCGTTGAATCTGATGGGTCTGGCCTGACGGATCGGAGAGATTGATCCATTCCGCGCAGAGGGGCACCGGGTCAGATACCCCTGTGACGGGCTGCCATCTAAGCCGCAAGCAAATATCCCGCTTGGAGTTGAATGCATCGGGGGTGGATGCCAGTTCATCGAGGTTGATTCCGCTAATCCATAACCCAACCAGCACAATCACATTGCAGAGCGTCATCAGGATAAGAGAGACGCAGGTGGTGAACCGACGGATGCTCTTCGCCTGACGCTGATCGTCTGACAATGGTTGATCCATTCCCTACCCGAATTGACTCTGATTCGTCTCTTTGCCTAACAGGTCGTCAGGCGAGTCCCTAACTGCGCGCGTCCAACGAGGCCCTTCTCAGTACGCGCATTCCGTGAGCACGAGGAACTCTCCGGGTTACCTATCCCTATCCCCCTTGCACCACAATCTGCGAAAAGTCCGCGAATGAACCAAAGACGTCGTCCACTTGCTGGAGCAGCGACAAACGGTTACTCCGGACAGCCGGATCCTCCGCATTAACCATGACCGCAGCAAAAAACGCATCGATGGCCGGCTTCATCCGTACCAGCGCGTCTAGGGCCTGGTCATAATCTCCACGAGTCATCGCGGACTTCATCTTTGCCCGTTCATCCACTGTCGCCTGATAAAGCGCCGACTCAGTCAAATTCTCAAACCGCGCCATATCGATCGGCTTGCGATCCCACTGTTCCTTCTCGACAAGCCGATGCGCCCGCTTGAACCCCACGATCAAGGGATCGAATTCAGGTTTCGTCGTCACGGACTCTATCGCCTTCATTCTCTGCACGAGATCCACCAGATCGACCGTAGCATGCGCTGACTTGAGCACCGCTTCAATTACATCGTCTCGCAAAACATGAACGATCCTGGCGTAATGTCGAACCCGCTCAAAAATAAAATCGGTCATCAAACGGCGGCCCTCCTGCTCAGAGTGTGGAGCCCCCTTGAGACCATCGGCCATGACCAAACTTCTCGCTGTATCCACATAACTGCCCACGTCGATACGTAGCTGCCCCTCAAGAATAATCCGGACAATAGCCGTGGCATTCCGACGCAAGGCAAAGGGATCTTCTGATCCGGTCGGCACGAGCCCCACATAGAAGAACGCCGCCACCGAATCCACCCGATCGGCCAAGGACAGCACTTGACCCGCTATGGTCTTCGGCAATTCCCCTTCAATTGATCGTGGCAAATACTGTTCCCGGATGGCCCGACTGACCGTGTCTGCCTCACCGTCATGTTTGGCGTACTCACCCCCCATGATGCCCTGCAGCTCCGGGAACTCACCGACCACACCAGTGAGCAAGTCAGCCTTGCAGAGATCCGCAGCCCTCTCGCAAATCTTTTTCAGCTCGGTATCTTGTGGCCGCAGGCTTGATGCGATAAAGCCGGCCAGCTTCCTCACCCGCTGCTGCTTCTTCTCCATCGTCCCAAGCTTCTGGTGAAACGTGACTCCGGCCAGTTTCGCCACCCGCTCGGCAAGTTTGATCTTCCGGTCTTCATCAAAAAAGAACTTGGCATCGGCCAGGCGCGCAGCCAGGACTCGCTCGTTGCCTTCACGAATTAATCCCATGTCTTTGGCGCGAGTGTTGGTTACCGCGATGAAATGGGGGACCAGCTTCCCAGTCTCTTTGTGCAGCAAGGAGAAAAACCCCTGGTGCTCTTTCATGGAGGTGATCAAAATCTCTTGTGGCACTTCCAAATAGGCAGGCTTGAAGGAGCCGATAATGGCGTTAGGACATTCGGTCGTATAAACCGCCTGATCTAGCAAGGCCTCATCCCCATTCAACACAAATCTATTTTCCTTGCACAGGGCTGCGATCTGTTCTTCGATCATGTGGCGGCGGCGCTGCGGATCGGCTATGGCACCCTGCCGTTCCAGCCCCTTCAGATAGGACTCGGCATCTCGAACCACCAGCCCTTTGGGGCTCCCTAACACACGGTGGCCTGCAGTCTTATTACCGGCGGTAATCCCCGCCGCTGCAATCGGCAGTGTAGCCCCTCCGTATAGGGCCACCAACCACCGTACTGGGCGAGCAAACCTGGCGCCGGCGCTATTCCATTTCATCGCTTTCGGAAAAGTAAGTTTTGCAATCAACTGAGGCAGAAGCTCTTCCAGGACTACCTTCGCGGCTCGCCCGTCTTCCTGCTTCACCGCAAACAGATACTCTCCTTTTGGAGTCTGGCGAATTTGTAGATCTTGAACAGACACTTTCTGCCCTACGGCAAATCCCATCGCCGCTCGAGTCGGTTCGCCAGCCGAATTGAATGCCACAGACTTAGAAGGCCCCATCGCTTCCTTGACCATCGAGGTTTGTAGGGTTGCGAGGCCCTCGACCACCAGGGTCAACCGCCGCGGGGTACCTACGGTGCGGATGGATTGAAACGAAAGCCGTTGCTCATTGAAGAGTTGCTCGGCCGAATTTTCAAGGGCTACCAAGGCTGGTGCAATAAACTGATAGGGCAGTTCTTCCACACCGATCTCAAGGAGCAGCTCGGCAGTAGATGCTGCGGAAGCGGGAGCTCCTTTTTTCGCAGAAGGAGCGGGACGACGAAGTGTCTGAATCTTTGGCATGAACCCTTCTGCGTTTCTTTATGAGCGGCGGGCCACAGTTTTCGAACGGGAGCCTGATGCCTTCACGCCATCCGGTCCCAGCACCCGATTAAGCAACGGATGGCCCATCATTGCCCGCTCTTCGATGTAGCGTTCGGCACATTGTCGGGCCAAAGCACGGACCCTAGCGATATAGCCGGTCCGCTCCGCTACGCTGATCGCCCCGCGAGCATCAAGAAGATTAAAGAGGTGCGAGGACTTGATACAGAACTCGTAGGCCGGGAGCGTCAGCCGCTTCTCGCGATTCGCCAATAGCCGCTGACATTCTCCCTCGAACGATTGAAACGTGGCCTTGAGCATCGCCACGTCGCCTTCTTCAAAGTTATAGGTCGAGAACTGGACTTCGGTTTCGTGGTGGATGTCTCCGTAAGAAATGGAATCGTTCCAAGCCAAGTCGAACACTTTATTCACCTGCTGCAGATACATCGCAATCCGCTCTGTCCCATACGTAATTTCAACCGTAATGGGATTTAACTCAATCCCGCCGATTTCCTGGAAATAGGTGAACTGTGTGATCTCCATCCCGTCAAGACGGACCTCCCAGCCCAAGCCCCAAGCGCCCAGTGTGGGCGACTCCCAATCGTCTTGAATGAACCGGATGTCGTGCTGCTTCGGGTCGATTCCCAATTGGGCCAGACTCTCCAAATACAAGGCTTGAATGTTGTCCGGCGCCGGCTTCAGTACGACCTGATACTGATAGTAGTGCTGCATGCGATTCGGATTTTCACCATATCGCCCATCAGTCGGACGGCGACAAGGCTGTGGATAGGCAGCCCGCCAGGGCTCCGGGCCAAGGGACTTGAGGAAGGTAGCGGGATGAAAGGTGCCGGCTCCCATCTCCAGATCATAGGGTTGATGGATGACGCAGCCCTGCTCGGCCCAGTAATGGTGCAATGTAAGGATGAGATCTTGGAAAGTCACAGTCAGCCCTGTGAGGTCATAAAATTGCCGCGTTCATAGCCGGAAACGAGGGAAGAAGCTAACAGGAACGCCTTGAGCCTGTCAAGAAACAATCCCTCTATGTTCAAGGAGTTGCGTCGAAATTCTTTTTTCATTGTCTCCATCGATCCGAATAGGCGAATGGAGCATCAGTCGACACTCGCTTGCCTATCGGATCTTGACGCGACCTCAACAATACTCTATTGTCTAACAAAGTTGACTGACTCACTCTTGATTTGGCGAATCTACGATGAAACTCTCGAAGAAAAGTGAATATGGACTCCGAGCCCTCCTGGAACTCACGCAGCTCTACGGCAAAGAAACCCTTCAGCGCCAGCAGATCGCAACGCGCCAGCAGATCCCGGTGGAGTTTTTGGAGCAGATTCTTCTCGCACTGAAGCGCGCGGGCCTCCTCGCAAGCCGGCGTGGCATCAAAGGGGGCTATGCGCTGATCAAGTCGCCAAACGACATCACCTTGGGCCAAGTAATTCGCATTCTGGATGGGCCGCTCGCGCCGATTGCCTGTGTTAGCAAAACCGCCTACCAAAAGTGCCGTGATTGTCCCTATGCCTCAAAGCCCCGTTGCCCCCTGCAAGCCGCGATGGGTGAAGTACGCAATGCTATCGCCAACATTTTGGATCATTACACCCTCAGCGACTTCGCCTTCGGGCATCGAGAAGGATAAGCATGGACCTCATCGTGCTCGTACTAATCACCTTCGTCGCCGCGACGGTCAATGGAGCCCTGGGGTACGGATTTTCTTCCATCACCGTTCCCGTTGCGCTGCTCTTCTACACTAACCGGATCTTGAATCCGGCCCTAGTGCTAGTCGAGCTGGTTATCAATAGTTACGTCCTCTTCATCAACCGCCGTAGCGTTCCAGCCATTTGGTGGCGCGTGGCACCGATTCTCATCGGCCTCTTGATCGGTGTCGGAATCGGTAGCTATGTCCTCTCTCTCGTACATCCGGCCTGGGTCAAGTTCGTCACCTACGTCATGCTGCTACCGTTGATCTTGCTCCAAGCAGCCGGTATCCGAAGGCCTATCAAGGCTGAGAAAGCCATTGCGATCCCCTTTGGAATGGGCATCGGGACCCTCTATTCGATCACCACCATCTCGGGCCCTCCCCTCGCGCTGCTGTTCAACAATCAAGGCTATGCCAAGCAAGATTTCCGGGCCGCACTCGGCGTCATTCGTGTGAGTGAGTCGGTCTTAACGGGTATCGCCTACTATTTCATCGGACTCTATAGCGCCAGCAGCCTAGAGATCATTCCTTATATTATCCCTAGCGTTCTGCTAGGCATTCCCCTTGGCAGCTATCTCATCCGCTGGATGGAGCCAGAATCATTCCGGCGAATCTGCATGGCCTTCGACGCCCTGATTGTCGCGTTCGGATTGTCACGAGTCCTCATTGAATTACAGATGGCCACCGCGCTCACTACATACAGTATCCTCTCTATCGTAATGGCCCTGAACGCCTACTTGTTGTTTCGTTTTTTCCGTGACCGCACCGTCCCATAATCGGACACTGCGCGCGGCCACCCCCGCCGCACGATCCTTTCATTGACTCCTCTCTTTCCTTTTTGTTAGCCTCAACCCCCGCCGCGTTACCGACGATTTCCGACCGTAGGGAAAAAGTCCGCCGGCATCCATAACACTACATCTTGAAGGGAGTTTCGATGGCCAGTTCAACGCCTTCGCCGGCAGTACTCACCGCATTACACAACAAGGCCACCCAGCTTCGAATCGAGAGCATCCGGGCGACCACTGAAGCGGGAAGCGGCCATCCGTCTAGCTGCTGCTCGGCCGCTGATCTAGTCGCCGCACTCTTCTTCTCGGTGATGCGCTATGATCCAAAGAACCCTAAAGCTCCCAACAGCGACCGTTTCGTCCTTTCAAAAGGTCATGCCGCACCTCTCCTCTATGCCGCCTGGGCCGAAGCGGGGCTCTTCCCTAAAAGCGACTTGCTCAAACTACGGACTCTGACCTCTGACCTTGAAGGGCATCCGACTCCTCGCCTCTCCTTTGTCGACATGGCTACCGGTTCCCTCGGGCAGGGACTCCCCGTGGGTGTCGGCCTTGCACTCAACGCCAAGTTCGTCGACAAAACGAGCTATCGCACCTACGTCCTCATGGGGGATGGCGAATCAGTCGAAGGATCGGTCTGGGAAGCAGCAGAAGTGGCGCGCCACCATCGCCTCGACAACCTCTGCGCCATCGTGGATATCAACCGGCTTGGCCAAAGCGATCCCACGATGCTGCAACATGATATGGAAGCCTATCGAGCCCGCTGGGCCGGTTTCGGCTGGCACGCCATCGTCGTGGATGGGCACAGTCTCTCCGCCATCCTACTCGCCTTTGATGAGGCGGCCAGGACCACTGGGAAACCGACCATCCTACTGGCAAAAACCTTCAAGGGCCGGGGTGTTTCTGTGATGGAAAACCATCAGGAGTGGCACGGTAAACCCATGAAGAAGGGCGAAGAAACGGACAAGGCGATCGCTGAACTGACAGCGCAACTCAAGCCAAGCCAGATGGAGATTCAGATCCAGCAACCATACACGGGTTCGTCTAAACAGACATCAATCGGATCTTTGCCAACACCCCCCTACAAGCTCGGCGACTTGGTCGCGACACGTGAAGCATTCGGCACCGCGTTAGCGATATTAGGCGACGTCCATTCGCTCGTCGTGGCCCTCGATGCCGACGTCAAGAACTCTACCTATACGGACAAATTCGGCAAAAAATTTCCAGACCGATTCTTCGAGAACTTCATCGCAGAGCAAAATATGCTCGGTGCGGCGGCAGGACTCGCGGCCTGCGGCAAGGTTCCCTTTGTCGCAACCTTTGCCGCCTTCTTTACCCGCGGCTACGACTTCATTCGCATGGCGGCCATCAGCGGCTCAAACATCAAGCTGGTTGGCACCCACGTTGGCGTCAGCATTGGCGAAGACGGTCCGTCACAGATGGGGCTGGAAGATATTGCCATGATGGCAGCCCAGCCTGGTGTCGTCGTCCTCTACCCCTCCGACGCCACCAGCACTTATCGGCTAGTCGAAGCAGCGGCTACTCACAAAGGCATGGTGTACCTGCGTGCAGGACGGCCCAAGTCTCCCGTTATCTACGGACCGGATGAGCAGTTTACGATCGGCGGTTCAAAAGTCCTTCGCCAGAGCGCCGCGGACGTGCTCACTATCGTAGCCGCCGGCGTGACCCTCTTCGAAGCGCTCAAGGCCTACGATCAACTCATGGCGGCAGGAATTTCTGTGCGGGTCATTGATCTCTACAGCATCGTACCGATCGACCGTGCCACCATCACCGAAAGTGCCAAAGCCACTCAGGGCCGCATCCTCACCGTGGAAGACCACTATGCCCACGGAGGACTGGGCGACGCAGTCCTCAGCGCCGTGGCAACAGAAGGGGTACGAGTATACAAGCTTGCGGTTCGCACCATTCCACACAGCGGGAAACCAGACGAACTCGTGGACCACTTTGGCATCGGAGCACGATCCATTATCGAAGCCGTCAAAAATATCACGAAATGAACTCGCCCGCGCCACCCTGCCCCATGCGTCAGCCGGCATTCCGCTCCTGAGCATTCTGTCAGGAGCGATGCGCCAACGAATACTGCAGGAGCTGGCCGAAGCCCCCTACGGCAAAGGCCACTTGATTTTACGCAAAGGCGATCCAACTGAATACTTTCCTGCTCTCTCTCGATCTGAACCTCGTCTCACGGTCTGACTGCTCGCGGCCTTGGTCACCGACTTATTCCCTCCCAGCCTGCTGAACCTACCACGGTGAACTAAGGGGCGACCTAGCAGGAGCCCTGACCGTAACGGCACCCGTAGAGCTCCGTTGAGCAAGGCCTACCGATGCACCATCACCTTGATAATAGGAGAAACCGACACAACACCAAATGCCTTTTTTTACCCAGAAAATGTGTTATTATTGCATGATGTTCGCACATGACTAAGCGACCTGCATGATCAACCATAATCATGTCGAAACTCTGATTAAAAATCAGGAGGACCTAATGAGTTCTGTACTTGCTGTACTCATCTTCGCCGCAGTCGGCTTTGGAAATCCGGCTTGGGCCTATGAAGAAATCACCGTCACGGACGGAGGCAGCATCACGGGAACCGTGACCCTCAAAGGCCAAGTCCCGAAGCCGAAGGGCTACAATCTGACGACCTTACCGGACCAGTTCTATTGCGGGCGCATTTCCGATGGGCAAGGATGGCGCATCCTACAACCCTTCCAGGTCGGACCGGCGGGAGAGTTCCGCGACGTCGTGGTCTATCTGGAGGGAATTGAAAAGGGCAAACCCTTCGGTGAAAAAACGGTGCCACAAATCGAAGCCAAAGACTGCCTGTTCATGCCCTTCACGACGGTCGTTCGGGACGATCAAACCGTGACGGTGATCAACATGGACCCCGTCATGCATGACCTTCAGGCCTATGAAACATCAAAGTTAGGCGCACGCGTGCTCTTCAACGTGCCCCTGCCGATGAACCCACAGCATCCTCGCAACTTCAAAGATCACAGCGATGCTGGGCTATACCACAAACACATGGCTGGTCCGCCAATGAAGCAATTGGTCAACCTCAGCAAGGGCCGTCGAATCTTCGTCATGCAGTGCGGCTTCCACGCCTACATGGAAAGCTGGGGCTTAGCCATTAGGAATCCTTACTTTGCCAAGACAGACGAACAGGGCCGGTTCACCATGACCAATGTGCCGCCCGGCACCTATAAGCTAGTTGTCTGGCATCCCTATATTCGTACGACAACCGAACAAACCATCACCATCGGGCCCCAGGGATCCATGCAGGCCAATATCGCGGTTCCGGCCCCGACGGGGCGGCTCTACGCCAACGAGGTGATGGATCATGGCTATACCCGCTATAACGTGTCCGAGGAAGTAAAGAAAGAAATCGATCCGATCATCGAGAAGCAGCATCACTGACGATCCCCGAAGCCAAGATCCGACCCCCTCGGCCCCGCCAGTAGTCAGCCCCTGCGCTTATCGCCTTCGCAGCTCAGCCGGGCCATATCCCCCCTCAGTGCCTAACCTAACCCGCCGAATCCTCACGAAGGATTCGGCGATACGAATACCAGCACTTTCAGTCGCTGAGCTGTATGATTCTTCACTCCATGTTCTTCTCCTGCCGGCGCCAGCGTGCCCTGCCGTGGACCCAGCACTCGTTTCTCTGACCCAACCTGAAACGTGCCTTCCCCTTCAAGCACGAAATAGACCTTGTCCTGCGCACCATGGATATGGCCCTTCTGCTCCTGACCAGGCTCAAAACAGTAGATATCGCAGAAGAATCGTGGCGTCTCAAACATATTGTTCTTTTTCATCTTCTCACTGCTAAACTGTTGATAGTCTGACCAATTCACGACATTCATACACTAACTCCTTTAGGCAATTTACGAATGTGTTTGCCGACGCCCCAGCGTCGCTACGATAGAATCAACCGAGATCAGATGATGGGCAAGCCCCAAGTCCTTCGCTGAAATCCCCATCGCCAAACCGAGCAACTGCGGCAGATGCAAGATCGGCAAATGGAGCTCGCGGCCGACTGCGCGACCGGCCCGCTCCTGATAAATATCCAGACTCATGTGACAAAGCGGACAAGGCGTCACCAGAAAGTCTGCCCCCTGATCCTTAGCCTCGCTCATGTGCGCCCCCGCCATCGCCACGGCAATGGCTTCCTTCTCAAGGATGATGGGAAACCCGCAGCATTTGGTTCTCCCTTCATAGGGCACCGGCTCGCCACCAACCGCCGTGATGACACGCTCCAGAGATTGCGGATTCTCCGGATCGTCGAACCCAAGATCCCACGAAGGACGCAGGATATAGCACCCATAAAAAGGAGCGATGTGGAAGTCTCGCATTGGTACAGACACGAGGTCTCCCAGGCGCGCCAGCCCGATGTCTCGCACCACAATCCATAAAAGATGTTTGACTTGAACATGACCCTGGTAGGTCAATCCTTCTGGCGCCAGGAGAGCGTTGATACGATCCAGCGTCCCTGGCTCGGTCTTCAACCGTTGGTTGGCAGCACTCATTACCCCTTGGCAGGTGCCGCAGATTGTCATGACGTCCAGCCCCAGCGCCTCCGCTTGCGCAAAGGTCCTGGCATTAATCGCCAGCGCCATATCGGGATGCACCTCCGTCACAACTCCGGCACCGCAACAGGAAGCGGCAGCAAGCTCGACGACCTCGATCCCTAATCGGCCGATGATCGCCCTTGTCGATTGGTAGAGCTCAGGAGTCGCCCCTTGCGCTGCACAACCGGGATAGAGAGCATATTTCATAGATCTACCATCCTCGAAGTATAACTTCTACTTTTCGGAAAGTCACCGTGCCGCCCCCCCTTTGACCACGTCTTCAATTTTCGTATACCCTCAACGCAGCATGAAACCGATTAAAGGTCCTCCTCCCGTGCCTCAAGCCCTTGTCAGTGACACGCCGAACAACCCGGATATCCGAGCCTTGCTGAATGAAGGCACGGGACATCTCCAAAGCGGGTCGTTTCAAAAGGCCGAACTGATCTATCGACAAGCCCTGGGCCAAGCCCCGAATGATCCAGAGGCCTTGCATTGTCTCGGACTCGTACTCTATCGGCTCAACCGATTCGACGACGCCATTGCCGCAATCTCACACGCCATCGAACAGGCCCCTGCCTCACCCCTCTATTGGTTTAACCTCGGGGTCGTGAGCCAGAAGGCTGCTCGACCAAACGAAGCCGTTCATGCCTATCGACAGGCCGTCACATTAAATCCACAACATCTGGAAGCCTGGATCAATCTGGGCAATGGACTCAAAAACCAAGGTGCAATCCCCGAATCCATTGCAGCCTACCAGAAAGCCCTGACACTCAATCCGTCCCATGCGGATACCCACAACAATCTAGGCGTCGCCTTAAAGGAGCAGGGGCAGATGGCGAGAGCTATCACCTCCTATCGCCAAGCCCTTCAACTAAAACCGACGCATATCGAAGCCCTCAACAATCTTGGCCTAGCCTTGATGGAAACCGGATCGCTGGATGAGGCCATTGCATCATTCACCCAGGCCCTCACGATCATGCCTGGCTATCTGAAGGCCCTCTACAACCTCGGCATCGCCTGGCTCTGGGCTAGGAAAGACGAAAAATCCATCAACTGTCTTCAACTTTCGGCGCAGACCAAACATGACCATGGCAAGCCAATCACCGACGCCTTCGTCTATCGCTCACGTATCAAGCATGATTTGGAACAAGTCCAATATCTTTTTGACCAGCAACTGCTACGCGATGACCAGCGCCCCTATCTCCATTCACTCCAGTTGCTCCATCACGAATTAGCCCGCCGCCCCGATCGTGGCAATCGAATTGTCATTACCCCCCAGGAGCTTGCGCCAGTCGCTACCTCCTTCAATCGGCTCCTCTATCGCGCCCAAACTAAGCTTATTTCTAATGGCGCACTTCATCCTGCCCTGGACGTGGAGGCAGTGGAATCCCGCTATCTAGCCAAGCAGCCAGAAGCCACCTTTATCGATGGGCTCCTTAAAAATGAAGCGCTGGAAGAGTTGCGACGGTTCTGTTGGGAGTCCACAATCTGGAAGAAGGATTACGAAAATGGTTATAGCGGGGCCTTCCTGGGAGACGGGTTCGCCTCACCACTGCTCCTCCAGATCGCCGAGGAATTGCGGCTCAAATTCCCTCGCATCTTCAAGCAGCACCGGCTCACCCAAGCCTGGGCGTTTAAGCACGACAGCACGCGCCGTGGCCTCAGCATCCATGCTGACGCCGCGGCGGTCAATGTGAATTTCTGGATTACGCCTGACGAGGCCAACCTAAACCGAGAAACGGGCGGGTTGATCGTCTACAACAAGGAAGCCCCACGAACATGGAACTTTCAGGACTATAACAGCGACCAAAACAAACCGAAAATTCTCACCTGGCTCAAAGAGGTGGGTGCGCAGACGATCAAGATTCCCTATCAGGCCAATCGCGCAGTAGTCTTCAACTCCGATCTCTTCCACGAAACTGACGAGATCAGCTTTAAAGATGACTATCTCAGCCGGCGCATTAATATCACGTTACTCTATGGCCATCGACTCAAGCCTTAGATCCTGCTACTTCCCTAGGTGCTGAAGGGATATCGATTAAGCTCACGCCTCCGCTTGTGCCTCGAAGATCGCACCATATGCCGTCTTGTCTCGGCCTGCTCGCCCTGCATCCTTACGAGCGAACATGCAATCTCTTCAAGAAAAAAGGGTTCAATCCATAGAGTCAGACCGGCGGCATGGGACGTTTCGCCCGTCGAATCAGGGCCTTGAGATGGCTGAGGCCAGGGAACGCATGGCCGAGAGGATTCGGTATTTTCCCCTTAAGCAGCATCTTGATACCCAGAGGCAGAATATGGAGCAGGCGACTCGGCGAGAGCCCCACCACTTTCAGTGGCATGAGCGCTTCGTTCAAATGCCCCTGCTGCTCGACCAATGAGGTAAAACCGAGAATATGGCGTGCGCCACCGGTCGTGGTCATCCCCCGGTCAAGCGAAGCCCGCCGCAACCGAATGATCGCCTCCATCGGCTGAACATCTTTCGGACAGACTTCGACGCAAAAATTGCAGCGCGTGCAATCCCAGATCCCATGCTCACCTTGGAGCGCTGACAACCGGGCCCTCGTCGAAGCGCCTGCTTCTCGCGGATCCGAAAGAAACCGATCAGCCTTCGCCAAGGCAGCAGGACCGGCAAACCCCTTCGACACTTCATACACCGTACAAGCCGCGACGCACGCACCGCACATAATGCAGGCATCCACATTGTGAAACTCCGGATGGGAATGAGCCCCACCTGCTCTGGGCAAAGCACTACCTGGCGAGAGCCACGGCTGTACATCACGGATCTTCCCCCAGAAGGGCGCCATATCCACGACCAGATCCTTGATTACAGGAAAATTACGCAAAGGCGCGACCGTAATCTGCCTATGTCGCTCAAGCTCTTTCCTGAGCGAAGTACGGCAGGCTAGCTTCTCGCTACCATTGATCGTCATCGCGCAGGAGCCGCAAATCGAGGAGCGGCAGGAATAGCGGAGGGCCAAGCTCCCGTCGCACTCCTGTTTGATACGGATGAGGGCATCGAGGACAGTCATCCCCCGCCCGACGTCGAGGCGGATCTCTTGTGGATGGGCGGAAGAATCAACTTCGGGGTTAAATCGCTGAATGGTGAAGGTGAGACGCATAGGCTAGTGCCGAGCCATGAGTGCTGCGAACTGAGTCGATAGAAACGAATTGCTAAGAACTCAGCACTTCGTCAGCCCAGTTCGAAGACCTTAGGGAAGTTCGTCAGGTTACGGCAACCGTCTTTCGTGACGAGTACCATGTCCTCAATACGAACGGCCCCCAGACCTGGATAATAAAGGCCAGGCTCGACGGTGACCACATGACCTTCTTGAAGAAGCGATCCCGTGCGGCTGATACGGGGCGCTTCATGAATATCGAGGCCGACGCCATGACCGGTGCCGTGAAAATAACCCTGCATCCGGCCATCAACAAGGCCAGTCTTATACCCAGCTTTTTCAAACCTGGCACAGATCCCTTGATGAATACGTTGTCCATCCGCTCCGTCTTTGATTTTCGTGATGGCCTCTTCCTGCGCGTCCAAGACCGTCTGATAGAGCCGCTTCAGTTCGGAACTTGGAGTCCCCCGTACCACGGTTCGTGACATGTCGGCGAAATATCGGTTTGAAGCCGAACGGGGAAAGACATCGAAAATCACGCTGCGGTGGGCAGGCAACGGCCCGCTCCCTTCGTTGTGAGGATCACACGCCTGCTCCCCACCGGCAACGATAGTATGCTGCGCCACACAGTCGTTCTCCATCAAAGCCACATTAATGAACTTCTTTACTCGCTCGGACGTCAGCGCCGCACCTTCGAACCAGAGCTGATCTTTCTTGATCGAGGCCTGGCGCAGTAGGTCGTGCGCCGCCGCAACCGCTTGCTCAGTCGCGCGCTGTGCAATTTCGATATAGCGCACTTCCTCGGCGGTCTTCACCATCCGTTGTTCGTAGAAGGGGTCTCGCTTGGAGTGGAGCTGATATCCCAACGACTGGAACTTGACGGCATGGCCGAAAGGAAAGTTGGCCGGGACCAGGATCTGCGTGATGCCGGCTTCCCGCAGGAGGATATGGACCACCTCGACCGTACCAGGCTCGGCGATACCCTCCCTCTTTGCACGGCCTTCGATCTCCGAGTAGGACAGCACCCGATCGACGGACGATTGACTCTTCGCCCGATCCATTTCGAGATCACTCATCACCAAAATCCGCTCCCCTTTGATCTCGAGATAGATAAAGGGGTCCGGCGCGATAAACTTCGTCGTGTAATAGAGATTAGAATCGCTCTCGCTGGCAGCGATAAAGACCGTAGCGCGTTGAGACTCAGCAGTCGATGAAGCCATACTCATTACACTCAAAATTTAACACGGGGTGGGAGGTCGGTCAAGGCGCGGCTGGCGCCGCTTCTGGCGCAGGAATCACATCTTTCTTGGCGCCCTTGCCCTCCTCAGGGGTAATGAGATCAATCGGCAACATCACGGTGTTCTTCAAGATGTCAAACGCGAGTTGCGCCAGCCCCGTCACACCGCTGGCGAACGACTGTATCGGTAGGTACACCACCTCCGGATCCTGGATGGGCCCTTTGACAGAGAATAGGGCCGTGGTTAAGCCTTTGCGCTCACCGGCAAAAATCCTTCCGAAGAGCGGAATCCTGTCGATAAGTTTTGAATAGGAACCAAACGGACTAACAGCCCAGATCATGTTGATTTGATCCGTCGACACATCGTAACTGCCGGCGGCGGTCATCTTGACGATCGGGCTATCGATGATCAAGTTCTCTGTCTCGAGTAGGCCGTTCTTCGCAACCATCGTCGCCGTAATCTTGTTATAGGCCAACCCCTCTTTCTCCAAATCTACCTTCCCCTGCAATACCGCCGGTAAATTCAGAATGCTGATGATTTTCCACAGCATTCGCTTCTGCGATTTCAATAGGCGCCCATTTTCAAGCGCGACTTCCACTTTCCCGTTCAGCGTAGGCGAAAGTCCGTTCGGATTCCGTCCATGCCCGCTGATCGTCCCCGTCACCCGCACCTCTCCCGTCGCCAAACTCGCTTCTTTCTCGCCCAGGAGTTTCAGCAAATCTTCTACCCGCAAGCCCGTCGCCTGCACCGAGACCTCGGCAGCCGCTGGCTGATGGGGCGGCAGATGCACCACAAAATGGCCCGCCACTTCCCCGCTGGCTGACCGACCGGACAGCCGATCCACCTCCAGGGCACCGTTTTGAATCGTGACCCGAGCGGAGAGATTCCCGAACTTGAGATGACCGTAATGGCTACGCGCCATCGACACCGTAGCCTGGACCGTGCTGGTCGCGGCAAGGGTTTCAAGAAAATCTCGCACTGGAGACCGGTTGCCTTTGGGAATGAGAAGGTCGAGGTCCATCTGACTGGATTCGATCTTAGCTCTAATCGCCGGTTTCGCCGGCCAATTCTGGACCGTCCCTTCCATCGCAAGGTCGCTACCCAATAGACGGAAGGACAGCCGTTTAATCTCGGCGCCGTTTGGCACGAAGTGGACCCGCAGATACAGGTCCTGGATCGGGCCCTCGGCCCCTGTGGCATTCATCAAGCCATTGGTCATGGCCAGCCACCCGGTGGTTCGCACTCCGCTCCAATTTAGCCCCGTCCCCTTCAACTCAAGTGACAGCTCGATACTCCCCGCCTCAAAGCTGCCCTTCGTAAGCCATGTCGGCCAACGGGACAAGGGCAGAGTCCCGGTCGATAACGAGGCATCGACGGCAAACTCTTTACCCAGTTGAATCTTGCCTTTGACTGGCAGCCGAAGTGGTGGAGCAATCAGCTCTATCCTCTCAAGCAAGGCTCCGGCCTGCGAAATTATCCCCTCGAATTCCACCGTCGCCTGGGCGCCAATTGGTTTTTCCACTAGGCCAGCCAGCGTCACTTTCGACTCGGTCAACACCATCTCCCCCCGCACATGCGGGGACAGGGTTGGACCGGTCAAGACCACAGCCCCACTGACCAGCCCGTCAATCATTTTGTCCGAAATGCTATTCGCGGGTAGCAACCGAATCATATGCCCTGCATCGCCGTTGATCCGAATCAGGAAATCTTGAAACAGACTGGCACGGCCACCCATGATACTCCCGCTCACTTGCCAGGCCAGATCCCCAAAATGTCCCGTCACCTGATCGAACTTGGTCCCGCCATCCGACAGCACAAACCGACCCTGTAAGCCGGTCAACCGCTCCGGTAATAACGCATTCGTCAGGCTGATCCCCTGCACGATAATCTCTCCCCCAGCAAAGGTGATGCCACCAGGCTGATTGAGCGGGCCAACCAACCGAAACGTGGGGCTAGCCATGCCTTCGACATTGCGCGAGGTGGCCAGCGCGCGCGACAACTGTTCTGACGTGACAGCCTTCGCGAGAAACTTCGTCAAGTCTTCGGCAGCCATCGTCCCAGTAATATCCATGTCCAACCAGGGACCCGCCTCCAGAAATGACACGAGCGCCTTACTATCATTCATATGGAGCGCACCATAGAGTCCGCTCAAACTCGACACGCGGATGCGACCAACTTCGACCGACACAACTGCGGACACATCCTTGGCAGGGACGCGACTCTCCCCGATCAGTGCCTGCGCCTGGCTCACACGAAACTCCCCCGTCAACGAGCGCGGCGGTCCTGCCGCCAATGACCCCGTGATCCTCGCCGAGACGATCTCCACGATCCCATCGATCTCCCGCTCCTGAATGATCGCGGGCAACTGCGGATGGACCCACTGAGCCGGCAACTGCATGAGCAACTGGCGTAATTGGATTGGGGATGCCGCGAAGGTCACAGCAAAGGTGGGCTGAGGCGTCAGCAGACCGGAGAGGCTCGCTTGGCCTGTGAGGGACAGCTGTTTGAGGTTCACGGAGAGATCGGACAGGAGGACATCATAGCCGGCCACGCCTGGGACGGCGTGCACAAGACTACGCACATTCACGACACCCTGCAGCTGCTCAGGAACTGGACGCCGCCCGAAAAAGTCTGCCACATCCCGAAGATTCACATCTGCAGCATCTAGGGTGCCATCGAACTGGAGCCGGACCTGCGAGGCCACAAAATCATTGGCGGCCAGGAGCGGACGCGGCGCAGTGGTAATCATCCCCGTCAACGAGAGGGTAGACAGACCCTTGTCGCTGGCATGAGCGGCAGAGATCTGCAGATCCGCCTGGCCCCGCTCCGCCCTGACCACCAGTGACGCATCCACCGACTCCAGGGCCATCGATCGAGTCCCATCCGGATGAGCATCATCGATAATGATCAGCTTCCCCTTAACCAACGTGGCTTCACGAATACGGAAGACTCGACTGATCGTCTGCACGGGGCCTTCCTCGGTTTCGCCTCCTTGTGCGGCCTCATCAGGAAAATTCCAGTGCCCACTCTGATCGCGCCGGAGCGTCAAAATCGGTTCCTCGATCAACAACCGCTTCCCCACAACCTGTTTACGCAGCAGCGGGAGCAAGCGCAGAACTAAATCGAGTCTTTTAGCAGACAACAAAATGTCATTGGAGTTCCGATCGTGAATCGCAACCTGCGTAAGTTCCAAACGAAGGCGGGGGAAGAGCACCAGTTTGGCGCGATGAACGTCAATCTTTCGTCCGATCCCCTCCTCCAACTGCTGCAGGAAGAAATCTTTGAGATACTCACCGCCGGTAAGGGAGGGCAAAACCATCAGCATGAGGACGCCGATCAGCACAACGGCGCTCAGAATAATGATACGGCGATTTCGAACCAACGCCTGCTCCCTACGATCGGTTATACGGGGGGATAAACCGCATCAGGTCTACGAGTAAGGCATCTTACCCAATCACCTGCATGAAATCTACTAAGCCTGCATCAGGACAAGGAAATCCTCGCATCGCCCCTGTCTCTTTCACTAGATGAGGAAACCGTCTGAACCCGCTATAATCCAGAATCTCTATGCCTCTGTTACAGACCGCACAACCCAATTCTGTGAACCAACCGACTACCCGCCCATCCCGAATACGCTGGCTCATCCTTTCCCTGCTCTTTTTTGTCAGCGTCGTCACCTATATCGACCGCGTCAATATTTCTGTAACCGCGCGGCAAATGATGCCGGCCTACGGCATTACCGATCAACAGATGGGATGGATCTTCTCGGCCTTCGTCATCGGCTACGCGCTCTTCCAGATTCCCGGTGGATGGATGGCCGATCGCTTCGGCGCGCGAGTGGTGCTAACCGGCGCGCTCCTCTGGTGGTCGGTCTGTACCGCCTTCACCGCCATGGTCGCCGCCTCTTGGCTCGGGGGCCTCGTCGGAACGGTTGGCGCCTTAGTGCTCGTGCGATTCTGCCTGGGGCTTGGAGAGGCCGTAGCCCTACCCACCTTCAACCGCGCCATTACCAATTGGTTTCCGGCTCATGCGCGAGGCTTCGGTATCGGGGTCGCAATCGGTGGCATTGGATTAGGCTCAGCCATGACCCCGCCTATCGCTGCCTGGGTCATGGTGAACTGGGGCTGGCAAACTGTTTTCTATCTCGCCAGTCTGCTCGGACTCGGGATGGGACTTCTCTGGTGGCTCCTCTCACGCAGCCATCCTTATGAACATCCCTGGGTCAATGAAGGAGAGCGGGCGCTTCTTCTGCATGAACCACCCACCAACACCGCTGTGCCCTGGCGAACGTTCAGACAGACCCCCACCGTCTGGTGGCTAGTGCTCAGCTACAGTTGCCTTGGCTACGTCGCCTACGTCTATCTGTCCTGGTTCTACTTGTATCTAGTGAATGTTCGGGGGTTCGATGTACTTCGGGGAGGGCTCTATGCCTCTGCTCCCTTTCTAGCCATGTTGGTCATGTGTCCCCTGGGAGGCTGGGCGACCGATCGGCTCGCAGCCGCCTATGGGCTCACCACAGGGCGGGCTGTGGTAGGCATGACCAGCATGATTCTGGCCGGAGTCTCGATTGCTCTGGGAGCCTGCATCGAATCTCCCTTTCTCGCGATCACCTGCCTCTCATTCGGAGCAGGCTGGCTCTACTTTGCCATCGGCGCCTACTGGGCCTCGACGATTGATCTGTCCAAAGTCCATGCTGGCACACTATCTGGACTCATGAACACCGGCGCCAATATCGGCGGGGCGATTTCCCCCACCCTGACTCCCTGGCTGGCCAATCACTGGGGCTGGCCTATTGCACTGGGCGTGGCCGCGGCTATTGCCATCCTGGGGGGCCTCCTCTGGTTCAAGGTCGATCCTGGCAAGGGGCTGACAAATGTGATGGGTGATCCATAATGTGGACTGATCGGACCGACCCTCGTTCCTACTTCCTTCTTCTCCCCCACCGGTCAGTCATCACTTCGTCCCTCCTCTTGCCGCCTGAAGCTTGCCCCTGCTACATTTACCTGCAATGACGATGCAATTCCAAAAAATCGATCCCCGCGTCACCATCACGACGCCCTTCGGTGAGATCAAAGTTCGCTTCTACCCCGATGACGCGCCGCGCCATGTCGAGAACTTTATCAAGCTCGTCAAGATGGAATTCTATAATGGCACCACCTTCCATCGCGTCGTCCCAGGCTTTATCATCCAAGGCGGCGATCCCTTGAGCAAAAACTCGGACCGCTCCCTGCACGGATCCGGCAGCCCCGGCTACTGGCTGAATCCCGAGACGAGCGACCGACCTCATAAGCGTGGCGCCCTCGCGATGGCCAAGGTGCCACGGGAGAGCAACAGCACGAGGGACTTTAACGACAGCGGCTCGCAGTTCTATATCAGCGTCGCGGACAACAGTGGACTGGACCGGACCTACACAGTGTTTGGCGAGGTCTTTCGTGGCATGGATGTGGTGGACAAGATCGTTGCGGCAGTCAGAGACGACTGCGATAATCCCTTAGAGCCGATCCCCATGATTATGACGGTCAAAGAGTAGCCGAAGAGCAGATTGCTGATAACTTATAGCAGATGACACAAACTGAGGGAAAATGTCTCTGGATTGAACAGGAAATCAGAAAGACCAAGACTTACGCCATGAGCTATAGGCCATCAGCCGTACGCTCTTTTCAGAAGAACGCCATGCTAGCGTACGTCACAGTCGAGTTATATTGATCGGTGATCCCACGGTCATAGCGCAGGACTTGCCCACTCTCCGCATCAATCAACCGTAATAAGGAATAGATGGGTGAGAAGCCCGAGATCCGGCGCTGGTCCTGCTCTTTCCTGATGTAGTTGGCGAACTCTTCCGGCTGCCGCTCTTCCACCGGCTTCAACATTTCCAGATCAAACTGCATACAGCGGTGAAAGGAGAAGTCCGTCGGGGGCGCCTTGTCTCCGTATCTCATGCCCAAATGGGCCAACTCTCCTGCTGCGATCACACAGTAGGACCGACCTGATTGCATGAGAACCTCTCGCAGTCCGGTCAGAAACTGCTCGACCGCTTGACGCACGGTCGGGTCCCCCAGGCTCGCAGCGGAGAAGGCACTCAAGATCGGGACAATGGTGAAAGGCTTCTTCTTCCCCACAATGTCCTGCAGAAAGGGAAGTTGAAACTCCACCGCCTGCTCCGCCTGATGACAGAGATCGTCCTCGAAAAATTCTGGCAACTTGTCTTTAAGCCGACTCAGGATTGGCAGGTCAGCAGACACGACCCCGAAGGGAGTCTCAAAATCCTTATCCGTCACAGCAAAAACATGGTCCAATCCAGCAGAAGCAGTCCCAATGATGACGAAGAGGTCCGGTTGCTCCGCTTCTTGCAGTTCTTTATAGGCCCAGGCATAGATCGGCCCCGCTTGCTTTAAATCATAGGTCGGGGCAACAAGGCCTTTAATTTTCTTCCCCGCATTCTCTGACGGCTTAAAATCCGGACCTTCTTCTGACGTAAAGAATCCATCAATCTGTTTCTTCAGCTTGGCACTGTCTGCTTCATAGCCCCGCCCCGCATGGGCCGCGCGACGCAGCGGGCTCTGCCGATAGGCCTCCCGCGCTAGCCGCCTGGCCTCCTCGGCACGCTGCCCCTCCAGGAATAATTTCTCATTCAGATCGATGACCAACTGATCCATCTTGCTGGGCACGAGAAATTCACCGAAGCGTTTCAGATAGAGCGCCCCGATTTCCGCCAGCGAATGCTCGCCGTCGAAATGCTGAATGATAAAAAAGTAATTGAGCGGCAGTACGAGCTTTTCTTTGCTCAAGCCCGTCGGGTCCCAAAGGACCATGAACTGCTCCTCACCTTCTTTGATCGGCGAGAATTGTAGATTGCGAAGAGCTGGATACTGTTTGGGATCTTTCGCAGTGCTAGTAATAGTCATGGGGCTCCTTGATCGGAGCGCCATTGTAGCGAAGAAATTACGCTCGCTGCAACCGCGATCTGGCCCATCTGGCCTGCTTGGTCTTTGCGCCTACGGGACTAACTAGATGAGCCAGACAAACGCGATAGGCCTACTCTTCTTCCGACTTGTGGCTGGACCGCTGCGCCATCATGACCAAGATGAGGATGGTCAAACCCATGAGCCAGAGGCTCGGTCTGCCATAGGAGGGATCAGTGAACTCGATGAGGTCGTCAAACCGTCCAATCAGGAGCGACATACGGGCCATCACGGTATAGCCGAAGGCCGCGCCAAACGCGACCATCAAAAAGAGGATGCCAGTCCTGGCCACAACCTTGCCTAGCCCTGTATGTTCGACGGAGAAGAAGAAATAAAACAGCACGGAACTGACCCCAACCAGGATAATGATGGTATTAAGACTGCTGGCCGGGCTCAGGAGGCTCCAGGTAAAGCTCAGCCCCTCACCCGGCACCATTATCAGAAGGGGGCGCACCGTATCTTCAATCTGCTTGAGAATGTAAGAAGAAATCACCCGAGGGATCGCCAGCCCCGATCCGACTCCCACGATGAACGCGAAGGCATAGCGCGAGAGCCAGGCGGCTTTCGGCATATAGCGCGTCAGCATGAGCATCCCGATGGCGACGGGAATCAACAGAGCCCATTCCCCATTCTTGACGATCGGATTCCAGATGAGATACACGATCACGGTGTCGTAGGTCTTAACGATGGTATAGCCGACCGATATGCCGACGTAAAGATTTTCTGCCAGTTTAAACAGCGGGTTGTCCCTATAGAGGAATGAAAAGATAAACAGAGTCAGCCCCGTCGCCACCCAGGCCCCAATGATCGTTTCAATCGGCATAGATCCTCACAGTCCAGAGTGACCTTGGTGCTTGACCTGTCGGCGCACCGAGAAGTAAAAAAGATTGCAGAGGATCACCAGCACGATGATGGCGAGATGTGTGGAAGATTGGGCATCCATGCCGGCAATAGCTTTCCCCTTCTGGCCGATCAAGGTTTCGTATTCCGCTGCACCGCGCAGGCCTCCGATGAGTCCGTTGATCTGACCGCTACGTAGCAGAGGATACAAGCCAGGTGCCATCACGCCAGTGCAGCCTCCTCCCAATTCAAACTTGTACTTGTCCTTACCGAACACATACCAGGCTTCCACGCCAGGATTCCCTGCGCCCAGACTGATGGCATAGTTCACATCGCGCAGGTTGGTGACCCCTTGGAGCACCGGCAAACCCTTCGTCGGTTTCCCGCTGTAGTCTACCGGGAAGGCCCCATAGAGATCCTGTCCCATGTTCATGATGACGGCGGTTCCGCCGGGGCTCCAGCCAAGAAACACATAATCTTTCCCATTTTCTTTCCCCATCTCGCGGGCCACCTGCGTGACAACCTGATCCGCCATACCAGTCCCAGAGACCCAGAGAGTCATCGCAACCACACGAAGGTTCTTCCGGAAGGCATGACGCAGCAAGGAAAGCGATTGAGGATGAAGCTCCGGCTTCGAGGCAGGATCAAAATCCAGCGAGAGCAGAAACACAGACCCCTCCGGGAGTGACTCCATGTAGTCATAAACCCCGCGCACTTCCGGCGAAATCTTGATCGGCAACCCGACCGGATAGAGCAGAGGTAAGAGCGTACAGAGGCCAATCACCAGAAAGATGAGCCGCCTGTCGATCTTCAACATACGCTCGGCAAAGGTCACTGGAGACCCTCGCAATGAGAAATACACAATGCAAAATACAAAATAAGATGACACGCTCTGGATTCAAGGAATTTCTTATTGTCCATTTTCAATTTCGCCTTACTCTTTCCCGCCCCCCAGATACGACCGTTCCATACCGAAGATGATTTTGATGGAAAGAGCGACTGTGCCAAGGCTTACGCCAATCAGGATCGCACGCCGCACCGACGCATTCAGCACGTTCAGAATCCATTGCGACAGGTCACCACTTAGCGGGATGAGATATTCTCCGAGCGGCACGCGCCCCATCATCACGATTATCGCCGCAATGAGCAAAACCGTCGCCTCACGGCTCCTCGCACGAAACGACCGATAGGCCGCCGAGGCGATGAAGAACGCGAGAATGGCAAACATAGTCCCCTGCAAGGGAACCATCATGAAATTATAGATCCAACCGAAGGAGGTCATGGCTCCGTCGATCGCTTCCTTCCCATTCGACCAGAGGCCGACCGCAATCGTACCCAACATGCTCACATAGAGTACGAAACTGTACCCCCAGCCTACTTCCTTACGCCTGATCTTCATCGCATGGACATGAAATAGGCTGCTCACGCCCAGCACCAGAGCAAACCCGCCGATGATCTGCAGCCACTTAGTCACGGAGGTCAGCATCTGCTCCGAGGCCGGATGCGGCACATAATACTGCACCGCAAACACTAGCCCAGTGACGAGCGTGATCAGTAGTGGAACCTGTCGGCGCAGAAAAATCATTTCACATCCTTAAACACATCTAGGAATAATTGGGGCCACTGCGCATCGAGGAGCACCCCCAACATGGCCAGCACCGTCCCGGCAGCGAGGATGCAGAGGATGAGCCCCTTACCGATATCCTGCCCCAGCAAAGTCCCGACCTGTACCGGCTCTCTGGAGAGATAGGCGCTAGCAGCGTAGAGCTCCTCTCCGATCAAGGTGTAGTCGCAGGTCGTCACGAAAAATGGGAGCTGGTGATCCGAGTCGGTTCCAGCGATTTGAATCGCACCGGTGCTTGCGCCGGTTTCAGTTAACAGCAGCGCCTCGGCAAAGTAGGCCCCCATGAAAAAATTAGCTGCTGGCTTTTTACGTAGCATGATTCCGTCCACCGCGGCGGTATAACTAAATTGATCTGACGTAATGAAGAAATTCGAATCGTCTTTGTAGAGATCAGGCTTACCCGCTTCCAGGTAAGCCTGTTTCGTAATCTCCTGGCAGACGGCCATGGTCATTGGATCTCGGTGAGGCACGAGTAACTGCGTCTCGTAGGCTGCCGTCCGTTTGGCCACCCGCCCCAGAATGACTGCCGCCGCGATCGTTGAGGGATCACTCATATCGTGGGCGCCGGTCAAGTACAGAATCGGCTTGCCCAACTCCGTCGCGCGTCCAATGGCCTCATCGACAGCATCGAGGCCGGGAATACGGCGAAGAAATATCTCCCGCGTTCTGGCCCTGCTGATTGCGTAGAACACAATCCCCCCGAAGAGGAGCGCCAGCACAAGGTTATTGATCTGATTCCAGTTTACCCAATTCGGTTGCGGTGTCACCAGCAGAGGCTGACTGATCCCTCGATCGTCCGTCAGCACCGCTGCCACAGCGATACTATAGACAGTCCCATTCGTGAGCGTGGCGCCCCGGCCATTCCTCAATGTGAACTGGTGCTGATCTCCCCTCGCAGGCCTCGTCCACCAGGGCCACTTGGATTCACGGACGTAATGCTGATTCGCAGGGAACTCCGCCACGACCTTCATCGTAGCAGAATCAGTCGTTAGTCCCTCGCTCAGAAGGATCTGATACTTGGTCGCAGCGCTATCGTAGGCAGCCGGCGCCCATATGACAGTCACACTGCCCCCTCCGTCGCTGGGAGTATCAAACGCGCGGACATCTTGGGGTGGGGAAAGGGTCTTCTTCGTCTGGTTCCCGTGCTGGGACTGGGCCAACGCTGGTCTACCAAGAAGACACACGACCGCTACTAGCAGCAAAATGGCCACGCATACAGAACGGGCATTGTCACGTTTCACGTCTAATGTCTCACGTTTCACGCTTACGAGCCCTCAATCAATTCAATGTTCGTCCGCGGAATCATAACCTGGCTGCCGTCGGCAAAGCAGACTTCCAGCACCCGCACGTCACTTTCGGTGGGAATCTTCTGAAGATCGGATGGCAAGCTCGCGACTTCGCCAATCTTCCCAAACAGGGGATCCCGGATGATCCGCACCTGATCGCCGATTCTGATGCCTTCGCGCTGGGGCACGGCGGCAGGGCTATGAATAGCCGTACTGTGTTTGGGAATGATGATCTCTGGTCGAATAACACCGGCGCGAATTTGCGTAGCACCTGAAATGGAGGCCGACTGCCCCTCATGGGCCGACAGCAGCATAAATGTTTTATCGGCCATGGGAATGGTGCCAAACCCTTCGGTGAGGATGAGGGTAAAGCCGACCTGTTCCGTGCCAGTGATGGCCACGCCAAGGTCATAGCCCAGGAGTGCGCGCAAATCCTTATCATGAATACCGCCAATAACCAACCCCGCTACCCCCACCTCTTTCGCACGAGCCAACCCGTCCGACGAGATGAAGGAACCGCCCACAACCACCTTGCCCTTCATAGCTTGAGTAAAGTGCTGAGGCGAGAGGACTTCATCCTGCGCAGTCACCGCGATCACAATCTCGCCCCAAGTTTCCCCGCCGATCCCGAAGATCCCCTGCACCAAGCTGCAATGGGTTTCGACAACGACCCCCTGCTGCGGGATGACTTCGACGATGAGCCCCTCCACATAGCCCAGCAGCTCCAGCACGCGCGGCGGCTCCCGTAACAAGACCTGCCCCGTAATGGTCGAAACCGATTCCACCACGCCTGTTACAGGAGAGAGGATTTCTGTCTTGAACCATTTGATGAGCGGTTTGTTTTCCGCTAGGATCTCGTCCTTCTGGACCGAATCGCCAACCTTCTTGATCAAATACTCCTTAATCTCATCCGGCGCGACACCCAGCTGATTGGCCAGATTCAAGGGATAGACCTTCCCTGGTAATTCCGCGCGGGCCACCGCCTGATTCGCACGCACGGTTTCTCCGGCTGCAACCAACACGGTACCTGGCAGAGACAACATCCGTCGGCGACGGACCGTTGCCTGCGCTGTGACAGTTAAACCTGGCGTATAGGAATGGGCCATAATCTTAATACCGTAATACGTGATCAGTGATGCATGGTGAGTAGGAAAAGTATGTTTTCACATGGCCCCCTCTCGCCCATCACTCATCACACATCACTTTCTGGATACAATCCGACGGCTTTGAACCATTTCGTCAGCATGGCCGCTCTGGCATCGTGATCAACCGGCAACTGTAGCGGCCTGCCTCGCCCATCGAGCAGAAGCCCTACCACGCCGCCTTGTACCTCGCGTGTAACCGAGACACCAGCCCCAGCTCCGAGGTTGACCTGTTTGGCCGGCTGGATCGTAATTGACGCCTTCTGATCGCTGGCCAAGGGCACCAATCGCAGGTCACCAAACAAGAGCTGCCCCTTGTCCACTCGCCCATCCTGCAAGGTAATGGCATAGTCTGCACAGCGTTCCCCTTCCTTGCCCTGCCCGATCGGTGCGACACAAGTCCCCAAATAGACCATGCAATCGCGGACGAACACATCGGTGGCTGCCTGCTCATTGATCGTCGAGAGCACGCCCAAATGCGGCATCATAAAGATGCTGTCCACCGAAAGCCGTGTCACTGCGAGCGGCTCATAGGCATCCACCATCATCAGCATCGATTGGACGCGGCGCGGCGCATGGGACAGTACCCCGCCACTTCCCACAATCAAATCAAGCTTAAGCATATCGATCAGGGTCTTGCCAGACTGCTGCTGCTCAAACACATCCGAGATCGTGCGTTCCTGTTGTATACCCTTGAGCGCCGTCGCAAGAGACTTGTGATGAATCAGAGCAAGCCGGAGCGCCTCACGGGCAATCGCATGTTCAATCTGCAGCTCGTCCAATGTCTGAGGGATCGTCGTCGGCCGAATCATCTTGTTCTTGATCCGGTTGCGGAGGGTCTGTTCGTCGAGCGTGAACGGCACCCAGCGCATGATATTAGCAAGACCCGCTTCCGCCAGCACGTTGGAAATACTGTAGGACATACCAAGGTTCGCGCTAACGGTCCGATTGAACAAGCCTTCGAAGACCGAGAACACATCTGTCGTCGCACCGCCGATATCCACCCCGATCAAACTTAGATGCTCCCGCTTAGCAATCGTTTCCATAATCACCCCAACCGCCGCTGGCGTGGGCATGATCGGCGCACCGGTCATCTCAATCAGCTTCTTATAGCCAGGCGCTTGCTGCATGACATGTTCGAGAAAGAGGTCGTGAATCTTGTCGCGCGCCGGCGTGAGATTCTCACGCTCCAGCACAGGGCGTATATTGTCAGCCAGCACCAGTGCCGCTTTCTCGCCCAGGATTTTCTGTACTTGTGACTGCGCGTCTTTGTTGCCTGCGTAAATCAAGGGAAGCTTGTAGGTGGCCCCGAAGCGGGGTCGAGGCTCTGCGGCGGAAATATATTCGGCCATCTCCACCACATGGGTGACCGCCCCGCCGTCCGTCCCACCCGACATCAAAATCATGTCTGGTCTTATCGTGCGGATTCGTTCGATCTTTTCATGAGGCAGACGGCCATCGTTGGAGGCGAGCACATCGATGACAATCGCGCCAGCTCCCAGCGCGGCGCGTTGCGCGCTTTCCCCCGTCATGTTCTGAACCACCCCCGTCACCATCATCTGCAACCCGCCGCCGGCGCTACTGGTGGAAATATAGATATCCACGCCAGTCTTGGCATCGTGGCAGGGCGTGATAATCTTGTCTCCGTCAAGAATTTTCCGGCCGGAGAGCTCTTCAATTTCCGCAATTGCATTCAATACCCCGCGCGTCACATCTTCGAAGGGCGCTTCCACCGTCGTGGGTGCTTCCCCACGATAGGTCTGCCGATATTCGTTACCGACTTTCTCGATCAGAATAGCTTTGGTCGTGGTGCTCCCGCAGTCGGTTGCCACGATAACGTTAAAGGGCTGGGTATTTTTTCCTGGCTCCTGAATAGGCATCAGTAGGAGACCTCAGCGTAATTACTACTTTCTTGAAAGATACAAGGTGAATAGTGAAAAAATCGAATGAAGATCTCCTTCATGGAAATGGTCTTTCTGGGAAACGTTTCACGGCAGTGGATCACTTTGCGGCGGCTCCTTGAGGAACCTGTGGAGCAGACTTTGTACCAATGAGGGCCAGGAGACGGGAGATCGTATCACGCCGTTCGAGTAGGTACGCTACCTGCTCGACTTCCTTCACGTTGAACGCCCAATCGATAATCGGAGTCAGGAAGTAGAGAGCCTGGCTGCCGAGAAAGTTCATGGGTCCAAGCGATTCGAGAAAAACCATGGCGGGCGCTGCCATCCTCCGTTTCACCACCGCATCGGCGACCCGTTCGAGCAACGCGAGGTCCTCAATGGAAAACTCCTCGGCCTTAGACCTAGTCGAAAAAGCATGGGAAAGCTCTGCACGAAATCTGCCCCAGGTTTCCGCCAGAGATGTCTTGGAGAAAGAAGTCATAACTGTTTGGAAAGGCAGCTAAAATCGACTATCGAAGGCCATTATATGGAGGGGTCTGAGGAGAGTCAATGAATGGAGAATAATGGAGAGCTCAACCTCTATACCTCTCAACTGAGACAGCGAAAATCTGCTCGCTCGGCTCGTGTCCTCTCAGTTCTCATGCCTCAACTCTAAGCCCTGCCAAGCTATTTATTCCTCGCAGTGCACCAGTTGTCGATGAGAGCGAATTCAGACCTATTTATATTTTATGAATAGTGTCCATTCAATCCGGTTCCCGAACAAACTCGCTGAAGTGGCTTATGCATGGTGTAACAGCCAACTGGTCGATCCGCGATTACGCGCGTCGAATGAACACATTTCTCTCCTGCAAGCTCCGCGAGTAGAAGGACGACTGGGCGCTATCCCCTTTGCGAATATTCTATTTTCCGCATCCCATTCCTGTTAGGATGACAGGAGTATGTGATGCACTCGTGACCTTCATAAAAAGGGAGCCTGCCTTGAACCACACGAAACTGATTGCCGCATTCATCATGATTGCTCTGATCGGAACGCCAGCCATGTCCTTCGCCAGAGCGAGGGGCGGATCTGGTGGAGGCTACTCCAGCGGCTCAAGGGGTGGAAGCGCCTCCGGCAACATCGGCAGCCGCGGATCACGCACCCATGACCAAAGCAGCGCGCAGCCAATTCAACAGTCCTCCATGCCAAAGCCTGCCACGACCGCACCGCAGCAAGCGCCAGCGGCCCAGCCGGCTCCTACCAGGTCGCCTTCGTTCCTGCAGCGTAATCCCCTTTTAGCCGGAATCGCAGGAGGTCTCGCCGGAACATGGATCGGGCATATGTTGTTCGGGGCGGTGGACAGTACCGCAAAAACCACTGAAGCTGGCGAGCAGGCTGGCGCCACGGAACAAGCAGCCGGATCCTCCAGCTCCACCGGGATCCTCCTCATCCTCATGCTTGTCGGAGCAGGTGCGCTGTTGTATTTCATGAAAATCCGTCGTCCTGTCCCTGACTTTTCCGGCATCACGAGAAGCAGCACAGCCAGCGGCAGTCTCTTAGCAGAGCCATCCGTCACTGCCATCCAAACCACGGTAGTGGTAAGCCACGTTACCCCAGCCGATAAGGCAGCCTTTCAGCAACTACTGGCCGACATTCAAGCAGCCTGGAGCAAACAAGACCTAGCAAGCCTGCGACGATTCGTCACACCGGAGATGCTTACCTATTTCAGCACCGCCCTCGCAGAACAGACCAGTCTAGACATCCAGAACTATGTGGAAGATGTAGCCCTCCTCCAAGCAGAAGTCAGAGAATCCTGGATCGAAGACGCCACGCATTACGCAACGGTGGGACTCCGTTGGAGCGCGCGTGACTATACGGTATCACTCACAAAGCAACGAGGCGACGCCGGCTATCTCGTCGAGGGTAGCGACGTGGCACCGAGCGAATCACGAGAAGTCTGGACCTTCATGCGCTTCCAGGACGGAAAGTGGCTACTCTCAGCGATCCAGCAAACCACCTAAACCGTCGACGAACTAGCTGGCGGAAACAATTTGCACTCAATATGTCTTGAAATCGTCAGACGGTGTGTTGGCTCCCGTTCTGTTTACCCACCAGAGAAACGCCCGGCACAAAAGCAAACGATCAACGTGATGCGAGCTCAACTCCCGAGTCCCTGGAATCTCCGCTGACCCTCCTCCACTTCTACTAAAAAATCTTGAAAAGAAAATTTTACTCGCTGCTTAAAATCTGATATATCAAACCCAACGTTTCATACTTTAATGTCGAAAGGGGGTGGAGCTCACATGGCAACGAAGAAAGCAGCAAAGAAGAAGACCGCAAAAAAAGCGGCGAAGAAGAAAAAGAAGTAGTAGCACCATGAGGGGGCGGCGGCCACATCGCCCCCTCACTTCCCTCCTCCTCGATCTCCCTCAGGCCAAGATCGCATCTCACAGTTAGCAGATCCAGTAGAAGATTTCCCCGCAAAAATTTCTGTCCGTTCGACCACCAGAGCTCTCAGGCCTCACGAGATAGCGCCATTGAAACAACCGCCAGAAGTTTATGGTGCGAATGAGGTGAGGAACCCAGCGCCGAGGCGAAGGAAGAAGTGGCTGAAGTCAGGCACCAGAGAAAGCCACAAGGCAAAAAAATGGGAGGTGACGGTCACATCACCTCCCCATCTTTCTGACACCAGAGGAGAGCCTATGGCGAACAAGAAAGCAGCGGGCGAATCATATCATGAACTTCCACACGAAGAATGAAATAATACTTAAATATAATCAATAACTTACGGTATCAACATTGAAAAGTCCGCTTAAAACGGCCCGACTGATCCTCCCGGTCTATCTGCTATTGCAGGCCGCCGAAGACTCTCTAGTCTGCCTGATTTACGATTTTGCTCGGCTCGTCCGGTGGGGATCTAGTCCGGTCAACAGCACAACATGGTTTCATGTCTGCGCATTCCGCGAGCGCATCGATCAGCCTGGTCTCCCTTACCCTATCTTGCTCTCCGTCCCCTCCCAAAGCCTCTCGATGTTCCTCCGATGCTTCATCACAATGAGACTGCTGACGATAACGGAGAAGAGCCCGAACTCTACGGTCGGATGGACTAAAACCGTAACGAGGGGAAAGAGTGCGAAAGCTGTGAGTGCCCCTCCAGAGGAATAGCGACACAGGGCGACGGCACCGAGCCACGTGCATAGCAAGATGAACCCGATAAGTGGGGTCACGCCAAGAACCGAGCCAAGAGCTGTCGCCACTCCCTTGCCTCCAGTGAATCCGAGAAATGGAGAGCAAAGGTGTCCGAGGATCGGCATGAGCGCTATCAGCAAAATAGTTCCTTCATCTTGCAGCAACTGACTCGCTGCGAAGCCTATCACCCAGCCCTTGCCCATGTCCCCGATCAAGGTCAGAATGCCAGCCTTCTTCCCAGATACGCGCAGGACGTTAGTGAAACCCACATTCTTGCTCCCAGCCGTGCAAGGATCTGGTAGGCCCATCGCCTTGGACACAACCACGCCAAATGGGACTCCCCCAAGCAGATAGCCGAGAACCATGAGCAGTATAAAAAGTCCTTGATGATGCATGTCAAATTATCTAAGGGATGAACGCTCACATGAGACAAATGCGATGGACGCGCTGACAGGGCTTGGGCTTTCGAAAGCTTCTGACCAGGACATTCATATCTCGTCTTTCTCGGACATTCCGCGCCTCTCGCATGGAATTGAGCATCCTACTACCGCCCCTTGGCGACAACCTGCCTCCAGAAGCTCCACACATACTGCCCGCCTGACACGTAGCCCAGCACCAGCGAGAGACAGAGTGCCACGGTACCGACCAGATGCAGATTGCCAAGATCGGACAGGAAGGTACCTTCGACGATCAGGAGCACGACCGCTACGACTTGCAGTGCCATCTTGTACTTGCCCGTCATCTCAGCCGAGATCACCATTCCTTTACTGGCAGCAATGGCGCGTATGCCCGTGACCGCCACCTCACGCGCGATGATCAGAATCGCGACCAAGGCGCTTACGCGATCGACGTTGACCAAGAGAATTAGAGCAGAGAGGACCAACAACTTATCGGCGATAGGGTCGAGTAGTTTCCCAAGTATGGTGACTTGGCCGTTCCGGCGGGCCAGATACCCATCCAACAAATCGGTGACTGCTGCGAGGACAAAGATGAGGGCCGCACCCAGAGACCGATCTGAAGTGGGAGTAGCAAAAAGCACCACAAAGACGGGGATCAAGAGGATGCGGATCAGTGTAATGAAGTTTGGGAGGTTGAACCACTCTTGTCCAACTAATTTCCAGGGTACCGGCATGCGACTCATTGGTGACTCATTCCATTGCGGGTTTCGAACAAAGCTAGTATGGCGTCACTGACGAAGAAGGCCGTAGGCACGTTGAAACCAGAGGTGCCCCTCTGGGCCCGTTGAGGATTTTGATGACTCGCGAACAAAGCTAGCGGACTTTTTCAGCATCCCGCTACACAATACCGTGCTTAAGCAGATCATGGAGATGCACAACCCCAACAATGCGCTTGGTGCTTTCTGCAACGACGAGCGTGGTGATAGAATAGCGCTCCATCATTTCGACCGCCTTGGCTGCCAGTTCATCCGGTCTGATCAGCTTGGGATGACGCGAAGTCAGGGATCCGGCTGTACCTTTGGAAAAGTTACCACCCTGCTGAATAAACCGACGCACGTCTCCGTCTGTAATGATCCCCACCAGAGCACCGGCGCGATTGACAACCGTTGTCATACCGAGTTTCTTGGCCGACATTTCAAGCAAGGCCACCGACGTGGAGGCGGTCTCGTTGACTTGCGGCAACTCTGCCCCGACATGCATCAAGTCTCGCACCTTCACCAGCAACCGGCGGCCCAGCGTGCCGCCTGGATGGAACTGCGCAAAGTCATGCTCCTTGAAGCCTCGCTTTTCGAGTAGGGCTACGGCCAAAGCATCGCCCATCGCGAGGGCCGCGGTCGTGCTCGCCGTCGGTGCGAGCCCCAGAGGGCAAGCCTCTTCTCCGACAGACACGTCCAGTGCGACTGCGCTCGTCTTACCCAGAGTGGACCCCATACGGCCAACGATCGCCACGACAGGAATAGCCATCCGGTCCATGAAGGGCAGAAGCTGCAGAATTTCCTGAGTCTCTCCGCTGTTCGAAATTGCAATGAGTAGATCGCCTCGCGTCAACATACCAAGATCGCCATGGAGCCCTTCGGCCGGATGGAGAAAAAACGACGGAGTCCCAGTGCTGGCCATCGTGGCAGAAATTTTCTGTCCGATTAACCCGGACTTGCCCATACCGGCGACCACGACCTTGCCCTTGCATTGATATAACAGATCCACCGCTTCGGAGAAGGTGCCATCAAGACGCTGGACCATCGCCTGAACCGCTCGGCCCTCGATCGCCAGCACGCGACGACCAACAGCAAGAGTGGCTCTGCCCTTCGACAGCGCGGACCTGGTTCCCTTTGGCTTGTTTATTTTTGCGGTTGTGCTGCGTCGCATATCCGTAGGATCCGTTCTAGCAAAGCTTTGAGTTGGTGGAGCGGCACCATGTTCGGCCCGTCCGAAAGAGCTTCGTCCGGATTGGGATGAACTTCCATGAAAAAGCCATCGACTCCGGCTCCAGCTGCGGCGCAGGCCAGAGGCTCGACGAATTCGCGTTGACCGCTGGACCTGGTGCCTCCTCCGCCTGGCAACTGCACACTATGGGTTGCGTCGAAGACCACCGGATAACCGAAGCTCCGCAACACTGGGAGCGAGCGCATATCCACAACGAGATTGTTGTAGCCGAAGGACGAACCTCGTTCGGTCAGGATGATCCGCTTGTTTCCCGACTCTTCCACTTTCTTTACGGCATTGCTCATTTCCAGGGGCGCGAGAAACTGACCCTTCTTGATATTCACGACCTTGCCAGTCTTGGCCGCTGCAATGAGCAAGTCGGTCTGCCGGCAAAGAAAAGCGGGAATCTGGAGCACGTCCACAATCTTCCCTGCCTCGGTCGCCTGCTCTTCTGTATGAACGTCCGTCAGGATCGGAAGCCCAAGTTGATCCTTGACCTTCTGCAGCACAACCAAGCCTTTTTCAAGACCAGGCCCGCGGTAGGAGTTGATGGAAGTCCGGTTGGCTTTATCGAAAGAGGATTTAAAAATGCAAGGCATCCCTAGCGACTGAGCGATCTCTGCGATACGCGATGCCGTCTCCAGCACGAGGGCTTCGCTCTCGATAACACAAGGCCCAGCAATCAAAAATGGCCGATGCCCCGCCCCGGCTGTGAAAGAACCGATTTGAACTTCATGTGCCATGACCAGAACTTCTTTCAACTTCCCGTAAGATACTGAAACATAATTTTCTGCTCAGCATCTCACTTTAGTGGCCGCATTTGCGGCGCAACGCCGCCGCCACAAACCCGCTGAACAACGGATGAGGTCGGTGGGGTCGTGAGTTGTATTCCGGATGGAACTGCGTCGCCAGGAACCAGGGATGATCTTTCAATTCGACGATCTCGGCTAGCCGGCCGTCTGGCGACAGCCCACTCAGCACGAGGCCCTTGGCGGTCAATTGATCACAGTACGCATTGTTGAATTCGTACCGGTGCCGATGGCGCTCGCGTACTTCGTTGACCCCATACATCTTTTGGGCCAAGGTCCCCTCCTTGAGCCTACAGAGGTAGGAACCAAGCCGCATCGTCCCACCCTTGTCACTAACGGACTGCTGATCCGACATCAAATGGATGACGGGATAGGGGGTGGCCTCGTCGAACTCCACGCTGTTGGCGCAGGCCAGACCTGCCACGTTCCGCGCAAACTCGATCGTCGCGCACTGCATACCCAGACATAGGCCAAAAAATGGAATTTGATGCTCTCTCGCATAGCGAATCGACGCGATCTTTCCTTCAATCCCGCGCGAACCAAACCCTCCAGGTACCAGAATGCCATCGACCTCGCGCAGGATACGCTCAGTTCCTTGCCGTTCGATGTCTTCCGACTCGATCCACTGGATGTTCACCTTCGTCTCATGGTCGATACCGCCGTGCACAAGCGACTCCGCAAGGCTCTTGTAGCACTCCTTCAGCCCCGCATACTTGCCGACCAGGGCAATGGAGACTTCATGCTTGGGATGCTTGATCCTCTGGACTATCGCATCCCATTCGCGCAGGTTCGGCGGACCAGTCTCCAGATGAAGTAGGCGCAAGATCAGCTCATCTAGCCCTTCCTTCCGAAACACGATTGGCACTTCATAAATCGAATCCACATCCTTAGCCGTGATGACCGCATCTTTTTCAACGTTGCAGAACATCGCGATCTTGTCCTTGAGCTCCGCCGGGAGATAGCGGTCGGTCCGGCAGAGAAGGATATGCGGTTGGATACCGATTTCCCGTAGTTTATTGACGGAATGCTGCGTCGGTTTAGTCTTCAGCTCGCCCGCTGCCCCGATATAGGGCACCAGCGTGAGGTGGACATAAAGCACATTCTCACGGCCCACGTCGTAGGGCATCTGGCGAATTGCTTCGAGAAAGGGCAGGCTTTCGATGTCGCCGACGGTCCCGCCGATCTCCACGATCGTGACATCCATCCCTTTCGAGATGCGCATGATGCTCTGCTTGATCTCATCGGTGACATGGGGCACCACCTGCACGGTCCCACCCAGGTAGTCGCCACGCCGCTCTTTGGTAATGACTGAATGGTAGATCCGGCCGGTCGTATAGTTGTTTTCTTTGGTGAGGATTAAGGACGTGTACCGCTCATAATGACCGAGGTCCAGGTCCGTCTCCGCTCCGTCGTCCGTGACGTAGACTTCCCCATGCTGATAGGGATTCATCGTACCGGGATCGACGTTGATGTAGGGGTCGAGCTTCAGAAAGGTAATCTTCAACCCCCGGCTTTCCAACAGGTTGCCAATCGAAGCTGACGCAAGCCCTTTTCCCAAGGAGGAGACGACGCCACCAGTAACGAAAATGAATTTGCTCATGGCTGCCCCCATCTTGTCCGATCCTACAATGTAGACATCCCTACTACTAGGGTCTATTTCCCGTGGGCGGCTCTGCTCGGAGCCAACTCCAGCTTCACAGCCTCAAAGCGGCGAAGTTTCTCCGTCACCATCTCGACATCTTCCGGCCTATCCACGCGCAAGGAGGCCCGTTTAGTTTCCCAGACTTTAATTGAAATTCCATGCTCTAAGGCGCGCAACTGCTCAAGGCTCTCGGCCTCCTCCAACCGTCCAGATGGCAGCGCTTCAATCTTCAACAGGATATCGCGCCGGTAGATATACAGACCGAGATGAATGTAATGCAGCTCGGTGGCGGCTACATGACCGGCATCGTCCCGCACTACCGGAATCGGCGCGCGCGAAAAGTAGAGCGCGTTCCCCTGATGATTCGTGACCACTTTGACCACTGAGAGATTGTGGAGATCCTCCGTCGAGTCAATCGCGCGCTTTAAAGTCCCCATTTCTGCGCCGCTCGTGAGGAATGGCTCGATGAGATCTGCCAGCAACTCAGGCTGTAGCGGGATCTCGTCGCCTTGGAGGTTTACGAAAAAGTCCCCGCGGCGTAGGCGCGCAACCTCGGCGACACGATCGGTACCGGTTCGATAGGATCCGCTAGTCATCACAGCCTGCCCGCCGAATCCTTCCACGGTCTCCTTGATCCGTTTATCATCAGTGGCCACCAGCACATCTGAAACCAGATGGCAGGCTGCCGCTTGTTCATAGACGTGCTGAATCATAGGCTTGGACCCCAGCATGGTGAGAGGTTTCCCAGGAAAACGCGTCGACCCGTACCGAGCCGGAATCACGACAGTCACGAAGGGCATCTTAGTCATGGCCCAAAGCCTCCGAAAGCTGCTGTGCTGATAGGGTCGCGGTGCCCACCATACCGACGACAACACCAGCCGCGTGATTTGCAAGCACCGCAGCATCTCTCATCGAGGCACCGGTCGACAGTGCCAACGCCAAGGTCCCGATCACCGTATCACCTGCCCCGGTGACGTCATAGACCTGGCGGGCCTGAGTTGGAATATGCCAAGAGACTCCGTCTCCCTCATACAGGCTCATCCCTTTTTCACCACGCGTAATGAGTACCGCCTGGCAACCCAACCGCTGGCGGATAATCGCACCGGCATCATTGTTGGCCTGATCGTCATCGCCATGTACCCCGGCGGCTTGCGCTGCTTCCAGATGGTTGGGGGTGATGACCGTCGCCTCCTTGTAGTAACTGAAATGTTCAACCTTTGGGTCCACGACGAGGGGAATGCCGCGTAACGAAGCGAGGCGCGTGAGGTCCGCCATCAAGCTAGCGCTCACGACTCCCTTGGCGTAGTCCGACACCACGAGGCAGGAGACATATCGCAATCGCGACTCGACGTAACGGAGGATCTTCCGTTGTATCGCCGGCTTGAGCTCTCCACGTCGCTCCACGTCGTACCGCACAATCTGCTGATTATGGGCAATGACACGAGACTTCCTGGTGGTCGGGCGGTCCGGATCGATCACGACCCCGCCTCGCCCAGAACGGCTCGTACCAATTTCTTTCAGGAGCATCCGGCCCGACTCGTCTGACCCAATGACGCCACAGAGATCGGCTTTTCCACCCAACGCCAGCACGTTATTGAAGACGTTGGCGGCACCGCCGAGTCTGAAGGATTCAGAGTCAACATGGACCACCGGGACCGGCGCTTCCGGCGAGATCCGGCTCACACGGCCCCAAATATAATGATCAAGAATGAGGTCGCCGATGACGAGCACGGAAGCTTGGGGAAACCGCGCAATATACTGCTGCAGGACTTTCGGCGACGCAGCCCCCTTGGGCCTCTGCACCCCTGAGCCGACTCTAGCTTGGCGCATGGCTTTATTTACTGAATGGCTTTGCCGAATCGATCCCATCTGACCCACTCCGTCCATTCGCCCTGTCCGCTCCACGACCAGTAGATGCGAAACGCCCTCCCGCGGATCTTCTCCTCTCGCACATACCCCCAAAACCGGCTATCCAGACTTTGATCGCGATTATCGCCCATCACAAAGTAGGCGTCATCCGGCACGGTCACCGGCCCGAAATTGTCGCGTGGATTGATGACGCCGTCAATGATTCCCGGATCGATCCGTTGCGTAAAGAGTTTATCGTCGAGCACCGTCCCGTTTACCAGGATGGCCTTGTTGAGCACCTGCACAGTATCACCAGGAGTCCCCACCACACGCTTAATGAAATCTTTGTCCTCATCTTCAGGGAACCGGAACACGATGACGTCGCCCCGCTGGGGCTTACCAAATTGGATAAGTGCCTCCGAGGCGTAGCAATTGACGGGAGGCAACGCCACATGAAACTTGCACTGGCTTGGCCATTGAATACCATAAGATAACTTACTGACCAGGATATGGTCCCCGACCAACAGGGTAGGGATCATTGAGCCGGAAGGAATCTTAAAGGCCTGGACGATGAACACCCGGATTGCAAAGGCTAGTAGCATCGCGACGACAATGGCTTCCGCATACTCACGAAAGATCGACTTTCTACCAAGCTGCGCGACAGACGGTTCATCGCGGGTAAGAGCCGACGCCTCTGCCCGCTCCTCGAGAGCCACAGACGCCAGACCATCCACCGGCGGAAGGTTTGTGTCCCCGCTCACTCGTCACCGACTTTCAGAATGGCGAGGAAGGCCTCTTGCGGCACTTCCACGTTCCCCACGGATTTCATACGCTTCTTCCCTTCCTTCTGTTTCTCGAGGAGCTTGCGCTTGCGCGTGATATCGCCGCCATAGCATTTCGCCAAGACGTTCTTCTTCATGGCGCCAATCGTTTCGCGCGCGATGATCTTACTCCCAATCGCGGCCTGAATCGCGATCTCGTACATCTGCCGAGGAATGAGCTCTTTCATTTTCTCAGCTAGCTGACGCCCACGCTGAATGGACCGATCTTTGTGGGTAATGAAGGACAAGGCATCAACCGACTCACCGTTCAAGAGGATATCGAGCCGCACGAGATCGGATGAGCGATAGCCAAGCAATTCATAATCTAGCGACGCATAGCCCTGTGTACGCGACTTCAGCTTGTCGTAAAAATCGAGAATGACTTCGTTGAGCGGCATTTCATAACTGATCGTCACCCTCGTCGGGTCGAGAAATTGCATACCTCGTTGAATCCCTCGGCGCTCCTGACAGAGCTGGATAATAGCCCCCATGTATCGCTCTGGCGTAATGACCGAGGCCAGAATGAACGGTTCCTCGAACGATTCGATGCTACTGGGAGGCGGGAGCTGCGAGGGATTATTGACCTCCAGCACGTCACCATTAGTTAGCAACACACGATAGACAACAGTCGGCGCGGTGGTCAGGAGCGTCAAATTATATTCACGCTCCAGCCGCTCCTGAATGATTTCCATATGGAGAAGGCCCAGGAAGCCGCAGCGAAACCCAAACCCCAATGCGAGCGAGGTCTCCGGCTCGTAGACGAACGAGGAGTCGTTCAATCGCAGTTTGATCAGCGCATCCCGCAAATCTTCGTAGCGGGCCGTGTCGGTGGGATAGAGTCCGCAGAACACTAACGGCTTCACTTCTTTATAACCAGGGAACGGCGTGCGCGTGGGCGTCACCGCATCTGTGAGGGTATCACCGATCTTGACGTCGGCAACTTCACGCATATTGGCGCAGAGATAGCCCGCTTCGCCGGTTAATAGCTCAGTCTTCTTCGTTCGCTTCGGGCTAAATTGGCCGACCTCCATCACTTCAAACACCCGCTCGTTTGACATGACTTTGATCTTCATGCCGGGCCGTACGGAGCCGTCCACGATCCGCGCCAGCACGATCACCCCCTGATAGTTGTCGAACCAGGAATCGAAGATGAGCGCCTTCAGCGGGGCAGTCGTATCGCCGGAAGGCGGGGGAATTCGCTCGATGACGGACTCTAGCACTTCCGGCACGCCCTTGCCTTCTTTCGCGCTGATCAAGAGGGCATCGGTCGCATCTAGCATCAGTACATCGGCAATCGACCGTTTGGTGCCCTCGACATCGGCGCTGGCCAGATCAATTTTATTGATAACCGGAATGATCGTGAGGTTGTTCGCCATGGCCAAATTCACATTGGCAATGGTTTGCGCCTGAACACCCTGTGTGGCATCGACGAGCAAGAGTGCTCCTTCGCATGCGGCAAGACTGCGTGAGACCTCATATGTGAAGTCTACGTGACCAGGCGTATCGATCAAATGCAAGGCATAGGTCTCCCCATCCTTGGCTTTATACCGGATGGCGACCGCATGGGCCTTGATCGTGATGCCCCGTTCCCGTTCCAGATCCATCGCATCAAGGATCTGCTCCTTGGCCTCTCGGGCAGTCACCGCACCAGTTACGTCAAGGATCCGGTCAGCGAGGGTCGATTTGCCGTGATCGATATGAGCAATAATTGAGAAATTACGTATAAGTCTTTGCAAATGCTAACTCTTTTTTCAATAAAATCAACTCATTATAGTTACTGCCTCTCCGGTTGTCAAAGTACGCGCCCCCTCGTATAATCCGCGCCGCACCGGGATTCTGTTGGCGCCCACAATCCGCCTCCCTCACCTGTTTCACGCAGACTCGAAGGACCATGGCTAAAAAATATCGCACGGCCACACTCGCGGATTGGGACCGGACCTATCTCTGGCATCCCTTCACCCAAATGCAGCAATGGGAGCAGCAAGAACCGCTGATTATTGAGCGAGGGAAGGGGTCCTACCTCATAGATACGGAGGGGAAGAAGTACCTCGACGGAACCTCCTCCATCTGGGTCAATCTGCATGGGCATCGCCATCCAGCGCTCGACCGAGCCCTCAAAAACCAACTCGACAAGATCGCCCATTCCACCTTCCTCGGCCTCTCTAATCCGCCAGCTATTCAGCTCGCGCGCGAACTCATTCGGATCATGCCAAAGGGCCTAAAGCGTGTGTTTTATTCCGACAATGGATCAACGGCAGTGGAAGTCTCGCTCAAAATGGCAATTCAGTACTGGCAGCAACGACATCCCAACTTAGGTCCAAAGAATACATTCCTGCATCTCAAGCTGGCTTATCACGGCGACACTATTGGAGCAATCAGCGTTGGCAGCATTGAGCTCTTCCATGCACGGTTCAAATCCCTCCTCTTTCCCACCCTGGAAGCCGATCCACCCTATTGTTATCGCTGCCCACTCAATCAGACCTATCCCTCCTGCCAGATGGCCTGCCTTGACCCAATTGAACGAATACTCAAAGAACAACACCGTGACTTAGCCGGTTTCATCATCGAGCCATTAGTACAAGCCGCCGCCGGGATGATCACGGCCCCGCCCGGCTATCTGAAAAGAATCCGTGAGCTCTGCACAAAATACAATGTGCTCTTAATCGCCGACGAAGTGGCTACCGGCTTCGGCCGTACCGGCAAAATGTTCGCCTGTCAGCATGAAGGCGTCACCCCGGACTTAATGGCGATTAGCAAAGGCCTAACCGGTGGCTACATGCCCCTAGCGGCGACCGTGACCACCGACGAGATCTACCAAGGTTTTCTTGGCAAGTACGAAGACTTCAAGACCTTCTTCCACGGCCACAGCTACACAGGCAATCCTCTTGGCTGTGCCGTGGCCCTAGCGAATCTCAATGTATTCAAAAAAGAAAAGACGCTTGCGAAGCTGCAACCCAAGATCAAAACGATGACGCGGCTCCTCCAACCGCTCCGGCAACTGTCTCATGTTGGGAATATCCGACAGCGTGGATTGATGGCCGCCATCGAGTTGGTGGAAGATAAGGGAACTAAGAAACCCTATCCGCTCGAAGCGCAAATCGGACATCGCGCATCGATAGAGGCGCGCAGCCGTGGACTCCTACTCCGCCCAATCGGCAACATCCTCATCCTCATGCCGCCACTCAGCACGTCGCTCTCAGAACTCACCAGCATGATCAAAATCCTACAAGCGTCGATTGAAGCCACAACGCTAGCGCTAGCATCCGGACAACGCCCCTAGAACACGAGGGGGGAGGGAGCGGCCAGCCACCCTCCTTACTCGCTAAACGCTTAGGGAATACGGTCCCACCTTCGTAGGTTGGTGTCGTAATTATGACGGCCTTGCAGTCCGTGAGGGGGGGCACTACAGCTCCTCGAAGCGAATCTCCACCACTTCGTATTCGACGATCTTGACCGGTGTCTTCACCTCGACGAACTCGCCGACACGCTTGCCGATGAGCGCCTTGCCGACCGGAGACTGAATCGAGATGCGGTTCACTTTCATATCGGCTTCATCCTGGCCCACCAGCGTGTATTGACGCTTCGACTGCGACTCCTGTTCGATCACGACCACGGTGGCGCCGAACACGATGGTCTCGGAGACCCGCCCTGCCGTTTCGATGATGCGGGCGTCGGCTAGCTTCGATCCGAGCTCGATGATGCGCGATTCGATGAACCCCTGGCGCTCCTTGGCGGCATCGTACTCCGCATTCTCGCTCAAGTCGCCATGGGCTCGCGCTTCGGCGATGGCTTCGATATTTTTGGCGCGTTCGACTTTGCGAAGGCGATCAAGCTCTGCCTGAAGTGCCTCGTGCCCCTTTCGCGTGATCGGTGTCGGCATAGTATAACGTCCTCTATAAGTGGTGGTGATATTCCTGTAACGACCGAATCGTGAGCTCTGTCTTCAAAATCGCTTCAATGCCCATGACCGCCGCTCGCGCGCCCCGGATAGTCGTATAATAGGCTAGCCCTCTATTCAAGGCCTCCCGGCGAATCGACAAGGAATCGGCATGAGACGCCGCGTTGCTCACAGTATTCACAACCAAGGCCACCTGCCCGTTCTTGATATGGTCCACGATATGGGGGCGGCCTTCCTTGACCTTGTTCACGGTTTCCGTCGGCACCCCATGGTCCCGCAAATAGCCAGCCGTGCCGCTCGTCGCCTGGATGTTGAACCCCAGCTTATGCAGCTGCTTCACCACCTCCAGCGCCGCGGGACGATTGCTTTCTTTCACGCTGATGAAGGCCGTGCCTTCCTTGGGTAGCGGCGCGCCGGCTCCCGCCTGGGACTTGGCGAAGGCCCAACCGAAATCCTGATCGATGCCCATCACTTCGCCGGTCGACTTCATCTCCGGCCCCAAGAGGACATCCACCCCGGGAAACTTATTGAAGGGGAATACTGATTCTTTCACGGACAAATGCACCGGCGCAGGGGCCTCGGTGAACCCCAGTTCCGGCAAGGTTTTGCCCACCATCACCTTCATGGCCAGCTTGGCCAAGGGCACCCCGATGGCCTTACTGACAAAGGGCACAGTACGCGAGCCTCGTGGATTGACCTCGAGCACGTAGATCGTATCCTCTTTCACGGCAAATTGCGCGTTCATTAAACCGATCACGCCCAGTTCCAGGGCCAGAGCCTTCATTTGCCGGCGAATCTCTTCTACGACGCTCGGCTTGAGCGAATAGGGCGGCAAGGAACAGGCCGAGTCCCCTGAATGGACCCCGGCTTCTTCGATATGCTCCATGATCCCTGCCACCACAACGTTCGTCCCGTCTGAAATGGCGTCGACATCGACTTCGATTGCATCAGAAAGGTAGCAGTCGATCAGCACCGGATGTTTCGGCGAGGCCTTAACCGCCGTGGTCATATATTCCAGCAAGCCTGCTTCGGCATAGACGATCTGCATGGACCGCCCGCCCAACACATACGAAGGCCGCACCATGACCGGATAGGTGATCTGCGCCGCAATCTTCAACGCCTCGTCTACGGATCGGGCCATACCACACTCCGCCTGGCGGAGCCCCAGTTTATCCAGGAGGTCGCGGAATCGTTCCCGATCTTCGGCCCGGTCGATCGCCTCAGGACTCGTACCCAAAATTTTCACCCCGGCCTTGGAGAGAGGCAAGGCAAGCTTCAGGGGCGTCTGCCCGCCGAACTGCAGCACGACGCCCAGCGGCTGTTCACGCTCCACGATATTGAGGACGTCTTCCTCTGTCAGCGGCTCGAAATAGAGCCGATCCGAGGTGTCGTAGTCCGTGCTCACCGTTTCAGGATTGCAATTCACCATGATCGATTCGATGCCTTCTTCGCGCAGGGCCATGACCGCATGGACGCAACAGTAGTCGAATTCAATCCCTTGCCCGATGCGGTTTGGCCCGCTACCGAGGATGATCACTTTCTTCCGGTCCGTCGGGCGAGCCTCGCATTCACTGCCGTAGGTCGAATAGAGATAGGGGGTATGGGCTTCAAACTCCGCGGCGCAGGTGTCCACGCGCTTATAGGTCACGCCTCGTTTGCCCTGGGGCTTGGTCCGCTGCTTCCGGATCGAGGCAGCAGTACCGCCAATGAGTTGCGCGATACGATCATCCGAGAACCCCAGTTCCTTGGCCTGCCATAAGAGCGACTCCTCAAGCACCGCTGGCTTCTTACCAGCCTGGCGGACCAACACCGCTTCGAATTGAATCAACTCCCGAACCTGTTCCAGGAACCAGGGGTCGATCATCGTGAGGGCAAAGAGGTCGCCGTTCGACAGACCAAGACGCATGCCGTCCGCCACATGCCACAATCGCTCGGCAATCGGAGTCCGCAGATGCTGCCGGACCCGCTCCAGCCCCTGCGCCCTATCGAATCCCTCTGGGATGCCGCAATCCAACCCCTCCCGCGAAGAGAGGCTGCTCATGTTCAATTCCAACGAACGAATTGCCTTGTGCAAAGCCTCTTTAAAGGTGCGACCGATCGCCATCACTTCGCCCACCGATTTCATCTGCGTCGTGAGGGTCGGATCGGCCCCACGAAACTTCTGGAAAGTAAAGCGAGGGATCTTCACCACCACATAGTCGATAGTCGGTTCGAAGGAGGCTTTGGTCACGCCGGTGATGTCGTTGGTGATTTCATCCAGCGTATAGCCCACGGCAAGCTTCGCCGCAATCTTGGCGATAGGGAACCCCGTCGCCTTGGAGGCGAGCGCGGAACTTCTCGACACGCGCGGATTCATTTCGATGACGACCATGTCGCCATTCTTGGGATCCAGGCCGAACTGCACGTTCGAACCGCCTGTATCGACGCCAATCTCGCGGATGATCCGGACTGCGGCATCCCTCATACGCTGATACTCTTTGTCCGAGAGGGTCATGGCCGGCGCGACAGTGATGCTGTCCCCCGTATGGACTCCCATCGGATCCAGGTTCTCGATGGGACAGATGATGACGACATTGTCCTTGAGGTCGCGCATCACCTCGAGTTCATATTCTTTCCATCCGATGAGCGATTCCTCAATCAGCACCTGGCTGACCGGACTCATGGCCAAAGCCCAATCGATCAGCTTCTCGAACTCTTCCCGGTTATAGGCAATGTTTCCGCCGGTTCCGCCCATGGTGAAGGAGGGACGGATAATCGAAGGGAATCCGGTCTGCTCGAGAATCTTGATGGCTTCATCACGGTTATGGGCCGTGCCGCTAGACGGTACCCGCAAACCGATTCGCTGCATCGCATGTTTAAAGGCTTCGCGGTCCTCGGCCTTATGGATCGCCTCGGCTGAGGCGCCGATCAGTTTCACACCATACTTTTCGAGCGTCCCCCGTTTGACCAAGGCCATCGTGGTATTCAACGCGGTCTGGCCCCCCATGGTCGGGAGCAGGGCGTCTGGCCGTTCTCGCTCGATCACCTTTTCGACCACTTCGGTCGTGATTGGCTCTACATAAGTCCGATCGGCCAGTTCCGGGTCGGTCATGATCGTGGCAGGATTGCTGTTGATGAGAATGACCCGGTAGCCTTCCTCTTTCAGCGCTTTGCAGGCCTGCGTGCCGGAATAGTCGAACTCACAGGCCTGACCGATCACGATCGGGCCGGACCCGATCAATAGAATGGATTTAATATCTGTTCGCCTTGGCACAAAAACCTCGTTTTAAAGTCAGCTAGCTCGGTTGTGGCATGGGCCCGATCGCAGGCCTGTATGGCGCAGCGGGCGGCGGAGCCACCCCGCCCCCCGGCCCATGATAATGCTGGAGCGCCTCAGGAAGCCAGGATTCGATCTGGTTGATACGAGTTAAATCGGACGGATGGGTGGACAAAAATTCCGGGATCGACTGCTGCGACCTGAAGCAGACCTTACCGATCATCTGCCTCGGGCAGCCACTCATGCGCTCCCAAAAAGGAACGGCCTCACGCGGATCGTATCCCGCTTGCGCCATCAAACGGAGCCCGACGTAATCGGCTTCCGATTCCTGTTTTCGGTTGAAGGGCAAAGACACATTGACTCCGTAAGCGCCCAAGAGCCCCTGCATCGCACCGGGGTTGACACTGCCTGAGACCGCCCCGGCCAAAGCCCCCAATTGCGCGATTTGATCCAGGATGCTCCGGCTCATCCGCTCCACTCCATGCCGCTGTAACGCATGGGCGACTTCATGCCCCACCACCGTCGCCAATCCAACGTCGTCTTTCGTATGTTTGAGAATCCCGGTGAAAATCGCCACCTTTCCACCAGGCAGCGCGAAGGCGTTGACCATCTTGTCGTCTTGAATGACGGCAAACTCCCACTGATACTCAGGCTTGTTGGCGGCGGCCGCGATTCTCCGTCCGACCCGTTGCACCAGCTCGTTGATTTCCGCATTGTCGCTGAGGGGCGCTGACCGCAACACCTCGCGGTAGGCGCTCAAGCCAAACTGCATTTCCTTCTCTTCGGAGAAGAAAATCACCTGATCGCGAGCCGTGCCTGGCGCGCGATAACAGCCGGTCAGGCTGCCGAACAAACTCATGGCGGCCCCGACTCCGAGCGCGGCGCAGAGGCGCATCGCCCCCTGGGCGCCTAGCGCCAACATCGCCCGCCGCCCAATGGGAGTGGCTAAGGCTCGATCAATGGATTGAGCAGCACGTGCCATGGCAACCTACGGCATCCAAAGGTACATGAACTGAGGCGTTCCACCCCGCACCATCGATAGCAAATCTAAATTGGCGAACCCGGCCATGCCGGCGCTCGTCCCGAACAAACGCGAATAGATATTATTCTGATACTCGCCCCTGTGCCCATAGGTCACGACCCGCGCCTCCGTCAGACCAGCTTTTTTTTTGGCCATCTCGATCGCGTCATCCAGATACCCGATCTCGTCAATCAAGCCCGCCGCCTTGGCCTGGTCTCCTGAATAGATCCGCCCGTCGGCCAGTTTCCTGATCTGCGCAGACGACAGTTGCGGTCGCCCCTCCTCCACCACTAACAGGAACCGATGATAAAACGAATCGATCACACTTTGGAAAATGGCTCGTTCTTCAACCGTCATCACCCGAAAAGGCGAACCCATATCTTTGCGGGGGCCGGACGTAATCGCGTTGGCTTCGAGTCCCACTTTCTCCAGCAAGCCTCGCGCATTGACGGTCAGCATGATCACGCCGATACTCCCCGTCACCGTCGAGGGATGGACCCAAATACTGTCCGCCGCCATGGCCAGGTAATAGCCCCCAGATGCGGCCACATCCATCATCGAGGCGATCACGGGCACCTTTTTTTTAAGCTTGAACTCCCGCAACTCGTGATAAAGGATGTCCGAGGCGGTCACCGTGCCACCGGGACTGTTGATGCGAAGCACCAGGGCCTTGATCTGGTCGTCTTTCGAGGCCCGCGTCAGCTCTTCCTTGAACAGGGCCACCATATTGGGATGCGGCATGAGGCCGTCTTTATCTTGCGCGCTGATGACCCCGGACAGATCCAGCACCAGCACTTTTCCGTCGCCCGTGCCGCTCAGCTGCACTTCCCGCACCGGCCCGGAGGGCTCGATTAGATTGACCGTGATGCAGCCTGATTGCAAACCGATGATGACGAAGAGACAGAGCCGGCCAACCATGGTGACAATCTTATACATGCTGTTTCTCCATAAGCTGAGTAAACTCGGCAAATAAGTAACCAGAGTCATGGGGGCCAGGAGAGGCTTCCGGGTGATACTGGACCGAAAATACCGGACGATCCACACAGGCCAATCCTTCGATCGAATGGTCGTTCAAACTTACATGGGTCACGGCGACTTTCCCGAAGGTTGTCTCAACCACGAGCGGACGATCCGGCACGGATGTGATTGGCTGCGTGACTTGCACCGCAAAATTATGGTTCTGCGAAGTAATCTCGACCTGTCTCGTGCGCAGATTCATGACCGGATGGTTCGCCCCATGGTGGCCAAACTTCAACTTATAGGTCTTGAACCCCAACGCGAGGCCGAGGATCTGATGACCCAAACAAATACCGAAGAGCGGATATTGGCCGATCAGTTCCCGCACCGATTGAATCGCGTAGGGCACGCCTTCCGGATCGCCCGGGCCGTTTGAAAGAAAAATCCCGTCCGGTCTGAGGGACGCCACCTGTTTCGCCGTCGTCGAAGCCGGCACGACAGTCACATGGCAGCCGGCATCCACGAGCTGACGAAGGATATTCTGCTTTACGCCGAAATCATAGGCGATAACATGCCACCGCTTGGTCGCAGCGGCGCGGGGCTTCTTGCCGAGCGAAGGAATCCATTCACCCGATCCCTCTATCCATTGATAGGCTGTCTGACAGGTCACAGTGGTCGCGAGATCCCGACCAATGATGCTGGGGGCCGCCTTGGCCTTGGCTACAGCACGACGGGCGTCCGTCTCGATATGGGTAATGAGGCCCTGCTGCGAACCATGTTCACGCAGATGACGCGTGAGGGCCCTGGTATCTAGCCCCTCAATGCCGACGATCTTCGCTTCCTGGAGGTAGGCCTGTAGCTGTTGCTTGCTGCGCCAGTTGCTGGCGAGCGTGCTGGCCTCTTTGACGACAAACCCTTCGGCCCAGATCTTCCGCGACTCAATATCCTCCGGCGTCACCCCGTAATTGCCGATGTGAGGACAGGTCATCGTGATGATCTGTCCTTTATAGGAGGGATCGGTCAAGACTTCCTGATAGCCGGTCATGGCTGTGTTAAACACGACTTCGCCGGCCGTCTCCCCTTCGTATCCCAACGCGCGCCCCTCGAAGAGGGTGCCATCTGCCAATGCCAACAATGCTTGTTTCACGTCACCACTCTATCCCGCCGCAGCGACCGTTGAGCTTTCATTCCTGTCAGCACAATTCCCAGTACGAGATTGACCATGTAGAGCGACCGGACCGGCATATGGATACGGAAGAACGCTTCGAACGCCGCCTTCCGCGCCGCCTCCTCTTTCACCGCAAAAGCCTGCGCCTGGAGCGAAGCCACGAGCGGATGCAGCCAGAGAATGATGATACCGGCGATCACCGCCATCCCCATCAGTAAACCCATCTCAGCCCGGCTGACCGCCACGTCCTGATTGCCACTCCACCAGCGATACCAGGTGCCAGCACACAACACCGTCAGCGCTCCAATCGCGAATCGATTATACCCCTCAAAGGCTCTCGTCAGAAAGAACCCGCCTGAGTCCTGCCCGCCGAACGTATTGAAAACGGCGGGAATGACCGCCCCGATAAGCACCAGCAGCCCGCCGACCCAGATGCCCAGCGCCAGCCATTCACAGGTCAAACAACCGATCAGCCTCCAACGGGATGAGCGCAACACTAGCCCTCCGCCCGGCTGGCTTCGAATACCACTCGGCCACTGACGATGGTCGTCCTCACGCGCCCCTTCACCTTCCAACCGGCAAAGGGAGTGTTGCGGCTCTTTGAAAAAAACTTGGCCGGATCGACTTCCCACTGTTCATGCTGATCCACAATCGTCACATCGGCATCCGCCCCGATTGCCAAAGTGCCCTTGGCCAATCCAAACACCTTCGCGGGAGCCGTGCTCAATTTATCGACCGCGGACTCCAAGGACAAGATGCCCTCCTCGACCAAGGCAAAGGTCAAGGGTAGCGCCGTCTCCAAGCCGACGATGCCGAAGGGCGCTTCCGCAAACCCCAGTTGTTTTTCCTGCGTGGCATGAGGCGCATGGTCTGTGGCAATGGCATCGATCGTGCCGTCGCGCAGACCTTCTTTGATCGCTTGCACATCTTTCTCGGTCCGGAGCGGAGGATTCATTTTGGCATAGGTGTTATAGCCCCGAACCGTTTCCTCCGTGATGGTGAAGTGATGGGGGCAGGCCTCGGCAGTGACTCTCAACCCGCGGGACTTGGCCTCCCGCACCATCCTAGCCGATCCCTCGGTGCTGATATGGGCCAGATGCAGCCTGGCGCCAGTCAGTTCCGCCAGGGCGATATTCCGCGACACCATCACATCTTCCGCCGCAGACGGCATACCAGGGAGCCCCAACTCAGTCGAGACAACTCCTTCATTCATGCAGCCCCCCTCGGCGAGATGCAGATCTTCACAATGGTCGACCACCGCCACGTCGAAGGCCAGGGCATATTCCATTGCGCGCCGCATCACGAGGCTGTTCATCACTGGCTTCCCGTCATCCGAGATGGCCACACAACCAGCGCGCCGCAAGTCGCCAATCTCCGCCAACTCCTTGCCTTCCAAGCCTTTCGTGATCGCGCCGATGGGAAACACATTCGCCAGCCCGGCCGCTTTCCCCCGCTCCAGCATGAATTCCGTAATTGCCTGATTGTCGTTCGCGGGGTTCGTATTGGGCATGCAACAGACCGAGGTGAAGCCGCCTGCCACCGCTGCGGCTGCGCCGCTTTGAATCGATTCTTTGTATTCAAAGCCTGGCTCCCGGAAATGGACATGGAGATCGACAAACCCGGGAAGGACCAACCGACCCTTGGCATCGATCTTCGTGGCGCCAGCCGGAACTTTGAGGTTGGGCCCCACCGCCACGATCCGCCCCTCATTGATCAACACATCGGCCACGCCATTGAACCGTCCCGGATCGATCACGTGCCCGCCTGCAATGTGAATAGCCACGATTTAGTTCGCTCCTGACATGAGATAAAGAATACCCATGCGAACGGCCACGCCGTTCGCCACCTGGTCCAAGATCACCGACGACAAACTATCCGCCACTTCCGGCGCGATCTCGACTCCCCGATTGATCGGCCCAGGATGCATCACGATCACCTTGGGATCGGCCAGCTTAACTCGCTCGGACGTCAATCCGTAGAGCCGCGCATATTCGCGAATGGTCGGGAACAGGGCCTTCCCTTGCCGCTCCAGCTGCAGACGCAACATCATGATGACCTGCACGTCGCGCAGAGCCTCATCGAGATGGTAGTAGACGCGCACGCCCAGCTTCTCGACTCCTGCCGGGATCATCGTCGGAGGCCCCACTACCCGAACTTCCGCTCCCAACTTGACCAAAGCATAAATGTTCGAACGGGCCACCCGGCTATGGGCTACGTCACCGACGATCGCCACCTTGAGCCCCTCGAACGACAGGCCCCGCTCGCGAATCGTGTAGAGATCCAAGAGCCCTTGCGTCGGATGCTCATGCCATCCGTCTCCGGCATTGATCACGGCGGACTTCACCCCGCGGGCCAGGGCCTCGGCTGCGCCGGCCGAAGGATGACGCAGGACGATAATATCCGCCTGCATCGCTTCGATATTGCGCGCGGTATCGAGCAACGTTTCCCCTTTGACGACACTGCTCGACGAAGGCGAAAAGTTGATCACGTCGGCGCTCAGCCGTTTCGCCGCCAGCTCGAACGATGTGCGCGTTCTCGTACTGGGCTCGAAAAAGAGATTGACCACCGTGCGGCCACGGAGCGCCGGAACTTTCTTGATTTCCCGCCCGGTCACTTCCTTGAACGAATCGGCTGTCTCCAGGATCAGCTTGATCTCGTCCACCGACAAGGGCGCCAGGCTCAAGAGGTCTTTGCGTTTGAGACTCATCGTTCCCTCCACCTCAGGCCTTGAGGATCACCACCCGATCATCCTCGCCTTGTTCTTCTAATAACACTTGAATGTCCTCTTCACGGGACGTCGGAATATTTTTTCCGATATAGGTCGCCTTGATCGGCAGCTGCCGATGACCCCGGTCGACCAGCACCGCCAGCTGAATCTCCGCCGGCCGGCCCAGATCGATCAATCCGTCCATCGCCGCGCGGATGGTTCGCCCCGTGAACAGGACGTCATCCACCAGCACAATCACTTTGTCTGAAATATCAAACGGAACCGACGTCATGCGGAGAATCGGCTGTTCCTTCCGCATCGACAGGTCGTCCCGATAGAGGGTAACGTCCAACTCGCCGATCGGCACGGAAGCCGATTCAATCTCTTGGATCCGTTGCACCAGCCGATGGGCCAGATGCACCCCGCCGGTTCTGATTCCGATCAACGCCAGATTCTGCATACCCTTATTCCGCTCGAGAATCTCATGCGCAATACGGGTCACCGCCCGAGCGATGTCTCCCGCATCCATAATCAGCCGTTCCTGGGGTCGATCGTTCTGAGTCATCGCCATGATTCATTCAACTTTCTGGCATAAAAAAACCCCCTCATCGACATTCGATGAGAAGGTTGAGATGTGTCGGCAGACACAAGCCTGAATAACGATCATAAAAACTCCTTACTCACCTCGCAGGATGAGTATTAAAGGTTGCTGCATCATACTGAGGCCCAGGAACCCTGTCAATCCCCCAGGCGGTGGCTCCACCTATGAGGGAGGCGCGCACTTTCACGGCCTGTCCAATATGAGGGGCGATACGTGGGTCGACGGCCACAATGCAGCAGACGAGAGGATTCGCGACCGCGCCGCACACCGCGGACGGCGGCGCGTGCCAGACTACTAACGAGCCCTAGGGACGTTTGAGCTCTTCGAGCGCAAACTGCTTGGGCAGCATCACTGGCACCACGATCCCAATGGGATCGCCCCGTTTGATCGTCGTCGGCTTGGTGAGTTGCAACAGAAAATTCGAGGCGAAAGCGTCGTAGTCCGGAAGCCATTCGTACATGTTCGGCGTACGTTTGTATTCCTGCGTCTTAATCCCCTCCCACACAAAAAACGTCCGATTGGGATAGTGGTAGAAGTGGTTCGGCACGTCCTTCATCATCAAGCCCACCTGTTTGGGATAATAGAAACGGATCCCGCAACAGAGCTTGGGATAGCCGCTATTTAAAATCAAATCGACATAGGTCCCTGAAAAGGACTTGTAGCCAAGGATTCGCTCCTCCGGCAGGATCGGCGGAGCTTGCCACTTCACTCCCTCGGTCGTGCGGCGAATCTTACAGTCAGCCGGAGACCGAATGAGCCAGCCATACTGACCCACCGTTCGCACCGGGCCGCAATCGTCAGGAATCACTTTATAACCCTCGACCGCGACTGTCCGCTGCTCGTTCAGCGACATTCCTGACAGCAGGGGCCGATGCGGCATGAAGTCAAGCTTCAGCCGCTCTGGCGCGATGGCCGTCGAATATTCCCGCTCCCAATAAATGACGATCTTGTCGCCCGACTCCTCACCTGCAATCTGTTCTGACGTCGGTTCATTCATGGAGACAACCGTAATCGATCCGTGATACCCAGTGCAAGCAGACTAGACCTTCTTCAGGTGAAATAAAGTGAGCCCCGCCCGCAGCTTCGCTTTCGGCAGGATCGTGCGATGCATCCGAAACGTAGGGAGCTGCTCGACCGGTTCTTCCCAGCAGACATGGAGTCCAGTGGACGAGCCATGCCGGCCCAGTTGCGCCGGACCGACGACGAAGGCATTGCCTCCTCCCCGAAGAGTTCGCGCCATCTCCTTCATCCCTTCAGCCAACCTGGCCGGCTGCTCCCCGTCACCATAGGGGATCCACCAATAGATCAAATCATAGAGAGGAGGGGCTGCCTGGTCCTGCGATGCGTTTACCGGAAGAAATCGAATGCGCGAGAGCCAATCCCACCGCTGCATCTCGGCGCAGACCGTCCAAAGTTGCTGCGCCTGTTTTTGCGCCAGGGCCGCCGCATGAATGCGCACCATATAGTCTCTCGGCCGATCGAAAAGGACGCAGGTCGCAATCACCGCATCGCCATTGTCGATGAGGACCTGCTCGGCATGGGACAGGGCTGCGCCGATCTCACGATCCTGTTCGCCACGATCGTGTAGATAATCCGCCACGAAGGGCTGCGCCGCTCGTTCGTTGATTTCAGATTCGTCTTCCGGGTAGAGCAATACCGCGCCATAGGCCTCGGCAGGAGAGATCACGGGAACCCCCTGCACAAAGACCGATCGCCAATCGACCGAGCTCATAGCCACTGATGCGTCTGGCTGTTCCCTGCTCTCGTGCGGCAGGGTCACAGGCAAGAGAGTCTGGCGCTCTCGCTCCTTCAAAATCACCTGGCCTTGGGCAATCTCTGCGCTCCGATCGCAGGGCAGCATGCGACGGCCTTTCGCACTCATGTAGGAGAGCCCTGCGACATCGGATGCCAGCGTCACTTTATACAGCAGGCCTCCCTGAAGGGTTAGGCAGGCGCCGCTACTCTGGTCGAAATATCGAACCGGCAGCATCCCAGCCGGCAACCAAGTGATTTGATTGGACCGCTCTTGATTCATGAAGAGCGTGAAAGGGTTCGTCCCACAGGAGGCCTGAGGAGTAAAGAAATTACTGAACAAGCGAAAAGCTGCTTCCGACGGATAGGCGGGAATCCCGCGATAGCGCAACGGCCTGGGGCTCTGGCTCCCCTCGTTCTGATCGTCGTAGAGGCCGCGGATGAATTCAAACACCGCAGACCCGGTTCCCGGCAAGAGCGACTTAAACAGTTCGACGACTGGCAGAAAGTCGATCGAAGCCCAACTCATCGCCCCCATACAAGACATGAATCTGGCCCGCTCGAAATCCCCATCCTGCAACACATAAAAGGCATCTTTCCGCTGACGAATCGTAGCCCGACCGGTCGGCCCGATCACAAGATCCTCATCGCGATAGAAAAACCGCACGTCCTCGATCGGAACCCGGAGCGCCTGAGCGGCCATCGCCCTCAGATCGTCAGCCGTGAGCCGTTGCCAGCCAGGCTTGCTGGCGAGATTGAGGCTGGTTTCATTCACTAAACCAGCCGGTTTCAACCCGACCCATTGGCCCCAATCCAACCGGATCCTGGCACGGAGAAGCACCGCTTCGCCTACGGCATTGCTCCCCCACTCACATTCATGTAACGGATTCCCTGCCGGGTCTGTAGCGAGAAATCTGCGCCCGTCCTGGCGATAGAAGACCAGATGGCCGGTGGCTTGGCGGACAACTCGCCCGCCCGCCTGTTCGAGAGCCTGTGCGAAAGAACGATTCGTGGGAAAACGAATATGGCCAGCTGTGTGCAATGCAGCCAAGAGTGGGTCAGCAGACATCTACTCGCGGACTTGCCCGCTCCCCAAGACGATAAACTTAAAGCAGGTTAATTCTTCTAGCCCCATCGGACCCCGGGCATGGATGCGGGACGTACTGATCCCAATTTCCGCGCCCAGCCCGAATTGATAGCCATCGTTCAATCTCGTCGAAGCGTTCACCAGCACGGCGCTGGCATCGACCTCCCGCAAGAACCGCATAGCCTTGGGATAGTCGGAGGTGACAATCGCTTCTGTATGGCGTGAACCATACTTGGCAATATGTTCCATCGCCTCATCAATGTTCTTGACCACTTTGACTGCCACGGTGAGGTCGAGGAATTCCTTTCCGAAATCCTCGTCGCTCGCCGGCTTGGCCGAGGATGACAACTGACAGGTCTTCGGGCAACCGCGCACCTCGACCTTAGCCTCGACTAACTTTGCAATGAAAGGCGCGAGCCAGTTCCTGGCAATGCCCTGATTCACCAAGAGGGTCTCCACTGCATTGCAGGTCGAGGGCCGCTGCACCTTGGCGTTGAAACAGACCCGCTCGGCCATGGCAGGGTCAGCATCGCCATCGACATAAATGTGACAGACGCCGGCATCGTGCCTGATGACAGGAATCGTGGCATGTTCGGTGACTACCTTCATCAGCGATTCGCCGCCGCGCGGAATAATCAAATCGATGTAGCGATCCTGCTTCAGCAAAAAAGGCACCAGCTCACGCTCAGGCCGCGCAACAAAGGTGATCGCCCCGGTCGGGACGCCGGCTTTTTCGGCCGCGTCAGAAAGGACCCTCGCAATCGCCGTATTGGAATGGATCGCCTCGCTCCCACCACGCAGGACACAGACATTCCCAGACTTTAAACAGAGGGCGGCGGAATCAGCCGTGACGTTCGGACGGGACTCGTAAATAATGCCGATAACGCCGATCGGAACCCGCACTCGCCCTACCTGCATACCATTCGGCCTCGGCCACATCTTCGGCATGGTACCAAGCGGATCAGGGAGCGCTGCCACTTCGCGCAGGCCCACCGCCATCTCGGCGATTCGCTCCTCCGTCAGGCGCAGCCGGTCCGCCATCGCTTTGCTCTCCGGCTCAGTCCCGAAAGCCTCCAGATCCAGCTCATTGGCGGCGATCAGCGCGTCTTTATGTTCTTCCAAGGCCTCGGCCATCGCCAGGAGCGCCCGGTTCTTGGTAGCCGTTGACAGCGTCGCCAGCCGAACTGCGGCCTGCTTGGCTCGCGTGACCAATTCAGTGACATATTCTGGAATAGGAATGAGGGCGACCACCTCTTCCACGCCCGTCGCTTCGATAGGCTCGACCGACGTTTCCGCCTGGTTGCTTTGATCAGACAACATAAAAAAGACTTATCCTTGGTAATAGTAACGCTTGGACAGGATACAGCGGGAGTTTCGATGCGGTCAAGGTGGCCATTATAGGCCGTTTTCCCTGAGATGGGCGCAAGACCGCGCCCGCTCACACCGAACCGGAACTAGATGACTTTTTTGAAGTAGTCGATCGTGCGAAGAAGGGCATCTTCAAGCAGCACTTGGGGTTCCCAGTTCAGCAGCGCGCGTGCCCGAGAAATGTCTGGCCGTCTGACTTTCGGATCATCGGCCGGCAAGGGGTGATGGGTGATCTGGCTCGATGAGCGAGTGAGCTCCAGCACCAGTTTCGCGATCTCCATCACCGTGAGCTCGCGCGGGTTCCCAATATTCACCGGCTCATGCATGCTGGCCATCTCGGCGCCTGTATTCCCCGAGATGAGAAATTTACGATCCATCCGCTGCTCAGGCGTCTTGTCCGAATCCAGCATGAGCAAAGAGATAATACCTCGGGCCAAGTCGTCGACGTAACAAAAGCTCCTGGTCTGGAGCCCGTCGCCGAACACGCTAAGCGGCTTCCCCTGGAGCGCCTGGACGATAAAACTGGAGACAACCCTGCCATCATGCGGCCTCATACGGGGGCCGAAGGTGTTAAAAATCCGCACGATTCTGGTGTCCACCCCGTGGTAGCGATGGAAGGCCATGGTCATGGCTTCGGCAAACCGTTTAGCCTCATCGTAGACCCCGCGAGGACTAATGGGGTTCACATTCCCCCAATAGGTTTCCGGCTGAGGGTTCACAAGAGCATCGCCGTAAACTTCCGAGGTGCTGGCCAGAATAAACCGCGCGCTTTTTGCCCGAGCCAGCCCCAATACTTTATGCGTCCCCATGGCCCCGACCTTCATCGTCGCAATCGGGAACTCCATATAGTCCTGAGGACTGGCGGGCGACGCAAAGTGCATCACCGCATCGAGGGGCCCTTCGACATGCAGGTAATCGCAGACGTCGTATTTAATGAAGGAGAACCGCTCATGCCCGAGCAGATGGGCCAGGTTATCCATGCGCCCGGTAAGGAGATTGTCCATGCAGATCACGGAATGGCCGCTCTGCAGCAGCATGTCAGAGAGATGACTCCCGAGAAATCCGGCTCCGCCTGTGATGAGAATACGCATATAAGAATTTCTCTTCTACGCTTCTCTCACCACGAATGCCAGATAATTTATGTGGATCGACGCCTTCTCCCTGCCACACTCACATCGCGACGGTCGGGTTAAAACACAACTTTGCGCCTGACGAAATATAAACCAGGCCCGTCATTGTTGCCGAAAGGCAAGTTCCTCGTCCACCGCACTTCCCCAAGGATCGGAGTCTCTACCGCGGAGATGGGAGTCGGTCTATAGACCTTTATCACTTGCTCGATCGCCGGGGCCTGATCCATTAGTACGTGTTTGAGGGAAGAAAAATGAGCACAAAAAAGTGTGTGTATTGAGAAGTTGTTCTGGTTACACACTTACTCACACACCGCAGGCAGTCGCTTGCTAAGCCGCGTAAACGGTGACTACTTTCTGCGTGTCTTTTCTCATAAATCCTCCACAGTACCTGTATCAAAAATATCACAGTGCGCTATCTGCAACACACGACTACTCATGAATGCTATATTTATCGTGTATAATAAACAACTTATGGTGGTAACATTTGGCCCATTGATTGCATTACATTATCACTGCAATCAAATTAATTACTGTGTTTACGTCCAAAAT
>CAMBDY010000006.1 GCA_945865525.1 Nitrospira lenta | reverse complement strand
AACTGGGCTGCTGCCGGTTTCAAAGGCACCGAGTTAGGTGTTTTGCTGAAGCCATCAGCGGGTCAATGGTTGTATTTCGGCGGTAGGCGCTCGCTATGGGAATTTGAGCCCAGTGCGTGGTGCCGCCGTGGGAGTGGCGGAAGCCACCTCGTCGCTAGCCCTGTCAGGCCCGGACAACATACTACGGTTTGACTCCCATCTGGGTGGGCCCTAGGATAGGCCTCAACCGTTACGGAGGTGCCGTTACGAGCGCCGCGTGGCGAGTCACATGCGCCTTGAGCGCGTCTTTCACGACGGCCCACAGATAGCGGTTCTGCTGTTGGGCGATCGTGCGGCGCGCCTTGATCAAGTCGGTTGAGACCCACGCCTCCAGGCGGCCGCAGTGATCGGCCTTCAGCTTGGCACGGTGCTTCTGGACGCGAGCCTTGGCGGTCATATTCTCCTCCATGTTTCCAATTGGTTTGGCAACTGACTCGTTCTTGAAATGCCCTTGAAAGATTGACTCTTTTTCAAGCCACCCGCATGAATCTTCGTATCCGGTCACGCGGCAGGGGTGCCAGTGCTCGGGCCGTTGGGTTACTCATGAGGAGTGACGAACTCGACGGTGATGGAATGCGCGAGGGGCTTCTCAGGATCACCCGTCATCTCGACGCTCTTGAGGTCTGCCACCACCTTCCCAATCATGATGCGGGCCGCTTGCACTTGAGCCGCCGATAACTCGACTTTCCCGTTGGCGAAGGCCTCCAAGCGGTTCAAGAGCTGACTGGCCCTGATCCTGAGCTTGTCACGTTCACTATGAAGTCGCTTATTGGTTCGTGCGGCCATTTAGTTCACCACTCCTGCCGGGCCAGACGCCGGGCTGTTGAGGAAGTTAATTGAGACGACCGATCAGATCTGGCACACTCGCGAATTGCGTGAGGTGATCGTGCCAAACGATGGGTCCAAATGGAACACAATTGGCTCCAGCGTGGAGATCTCCCATCTTCCCAGGCCTTGGGGCCGTGTTGCAGGGCGAGGCTCAATGGGCGGGTAGCCATGTCGTAGAGATCGATCAACTCCAGGTAACAGTCAGGATTGTTCGGCCGTAGGAAGACGTCTGCCGGGTGTTCGTGATTGTGGCGCTGATGTAGAGCGTGCGTTGCCCTGCGATCTTCACTTTCTAGGTTAATGTGATTGCGGCGAGCAGGAAGAAGATGGCGCGAACCCTGGCCGTGGTCTATATAGACCACGCTGTTTGTAAGTCGTTGTAAATCCTTGTCAGGCATTGGAGGGCTCAGGATCGTCAGGTTGTTGATTTAGCTCAGATTGGACTGCCCTTTTAAGGCGAGGGTCCTGGGTTCGACCCCCAGCCGGCTCACCATAGGATTCAACAGCTTATCAGTCTGCTCCTTCTCCGAGCGGTTCTTGGTCACGGTTCTAATCCGCATGAGGTTCGCAACCGCTCTCCAAAGATGACTAGCGATGCTTTCGCGCCCACGCCGTACATGTTGACCGGATGTCCTCGATAAACCCCACGACCGCGTCCGTCGCATTCGCACGTATTCGAGCGCACTGGCGCCCGATCCTGCTCATCACCGCCAGCATCGTCCTGCTCAGCGTCTTTTGGTGTGTTTCCCGATACCCACAACTCTTGGGCTATGCAGCGCAAGAAGAGTATGTCGTGCCAAGCATGGCGTACAGTCACCAAGCGATGTCGGTGGAGGCGGATGCCCCAATGGGGCTACGCATTATCGCAACCACTGTCAACTGGCTCAGTAGCATGAAGATTGGTATGACGTTTGGGGTGTTGCTGGGGGCCTTGCTCCACCTCACGCTTCGCTACTATCCGCTCACAGTCGGGACGAATCTCTACCTGAATGCCCTCAAGGGGGCGTTGGTGGGTGTGCCCGGCGGTGTCTGTGCGAATTGTGCCGTCCCAGTTGCGTGCGGGGTGACCCGAGGGAATGGACGCGTAGAGGTCGCATTGGGTTTTCTCTTTAGTTCGCCAAACTTCAATCCCGTTGTGGTGATGATGACGTTCACGGCGCTGCCGCTCGCCATGAGTCTGACCAAATACATCATTCTCGTTTTTGTGATTTTGTTCCTTGTGCCCGCCTTGGTCCGTGGGCTTGACCGCACACCCTCGTGGCAGCAGGTTGTGGCGCGCGAGGTCCCCGCGTCCTGTGTCATTCTGTCGCCGCCAGCGGGAGATGGCTCAGAGCGGTTTACCACGGTGTTCCGGGAACTGGCGAGGGGCTATGCCGAGTATGTGTGGATGCTGCTGAAACCCACGATCACACTCATGTTGCTCGCGGGCGTGTTGGCGGCCACCGCCCTCGTGGTGGTCCCGTGGGAGGCCCTGCTGTCCCAGGCGACACCCTGGCGACTCGCGTACGTGAGCCTGCTCTCTGTATTTATCCCCGTGCCCATTGCCATGGATGTCATGTTCGCCGCTCAACTGCAGCAACAAGGTGTCCCTGCGGGGTATGTCATGCTGTTTGCCATGACCCTTGGGACGTACAGCATTATCCCCAGTATCTACTTGTGGCGCGAGGTCTCGAAGCCCCTCTCTGCCGGGTTGTTTGGGTTCTTTTTGGTCCTTGGCTGGATCGTCGGGTTGGTCTTTTAAGGGATCGAGGTCAGTGATACCCTGCACAGGCAGGGGCAACGAATCAGGGCTGTGGTCGTCTCACTCATTCCTCGATGGGCGAGGGGATAGGTATGTCTCATTTCTAGGGCACGGACTCACGACGCGCTGAATTGAACAACATGGGAGAACGCACAATGACGATGACATTAACCAATGCGGAGCAGGCGATGGTCAATCTGCTGGAGAAACATGTGCAAGCAGAACTACATGGTGATCTGGAAACGACCATGGAGACCATGTCCGCCCAGCCACATTTGCTGAACATCCCCAATTTGATGGGCGGGAATGACTACACGGGGGTACGAAATTTTTACTCCCAGCATCTCGTGGGAAAGTTCTTCCCTCCTGATGTGACGATGCAGCGGGTGTCGCTGACCGTTGGACGGGCGCAGATTGTTGAGGAATTGGTCATTACCTTTACGCATACCGTTGAAGTTGATTGGTTGCTCCCGCGTGTACCGCCGACCAACAAACGGGTGGAGATCGGAGTGGTGGTCATCGCCGGGATCCATGACGACAAAATCACCCACGAACATATCTATTGGGACCAAGCCAGTGTGCTCGTACAAATCGGACTGATTAAGCAAAATGGACTGCCGGTCTGTGGGGCTGAGAGTGCGAGAAAGTTGCTGGACCGGTCACTGCCCACTAGGACACTCTAAGAGCGGGCGTCCGGATGTCCCACAATTACTGGGGCGAGACTCCTGGATGGCTCATATTCGAGCGGGCTGATCGACAGGGGGTATTTGTGTGCTCGCACCCCGTAGGCCGTGAGTCATCTGCCAGAATGGATGTGGGGGAAGCTGATAGGCTGGGGATAGGGAAGGGAGGCGCGTGTGAGGGCAAAGGAAGGTAAATTCAAAGAGCTGGTCGTTCCATTAATCTGGATCGTCGGGTTTCAAGTTGTTTCTGCAGCCATCGGCATAATGACGGCGCCGGATGTTGCGGGATGGTATGGGTTACTGACACGACCGTCTTTTACGCCACCAAATTATATTTTTCCAATTGTCTGGCCTGCGCTCTATGTGCTGATAGCCTTGACGGGATGGCGCATTTTTTGTCTCAGTGAGAAATCCGAACTTCGCCGTCTGGGCGGGGTATTTGCTGTCTATATGACGCTCAACTGGACGTGGAGCTTTGTGTTCTTTTCCTTCCACATGATCTTTATGGGACTGGTCTGGATTATTCTTATGGATGCGTGCGCCATTTTACTTATGGTGTGGGCATGGCGTGGGGACCGGCAGGTGACCTATCTGATGCTCGCGCCAGTTGCGTGGACACTTTTTGCCGCGGTGTTGAATGGCGGGTATTGGCTGCTCAATCGATAGAAGCCAGCAGGTTCTATTTCTAAGGGGTCATGCGCGATGCGGCAACGCGACTCCACGTCGCGTTTATCCTGATTCTTTTGTACGCGGATTGGCTTTTCAGGACCGTGGATGCGACTGCGAGCACGGGGAGGAGGGACGGGCTATTTGGTGCACCACTTGTTCGGCCGGTTGCTTACCGCGATTAAATGGCCCGTGGCACTTGGGACCGCAGCCTGTTTCCCAGCCATTGCGATCGAGTGCTGGGCTGCGCTCTCCGCGACGCTGGCTGCCGCTGAGCGGCTACCGTATTTCTTTCTGGGGTTCGCCGCCTATGGCGGTCTGTGGGGGACCCTCTTGCGTAAGACATCAATTACCTGGCTCAGTACGCTGGAGCACGAATTCACGCATTGTCTCTTTGCCTGGGCCACCGGTAATTGGGTGACCGGTTTCAAGGCGACGTTTCAGGGTGGGGGCCATATGACCTATCGAGGCACCCCGAACTGGCTCATCCAAGTTGCCCCCTACTGCTTTCCCACGGTTACGATGGGTCTGCTTGTAGCCTTTTCTGGAAGCGATGTCGTCGTACGAGGCTGGATCCCCCCGGTTCTCGGCGCGTCGATCGCGTATCACTTGACCTCAACGTGGGCCGAAATCCATCCAGGGCAAACCGACTTTCATGATGCCGGCCGAGTCTTTTGCCTGTTGTTTGTACCGGGTGCCAATCTGCTCCTGTACTCGATCGTGCTGAACAGTGTGGTAACTGGGCAGCTCACCATCCTGAACAGTCTCCGCCATGTCCTCGGGTCTGAATGGACCCTGCTCCATTGGGTGATGCGCTAACAACAACAGGTGGGAGCGGGCACCTTTCTCCACCGGATGCCTGATCCTGACTGGACGAGTACGAGTGGGGGCTGGCCGGATTTCTTTGGGCTACGGCTGGTTGGAACGATGCCGCATTGAGGGGAGCGGATCCACGTCTGATCCTGCCGTGGGAGTGGCGGAACCAGCGCGAGTAGCGAGACACCACATAAGGAAGGGGGGTTGCCGCGCCTCTCAAGGCCTTCAGCAACCCCCCCTCAGCTTCACTCAGAATCAGATGCTCGCCAAAAACAACAGCGGCACATCAGAAAACACAGCGGAGTGTCGCCACACGATGTGCAGTCGTCCGCAAGACCTGATAACAAGATCCGGCGAAACCGAAGACGCCTTCTAAACTACTTGCCAGCGGGTGCTGGAGCTGCCGGAGCTGCTGCTGGAGCCGCTGGATCTGCCGGAGCTGCTGCTGGAGCCGGAGCCGCAACTGGAGCCTTTGCCGCAGGAGCCTCAGTCTTCTGATTACAGGCAAACAAACCCGCCGCCATGATCACCATCGCACCGAACAATAGTATCTGCTTCATGGGAAACTCCTTATTGGTTAGATCAACAAACACTCACCACACTACGGGCTATATTATACACGTCGGGCCCAGATAACTAGCGTAATTATACGCGTACCCTGTAGCGTGCGATCACATGATCGGTAGATGCTGGAGCATCGGCCTCCAGGCCCGCATGGAAGATGCCGCTACTTTCTGGCGAGCACTCGTTCCACTTCCTTTACGATTTCAGGCGAGGCGGGCTTCATGCGATGCGGGAAGCGCGCCACGACCGTACCGTTCCGATCGACGAGGTACTTCTGGAAATTCCATTCGACTTCGCCGGGAAACGGGCTCTTTTCTGTCAGATATTGATAGAGCGGGTGCTTGTCCGATCCCTTCACGCTAATTTTGCTGAACAGGGGGAAGCTGACACTGTACTTCGTTAGGCAGAAGCCCTTAATCTCTGCGTTCGTTCCGGGCTCCTGCTGGCCGAAGTTGTTCGCAGGAAATGCCAAAATCTCGAATCCCTTCTCACGATATTGTTCATACAGAGACTCTAGGTCAGTGTATTGTGGGGTATTGCCACAAAGGCTGGCGGTATTGACGACCAAAAGCGCTTTGCCTTTGTATTGCTTGAGTTGGACAGGCTTGCCATCAATATCGTCCATCGTAAAATCATAAAAGCCGGTTGTGTTCGCCGCCATCAGTAGTCCTTCCTGGCTAGTCTGCCCCGCAGGTATCCCGACGATCATTCCACCCATGAGCGTCATTAAGAATGTGGCCCTGATCAATGTTTGCATCTTCAACCTCCTGCCTGTGGCCGCCGAGCCAACTCTCACGCGGCGTAAATATCACTATGTCGTTCACGGGGGCACGGTCAACTGCACGGGTCCCCTGTGCTGTATCGCACACTTAAACGATACACCCCCTCTTGACGTTTCGTCAACTCGAGTGACACCGGTTCGGCCTCCTCCTCCGTGCGGATGCCATCGTACAGGAAGAGACGCCGCCACAGATTCTGGTGCGCCCCTCAAGCATGATGGGCCGCTGCCCGGTACCACGATCGCGCCTGGGTGTCGGTGGGGCGATGAGGGGATGCTGGGCACGTGAATCTTTTTTCGTCATCGTGACTCTTACGGGACAGCATACCAACAGAGGAGGTCGTTTATGACATGCAACGTGGGGAGAACAGAGCGGGGAATCAGGATCGTGCTGGGGAGTGTCGTGATCGCTGCAGGAACGCTGATTAGTCTTCCGGAAGTCGGGAGGTATGCCGCCTATGCCATCGGCACCGTGGCGCTGGTGACGGGGACGGGTGGATATTGTCCTGCGTGGACGCTGTTCGGCATCAACACCTGCCCGGCGAAGCTGGCCCGGAAATAAGGATCGGTGGGCGCTGAGGCGTGTAAGATCATCAACGAGATCGACCACACAGTTGCCACTCCACGGTAGCGTAGGCTAAAAATCTGCCTCCACACGTATACGTAAGCAGCATCAGGCGGTCACGTAGACGGCGCCAAAAAACGCCCTCTAGGAGAAGCAGTTGTGCATAACTGGCGTGCAATGGCCCGCCCAGTATAGAGATCTATCATCGCCGGCATGAATCCCCCTGTAAGGTTCATGCGATAGACACGCCAAGTATATTTTGCTGATTCCACCACTAGATAGTGTGGTCCGTAGTCCGTCTTAGCCAATGCTCACTTTGCAGGCAAAGACGTGTTGACGCATAAGAATCAAGCCATATTTTGAGGCAGGATCCCGTTATGCACAGATTTATCCCCAGATTCTGGGGAGACAGATTTGTGTAGATTTTTCTTGCAATTATTTTATCACGTACTCGGGTGTCCGTTTGAATTTGTAACGATCAATGCGATCCTGCCCGTGCACAAATCGTGCAGTCCCTGCTGTGCCGTTTCGTTTGGTGCTCGTCCTGTCGAAATTTCCGGAGCCCTCCCCTGCTTGAGTTCGTGGTGCGCACAAACGGATCGACGCAATGGTGCCCCGCCAAATATTTTTGCGACGACACGGTCGATTCAGTGGGGCGGCGCCCGAGTTTTTGCGATTGACAGGGCTGGTCAGCGCGTGCGATGTATTCACCGTGAGACGGCAGTTGCCTCTCGGATGCCCGTAAGGGCGAAAAAGGGAAGTCCGGTGAAAATCCGGCGCGGTCCCGCCACTGTAAGTAGGAAGCAGCCCCCTGTGTGTGCCACTCGACGATCGCGTCGGGGAAGGTCGGGGGACGCGTTGAAGGGGTAACCTTCTGAACCTGCGAGCCAGGAGACCTATCCGAGATGACCTAATAGTGTTTCTCTGCGTGGTTACGGAGAATCTCTCTTGCCCAGTGGGCAAGCGACCTCTTGTTCCTATTGCGGAGCCGGAGGTTTTTTTATGCCTACAGCACGGGGTGGATCAGCCTCGATTGCATGACCACGGGCGTGCGCATCCCGATACCGATGCACACGCAGTGACCGTCAAAGACCGCTGAGGTCCCGTCCTCGGCCTAGCGGTGTAGAAGCAGGGGGACTGGTAATCTTTTAGGAAAGTGTTCTTGGAGAAACGATGCGAGTGCAGGGGAAGATGGTGCAAGTCCATCACGGTGCCGCCACTGTAAGCGGGGAGTAGCTTTGCCTTATGCCACTGTGTACCGCGGTACATGGGAAGGCGCAAAGACGCGATGATCCGTAAGTCAGGAGACCCAACTCGCAGTTGATTCGACTGAACCCTTCGAGCACAAGGGAGAGTGATATGCCATCGTTATTTCGGGCTTGCCCCGTCTGGTGGGGCTTGCTGCCTCTGTTCGCGCTGACCCTTCCCGCGCATGCCGTCGCTGAAGTCGACGGGGCGCCCGTCAATCAACCCAATATCATTGAGACGCGGGAAGTCGTCGTTAGTAGTACGCGTCTGCCGGATGCCCCGGTTGACCCCCTTCTCCTGCCGGCTAAAGTGACGGTGATCACGGCCCAGGATATCCAGAAAAGCGGAGCCAAGACGGTGCAGGAAGCCCTCCAGTGGGCGACCGGGATCGTCATGTATGACCAGGTCGGTAACGCCTTTCAGCAATCAATTGATCTCCGAGGGTTTAACGGGCAACCCGTGCCGTCGACGACGGTGTTTGTGGACGGTATGCGGATGAACGAGCCAGATTTTAACTCAGTCAACTTTGATTTGATCCCATTCGATACGATTGAGCGGATCGAAATCCTTCCTGGGGCTTCGGCGATCTACGGAAAAAATGCGCTCGGGGGGGTGATTAATGTCATCACCAAACGGGGGACGGGCAAGGCGCAGGTGACGCAGGAAACGGCCTACGGGAGCTTTGGCCGTCAGCGGTATACCACGACGGCGAGTGGGCCCATTGGGAAGTTCGACTATTATGCCAATTATGGGAAGGAGTCTGAAAACGGCTATCGGAAATCGTCTGGCGCAGACATCTCACGGTTTTTCGGGAAAGTCGGCTATCGGCCGGACGCCGATTCCGATCTCACGCTCTCGTATACCTTTGTGGATGACAAGCTCTATCAGGCGGGCTCGCTGCCGGTGAGTCTGGCCTATCGGGATCCCACCCGCAACTTGACTCCGGGAGACTTCTTTGCCCATGAGACGAACGTAGTGCGTCTGAATGGACGGCAGGTGCTGCCGTTTGGATTCACCTTTACGGCTAATGCCTTCTATCGACAAGCCGCAGAGAACTCCGAGATCTTCGGGCAGCCATTTGATGCCTACACCACAAGTACAAACTCCATCTCGCGCTTGCTGGTGAAGACGACCTCACGTGGGCAGGCGAGCCAACTTACGCAGGACACGAGTTTTGGGTCGCATCGTAATACGTTAGTGGTGGGCGAAGAATTTACGCGCACCGACATGGGGAATCGATATCACACTCCAGGTGCGACATCTGGTTCCGGGGGATCGTATTCACCTTATCCCATTCACAGAAGGCAGTCGATTGATCAGGACATGGTAGGGCTTTACGTCCAAGACACGCTCAATCTTGCGTCGACCGTCATTGTCACGGGCGGCCTCCGATACGATCATGATCAAATGACCCAGCAATATCACGATCCAGACAAGACCGTGTCTGAGAACAAGAATCTGAGCGGGAGGAAACGCTATAACCGTCTCACGCCACGGGTGGGCGTGTCCTATCTCTTCACGCCGAGCAGTAGTCTCTATATGAATTATGGAGAAGCGTTTCGCGTGCCGACGTATAACGAATTATTTGCGATCTCAGGAGGATCGAATCCCGATCTCCGGGCGGTCCATTCAAAGACGTATGAAGTCGGGGCCAAGTCGAGGATAGGTGCATGGGGCGAGGGGTCCGTGGCGCTCTTTCGATCACTCGTGACAGACGAAATCCTCCAAGTCTGTGGTCTGACATGCCCTAACTTGTACCCTAGTGCGGTAAATACGAATATTCCACAGTCTCGTCGCCAAGGGGTCGAGACGACAATGAAGGCTCGGTACGGTTCGCTCGCAGATGTAACCGTGAATTATACCTATACGCAGGCGACGATTGAGAGCGACATTGGCATTACACCATTTTACCATGATCAAAGTGGGGGCACTGCGTATAAGGAAACAGTCAAACGGGGCAGCACGTTTGCCCAAGTGCCCAAGCATCGGTTGGGCGTGACGGGAAACTATCATCCCGGAGAGGGGTGGACCCTTTCGATGCAGGGGCTCTATGTCAGCACGCAGTTTCATATGAACGATGATGCCAATGTGCAGGCGCGCATACCGGGATATTTTGTGACGAATGTGCGGCTGGCCTATGAACGTCCCGTTCCTGGTGGGCATTTAAGCGGGTTTCTGTCACTCAACAACCTGCTGAATCATCAGTATTCAACGTCTGGGATCATCGCGGCGAATAACGTGACTGGCGGTGGGGCGGTCGAGCGCTTTGTCGTGCCGGCCCCTGGTCTTGCGGTCTTTGGTGGACTGAGTTATCGTTTCGAGGGCCTGTAGTCTCGGTGGGGCAACGCTACCGTGCGTCAGCGATAGAGGAATGGAGCGAGTCCGTCTGTCGATGCCTGCGGTCAGAGGAAGGTGTGATCAAGACCTCATCGGCAGGGCTTCCCTGAGGGTGAAGGAGCCGGTTGAGACTCTCTGCGGGATGAGCCGTGGGGGAATAACGCGCCGAGGGGCGGGAGTGAAGGGTGGATGCGTATTACGAAGGTCTATACCAAAACAGGGGACAAGGGCAAAACACGTTTGGCGGGTGGCCAGCAGGTCTGGAAGGACAACGTGCGGGTGGAAGCCTATGGCGATGTCGATGAACTCAATTCGATGCTCGGGGTCGTTAGGGCGTTTAATGGGGAGTGGATCGGGAGGCATGCTGCGGCCGATCGACTAGACGAGGAACTGTCCTGGATGCAGAATAAGCTGTTCGATCTTGGGGGGCTGCTGGCGACGGCGCCAGGGCAGAAGTTCAAGAATATGCCAACAGTGACCGCCGCGGATGTGACGCGCCTTGAAAAACTCATGGATCGGTGCCAGCGAGAGTTGACGCCGTTGAAGGAGTTTATTCTTCCGGGGGGCGGAAAGATTGCCACCCTGTTACATCAGGCCAGAACGATTTGTCGGCGGGCAGAACGTCGCTGTGTTCGATTGGGAAGAGACGAGCCCCTGCAGCCAACGCTTGTGCGTTTTCTGAATCGCCTGAGCGATGCGCTGTTTGTCTTGGCCCGGTGGATCGCCAAGCAGCTGGGCGAGCCCGAGTGCTTTTGGCAGCGGAATCCCAAGCATACGTGACGAGCGCCGATCGGGCGTGCGCACAGAGCCCTGCTGCGGGGTCGAAACGGTGGGGGCGGTGGGCTTGACGATCTGGATGGTGCACTGCCGACTCAAGATCGCTTTTCAGTTCGATTGCTTCGATACACGAGGTGGGTCGGCTTCGATTTGCGTCAGGAGATCGTCCAGCGCCGCCTGGACCGCTTCGGCAATCGGGATTTGATCGGAGGCCGTGCTCCAGCGCACTTCCTGCCCGGCCGCATCTTTTTCCACGAGATAGGACTTGAGTGGCTTCTCTATCGGTGGCTTCTCTAAAGAGCCAAAGGTCTGCGGTGTTTTGGGGAGGCTAAGGGTTGTTTCTAGCCGCAGCCTGTAGTGGTAGCGGTCGTCTGCTCGCAGCCTCAGCCAGGCCTTGACGGTCATGGTGAGGTCGGCGGGTTTCTCGCTTGCCGAGGCAAAGGTCTGGCGCGAGTGGATGTAGCTGATCACGGCTGAGCGAAGATCCTGTGCTGGCCATTCGAACAAGGCGATGCCTGGCATACGGTCAGCACCTTCCACGGCGAGGAAGGGCACGATGACTTGTAGTGACTGCGCCAGGGGGGCAGTCGAGACAGCCGGCGGCGCGGGGCTCACATGAATCCGGTGGACACAGCCCCCGCTGAAGAAGAGGAGCCCGCTGAGGAGGAGTCGAACGGATTGGCGCAGAATCTGTGTGTGGTGCATGGGGTTGCTGTTGTCGTCGTAGTGGACGGCGCCTGCCTAAGGAGGCGTCACTCCGCGCGTGGCCTCTATCCTACCCAATTCGAGGCGGAAATGCGATCAGCCGTCATGGCGTCCCCCGCTGCCCCTAGTGACACCTGAGTCCGAAGTATGATAAGCATCCACCTCGTTTTACGCACCGTTTTTCGTCCCCATCGTCTAGCCTGGCCTAGGACATTGCCCTTTCAAGGCAGTAACACGGGTTCAAATCCCGTTGGGGACACCACAACGCTGAACTCCTTTACCAAGACGGGCCATTCGCGGCTCAAGTTGTGGGCCATGTTGGCATTGGAGTAGGATCGATTGTCGAAGCCGCCAAAAGCATCACGCCGTAAACGATCCCATCCCGTCCAGCCTCACGTGTTAAGCGAGATCCCGCTTCTGAGTATTTTGTCAGGGGTGGCACGCCAACGAATGCTGCGAGAGTTGACCGAATCCCATTACGGCCCCGGCGACTTTATTTTTCGTGAAGGCGACCCGACCGAGTACTTTCACATCGTCAAGACTGGCACCGTCAAGTGCGTCAAATCCACGCCAGACGGGAGAGAATGCACGTTGAAGATGCTCATGCCGGGCGACCTCTTCTGCTGCGACGCGGCGGCTTTCGATGGGGCCTCCCATCCCGGCTCGGCCCAGCCTATGGGGGACGTCAGCATTCTCCGCATGAGCAAAAAATCCTATTTCGAGATGCTGCGGCAGAATCCAAATGCCGCGCTTGAAGTGATCAAGTTTTTAGGTGGCCGACTGAACGAATCCCAGGAAAAAATCAAAGATCTGGCGCTCGAGCGAGCCGATCAACGCCTCGCCTCGCTGCTCGTCGATCTCGCTACCCGCAGTGGGGTCAAAGATCCAAACGGGATTCGGCTCACGATGCGCCTCACTAGACAGGATATGGCCACCATGGTGGGAGTCACGACCGAAACCGTCATTCGCATCATGGGCCGGTTTAAACGCGACAAGTTGGTTTCAGGCACCGCCAACCGCCTTGTGATTTACGATCTGCCAGGCTTGAAAGCACTCGCACCCACCGCGTAGTCCCTCACATACACGATGTTCCTCAACGGTCTGAAACATGATATTTGTCATGTTTTATTCCGCTCGCCTCGCGTAGTCTTCCGCCCTCAGCCGCACGCGATCGTAGCGTGATCACGTCAGACTAATCCATACAACGCCAGAGGAAACATGAATGTTTATTGCCCTGATTGAGTTTCGCGCCGCAGCGCTTACAGTCACGGTAGCGTCACCCCTGTGTGCTAGGTGTGCCAGTGTCACCCACCAATCGGTAGCAGAGGTCATGCACGATATGCGCCGTCGTCTGAACGCAAAGTTAAATCTAAAAAAGGAGTCCACATCATGGGTAGAAATCCTACTGACTCGGTCATACTGAACGGGATAGAAGAGCAATCCGTAAGCGTCAAAATGACGGCAACAGTATCGAACGATGACGCCGGATCCTCGCGGCGCGACTTTCTGGCGCAGGGCGCGCGCATAACCGCCGGAGTTGGGGTTGCGGCATTGCTCGGCAATCTCGGAAATTAGGCGTTGTCGTAGCGAGCACCAGGGGAACCCTTCACCTCAACAACAGGAGCCGAGAGACTATGCGGGCATCACGAAACGCAGTCAGCACATGTATCATCGTCACAGGCCTCCTCGTCGGAAGCCTGACATTCGTATCGACGACCTGGGCGAAAACCCACACCATCGCCATGACGGCGGTGGAAACCGATATCGTCATCGATGGCAGCGGGGAGAAATATGCCGCCTGGACCTTCAACGGGACCGTCCCGGGACCGGTCGTCCGTGTCACGGAAGGCGATACGATCAATTTCACCTTGACCAATCCCGCCACGAATAAGAATCCCCATGCGATGGATTTCCATGCAGCGGAAATCGACTTCCTGAAAAACTATCGGGCCATCAATGCCGGCGAAACGATCAGCTACACCTTTGTGGCCAAGAAGCCAGGGATCTTCTTCTACCATTGTGGGGCGCCCCCGATGATCCAGCATGTCGCGCGCGGCATGTTCGGCGCCATCATCGTTGATCCCAAAAATGCGAAGGCTTGGCCCAAAGCGGATCGCGAATACGTACTCGTCCAATCGGAGTTCTTTAAGAACCCGACCGATGTGCAAGCCATGTTCGACCGCAAATATGACAACATGCTCTTCAACGGTGGCATCTTCAAATATCATCCCTTCGTGACCGGTGGCGGTAAGCTGGATGCAAAGCCCGGCGAGCGCGTCAGAATTTACTTCGTCAACGCTGGTCCGAATGAATTTTCGTCCTTCCATCCAATTGGTGAAATCTGGGAGAACGTCTACGAGAGCGGCAACCCCAGCAACAAACTCACCGGTGTTCAGACCTATGTCGTCGGGCCAGGCAGCGCCGCGACATTCGATGTCGTAGTTGAATCGGCCGGCGCCTATCCGCTGGTCACCCACTCGCTTACCGGGGCGTTGCGCGGCGCAATTGCGGTATTGCTGGTCGGACCAGACGCCGCGCCGGCGCCACTCATGCCGATGGTGCCCTGGGTGCTGTCTGCAAAGTAAGCAATAGAAACAGGGAGCGATCTGCCGAGGGGTTGGTCGCTCCCTGCAGTTGACGGTACCCCCCTGAGCGCTGTCGTAGCGGCTGTGCGCCTCCTCCTCACAGGCTGCTCCTTCTCTCCCGCTTCAGCCGCACAGGGGTCACGTGTTGGTGTCCCTGTCCGTTCCCGTTGGGGACACCAATGTCTCCTCCGTATTCGTGCGCGTTGCCGCGCCAAACCGCCCTTCTCATTGCGTTGAGTTTCGCGCGCGCGCTGGCTACACTGGCTCGTGGCGTGGTCGTGAGCGGAGCATCGTGAGGGGGGTGATAACAATGTATAGCCGTCAGATGATGGGGTGGATAGGGATCGGCCTCATGGCAGGAATCCTCTCCCCAGTGGTGGGGGCAACGGTGGTGTCGCCCGAGGCGGGCCGGGGGAAAGATGGCGCACCAATGGCGCTGATTCCTGCCGGTCCATTCACCATGGGCAGCGAGGAGCGTCTCTCAAACGAGCAGCCAGCTCATACCGTGAGGCTGGAGGCCTATTATATTGATCAGTATGAAGTGACCCTCAGTCGCTATCAAAAATTTCTGGAGGTAGGTACCCTGCCCGCTCCTTCGACCTGGGACGATGAGGCTGCAACGACGGTGGGGGATCGGCCGGCCGTCGGGGTCAGCTGGCGCGCCGCCTCTGCCTATTGCCAATGGGCGGGGAAACGACTGCCCACTGAGGCGGAGTGGGAGAAGGGGGCTAGGGGGACCGATGGACGTCGGTATCCCTGGGGAGAGATGCAGCCGTTCGTCGACATCGCAAACTACAATCGAGGCGTCTGGGTGAGCGAAGCCGTTACGCTGGTTTCTGTTATGAGTGGGCTCGAAGGCATGAGTGTGCGGCATGGGCTCAAAGGAGGCGGGACGAGCCCCTTCGGCCTTTCCCACATGGCGGGGAACGCGGCAGAATGGGTGGCAGACTGGTATGGGCGAGATTATTATCAGTCGAGTCCGGAGACGAATCCCGTCGGCCCAGCCACTGGCGCGAAACGCGTGATTCGAGGGGGGTCCTGGGCGGACTTGCCGATCGCCTTGCGGGTCACGGCGCGGCTCTCCGCAGAGCCTGGGTTTGAGGATCGGACGATTGGATTTCGCTGTGCGATGAATGGCTCGAAGTGAGAGCCTGCGGTCTGCCGAATGTTTCTCGCGTGCCATGTCATGTTTGAACGATTACTAACGTCGATCATCCTTACGGTGTTGTGCCTCGGGGGGGTGTGGGCCCTTCGCTCCCCCGATTCCTCGTCGGTGACCCTGGCCGCTGACCGGGTGCCGCTTGTGACAGGGGACGAGCCGATCGCAGAGATCTTTACAAAGGCTGGCTGCGCCGTATGCCATACGATCCCCGGTATTGCTGGCGCTAATGGGCGAGTTGGACCCCCCCTGCTCGTGGGCGCTACGGGGCCTGTACGATTAAGCGATCCGTCGTATCGGGGGCATGCCCAGACCGTCCATCAGTATGTGATGGAGTCGGTTCTTGAACCAGGAGTATTCGTGGTGCCTGGTTATCCAGCCGGTACGATGCCAACCTGGTATGGCGCGAAGCTCAGCGCTCTCGCGCTGGAGAAGATCGCAGTTTATCTTGAGCAGCAAGGAGCGGCCGCCGTTCGGTAAGCGCACCAGGAACCCTCATGGACTCAGGCCGTGGCTCAAGTGCGTGTGGAAACATTTGCGGGCTGTGCCACGAACGCATCATCGGCTCTGTCGAACCCCTCTCCGGTTAGATCAATTTCGAGGCTTGTCCTGCCCGTTCAAACGCAGCTAGCGCCTGGTCGATATGGGCAGAACTATGCTCGGAGGTCACCGTGACACGGATGCGGCTGGTGGCCTCTGGAACAGTGGGGGGGCGGATCGCCGGGGCGTAGAGGCCTTCCGCAAACAGGTGTTCGGCAAACGAGAGGGCGCGGTCGGCATTGCCGACGAGGATCGGGATAATCGGGCTAAGGCTGGGGGGGAGGTTGAACCCCAACGCTGTCAGCCCCGTGAAGAGCCGAGCTCGGTTGGCCCAGAGGCGTGCCCGCCGTTCCGGTTCTCGCTGGACGATTCGGATGGCTGCGGTGGCAGCCGCGGCCGAACCAGGTGGCGGCGCGGTGGTGAAGATGAAGGACCGGCTCGTATTCATCAGATACTGGATCACTGCCGAGGAGCCAGCGAGGTAGGCGCCGCTGCTCCCGAAGGCCTTGCCTAAGGTGCCCATCTGAAAGGGGATGCTGGCTTCAAGACCGAAGTGCTCCGCCGTACCCCGTCCATGATCTCCCATCACACCGGTGCCATGGGCATCATCGACATAGAGGTCTGCCCCATAGGCTTGGGCTAACCGACTGAGCTCCGGTAAGGGGGCGAGGTCTCCGTCCATGCTGAAGAGGCCGTCGGTCACGATCAATGTGCGCCGGGCCTGGCGTCGCGCGGCCAGCAGGGATTCCAGATGCTCGGGGTCGTTGTGGCGATAGATGCGAAAGTCCGCGGCGCTGAAGCGGCAGCCGTCGAGCAAGCTGGCATGGCAGAGGCGATCGGCTAGGATCAATCCGTCCCGTCCGATCAGGGCTGGGATGGCACCGATGTTCGCGAGGTAGCCGGAGCTAAAGGTCAGGGCTGCGTCCACCCCTTTGAACTGGGCTAACGTAAACTCGAGCTCCTGGTGCGGGGGTAAGGAGCCGGAGATTAACCGCGCGGCGCCAGCGCCGGCGCCGAATCGTTGCGTCGCCTCGCAAGACGCCTGAATGACTTCCGGATGCATGGCCAGCCCCAAATAATCGTTGGAGGCGAAGAGAAGGATCTGACGTCCTGCCATCTCCACTACCGGGCCGGCGCCCGACTGGAGCGGGGTGAGCCGTCTGGTGAGATGTTTTGCGGCGAATTCGTCCAACTGTTGTTTAAACATGAGGCGCGTCTGCTTTCCAGAAATCGAAAGGCGTTCGCCGCCTCATTGACAAGCTCGTCGCATCCTTAGTATAAGGCCGGACACGATTTAGAGGAAATGAACCCCGCCTGCGTCGAAGTCTCTACTCATGAGCTATCATATTAAAGTTCCGGCAAAAACTCTTCCAGTCGATGAAGCCCACATGTTGAGCTCGCTCGACCAGACGCTGCACCGGCTGCAAAATTATCGGCGCCCCCTGTTGGTTGGGTTGGGCGTAGTGCTGCTGGCGGCGGCCGTGGTGGGAGGGGTCTTCTATGTGGACCGCCAGTCTTCGCAGCAAGCGGAAGCCCTCGAACGTGAGGCGATACGCTTGTTGACCGATCCTGCCGTAACCGATCCACAAAAGCTAGATCAGGCAGTGACGGCAGCGATTGCGCGGTACCGACAAGTCGTTGATCAATATCCCCGAACTCCCACCGCGCCACTCGCGTTGTACCATTTGGGGAATATGCTGGTCCAGACCAATGACGTGAGTGCGGCGATTGAAGCCTATCAACGGTATCTGGCCTTCTACGGTTCAAATCCTGCCATGACCGGGTTGGTGCAGCAACGTCTTGCCTATGCCTACTTGCTCAAGGGTGAGCGGGATCAGGCGGTCAAGGCGCTCACGGCTATTTTGGAGACGCCTGGTACGTTGAATCGGGATCAAGCCTTGTTTGAATTGGCTCGACTGGAAGAGTCTCAGTCGCGGCCTGAAGGGGCCCTCGCCCATTATCAGGAACTGATCAAGACCTATCCAAAGTCGCCCTTCACCAGTGAAGCGACCATCCGGACCAAGGGTATGGACGTGAAGAAAACACAAGAATCGACGCCGGCCTCGGCTCCAGTTGCCCCGCTTTCCCCCTCCGCCGGTAAGGAAAAACCCTAAACTGCAGTGTGTGCGAAGGTTCGATATTCGCAGTCCGAGGTTATCGGCGCGGTGCACCCAGAACGTTGGACTGGTTTTCCCTACCAGTCTCGTGCCGCGATTTGGCTAGCGGCTGATGACGAGGAAATCGCCCGGTTGGATGTTCGGACTGGAGAGGTGGTTCTTGGTCTTGAGCGTCTTCACGGAAATACCAAACCGCTTCGACACTTTCCCCAGCGTGTCTCCCACGCGCACTTTATACCAATGTGAGGATGCGGTGGTCGTAATCTTCGACTTCTCCAGAAGTGGCGGGAGCTTATAGGCCGGGATACGGTCCGACAGTTGCTCAACTTTTGCTTTCATCCCTACCGGCACCTTGAGGTAGTAGGTCTCGTTGTTCGGAGGGGTTGCGTCGCGCCGCAGCTCAGGATTGAGGAGCCGGAGCTCTTCATAGGGAATGCCGGTGGCATTGGCGATCGCGTGAAAATGGACGGTTCGGCTGATGATCGCCTCATCGAATTGATGCGGCTCGGCTACTTCCCGAGAGAACCCATAGCGATCGGGGTTTCGCGCAATGATCGTGGCGGCCATAAACCGGGGGACATACTCCTTCGTCTCTCGCCGGATCAATCGTGTCTGGGAAATCTCGGAAAAACTTTCGGCCTGGGCCGTACGGAGGGCGCGCATCACCTTGCCTTCTCCGGCATTGTAGGCTGCCATCGCAAGCGGCCAGGCGCCGAAGAGGTCGTAGAGGTCGCGGAGGTAGCGAGCGGCTGCGACCGTCGACTTGACGGGGTCCCGGCGTTCATCCACGTAGTTGTCGACGCGGAGGCCGTAGGCCTGGGCGGTGCCCTTCATGAACTGCCAGGGCCCTGTAGCTTTGGCGCGTGAGAAGGCGTAGGGATTGAAGCCGCTTTCCACTAACGAGAGGTAGACCAGATCGCTGGGGAGCTGAAACTCCGTGAAGATTTTGTCAACAATCGATCGGTAGCGGCTGAGCCGGAAGAGCCACTGTTCGAAGCGATCGTGGATGCCTGCGTTGAAGTAACGGATGTGCGTCTGCACGGAGGAGTCTAGGACGATGGGCATATCGTAGGCCGTATAGTCTGGGGTCGCGCGCTGAGGCGAGCCCAGTTCAGTGAGAAGGGTGAAGGCATCTGAGAATCGTGCGGTCTCCGGTGAATTGCTCGCTGGGTTCAACTGTAAGAGGTCTTCCGTCCGCGGAACGCTGCTGGTCGTGGCGGTGTGGGGGGGGGCGGTCTCCAAGGCCGGTCCTTCTGTGTCGAGCGGGACTAGATTGTCGTCCGGGTCGTCTGCTGTGACTGTGTTCTCGTCCAGAAGAGGCGACGATCCAACCGTGGCTGGTTCGGAATCGGCTGCCTGCACCACCATAATGGGACTAGCGACGTTGGCGGACAGTCCAAGGAAGAGCGCCATCAGAAGGACGAACGGCCTCGGGTTGAAGGGGGAGGGCGCAATGCGGCGGTGGCCGGTATCCGGTGGGCGATGTAGGCTATTCATGTGCCGTTAGACTATCGATCGATCGTGCGCTTGTCAAGAAATTGCAGGGGATTGGCCTTCCTCTCGTGCCTCGCGCGTGCCTCTGTGCGCAGAATCGAGTGCCGCACCGCTACCAGCTTCAGTAGGCCACAACTGTCTGCAAACATGCGGGTCTAAAGGGCTCCTTGCCTTGACAGGTTTTGGGGGGCAATGGTATCGTCGCCCCTTCCTGCGTAGGATTTTTCATGTTGCATTCGAGGAGGATCTGTCGATGTTGAAGCGGTATTTGCTGGCCCCTGGGCCGACGCCTGTGCCACCAGAAGTCTTGCTGGCCATGGCGCGGCCCATGTTCCATCACCGGGCTCCTGAGTTCGATCAGGTGTTTGCGGAAGTCCGTGATGGACTCAAGTGGCTGTTCCAAACGAAAAATAACGTGCTCATCCTGGCGGCGTCGGGAACCGGAGGCATGGAAGGCTCGATTTCGACTTTTCTTTCTCCCGGCGACCATGCGTTGACCATTAACGGGGGCAAGTTTGGAGAGCGCTGGGCCAAGCTCTGTAAGACATTCTGCATCGACGTGACCGAAATTAAGGTGGAATGGGGCCGGGCCATCGATCCGCAATTGGTGGCCGATGCCCTCAAGAAGGACCCCTCGATTAAAGCGGTGTATGTACAGGCCAGTGAGACCTCCACAGGCGTGTCGCATGACATTAAGGCGCTGGCGGCGATCGTGAAGCCCTATAGCGATACCATTCTAGTGGTGGATGCCATTACCGCCCTCGGGGTATTCGATATTAAGACCGATGAGTGGGGACTTGATGTCGTGATTACCGGGTCGCAAAAGGCGTTGATGCTGCCGCCGGGTCTGGCCTTTGTGAGCGTCAGCCCGAAGGCTTGGAAGTTGGCGGATCAAGCGAAGAATACGGCGTTCTATTTCAATTTCAAAAAAGAGCACGAGAATCAGCTGAAGAATCAGACGGCCTATACGCCGGCCGTTTCCCTCATCATCGGTTTACAGGAAGTGCTGAAGATGATGAAGGCGGAGGGGCTCGACGGGGTGTTCGGCCGTCAAGCCATGCTGGCGAAGGCCATGCGCGAAGGGTTGCAGGCCGCCGGATTGACGCTGTTTGCAAAAGAGTCGCCCAGTGATGCCTTGACTGCGGTACTCGCGCCGGAAGGCGTGGATGGGCAAGCCATCTACAAGAATTTGCGGGTGCAATACGGTATTACAGCGGCTGGAGGGCAAGACCACTTGAAAGGGAAGATTTTCCGGCTCTCCCACATGGGCTATATGGACCGTTTTGATATTATCATCGCTGTGGCCGCGGTTGAAATGGTGCTCAAGGGGATGGGGCATCCTGTGAAACTTGGGAGCGGGGTGGCCAAGGCGCAGGAGATTCTCTTGGCCTAGGGCGCCCGCGGCGAATTCATAATGGCAGACGAGACGGGACTGTAATGAAAATTCTGATCAGCGATAGCCTTTCCAGTCAGGGTGTGGAGCTTTTGGAAAAAGCGGGATTTACCGTGGTGGTCAAATCCAAGCTCTCGAAGGAAGACTTGTTCAAAGAGATTAAGCATGCCGATGGCCTGATCGTTCGGTCCGGGACGAAGGTGACGGCAGAGTTGATTGAGGCAGCCCCGCAATTGAAAGTCGTCGGACGGGCTGGATCCGGCCTGGACAATGTCGATACGCCCGCGGCCACCCGCCGCGGCATCGTAGTCATGAATACGCCTGGCGGCAATACGGTCACGACCGCCGAACATACCATGTCGATGATTTGCGCCATGAGCCGGCGCATCCCTCAGGCGACGGCCTCGATCAAGGCGGGCAAGTGGGAAAAAGATAAATTTATGGGTGTCGAACTCTACAACAAGGTCCTGGGCATCGTAGGCGTGGGGCAAATCGGTAGCCATTTGACGAAATTAGCACAGGGGATCGGCATGAGCGTAGTCGCGTACGATCCCTATTTGGCCGAAGAGCGGGCGCAGAAGATGGGCGTCACCATGCTGCCGCTGGATGAGCTCTTCAAGCGAGCCGACATTATCTCCGTGCATACGCCCTTGACACCTGAGACTAAGGGCCTTATTAACGCGCAAGCGATCTCGACCATGAAGCCGGGCGTAATGATCGTGAATTGTGCGAGGGGCGGTATCATCAATGAGGCAGACCTGGCGGAGGCCTTGAAGGCGAAGCGAGTGGCAGCCGCAGCCTTCGACGTATTCGAAGAAGAGCCGGTCAAGGCCGACAATCCGTTGCTGGCCCTGGATAACTTTATTTGCACTCCACACATCGGAGCTCAGACGGCCGAGGCGCAAGAGAATGTGGCGGTCGGGATTGCAGAGCAAGTTGTCGACTATTTCACCAAAGGCATTGCGCGCGGAGCGGTCAACATTCCGTCGGTCTCTCCGGAATTGCTCCCGCGGCTCCAGCCGTTTCTCGCCCTGGCCGAGCAGCTCGGGAAGCTGCAAACCCAGTTGTGTGAGGGTGGGATTGAACGGGTGACAGTCGAATATAGCGGGGAAGTGGCTAGTCTGTCGATTGCACCACTCACGATCGCCGTCCTGAAGGGCTTGCTGAGCCCGATCATGCAGGCGCCAGTGAATTACGTGAATGCACCGATCGTTGCGAAGGAACGCGGGATTGAAGTCCGCGAAGTGAAGAGCTCGGACGCGGGCGATTTTACCAGCTTGATTCGCGTGCGAGTCGAGGCGGGGAAGAAATCGTATCAGGTGGCCGGGACGCTCTATCATAAGAAAGACTCGCGCGTTGTTGAAATCGATCAGTTCAATGTTGAGGTGGTGCCGGAGGGGCACATGCTCCTGATCCTCAATGTCGATCGCCCTGGGGTGATCGGGATGGTGGGCCAGGTGCTCGGCGACAACAAGATCAACATCGTCCGGATGCAATGCGCGATTGAGAAGCGAGGCGGGAACGCGTTACTCATCATCGGCTCCGATACGGTGTTCCCGGATGCGGTGTTGAACGCCATCAAATCCAGCAAAGATATTCTCTCGGTCAAAGTCGCGGCTCTGTCCTAACTCCGCGCGCCATTCATCGGATCAGCTATGGCCTCCACTCCTTTGAAGTCCCGCCCCTCTTCGGGACAGGTCGCGTTGTCCCGCGAGCGTTCGCTCGTGCCCGTGGGCATGGCCACGATTCTTCCCCATGCGGCGAAGCAGGTTCGTCACCTCGAAGAGCAGTTGCTCTCTCGGATCAACCGGTGGGGCTATGACGAGATCATTCTTCCCACGTTCGAGTATCTCGATGTCTTGGCTCCCAGCCTTGAACCGGAATTAATTGATCATTGCTATCAATTCGTCGATCGCACGACGGGGCGCACGTTGCTCCTTCGTCCCGATGCCACGGCGCAGATCGCGAGAACGGTTGCGATGGGGTTCACGGGCGTGGCGTTGCCGCTCCGTCTCTCGTATCGGACCTCTGTGTTCCGTTATCAAATGGAACATGCGGGGCGGGGGCGTGAAATTTTTCAAGTTGGAGCCGAACTCATCGGCCTGGATGATGTGACGAGCGACAGCGAAGTCATCGATCTGATGATCGAGTGTCTCCAGACGATCGGGTTGCAATCGTTTAAAGTTTCGCTGGGCCATGTGGGCTTCATCAAGGGGCTCCTAGTACGGTCTGGGCTGTCCGCGCAGGGGCGCAAGTTGGCGGAGCAGGCGGTGGCGAAAAAAGATCTGCCAAGACTTGAAGAGGTGCTGTCGCGCGAGCGAATTTCCAAAAGGGCGGCGCGCGCCATTCGTGAGGCGCCGGAACTCTATGGCCAGGAAGAAGTGCTGGCACGGGGACGGGTTCTCGCGGCCAGCGACCCTGACTTGCTGGCTCCCCTTGAACGGCTGGCGCAGGTCTATCAACTGCTCTGCACGGCCGGGCACAAGGACTCGTTGTTGCTGGACCTTGGGGAGTTTCGAGGATTCAATTATTACGATGGAATTGTCTTTGACGTATTTGCCGAAGGAATGGGGGCGGAGTTAGGCGGCGGCGGGCGGTACGACCATTTGATTAGTCGATTCGGCCGGCCTCTGCCCTCAACCGGTTTTGGGCTGGATGTCGATCGGCTTTTCCGCACGGTGGCCTTCCCTGAGGAGGGAGTGACCGCCGCGCGCGTGGACTATCTGGTGGCTGCGCCGCCTAGGGCCGCTCGCCGATTGGCATCGGTCGCCGCGCAGTTACGCCGGATTGGCGCTCGAGTGGTACGGCAGACTATGAAGGGGAGTGATGCCACGCTGGTATCCGCTGCAGCGACGGCTGGGCTGGCCCAGCAGGCCACCACAGTGGTCGTGGTGGGTGCGCCGGGAGTGGGGCCTGATGCTGTGATAGTGGTGGCGTCTCTTGCAGCTCAGAGGTCTAGCCTCAGGTCGGGCACGGCGAGTCGACTCTCGAGGAAGATGGGGCTTGCTGATCTGCTGGCAGGGGCGCGCCGCTCCGGACGGAAGATAAAGGAACGGTCGTGAAATCCATGTCAGCCATCGATTTCTCCCAGCCAAAACTGCCCCCTCAGAATGTGGAGGCCGAGCAATCGGTTCTCGGAGCCATTCTGCTGGACAATAGTGCCATGGCCAAGGCGATGGAATTACTGGCCGAAGAGAATTTCTACCGCACGTCGCACAAGAAGATCTATGGGGCGATGCTAGCCTTGTCTGAGATCGGTGAGGTGATTGATCAGATTACGCTGACGGAACGGTTGAAGGCGGAAGGGGAAATCGAGGGAGTCGGAGGTGCGTCCTATTTAGCCGAGCTCGTGCAGAGCGTGGCCAGCTCCGCCAATGTGCGTTACCATTGTAAGATCGTGCGCGACAAGGCCCTGTTGCGAGAGCTGATCAGCACCTCGACGGAAGTCCTGACACGCGGCTATGAGGGCAGCTCGTCAATCGACGATCTGCTGGACTTTGCAGAACGGTCAGTGTTTGGCATCGTCCAGGGGAAGCTGGATCGCACGTTCACGCCCATTAAGTCCATCATCAAGGAAAGCCTTGACCTCGTCGACAAGCTGTCGAAGCGCAAAGAACATGTGACCGGCGTCCCCACCGGATTTTACGACCTCGATGACATTACTGCCGGACTTCAACCCTCCGATCTTGTGGTGATCGCGGGGCGGCCTAGTATGGGCAAGACGAGCTTAGCCCTTGGGATGGCCGCCCATGCCGCTATCCACGCCGAGACCGTGGTCGGCATTTTCAGCCTGGAAATGTCCAAGCCGCAGATTGTGCTGCGTATGTTGAGCTCGGAAGCGAAGGTCGATTCGCACGGCCTCCGGACCGGCAAGCTGCAGAAAGAAGATTGGTGGCGTCTTGCGGAGGCGGCGGGCCGGCTCGAGCAGGCACCGATCTATATTGACGACACCGGTGGTATCACTGTGCAGCAGATGCGGGGTAAGGCGCGTCGGTTGAAAGCGGAGAAGGGGCTCGGGCTCTTGATCGTCGATTATCTTCAGCTGATGCAGGGGCGGAGCGATTCAGAATCACGTCAGCAGGAAATCTCCGACATTTCTCGTTCGCTGAAGGCTTTGGCTAAGGAACTCAATGTGCCGATCGTCGCGCTGTCACAGCTCAGTCGCGCAGTGGAAGCGAGGAAACCGCCGGTTCCGATGCTCGCCGATCTGCGCGAGAGCGGCGCAATTGAGCAGGATGCCGACGTCGTTATGTTCATCTATCGTGAGGAGGTCTACGACCAGAACTCTGAGCGGAAGGGTATCGCTGATATCCTCATCAGTAAACATCGCAATGGCCCGATCGGAAGAAAAGAACTCTTCTTCCACGACCGCTTCGCGAAGTTCGAGAGCCTCGATAATCGCGAAGTCGTTTGACCCAGTCGTCACCGCCTCGTATAATATTTTCGAACATCGCAGCCTCATTCACATCTCCAGCAAGAGGATCGTGCCCACTCCCACGAGGCCATTTATGTCGAGACAAACAGTGAGCTGTGGCCTTGCGTCGCTGGTACGAGTGTGCGGGATCCTCATTCCCTTGGCCCTCGGGGCTTGTGCGGTACCGTCTCATGTGCCGGACGGGGCGCATGCCCCTACTGGAGTGACGGAGGTTGCGCCGGCACCTCACCCCTCCGATGCCTCAGCCGCCTACCATTTTATACTTGGCTACCAAGCCGAGCTTACCCGGGACACGGATCGTGCCATTCAGGAATATCAGGCCGCGCTGAAGACGGACCCGACATCCCATTCGGTGCAGGCGAGGCTGGCTAGCCTCTATTTTTCATTGGGCGATGCGCCGCAGGCCATTCGCTACGCGAACGACGCGACAGAGGGATCCGTTCAGGACGGCCCCTTGCTTACGCAGATGGCAGAAATTTTGGCCAGTGTGGGGCAGGGGGAACGTGCCGTAAAACTCTTGGACCGCGCTATCGAACTGAATCCGATGTCCGGTGACGGGTATTTTGCCAAGGGACTGGTGCTCTTGAATCTGAAGCAGCTGGCTGAGTCGGAGCAGGCTATTCGAGCTGGTCTGGCGGTAGCTCCAGAATCGGCTCTTGGCCATTACCATTTGGGGCGCCTGCTTCTTGATACGGGGAAGGGAGCTGAGGCGGCGGTCAGTTTAGAACAGGCGATCGTGGCCAATGTATCGTTTGAGCCGGCCTATCTTTCGCTCGCTTCGATTTATGAATCGTTACAAGATCATGGACGCGCAGTCGCCGTACTCCGCAAATATCTCCAAACCGTCAATCCACGAAACCGAGATGTCCGGCATCAGTTGGTTCGGCTCCATGTGGGAGCGAAGGATTATCAGAGTGCCAGGAAAGAGCTGGGAGAATTACTGACCGAGGACCCCTCAGACCTTGATGCCCAACTGAGGCTGGCACTCTTGTATGGGGAAGAGAAAGAATATCCGAAGGCCATCGATCAACTGATCCAGATTCTTAAGGTTCGCCCGACCGAGCTCAAAATCAGAGACTACCTCGGGTTTCTTTACGAGGAAGCCAAGGATACGAAGAAAGCCATCGAGACCTACACGTTTAACGTGCAGCTGGAGCCCTCCTATTTCGAAGGGCATCTGCATCTTGGCGTGTTGTACTACCGGTTGAAGCAATTGCCTGAGGCCATTACTCATTTGACCAAGGCCATCACGATCAATCCAAAACAGCCAGAAGCCCACATCGTGTTGGGCTTGACCTATTTCCAGAAGGACCAGTTCGACAATGCGGCCACGGTCTTGGAGGAAGGCATCGGCCAGAATCCCAAGAACGCGGATTTGCACTTCAATCTTGGCACAGTCTACGACAAGCTCAATCGATTCGATGATGTGGTGCGAGTCATGGAGGCCGCGATCACGTTGGACCCCCATCATGCCGATGCGCTCAACTATTTGGGGTATAGTTTTGCGGAGCGGGGAATCAAGGTCCAGCAGGCACTCTCTTTGACGAAGCAGGCTGTCGCGCTCAAACCGGGTAATGGCTACTATGTCGATAGTCTCGCCTGGGCCTTGTTTAAATCGGGCCTATTGCCACAGGCCTTGACCGAGATGAAGCGCGCACTGGCCCTCGTTGGCGAGGATGCAGTGCTCTACGAGCATCTAGGTGATATTTACGCCACACAACGCAACCTCTCAGAATCCCGCGAGGCGTGGCTCCGTGCGTTGGAACTCGACCCTTTCAATTATAAGTTGATGGACCGGTTCCGTGACTTGGGGATGGGCGACCCAGCGACAGAGGAACGTATCCAGCAGGCCAAGCAGCGTGCATCTGGGAAAGTCCAAAGCCCTTCTCCTAATCCTTAGTTTGGCTTGGGTGTAAGGCTGCACCGGGGTTTTTGCGCTGGTAGAATTTTTCAGTATCCGAGAGGAGCCGTTCCGATGAATGTGCCGTTACTTGACCTAAAAGCACAGTTCCTGCCCATCCGCACGGAGATCATGGCAGAGGTGCAAGCTATCTGTGATGAGCAGAGCTTCATCATGGGATCACGCGTCATGGCTTTCGAGGAGTCGGTTGCTACGTATACGGGGGCGCGCTATGCGATCGGTTGCGCCTCTGGGAGCGATGCGCTGTTGCTGTCTCTTATGGCCATGGGGGTGAAGGCTGGGGATGAGGTCGTCACAGTTCCCTTTACGTTTTTTGCCACAGCCGGTGCAATTTCACGGTTGGGTGCAAAGCCGGTGTTCGTGGATATTCACCCGGACACGTTTAATATCGATCCGCAGCTGATCGAGCGAGCGATTACGTCCCGCACGAAAGCCATTATGCCGGTGCACCTCTTCGGGCAATGTGCGGACATGGCGGCGATCAACGAGATTGCCAAGCGGAATAATGTCTATGTCATCGAGGATGCCGCCCAGGCTATTGGGGCCGGCCTGCAAGGGAAACGCGCCGGAGTCCTTGGAGATACAGGCTGCTTTAGCTTTTTTCCCACTAAGAATTTAGGCGGCTTTGGAGACGGGGGACTCATCACCACCAACGACAAGGTCCTTGCTGACTCCATGGCGATGCTTCGTGTTCACGGGAGTCAGGTCCGCTACCTTCATGAAGCGGTAGGGATCAATAGCCGCTTGGATGCGCTTCAAGCTGCGGTGCTCAGGATCAAGTTGAAGTATCTTGACCAGTGGACCGAGGGGCGTCGCAAGAACGCCGAACGGTATCAGTACTTATTTGCCAAGACGAAACATGTGGATTGTGTGACCCTACCGCATACCACGCCAGGAAATTTCCATGTCTACAACCAGTTCACGGTTCGGGCGCCGAAACGAGACGCGTTGCGCGCCTTTCTCAAAGAGAAGGGGATCGGTACGGAAGTCTATTATCCGCTCCCGATGCATCTCCAAAACTGTTATCGCGAGTTAGGCCATCAGAAGAGGTCCTTTCCGCTGTCGGAGCAGGCGGCTGATGAGGTGATGTCGCTTCCGATTTATGCCGAATTGACGGAAGCCCAACAGGCCTACGTGGTGGAGATGATCGCGGAGTTCTACAAACGTGCTTAGCGGAATGCTGGGGAAATCTCCCAGCGGCTTGTTCGGTTTGTAAGAATCCTTAACGCACCCCTGAAAGTGGGCCGGCCGCGCAGATGGTAACGTGATGATCGCGTAGTCCGAGTTGCATACTCCCGCCGCGTGCCGGATTACGTCTATGTCGTAATTGCACCTTCCGAGGCAGATGAGACATGCCGGGCATACTTGCCCATCACGCCGGAGGTGTAGCGCGGCTTCGGTTGTTTGACCTGCCTGAGCCTAGAGGCGATTTCTTTCTGCGAGAGCTCGACGGTCAATGTTCGTTTGGCGATATCGAAGACGATCATATCGCCGTTCTTCACGGCGCCGATTGGACCGCCTTTAATGGCTTCTGGCGCGACATGGCCTGCCATCAGCCCATGGGTGGCGCCGGAGAAGCGGCCATCTGTGAGGAGCGCGACGGAGTCTCCCAGACCGGCCCCGACGATGGCAGCCGTCACGCCTAGCATCTCTCTCATCCCTGGTCCTCCGGAAGGACCTTCATAGCGAATCACCACCACGTCGCCCGCTTTGATTTTTCGGGACTGGACTGCCGCAAAGGCATCCTCTTCTCGGTTGTAGACCTTCGCTGGGCCACGGAATGTCATAATCGAGTGGCCTGCTACCTTCACGACGCAGCCTTCTGGGGCCAGGTTCCCCTTCAAGATGACCAGCCCGCCGGTTTTCTTGATTGGATTCGACAGGGGCCGAAGGACTTGTTGTCGCGGGGTTTCCTTGGCGTCCTTAGCCTCTTCACCGATCGTCCGGCCCGTTACGGTTGGTTGGTTGGCGTGCAAGAGTCCGGCATCGAGCAGTCGCTTGGCGACCAAGGTAGTGCCACCTGCCGCATAGAGATCCGCCGCGGTAAATCTGCCACCTGGCTTGAGGTCGGCAAGTAACGGCACCTTCCGGTTGATCGTGTCGAAATCGTCGATACTCAGCTTGATGCCGGTTTCGCGTGCGATGGCGAGTAGATGCAGTACGGCATTCGTGGAGCCGCCGGTGGTCGCTACTGCAGCGATCGCGTTCTCCAGAGATTTCCGTGTAATGATCTGCTTGGGGCGCAGGTCTCGTTTGAGCAGATCCATGACCATTACGCCGCATTCGAAGGCCACGTCGTCTTTTTTCTGATCCATTGCCGGGACGCCGTTCCGTCCCATCATCGAGATACCGAGAAATTCGAAGGCGATGGCCATCGTGTTGGCCGTGAATTGACCGCCGCAGGCGCCGGGGCCGGGGCAGGCATGGTCTTCGAGATTCTTGAGGTCGGCATCGCTCATGGTGCCAGCCGCATGTTTCCCGACCGCTTCGAACACGTCTTGAATGGTCACGTCGTGCCCCTGGAAATGGCCAGGCATGATCGATCCGCCGTAGAGCATGACCGACGGTAGGTTCAATCGTGCGAGAGCCATCACGGTGCCCGGAATGGTCTTGTCGCAGCCTGAGAGGGCCACGACTCCGTCGAATAGGTGCCCGCGAGCCACGAGTTCGATGGAATCGGCAATCACTTCTCGGCTGATCAGTGAGGCCTTCATTCCTTCAGTCCCCATCGAAATGCCGTCCGACACCGCGATGGTGTTGTATTCGATGGGCGTGCCGCCTGCGGCTCTGATGCCGGCTTTCACCCGTTCCGACAAGCGGCGCAGGTGGAAGTTGCAGGGCATGACCTCGATCCAGGTATTGGCGACGCCGATGATGGGACGAGACAGATCCTCATCGGTGAATCCCACGGCTTTCAACATCGCGCGGGCCGGTGCCCGATTTGGACCGGCCAGCAATTCTCGGCTTATAAGTTTCAACTCTTTCGACATAGCTTCCCTTTACAGGCTGATCACAATATCCCCAGCTTCATTCTCAGTCGTTTGAACTCCTCAACGTACCCTGGCGGATACGCCTCGGGGCTCTTTCTCCTTGCGGCCTTGCTAGATGGCATTTGGAGCAGCCTGGGGAGGTAGTGACGTATGCGTGAAACAATCTGAGGCTACGAACTACTTTGCTTTTTTGCCTTCTTTTTTCTTTTCGTCTTTCTTCGCTTCCATATCGATTATGGAACCGGTGGCTGCGTCGATGTGGACTTCCGTAACGTTTCCGTCCGCGCCGAGGACCTCGACTTCCCAGACTGCCTTGCCATGTTTCTTTTCCAGCTCTGCTTCGACGACCGTTCCAGGCACTTTCTCAGACGCAGTCTTGATGGCCTGATCGATGGTGACCTTGGCGTCTTTAACGAGGTCCGTGATCTTGCCTTCTTTATCGTCGGCCCAGGCGCTGGAACCCAGTGCAAGGAGGAATACGACGATTCCCGCTGTGATGGTTACGATGCCTTTCATGGTGAATCTCCTGGCTGGATGGTTAGCTGGGTTGTCTATTTCGCTTGGCGTCTGTTGAGAAATTTCATCAGCTTCGTTCTTGCCTCGAACGCAGCTGCAGGGCAGCCCAGAGGTGACGCCTCCGGCGCTGCCATCGGCTCGGATTTTTTTGGATAGCCGATATGCGCTATCCATGTTCGTTCTTCGCGGTCTGCGCTCCTGCAGGTTCGTTACGCTACTTGTGCGGGTTGCTCTTCATGCCCCCGCTATGGGGGTTGCCGTAACCCTTCTCGGTCTCCTTGTGTTGCTGCATCATCTTCTCGTGTTCGGCTTCTTCCTTGGCGCGCTGTTCTGGAGTTAAGAGGGCCAGGACCTCGCGGCGGGTCTTGACGGAGGTCAGGCGTAAGCTGGCTTGGAGATCCCCGCTTTGTTTCAACTTGGTTTCGATTGCGCCCAGGTCGGACTTTTCATCCTCGTTTAAGGCTTTGAATTCGCGCTCTGCAACCTGGATATCCGCTTCGATCTTGATACGGAGTTTGTCCATGTTGAGCTGCATCTCTTTGAGTTGCGCCACTTGCTCCGTTGTGAGCCCGATGTCTTTTTCGTGCTTCAGCAGATGCCGGATCAGGTGGCTGGTGCTGTTGTGCATCATGCCAGCGCCATGTCCACTCATCGAACCATGCCCGCGCGCTCCATGTCCGTCCTTACCGTAGCCAGACTCGTTGGCCCAAGCCCCCGAAACTCCAAGGCCCAGCGCAAATACGGCTGCGACACCCAGCGTTACGATGGTGTGTGTTCCCTGCTTCATGACGACCTCCCTAGGTTGAACTAAGATGAAAACGCGTGCAATTTACAATGCTCATGGTCTCAGTAATCCATACTCGCCCTTTAGCCCATTGAACAAGAATTGCACGGCGAGCGCGGCCAGTAAGAGCCCCATCAGCCGGGTGATGATTTTTTCCGCAATGGGGCTGATCCACTTAGCCCCGGTGGCCCCGAGCGCCAATGTGACATAGCTTGCCAGACCGACCAACGCAACGCAAGCCAGCAACATGCCTCGCTGTGCCCAAGAGATGGCCTGCGCTTCCAATAAAATGACGGTGGAAATGGCGGCGGGCCCTGCCAACATCGGGATGGCCAGGGGTGTGATGGCGATGTCGTCTTTGGTTGTGCCCTCGGCAGTTTCTGCCGCAGTTTCATAGACCGGAGACCGTTGCGCCTGTAACATATCAAGGGCGACCAAGAGAAGGACAAGCGCACCGGCAACCTGGAGGGCAGGAAGCGTGATGCCTAAGAGGGTAAAAAGCCATTGGCCGGTGAGGGTAAAGGCCGTCAAAACTCCTGCTGCGACTAGGCAGGCGGTGCGAGCCATTCGTAGCCGTTGGCTGATCGAGTCGCGAGCCGTCATGGCCAGAAACGCCGGCACTGTGGCGATCGGGTCGACGACGACAAAGAGGGAGCTGAATGCCAGGATGGTGTATTCCGTAAGTGTCATGGCTGTGATCGGTGTTTGGCCTGGGCCAGCAGCTCGGCGCGTGGATCCGGATGCTCGATGGCCCGGAGTTGATCGTAGAGTGTGCGTTCCTCATCGGTCAGGGAGGAAGGCATGACGATCTGAATCGTCAGAAAGAGATCACCGTGGCCGCCTGTTGCAGCAGGGAGGCCTTTGCCCTTCAGCCGAAGCTTGCCGTCGGCCTTGCTCCCAGGGGGAACTTTCACGCGAACGGGTTCTATTAATGTAGGGGCCATCACATCGGCCCCCAGGGACGCCTCCCAGGGAAAAACGGGGAGGGAGACGTGAATGTCGCTACCCTGTCGGCGAAAGACTTTATCGTGGGTAATCATCACGCGCAGATAGAGGTCGCCGGGTTTGCCGCCATTAGCCCCAGCTTGGCCTTTACCGGCTACACGCACTCGCGTGCCATCTTGAACCCCAGCGGGGATTCGGACTTCGATTGTATTGGGCCGTAATGTCGCCCCGTGTCCTTGGCAGGTTGGGCAGGTTCGCCCTCGTAGGGCTCCGCTCCCGTGGCAGGTGGAACAGGGCACGGGCTCTTGCAAGATCAGGCGCTTGGTGATGCCAGTGAAGACCTCGGCCAGAGTCAGGTGCACTTCGGTTTCAAGGTCCTCGCCCTGAATGGCAAATCCTCGACTATTGCCGCTTCGTCCTCGTCCTTTGAACAGATTTTCGAAGATGTCGGAAAAGCCTTCTCCGTCGGATGAAAACTCCGGACCGCTCTCGCCGCGGGCCGCGGCCTGTCGGCGCGCTTGCTCGTAGGCCGCAGCCTGCTCCCAGTTGGCTCCATGCTGATCGTATTTTTTGCGTTTGGCTGAATCGCTCAGGACTTCGTGCGCTTCGTTCAATTCCTTAAACTTCTTTTCCATTTCCGACTTCTTGGCACCGCTATGGAGATCAGGATGAACTTGGCGGGCGAGGCGGCGATAGGTTTTCTTAATGTCCTCCGCCGAGGCAGACCTGTCGAGGCCGAGAACCTGATAGTAGTCGCGGGGCATAGTTCCCATAAGTGGAAAATAATATCGCGCAAGAAAGAATCAATAGTTGCTGACGCAGCTTACGGAGTCGATTAGGTCTTTGCAAGTGTGGGCGGTGCGCATGACGCGGACAGCCTTTTTCGGTATCTGGCTAGTGCGGGGCGACGGTCTTGGCCCGTGCCATCATCTTGCAGTAGGAGCAGACCTCGGCAGTGGTAGGTTGGCTGCATGAGGTGCAGGGGTGGAGGACGGCACGGTCTTTCTCCGACATGGTCGTTGCCGTCGGTTGTTTCCTGCTTTGCTTTTCGAGGAACCCCCAATAGAACGTCTGTTTGGTACCGGGCGACTCGGTCTCCAGGCGGTTTAAGACTTCCTTGTACTGGATCATCTTGGACCCCTTGGCCATGGGGCATTCCTCGACGATGTAATCAATCCGGTTTAAGACCGCGTAGGCTGCGAGTTCCCGCTCCGCGAGCCGGAAGAGAGGCTTCACTTTCTTGGAGAATCCGGCCACCGAGGCCGGTAACGAGGGCCCCTGTTTCTCGAGATATTCTTCTTGCCAATGGAGCACGTTGCCTAGGAGTCTGGCCGCTTCGTCGTCAAGGTTGTGGCCTGTGGCCATGACGTCATACTGCTGCTCGATTGCGACGCGATTGAATTGGTAGCGCTTAATGGTCCCGCACGTCGAGCAGGTTGGGCGATGGATGAGTTGGGCCAGTTCCTTGATTCCAGCGCCGGCCTCCTGTTCGACCGTATGGATGTGCAGCGTGGCGCCATGAGGGGCTGCGACTGTTTCAGCAAACTGTGTGACCTTGGCATGCGATTCTTCGGAGTAGGTCCCAATGCCGAGATTCACATAGAGCGCGTCGGCCTTGTAGCCGAGTTTAAGTAGAATGTCCCAGAGTGCCAGGCTATCTTTCCCTCCGGACACCGCCACGAGAATCTTTGCTTCTTTTCCGAACATCCATTCAGACTTGATCGCCCGCGCCACCTGATCGTGGATGAAGCCGTTGAAACAACCTTTGCAGAAGGCCGCATTGTGGCGGGGGAGACCGATGACTGCTTTGGTTTTACATTTGGTGCAAGTCATTGGGGGCTCGTGAAGGGTGGAACGTGAGAGGTAAAACGTGGCGAGCCGCCAGAGATGACAGGCCGGATTTCAATTTGATCGCCTTCGTAGAGCATCTCGTCTTCTGTGACCAGATCGTCGCCTTTGATCACCAGATGTGCTTCGACGACGAGATTGAGCTCGCGCAGGAGATCCTTGGCCTTTTTTGGACCTTTGACTTCGACGGTTCTGGATGGGTGGCTCAGTCGAACTTGCATGGGGCGATCATAAGCTGCCGTATAGGGAGGGGGCAAGAGACAAAGGACACGCGGCGTCCGGAGAAGACGAGACTCCTTTCGTCTCCAGCCCCATGTGTCAGGGGTAGCCGTCTCTCATTTTTTCGTGGAGGGGGAGCTGTGCAGGATGAAGGTGCAAGACGGATTAGCGAGGGCCCTCGAGCGCCACTGTCTCACGCCAAGGCGCTAGGGCCATTGCGTGACAATCTTCGATTTCGCCAGTATAGTCAGCGGCCTATGGCTACCACGGGTCCTGCCACGCCGAAACAACCACTGACGTTACCGGACCATTCGCTTATCGCTGCCACGGTCGAAGCACGGCTTCCTTTTCAAGGACAAGTGAAATCCCTCACGCCATTGGCCGGCGATGCGTCTAATCGTCGCTATTTCCGTATCGAATTGACTGGGCCATCCGTTCGCTCGGTGATTCTCATGCAGCTGGCCGAAGCCGAGGCGTTTAAGCAATCGGAAGAGGCTGTGAGCGGGGCAACTCATCACGTCACGGAGCTGCCGTTTCTGAATATCCTCTCCCATTTATCGAAAGCCGGCCTGTCCGTCCCGCGCCTCTATCACTACGATCAGGTGACGGGCCTGCTTTATCTTGAAGATTTCGGGGACCTCACTTTGTCAGACGCTTGTCGTGAGGCGAGTGAAGAAGCGTTGGAAGCGCGCTATGCGCAGGCGGTCGATGCGCTTGTGAAGATGCAAGTAAAGGCCACCTCGCCAGTCGATCCCAATTGTCTCGCGTTCCATCGTAGCTTCGATGTACCGCTTCTCATGTGGGAGTTCGAGCATTTTCTGGAATATGGGATTGATGTCCGGCAGGGCGTGCTGATGGATGACGAGGATCGCCGTCAAATCCGTGGAGCTTTTGAGAAAATTGCTGAATTGCTGGTGGGGGAGCCGCATGTCTTTGTCCACCGGGACTATCATTCACGCAATTTGATGGTGGATGGCGCGAGGTTGGGGGTGATTGATTTTCAGGATGCGCTGATGGGGCCTGCGACCTACGATCTGGCGTCGCTGCTGCGCGACGCGTATATCAAACTGGACGAGGCGCTGATCGACCGTCTGATCAATCGCTACCTCGATCAGATGGCGGCGCATCGGCAGGGCTGGACCAACCGGGAGGCCTTCCGCCGTCTGTTCGACTTCACGAGTATTCAGCGGAACCTGAAGGCGGCCGGGCGATTCGTCTATATTGACCGCGTCAAAGGCAATCCAAAGTTCCTCGCCGATATCCCGCGTACGCTGGGTTACGTCCAGCGCAATCTCCGGAAGTATCCCGAGCTGGAGCCGCTACGGAAGCATCTCGCCCGCTATGTGCCTGAATTGGAGTGAGGCGTGGTGGGTGATCATCGATGATGAGTGGCATACGGAGGGCCAACGTGATTCCTATCGACGCTGATCCATCACGTCTCACCAGTCACTACTCACGGTTGTTATGAAAGCGATGATCCTCGCAGCGGGCTTGGGCACTCGCCTGAGACCGTTGACCAACACGACTCCAAAACCGCTCCTCCCTGTGGCCGGGACGCCGTTGATTGTCTGGAACCTCTTGCTCCTGAAGCGGCACGGGTTCCAGGAGGTCGTCATCAATCTGCATCACCTCGGAGCGATGATCGAGCAGGCGCTCGGCGACGGTTCGCGCTATGGGCTACGGATTGTTTACTCCGATGAGCCGATGATTCTCGGCACGGGAGGCGGGCTCAAGCAGGCGGAGCCACATTTCTCAGGGGAGCCGGTGCTGGTGCTGAACGGAGATACGCTGGTGGAGATCGATCTGGGGGCCTTGTGGGCCTTTCACCTGCAGCGAAAAGCCGCCGCCACGTTGGTCCTACGCAAAGATCCTGAGGCGGTGCGATGGGGGCTGGTGGAAATGAATTCGGATAGCCGCATCGTTCGCATTACCGGCCGCGGAAAGTCGGAGTCCGGCCCGATTCAGCCTCGCATGTTCGCTGGGATTCATATCTTCGATCCGCGCCTGCTGCGCGAGGTACCGCACGGGAAGGAGTCTTCGATCATTGATGCCTACGTCGGGGCGATTCAGCGGGACGAGGCTGTGTTAGGCTACGATCATCAGGGGTACTGGTCCGACGTTGGGACTCCCGAGCATTACGCGCAAGCCCAACAGGATGCATTAACCGGACGTATCACCCTAACGGCACGGCAGTGAGCCCCCTAGCAGAAGGCTAAAAAGCTGTCAGAGAAGTTGTGTAGGGCCTCGTGCACTGCAGGCCTATATGAACCGTACGCAGTGCTACCGTATTGCCCTGCTACTCCATGACGTTGATCACCAACCCGGTGAGCGGCTTCGGGAAGAAGTAGGTTGACTTATGGGGCATGCGTTCGCCGGCTGTCGCGACAGATTGCACTTCGCTGACCTTGGTGGGATTGAGGAGTAGGGCTCCCGTTCCCATCCCCTTTGCTACCCAATCCAGCGCTTCATGATCGTCTTTGGTATAGAGGATCGCTTCTTGTTCCTGCTGCGTCTGGCAGAGCTTTGTGACGACCAGGTGCTGGAGGAGTGAGACATCCAGTTTGGTGCGGGGCGATGCGGATGCCGGCGGACGATAGGCCGGCTTGAGGGTCAACGTGAGGTAGGCCTCTTTCCCTTTCAGCCTCAGGCCAAACATCGGCACGGTTCGGCCGTTAGTGCGTAAGGATTCGATGAATTGCGCGCGCACCACCGCTTGGGTTCCTGCGGTAAAGGGGAATTCTTGTAGTTCGAACTGGTCCGCTAGGAGGGCTCGCACCTTGTCGGAGGAGGGGAGTGGCGTGGTGATGACCCGGTGGGTCGGCAGCACGGTGAGCCCCGGATCTTCAAGGGCGGCGAGCAGCATCATCACACCATCGTAGGGTTGGTGGCTGGCTGGCGCGCTTACCTGTTGGCGGCGAAGCTTCTGATAGTTCAAGGCGGTCTCGTAACGGTGGTGGCCGTCGGCGATAAACAACGGCTTCAGACGGAGTGCGTCGACTACCTGCTTCACGATGGTCGGATCGGTCACGGCCCAGAGCTGTTGCCGGAATCCCTCGTCATCGCGAAAATCGATAGGAGCTGGTTTGCCTTTGATCGACGTTTCGAGCAGCCCTATGACCGTATTGTGGGGGTCCGAGTAGAGGGACCAGATGGGGCTGAAATTGGTTTTGCAGGCTCCGAGCAGATTCAGCCGGTCGGTCTTAGCGGCCGAGCGGGTGTTTTCGTGTGGATAGATATGTCCGGAGTCGAGCGCTTCCAATTTGACATTGGCAATAAAGCCCTTGAGGGTCTTTGTCGGCGCGCTGGCTGGCGCATAGGGCGGTGCATATTCGATTGTATGGTAGTAGATCGTCGGCTGTGCGTCGCGTTTCAAGGCCCCGCTCTTAAGCCAGTTTTGTAGGGTGGCTGCGGCTCGTGTGTAGCGGTTGTCCGTGGGGCTGTCGTCGGGCTGATCGAGGCCGAGCTCTAGTCTGATGATGTTCTGTAGATGACGTTCGTAGAGCGCCTTTTGTCCTGCTGCATCGATGATGTCGTAGGGCGGCGCCACGACCTGTTTAACGTCTCCCACTACCTTCGCGTCATACACCGTACCGTGAAACGGAATAATCGTCGACATCGCGTTATCCTCTGCTGTGTAAGTGATGGCGGGAGTTGGGGCGCAACTACCGAAAGAGAGTGATCTGTCTTTCTCGTACCGTCTTGCGGCAATACGCGGGAGAAAATCTATCGGTCGCGGGTCACCATATAATCGGCAACCACCAAGAGGGCGCGTTTAGCTGTACAGTCTTCGAATAAGCTGAGATTGTGTTGGGCTTTGCCGATGTAGGCGCGTGCGAGGTCTGTGGCATAGGCGATCGAGCCCGCGTCGTTCATCAGGCCAATGAGCCGGTCGAGGTCCTCTGTCGTCAGGGTTCTGGTATCCATGCGGTCGATGATCATTAGCCTGTCCTGCTCGGAACAATGGTGGAGTAGATGGAGCAGCGGCAGCGAGGCTTTGCCTTGGCGGAGATCCTGTCCGAGGGCTTTACCTAACCGCTCGTCGTTGGCCGTGTAGTCGAGCGTGTCGTCGGTCACTTGAAAGGCGACTCCCAGATGCTGGCCGAATTGGAAAAGCGCATCCTGTTGTGTGTCCGAGGCGTCCGCGAGAATGGCACCCATGCGGCAGGCGGCGGCAATCAAGCTGGCGGTTTTGTGTTCGACGATTTTGAAATAGTCTGCTTCCGGCATGGACGGGTTGCCGTTGTATTGGAGCTGGAGGACTTCGCCTTCCGCCATCTTCTTGCAGGCTTCAGCGAGCACTTCGTTGATGCCCTGGTTTTGGAAGTCGACGATCTCGCAGATGGCTTTGGAGTAGAGGTAGTCGCCGACGAGGATGCTGATTTGGTTCCCCCAGATTTTTCGCGCGGTGCGCAGGCCTCGGCGGATATCAGCATCGTCGACCACATCGTCATGAAGCAGGGTGGCGGTATGGATGAACTCCACCAGACTCCCGAGTCGGTGATGGTCGCGGCCGGCATAGCCGCAGAGACGGGCGGAAAGCAATAGGAGTAACGGTCTGATTCGTTTTCCGCCGCTGTTCAGGATATGGCCAGCGACGGTATTGACGAGTGCAACGCTGGAATCGAGGTTCGCCCGGACCTGACACTCCACCCCGTCCAATTCATCGCGGTACGCCTCCCAGACGTCCGCCATATTGTTGATAGTAGAGGTGATTGGGCCTTGGGACATGCGGCGGATGGTAGGGTAGAGGAAGAAACAAAGTCAAGCCAATGACCCCTTGGGGATCTGTGGATATGAGGCCTCTGCGCGAGTGAAATCTTGACAGAGGAATCGTGCTTCTATTAAGGTGAGTGGAGCTGATACGAACGGAATAAGCCTTGTGAGTGACGGGGTTATCCCTCCCGATCGCCTCTCTGGTGTAGCCTCCGTCTAGTAGACTAAACGCCTTTCTTTTTAACGAGATACGAACGATGCGCACCCCCGGGCTTCCACCGAAGCAAGGCCTCTACGACCCTGAACAGGAGAAGGACTCCTGTGGTGTCGGGTTTGTCGTCAATATCAAGGGGCAAAAATCCCATACGATTGTGCAGCAGGGGCTGCAGATCCTTGAAAGCCTCAGTCACCGAGGAGCGCAGGGCTGTGACCCCTGTACGGGAGACGGCGCGGGGATTCTGCTGCAAGTGCCGCATGAATTTTTCAAGCGCGCCGCTGGCGATATCGGGGTGGCGTTGCCTGCGGCCGGAGAGTACGGCGTCGGGATGTTATTTCTCCCGCCCCAGGCTGATGCGCGGCAACAGTGCGAAGCGCTGGTTAGCAGAATTGTTGGAGAAGAAGGCGTACGGCTTCTGGGCTGGCGCGATGTGCCGGTCAAGAGCGATGCGATCGGTCCCGTGGCGCGCAGCACCGAGCCCTTCATGCGGCAGCTCTTTCTCGCCCGCGACGTCCTCAATGAAGGACAGTTTGAACGAAAGCTTTACGTCATTCGTAAGCGGGTGGAAAACGCCATTTCCCAGTCGGCCATTCAGGGGCGCGAGTACTTCTATGTTTCGAGCTTGTCGGCGAACACCATTGTGTACAAAGGGCTGTTGCTCCCGCATCAGATGGCGGCCTATTACCAGGACTTGGGCGATGCGAGCTTGACGAGCGCGTTGGCCCTCGTGCATTCCCGTTTCAGCACAAACACCTTCCCGACGTGGCCTTTGGCCCATCCCTATCGCTACATTTGCCATAACGGTGAGATCAACACGCTGAAGGGCAACGTGAATTGGATGCGCGCCAGACAGGGCCGTCTCAATTCCCAACTGTTTGGCGACGATTTGGCCAAACTCTATCCGATCGTCTCAGAGCAGCAGAGCGACTCGGCTTGTTTAGACAATGCCGTGGAGTTCCTGACCATGGGCGGGCGCTCCTTGCCGCACGTAATGATGATGTTGATTCCAGAGCCCTGGGTCGCGAATCCGCACATGGATCTCGACCGGCGGGGGTTCTACGAGTACCACGCGGCGATGCAGGAGCCCTGGGACGGCCCGGCGGCGGTCTGTTTCACCGATGGCAAATTTATCGGCGCAACGCTTGACCGCAACGGGTTGCGGCCCTGCCGCTATCAAGTGACGACAGACGGTCTAGTGATCCTGGCCTCGGAGGCCGGTGTCTTACCGATGGACGTCCAGAAGATCCGGCAGAAAGGTCGCCTCATGCCAGGCCGGATGTTCATGGTCGATACCGTGCAAGGGCGCATCATCGATGATGAGGCAGTGAAGGCCGAAATCACGAGTCGCAAGCCGTACCGGTCCTGGGTCACTCAATACAGAATTTCGCTCGATGAATTGCCCGATCCCAGCAATGTGCCACAGCCGGACCACCCGACGATTCGCCAGCGGCAACAGGCCTTCGGCTACACCGTCGAAGAGTTGAAGATGGTCATCATGCCTATGTTGGTGGAGGGGCAGGAAGCCACTTCGTCGATGGGCACGGATACGCCCCTAGCGGTACTCTCCAATCAGCCGCAACTGCTCTTCAAATATTTCCGGCAGCTCTTCGCTCAGGTGACTAATCCGCCGATCGATTCGATCCGCGAAGAACTGGTTATGTCGCTCACGACCAGCATCGGACCCAAGCCCAATCTGATGGACGAGCATCCGGAGTCCTGCCGCCGGATTCGAGTGAAACAGCCGATTTTGACGAATGCCGATCTCCAGAAGATTCGCGAGATCGCCGACCCGCATTTCAAGAGCAAGACACTCAAGATGTTATTCCGGGTGGCCGAGGGGCCGGAGGGGCTTGGAGCGGCTGTCGAGGGGCTCCGCCGGGAGGCGTCTCAAGCCATTAAAGAAGGCTACAAGTTTCTGATCCTGAGCGACCGCGGTGTCAACGCAGAATGGGCACCGATTCCAAGCCTCCTCGGTATCGCCTCCGTCCATAACCACTTGGTACGCGATTGCACGAGGACTGAAGTCGGCCTCATCGTGGAAACTGGGGAGCCGCGGGACGTGCATCACTTCGCGGCGTTGATCGGCTATGGGGCCGGGACGGTGAATCCGTACCTCGTATTCGAGTCGATCGTGGATATGGAGCGGGACGGCTACTTCCCCGAGGGCCTGGACGCGCAGACCGCGGAAGGCAAGTTCATTAAGGCGATCAATAAGGGTCTGCTCAAGATCTTTTCAAAGATGGGGATCTCGACGGTGCAATCTTACTGCGGCGCGCAGATTTTTGAAGCCATCGGGTTGAATCACGAACTCATCGACCAGTACTTTACGGGCACTCCTTCGCGTCTAGAGGGAATCGGCATTCGCGAGGTCGGCGACGAGACGTTGCGACGGCATCGCACGGCCTATGAGCCAGCGCCGATCCGGCAGCTTGATTTCGGCGGGGAGATCCACTATCGCATCCAAGGCGAACGCCACAATTGGAATCCTGACACGATTTATAAGCTACAGCATGCGACGCGAAATAACGATCCGAAGACTTTCGCCGAGTTTTCGCAGCTCGTGAACGACGAGAGCAAGCGGCGTGGGAATTTGCGAGGGCTGCTTGAGTTCAAGTTCCTGCCGGAGCCTATTCCGCTCGAAGAAGTGGAGCCGGTGAAGGAGATCGTCAAGCGGTTCACGACCGGTGCCATGTCCTTCGGCTCGATCAGTAAGGAAGCGCACGAGACTCTGGCCATCGCCATGAATCGATTGGGTGCCAAGAGCAATACCGGCGAGGGCGGGGAAGATCCTGAGCGATTTACGCCGCTGGCCAACGGCGATTCCAAGAATAGTTACATCAAGCAGGTGGCTTCCGCGCGGTTCGGCGTCACGAGTCACTATCTGGTCAATGCCAAAGAACTCCAGATCAAGATGGCGCAGGGCGCAAAGCCTGGCGAGGGCGGGCAGTTGCCGGGGCATAAAGTCGATGAGCAGATTGCGCGGTTTCGGTATGCCACACCGGGCGTGCAGCTCATTTCACCACCACCGCACCACGACATCTATTCGATCGAAGATCTGGCGCAGTTAATTTTTGATTTGAAGAATTCCAATCCGGACGCGGCGGTCTCCGTCAAGCTCGTCTCGGAAGTGGGTGTTGGTACGATTGCGGCAGGAGTGGCTAAGGCCCATGCGGATAAGGTGCTCATCAGCGGCGACTCTGGCGGGACCGGTGCCTCTCCGCTCTCCTCCATCAAGTATGCAGGCGGGCCGTGGGAATTGGGCCTAGCTGAAACGCACCAGACTCTCGTGCTCAACGATTTGCGTGGCCGTATCCGGGTGGAGACGGACGGACAGCTGAAGACCGGCCGCGACGTGGCGATCGCCACCCTCTTGGGCGCCGAGGAATACGGGTTTGCGACCGCACCCTTGATCGTCGAGGGTTGCATCATGATGCGGAAGTGCCACCTCAATACCTGTCCGGTTGGCATTGCGACCCAGGACCCAGCGTTGCGCAAAAAATTTTCCGGGGAGCCGGAGCATCTTGTTAATTTCTTTTTCTTCGTCGCGGAAGAATTGCGCGAGATCATGGCGAAGCTTGGCTTTCGGACTATCAATGAGATGGTCGGGCGCGTAGATAAATTAAAAGCCCAAAAGGCGGTCGATCACTGGAAGGCCAAGGGGTTGGATCTGAGCCCGCTCTTGCACGCACCCAAGGTGGGGCCTGAAATCGCCCGCTACTGTGTGCAGAAGCAGGATCATGGTCTCGCGGCCGTACTCGATAATAAGCTAATTGCACTCTGCAAGCCGGCATTGGAGAAGAAAGAAAAAGTCACGCTTGATTTGCCGATCCAGAATGTGAACCGTACGGTCGGGACAATGCTCTCCAGTCGTGTAGCGAAACAGTATGGGCTTGAGGGGTTGCCGGAAGACACCATCACGATCAAGTTCTCCGGTTCCGCAGGCCAGTCCTTCGGCGCGTTCCTGTCCCGTGGCATCACGCTCATTCTCGAAGGGGAGTCCAACGACTATCTGGGCAAGGGATTGTCGGGAGGAAAGATCGTCGTCTTTCCGCCGAAGCAAGCGCTCTATAAGCCGGAAGAGACGATTCTCATCGGTAACACCTCGCTCTACGGCGGGACGCAAGGCGAAGCCTATTGCTATGGTATGGCTGGCGAGCGGTTTGCCGTGCGGAACAGTGGCGTTAGGGCGGTCGTGGAAGGCACGGGCGATCATGGGTGCGAGTATATGACCGGCGGCGTTGTTGTCGTCCTAGGTTCGACAGGACGGAACTTTGCGGCTGGTATGTCAGGCGGCATGGCCTTTGTGCTGAACGAACTGGATGAATTCCCGGCTCGCTGCAATCTCGGCATGGTGGAATTGGAAAAGGTGACGACGGCAGAAGACCAGAAGCTGCTGCATCAGATGATCACATCACACTTCATGTATACCGGCAGCCGGAACGCGAAACGCATTCTCGATAGTTGGGAGGTGAGCCTACCGAAGTTCGAGAAGGTGATGCCGGTGGACTATAAGCGTGTGCTGGAAGAGCGGAAGAAGAAAGCGGCCGTAATCAAATAAAACGTGCAGTATTGTTCGTGAAACGTGAAGCGTTTTGCGAGGGATGAGAGATGAGTCCAGCATGGGTGATTTAAAAGGTTTCATGAAGTATGCCCGCGAGGGGCCCAAGCGGAAACCGGTCGAGCTACGGGTGCTCGAGTGGAAGGAAATGTATGAGCCGGTGGCTGAGGACACGCTCAAGGTTCAGGGGGCCCGCTGCATGGACTGCGGCGTACCTTTTTGCCAGGGATCGACCGGCTGCCCAGTCGTGAACTTGATCCCTGAATGGAACGATCTGGTGTATCGTGGCCGCTGGAACGACGCGCTCAAGGCGTTGCATACCACGAATAATTTTCCTGAGTTTACTGGTCGGCTCTGTCCGGCGCCCTGCGAAGGGGCTTGTGTGCTCGGTATCAATTCAGACCCGGTCTCTATCAGGATTCTCGAATGGAATATTATTGACCGTGGTTTCAATGAAGGATTGGTTGAGCCGATTCTGCCCGTTACGAATACGAGGAAGACCGTTGCGATTGTTGGGTCAGGTCCGGCAGGCTTGGCCGCCGCGCAGCAACTGGCCCGCGCCGGCCATCGCGTGACGGTATTCGAGAAGTCCGACCGTATTGGCGGGTTGCTCCGCTACGGTATCCCTGACTTCAAGATGGAAAAATGGGTCATCGACCGCCGTCTGGATCAGATGAAAGCCGAAGGCGTCGAATTCAAGACCGGTGTGACCATCGGGAAAGATATTACGGGTGAACAGTTGCGTCAGCAGTTCGATGCGGTCGGTCTCACCATGGGGGCAGAGACGGCTCGTGAGTTGCCGATCCCTGGCCGCGAGCTCGAGGGCGTATATCTCGCGATGGAGTTTCTGATGCAGCAGAACAAGCGCAACGCCGGGATTCCCGTCACGGCGGAGCCAATCACGGCCAAGGGCAAGCGCGTCATCATCATCGGTGGTGGCGATACAGGATCGGACTGTCTTGGTACGGTGCATCGACAGGGCTGCACCGAAGCGTATCAGTTCGAAGTGTTGCCGGAGCCTCCTCCGACTAGGGCGGGTTCGACGCCCTGGCCGCTCTGGCCCATGCAGCTTCGCACGTCGCATGCGCATGAAGAAGGATGCGACCGGCAGTGGAGTGTCTCGACGACCAAGTTCACCGGCCGCAATGGCCAAGTGACGACGCTCCATGCTAATCGAGTGAAGTTCGAGAACGGCAAGTTTACGCCAATTCCTGGGAGCGACTTCGAGTTGGATGTCGATCTGGTCCTACTCGCGATGGGGTTCACTGGTCCGGTGAAGAATGGTCTGTTGGACAGTCTTGGCGTGAAATACGATGTCCGTGGCACGGTGGCCGTAGACGACAATTTTATGACCAACCTCGAGGGTGTTTTTGCCAGCGGCGACACTAAGCGAGGCCCTTCACTCATCGTCTGGGCGATCGCCGAAGGGCGAAAAATGGCGGCGGGCATCGATCAATACCTGTACGCGCACCAGTCAGCAACGAAATCTGCTTCCTAGTACTGACCAACCGATCAGGTAGCCCATTCAACTTTCGTCCATGCTAGGGCTCGTCGCTCCCTTGTCTCTCGGAGCGCTCCTTCAGGACTTATCTGAACGGAAGCCTTCTGGCATTCCTTCGACTGCGGCCCTATGCGGGTCTTGTCACGGCGAACAGCCCCACCATGCTCGCACCCCGCTCGGTATAGAGACCCTGTTCTAGTGAAAGCCATGAGCTATTTTACAGCGGGCAGTGTTTTTTCTTGACCGGTCGATTGCGCGCAGCGGAAGCCGATGGTGGCTGAACGTTGATCCGGCGCTGCCCCGCCTCGGGTCGCGGCGCGGAGCATGATCGGGTTGCTTTTCCAGGACCCTCCGCGGACGCTCTTGTAACGCCCGTTAGTCGGGCCCGTCGGATTACGTTCCGGCATATACGCGTAGTAGTCGAATCCGAACCAGTCTTGCACCCATTCGGCGACATTTCCTGCCGTATGATGGAGGCCGTAGGGGCTCTTGCCTGCCTCATGCGAATCCACCCCTGCGAGAATGGGGATCTCATGCATGTGGTGTTGCCCGAACATGGCGCGAGTCTGGTCGGGATTCGCGTCCCCCCAGGGGAATAGCCCTCCGTCCGGTCCGCGTGCCGCTTTTTCCCATTCCGCTTCCGTCGGAAGCCGTTTGTGTTTTGCCTCGCAGAGATCTTTCGCTTCGGTCCAGGTGACATAGAGGGCGGGCCACCGGCTGAGGGTTTGGTCCGAGACAGAATGGATCGAGATGACGTGCCAGAGGAGTTTTTGCAGCTCGTCTGATGGAGGCAGCTTCTGTTGCTGGAGGAAGGCGAGATATTCTCCGAGACTCACTTCATCGCGATCGATTTCGTAACGGTCCAGCCAGACGCGATGTTGTGGCAGCTCCGTATTGTCAAACTGCGTCCACTTCCCATAGGGGTCGTTATCCACTCGCGTGCTCCCGAACAGGAACGGACCAGCTGGGGTGGTGATGACTGGTGAGGGTTGAGCCAGCGCAGCGATTCCGATCAAATGGCGGGCCAGCTCCGGTGACGATTTGGTCTCCGCCATCACATGCTGGGGGCTCTTGAGGATGAGCAGGAGGAGGAGCGCGCTCGCTCCGATCCGCCTGGGCCATTGATCCGACAGAGTCTTGTTCCGCACGTCTCGTTCCTTGATTTTGTATTTTCCACTATCTACGCTTGGTTCCAGCTTGTCCACGCCGGGCGCCATGAAATGGGACTGGCGTGCGGTTTTTATTCTAGTTTGCCTCTCGAGGGCGAGAGTGGACGATCCTTGGTACGGAAGTCGTCTGGACTCTCCAAGCTTCAGAAGAAGAGAAGGAGCTTGAAGGACCCGAAGAGGCGCCACTTCTTGTGCCGTGAAGGCCTAGAACGGTAGCATGCGGATATGATACCACGGATAATCCGCAAAACATTTTCCGTCCCACCTCTGGGCTGCAATTGCTCGATCATCGGCGACCTTGTAACAAAACAGGCCATCGTGGTCGATCCGGGTGGCGCGCCGGAGCGGATCTTGCGCGAGGTGCAGCAGCTCGGTCTGACGGTCACGCATATCCTCCACACCCACGCCCATCTCGATCATTTTCTGGCATCCGGCGACATGAAGAAGGCGACAGGGGCGACTCTGTGTCTGCACCGTGATGACTTGGACCTTTGGAAAATGCTGGAGGTCCAATGCGAGCTTTTCGGCGTGGTCTATGTGCCGGTGCCGCTGCCGGACTATTGGCTGAAGGATGAGGAACAACTACTAATCGGGCAAGTCTCGGTGGTCGCGCTCCACACGCCCGGTCATACGCGAGGATCGATGAGCTTTCATCTCCCTAGCGAGCAATTAGTCTTGGCCGGCGATACGCTCTTTCGCGGTAGCATCGGACGCACGGATCTCTGGGGGGGAGACTTTGATACCATCGAACAATCGATTCGCGAGCGGCTCTATACTTTGGAAGATGCTACGATCGTTGTGACTGGGCATGGTCCTGAGACCGAAATCGGTATAGAGAAAAAGACGAATCAGTTCGTTCGTCTCTAGTCGGATCCTGACACAGTCTGCCAAGACAAAGACTGTGACGTGTCTCTTGCAGCTCGCAAGAATCCTGATTGCGAACGATGAGATCCGAGAGACGAACGGCGGTTCGATGAAGGGGAGAGACGTGTGAGTATTATTCTTTTTCCATTCGCGAGCGGAGCCGTTCGAGGCGTTTCTGGGTAGACTGTTTAATGAAGGTCATATTCTCGGCAAGATGTTGCCCCGCGTTGATTTTGCCTTCTTCTCGTCGTTTCAGTTGGGCCAGCCCGAACTGTGAGATGGAGGAGCCGTCTTCCTGGTTCAGTTCTTTCCAAGCCACGGCGCATTTCGCCTGTTTGGCCGTGGGATATTTGTCGCAAGGGGGATCAACCGCCCAGGCGATACCCCAACCGATTCCTAGGAGTATCGCGGTCAACACCACTTTTTTCATCGTCTGTTCCTTCCCGGTATCCTTGGCGGTTCGTCTCGTGCGTTGCAGCTGATCCGGACTAGCGGACTGTTTCAGTAGCCAGCTAGATCTTCATGGCCTCGGTCACATCATGCAGCGTCGCTTTCGCAACCTCGCCAGCCTTGCGGCTGCCTTCTTGTACAATGTCCTGCAAATAGGCCGGGTCTTTGCTCAGGATCGCGCGCATGTCCCACATCGGTGTCATCCGTTCGACGATACGGTCTGCAGCCAGATTTTTGCAGTCGATGCAGCCAATGGCGGCGCTCCGGCATTCCGCATTGATCTGCTCCTGCACCATCGGCAAGGAAAAGACTTTATGGAAATCGTAGACCGGGCAGAGGTCCGGATTGCCTGGGTCGTGGCGCCGGACTCTGGCTGGGTCTGTGACCATCGTTTTGAGTTTTTGGCGTACGATCGGTTCGGCATCTGACAGGTTGATCGTATTGCCGTAACTTTTGCTCATCTTCCTGCCATCCGTGCCGAGCACTTTCGGGAACTTGGTGAGCTGTTCAACCGGCTCGGGGAACACCGGCTTGTAGAGGCTATTGAACCGGCGAGCCAGCTCTCTGGTGAGTTCCAGGTGTGGCAACTGGTCTTTGCCCACCGGTACGAAATCGGGTTTGTAGAGCAGGATGTCAGCGGCCTGGAGGACCGGATAGCCCAGAAATCCGTACGTGGTCATGTCGCGATCCTTGATCTCTTCCTGCTTCTCTTTGTAGGTCGGGTTCCGCTCCAGCCAGGCGACCGGCGTTATCATCGAGAGCAGGAGATGCAGGACGGCATGTTCCGGAATGCGCGATTGAACGAACACCGTAGCTTTCGCCGGGTCGATGCCGGCGGCGAGCCAGTCGATTAAGAGCGCGTCAACAAACTGGCGGATGTGGCTGGTGTCGGCATAGTTCGACGAGAGTGCATGCCAATCCGCGATGAAAAAATAACATTCGAACTCGTTCTGTAGGTTTTTCCAATTCTCCAACGCGCCGAGATAGTTGCCGAGATGGAGCAGCCCGCTCGGCTGCATACCGCTGAGGACTCGTTTTCTGGGTGTGATCATGGCGTATTTCCTGTTCCGAGACCGATGGCGGTGGAGAGAATCGTATTGGACAGACTATGGGTCAAGGTGCTGGTGACCGTGTGAATGAGCTGGATCTGCGGATCAAAAATGATCAGCCCCATCAGAACGAGCATGCCGTAGGGCTCCGCGCGCATAAGCACCTGTGCCGTGGCGGGGGGGAGCAGGCTCGTGAGAATCCTGCCTCCGTCCAGCGGGGGTAGTGGCAGCAGATTGAACAGCATCAAGAGCACGTTAATTAAGACGGAGTAGACGGCCATCACGGCGATCGGCAGCAGGAACTTCATGCTCCAGGTATCTGGGATGGTGCTGTCCGTCGATCCGGACCAGTAGTTTGCGATCGTCGGTTCAATCGACAAGAGGAGCGTGAAGAGGAGGGCGCTACCGATAGCCAACGCGAGATTCATGGCAGGCCCCGCTGCTGCGACAAGCGCCATGTCGCGACGGGGTTGATGCATGGCGTGTGGATCGATCGGGACCGGTTTGGCCCAGCCGAGAAAGAATCCTCCCGGCATCGCCAAGCAGAGCAGGGGCAGAATAATGGTTCCAAAGGGATCGATATGTGCCAGGGGGTTCAGCGTCAGGCGGCCTTGGCGTTTGGCAGTCGCATCGCCGCAACGATAGGCGGCCCAGCCATGGGCATATTCATGGAGCACCATCGCGAAGAGGAGCGGGAGCCCCATGTAGGAGAGGGTATGCAGAATCTGCGGGAGGGAGCTCATGGGTTCGGCTTTCTCAATTAATCTGGAGGAATTTTCCTCGTTTGATTTGCAGGAGGAAGAGCGGTCGATTCAAGGTTCCATCCGGTCCGAAGGCTGCCAGCCCTGTGAGCGAGGCGAGATCCGGCTGGGTCATGAATTGGCTGCGGACGGCTTCGCCGGAGGTCGCGCCTTTTTTTGCTGCATCGATGACCAATTTTGCCGCGTCATAACCCTGCATGGCGAACAGGGTTGGGCTGGCTCCGAATCGTGCTTTGTAGCGGTCGACAAAGTTCTGCACCGAGGGGTTAGGGCTGTCCACAAAGAAGCCATCGACGAAGACGGCTCCGTCGATTGATGAATCGGTTGTGCGGGCGAAGTCCGTGGAGTTCCAGCCATTCGCGCCGAGAAATGGCACTTTCATGTCGTGGAAATTAAGCTGCGCCGTGATAAGGCCTGCGTCGGTTGCGCGGCTGGGAATGAAGACGGCATCGAAGCCCGGTGCGTAGAGAACTTTCCTGTCCATCTTTGTCTGCTTCCCAGCCTGTTTGCTCCGGTCAACCGGTACGGCGAGACCATAGCGCTTGAGGTCCTCCGCTTTCATGTGCTTGAGCTGTGCGCTGACATCCGGATCGCCCTCCTTGTAGGACGCGCTGGCGATCACTTCTCCTTTGGCCTGGCGCACCTCCTGGGCGAAGAGCCTCGCCAATTCGCGGCCATAGGTGGTGTTGGGATATAGAATGCAGAACCGGCGGAAGCCCTGTTCCTTCATGGCATAGGTGGCGATGCGTTTGGCTTGGAGCTCATACGTGAGGGAGGTGCTGAACACATAGGAGCCCAACCGTCTGAGGTTGGGGAGGGTTGCAGCCGGCGTGATCAAGGGGGTATGGGCTCGCCCAGCCAGTTCGGCCATGGCGGGTAAATGCTTTGAGAGGAGCGGGCCGATGACGGCTAGGGGGTGGTCGTTGTTCAGGAGTCCGGAGAAGTCGGCTGAAAAGGAGGCGCGATCGGACTCGAAATCCTTGACGATGAGACCGATGGAGGGAACGCCTCCCCGCTCTCTATGGAGTTCGATCGCTAGTTGCACGCCGTTGAGGGTTTCGGTGGCGAAGGGGGCGAGTTCCCCTGAAAAGGGAAGGACCGTTGCGACGAAGAGCTGATGGGATTTCAGTTTGGATTGGAGTCTGGCGAGAAGCTCAAGAGTTTTGGTTGCTTGGGGATGCGCCGGGAAGTTGGCGAGGAACGGCTGAATTTGCCGGACGGCCAGGTGTTCTTCGTTTCGCTCGACATAGAAGTTGATGAGGCGGAGGGCTGCGAGGTCGCCGGGAAAACTCCGTGGGAAAGCTTCCCGGATGCGTTCGAGGGCCCTCCGGTCCGATGTGTCTTCGAGTAACGTGCGAATGCGAGCCCGTGCGTCTTCCGCTTGCGCGTCGGGGCCCAAGGCCATTACATCCTGCCAGGCTTGGATGGCGTGGAGGGCGTCATTCTTTTGTGCATAGAAATTCCCACTCAGGTACAGGGCTTCCCGTTTGATGTTGTCATTTTCTGAGAGGGTGCGGAGACTAGTCAGGAGCGGGAGGGCCAGATCGAGATTGCCCATGGCCGCATGGGAACGGGCTTGCAGCAGCTTGCCCCGGGCCGCGACCTCAGAGGCGGGGAACTCTGCCCGCAGTTGGTGTAAGGACTTGAGGGCCTCCCCATATTGCTGGGTGGCATGCAGGGTAGCACCCAGCAGCAAATAGGTATCGTCAAGGAGTTCAGGCGCGGGAGATGTGGCTAGGAAGCCACGGAGGAGGGTGATCGCTTCTTCCGCCTGTTCCGCATCCAGTAGATGCTTCGCCTGAGTCAGGATCGGATGGTCTGCTTGTTCCTGGGCGCCCGTTTGTGCGTAGACGACGGGAGTGAGTGAGGCCCCCATCGGCCAGAGCAGTCCCCACGTCAGGAGGAGCCCTGTGCCCCAGCTTGCAGCGAGGGGTGGTGTGTGAGAGGACGATGGCGGTGAGGCCTGGTGGATCATAAGTTCCTGGCACTGCGACAGAGGGGTGATGCGCTAGTGACTACTATCGGAAACCTTGTGAGGGTGTCAAGGTAACGCTCGCCGGATTCGTTGTGTTCATCGTAGTGATTGGCTATCATCGCACCGATGTTGTTGGATCCGCTGGCCGAGCGATACTTGCGCCATCTCCGAGTGGAGGGTGGTCTTGCCGTCAACACGGTCGAGGCCTATCGACGGGACCTGTGTAAATTCCATACCTATGTGCAGCGAGCGAGCTTTGTACCGCTTGAGCAGGTGACAGCGGAGACAGTCACAGGATTTCTCCGCTCCTTGCACGAGGCCAAACTGTCTCGTGCCTCCGCGGTTCGCTGTCTCTCGGCGATTCGTGGATGGTTCCGATTTTTGTTGCAGGAACGGATGATCGAGGAGAGTCCTGTCGTTGGCCTGCCCGCGATGGCGAAAGGTATTCGGCTGCCCAAAACGCTCCCGCAGCGCGATGTGACCGCGCTATTGGATTTGGGGGCTGTTCCCACCCTCGAAGATTTACGCGACCGCGCTATGGTGGAACTGCTCTATGCGACGGGGCTGCGTGTCTCGGAGTTGGTAATGGCTGAAGTGGGGCAGGTGAATTTTGAGGTTGGCTATCTCCGGGTCACGGGTAAAGGCTCGAAGCAGCGCCTCGTCCCGATGGGTGAGGGGGCGCGGCAGCTGCTGCATCAGTATGTCACCGAGGCGCGGCCCCGACTTCTCAAGCAACGGGCCTCCCGGTATCTCTTCGTATCGCGGCGGGGCGGGCCGCTGACGAGACAAGCGTTCTGGAAATTACTGCGGCGCCGCGCGCAGCGAGCGGGGATTACGCAAGTAATTTCGCCGCACATGCTCCGCCATTCGTTTGCCACGCATCTGCTCGAAGGCGGTGCAGATTTGCGGTCCGTGCAGGTCATGTTGGGCCATGCCAATATTGTGACAACGCAGATTTACACCCATGTCGACCGGGGACGGTTGAAGCGGGTGCATGACGCCTATTTCCCTAGGGCAAGCCGGCGCCACGGGAAAAAATCCTAACCGAAACGAGGCGATTGACGTGCGTGAGCACAAAGAAAAAGCAAGAAGGGTGCGCCATTCGGTTGACATGGGCTGGTGGACTTGGTAGCATCCTCCCTCGACTTGCTAAGGCAATCGGGCGGATAGCTCAGTTGGCAGAGCGCCACCTTTACACGGTGGATGTCACAGGTTCGATCCCTGTTCCGCCTACCAGGCAATACTGGGTAAAAGGGACGGAACGGAGAGAACACGAACAACAAAAAACTCAGACAGGACTAACTGCAGCTATCGTTGTATTCGTAAAAGTGTTCATTTTACGTTGAGTATTGAGGGGCCGTCGTTCAGCTGGTTAGGACGCCAGATTGTCAATCTGGAGGTCGCGGGTTCAAATCCCGTCGGCCCCGCCATTTTTCCCGCGTTGTCCGCGTGCGCAGGCAGGAGAGTGAGTACTCTCGAGAGCTAAAAAGGGTAACGCTGCATGTTTCAGACAGGCCTGTCCGGATTGGTAGGCTCGCTTGGCGCAGTCTCCAAAATCGTGCTTCTGCTTCTGTTCGTCTTTTCGGTTGTCTCTTGGGCTGTAATTCTCTCCAAATCGCGTGCGTTCCGGGTGGCCGACCAAGCAGATCGGCGCTTCCTCGCGTTGCTGGCAAAAACGAAAGATATCGATGAACTCTACCGGCAAGTCCGGCGGCTCGAAGGGAGTCCCTGCGCGGCCGTATTCGAAGGGGTCATGGAGCGGGTGGGGCCTGGCCGTGCCGAGGGAAAGAGCAGCGCGGGACTCGTCGATCAGCACATCATTGAGCGGGCGGCATCCTATCTCGCGCAAAGTCAGCTCTCACGGCTTGAGACCTATCTCCCTTTTTTGGCTACGACGGGCAACATTGCTCCCTTTGTCGGCCTGCTCGGAACCGTGCTGGGCATCATCGATGCGTTTCGTGAGATTGGGACGCAAGGGACCGCCAGTATTGCTGCGGTCGCACCTGGCGTAGCGGAGGCCCTTGTCGCGACGGCCGCCGGGCTCTTCACCGCCATCCCCGCGGTCATCGCCTACAACTACTTTCTTCTCCGGATTCAGAGTACGGCCTTCCGGCTGGATTCGGTCACCATTGAACTTTTGGCCTCTCTTTCGACTGCCGCGAAGGCGAAACCAGTTTCGGCTAAGGTCTAAGGATGACTCTGGAATCTCGCCACCGGCGATTCCTAGCAGAGATCAACGTTATTCCTCTCGTCGATGTGGTTCTCGTGTTGCTAGTGATTTTCATGATCACCGCGCCAATGTTGTATCGTGGGATGGACATTAAGCTGCCGACTTCGTCCACCAATACGATTAAGCCGGAAATGCGGACCGTATTGACCATTGAAAAAGATCAGCGCTTGTATCTCGATAAAGATCCGGTCAGCGTGGCCCAGCTTGAGCAAAAGCTGAAGCGCTTGAGGCAGACGCATCCCGATGTGTCCCTGTACCTCCGGGCGGATCGCAACGTGCCGTATGGTGTCGTGGTGCAAGTCATCGACGGTATTAAAAAAGCTGGGATCGAAAAGATCGGGATGGTAACGGACCCGGTCGGACCCGAACATGTGGTCGTGCCGTCACTCCCGTATCTTCCGCCACGAAAGAATTAAGGCTAGGGATTCGAAGGGACTGGTGAGTATGGCGTCTCAGGCGATGGTGCCGCCAGGCTTGTGGTTTAATCAGGACGACCAGGCTGGAGTATGGACTCAGCTCAAGCGGACGTTGGCATGGTCGCTCGCGTTGCATGTGGTACTGCTGCTGGTGGCGACAGGGCTTAGGCTTCCGCAGCGGGCTGAACAGCCGTTGACGTCGGTGGAAGTATCGCTGGTTAGTTTGCCAGTGCCTGCGAGGCCGGCCGAGTCGGCGAAGCCAGCCGAGCCGGTTAAGCCAGCCGAGCCGGTTAAGCCAGCCGAGCCGGCGAAGCTCATTAAATCAGCGAAAGCTGCGGAGATGAAGCCGGTTCCTGTTACGGCAGCGAAGCCGGTCGCACGGACTCCTTCCGTCGCGCCTCCCAAAGGCGGGGTGAGTCGGGACCTGTTGCGGGACATTCATCTGCCGCCCGATGCGCCGAAGTTCGGGGATTTGAGCCCTGCAAAGTCAGTGGGGCAGCCTCAGCAGGCGGGGAAAATGAAACTGCTCGATATCCCACGCATGCCTGATGCGACGCCAGTTCCGGTTACGAAGGTGGCGCCACCTTCGTCGGTCAGCGACGATCTCAATCGTGCCTTAGAAGAAGAACTGAAGAAGATCACGCCGTTTCAGCCTGCAGCGAAGCTCGATCTGCCACGTGAGAGTAAGCTTAGTGAGGCACCGGTCAAGCCAGTGGCTCAGCCACAGGCGAACGTGGCGACGCTGAAGACTCCAGAGACGACGCTCAAGACTGCCGGGATGGCCGGGTCCAGTTCCTATTGGGCGCGTGTACAATCAATTATTCGTAGCCAGTGGGAGCCTCCACCAGTTGATATAACGGGGCAGACCTACCAAGTTGTTGTCACGTTTCGGCTGCAGCGGGATGGGGTTATCAAAGATGTGGTGGTCAAGCAGACTTCCGGCAATACCTATTTCGATATGGCGGGCCAGCGCGCCGTGTTACGGCCGCGAGTTCTCCCAGCCTTTCCTGCTGAGATGACGGACGGGTATAAAGATATCGAAATGGTGTTTCGAGTCGGAGAACCGGTTGGATGACACACGTGAAATGGATCAGCTCGGTGGGTGGAGGGCTCCTGCTAGCAGCTGGGGCGTTTGGTATTCTTGAGTCGGGCGCGGCAGATGTGTTTCTTGAAGCAACGCGCCCAGACTTCCAGAAGATTTCTCTAGCCGTTGCAGGGATTCAAAACGCGGGAGGCTCCGATTGGTTGGGGGGGCGGATTGAAGAAGTGCTTACGAAGGATGTGAAGCGCTCCTTGGTGTTTGATCTGGTGGATTTGGCGAGTCTGGGGATCAAGGCTCACGATCTGGGCACAGGGATGGAGAGTGGCGCCAAGACCGTCTTCAAGCAAGCGGCGGGAAGCGGGGTGTCGGTACTGGTCTGGGGCAAGGCAAGCTTGAAACAGTCTGGGAAAGACGCCGATGTGAATATGGAAGGCCTCGTTTATGACAGCGGCAGCGACGAGGTGATCGGGGGGAAGCGGTATACCGGCGCGCCGGCGGCCCTACGGCTCATGGCGCATCGGTTTGTCGATGAGCTTGTCTTTCATTATACTGGCGAACCGGGCATTGCCAGAACTAAGATCGCCTATGTCGCGGGGCATGGGCGTGCTCAGGAGATCGCCGTCATGGATTATGACGGACATGATACCCGTCAGGTGACAGCCGATGGTTTTCTGAACCTGATGCCACACTGGTCTCCGGATCGTCGGTTTCTCGTATTCACGGCCTATCGCAGCCGGAATACGCAGGATATTGATATGATCGAGTTGGCGACGGGCAAGCGGTGGACGGTGGTGCCCCTAAAGGGCTTAAATATCACGCCAGCGCTGTCGCCCGATGGGAGCTTTCTGGCTTTTGCTTCCAGCTATGAAGGTAATTCTGAACTCTATCTGCTGGATACGCGAACGAAGGCTCTTCAGCGTTTGACGGTCCATCCGTCCAGCGACTTGTCTCCCTCCTGGTCCCCGAGTGGGCGAGAGCTGACCTTTGCATCCGACCGGGGTGGCAGGCCACAGATATTTCTCATGAGCGCGGATGGGTCGAATGTGCGCCGGTTGACGTTCGAGGGGGATTATAATGCGGCGCCGGCCTGGTCGCCACGTGGCAATTGGATCGCCTATGTGTGCCGCATCCAAAAGGAGTATAAGGTGTGTGTGATCTCGCCGGATGGCGAGAAGCGGATGCAATTGACGACGGGGTTGGGCGTCGATGACTCACCGTCTTGGTCGCCGGATGGTCGCCACCTGGTATTTAGTTCGACGATCGATGGAAAAAGCCACATCTATATGATCGATGTGGATGGTAAGCATCGCGAGCAGCTGACCTTTGAAGGCACGCGCAATAGCGCGCCCTCCTGGTCTCCGGCATTCTGAGGCTGATTGCGGAATGTATAGATGATGGTACGAGAAAAAGAATTGGTATTTATCATTCATAAAAAGGAGCTTCTTTGATGAATAAGAAGTTATCTGCCTGTGGCGTAGTACTGATGAGCATCGCCTTAATCGGTTTGGCTGGGTGCGCGTCGAAGTCCGTTCAGTCGGGCGGTGATTCGTCTGCGGCTGGAAGCGCAAAGAGCGACGTCGGCTTCCCGAGCACGAAAGTTCAGCCGAGTGGAGACGGGCTTCTTGGCCTCAAGAAGAACCCGTCGGAGGAGCGAGTGGGGAATGGCACGTTGCTGGCGAAAGTCGAGCCCTCCACCAGCGCCGCACGGCAAATGGATGTAGCTGTCGCTGAGTTACACGATGTGTTTTTCGGCTACGACAGCTGGGCGATTTCCGAGGAGGGACGTCAGTCCTTGAGTGGCACTGCGGAGTGGATCAAGTCTAACTCCAGCGCGCAGATCAAGATCGAGGGGCATTGCGACGAGCGTGGAACTTCCGCCTATAACCTCGTGCTGGGAGAGAAGCGGGCGAAGGCTGCGCAGAACTATCTGGTCGAACTGGGCGTGGGTGCCAATCGTTTGTCCATGGTGTCCTATGGAAAAGAACAGCCCGCGTGTAGTGAACATACGGAGGCGTGCTATCAGCAGAATCGGCGCGGTCATTTTGTGGTGAAGTCGGGAAAGTAGCCGGCGCGAATTGCTCATGAGGAGTCGGTAGTGTGATGGGGATTGCTGGCAAGATGAGCGGTGCCTTTATTTTATTCTGTGTGGTGTTCACCGCTGGCTGCGTCGCGCAAGAGGCAGATCTCAAACGGGCGGAGCGGGATCTTCATCAGCGCATCGATGAGTCGGCGCAGACGCGCGCGCGGCAGGGCCATGAGATCTCGGCGCTTCGGGAGCAGGAGCTGCCGCAATTGCGTGGCGATGTCGATCGGGCGCTGCATCAGGCGCAGGCGCTTCAAGGGAAGCAGGACGACCTCAAACAGCAAATCAAACGGTTGGAGCAGTTGGCCGCCAAAGGAGACGCGGAGAGCGCCACGCGTTATGCCTGGACCCAGAAAAGTTTCGAGGCGCAGACGCTGAAAAGTAAAGAAGACCGTGAGCGGTTCATGATGGACGTGAACAGCCGCCTGGACGATGTCAACCGGCAGACGGAAATGTTACGAAAAGAGCTGATCGAGGTGGTGCAGAAGACCAGCGGCGTGTTGATGAAAAGTGTGGATGCCCGTCTGGAGGAGCAGCAAAAGTCAGCGGGAACTAGCCAGATCCGTCCCGAACAGGTGGTCGAGCAGTTCGCACAGTTCAGCCGGTCTTTGGGAGAGTTCAAGGATTCATTGATGGGGTTGAATGAGCGGCTGAGCCAGGAAGAGCAGGCGGGCAAAGCATCGATGGCCCATCTCAATGAGATGAATAAGTCGATGACCGGATATTTGAGTGAAGTGAACAAGAGCCTGACGTCCATCGCACAGAAGGCTGCGGCCCGTTTCGACGAACAGGACCAGCGCCTAGATGTGTTGGCACGGGTGATGGATCAGGATGCGCATCTACGTGGAAAGAAGCCGGGGGCGTATCAGCCCACCAGGAAGCCGTCTCATCAATTGTCGGTAGAGCCCTCCGCTGAATTTCTGCAGGCCGAGCGGGAGATTGCGCCGGCTGACGCGGTTCCGGCAACCGGCGCGCCCGATGCGTCGGTACCGCCCCAGGTTGGTCAGGGAGGGGCCCAGCAAGAGAAGCCCGAATATGAACGATTGCTGTCCCTGTTCCACCGTGGGGATCTAGGTGGAGCCAAGGAGGGGTTTGCCACGTTTCTTCGAACTCATCCGAATTCCGATCTGTCTCCCAACGCGCGGTATTGGCTGGGCGAGTCGTATTACGGGAGAAAAGACTATCGGCAGGCGATTGATTCCTATGACCGCGTTGAGTTGGATTTCCCGAAGAGCGAGAAAGTACCGGCGGCATTGTTAAAAAAAGGCTATGCCTATTTGGCGATGAAGGATACCAAGCGCGCCGTCTCCGCGTTCAAGCGGGTGATAACTTCGTATCCACGGAGTCCCGAGGCCGGGAAAGCGTCTGATAAGCTATCCAAATTGAAGGAGTGATCAGAACGGTGATAGACGAAAAAATATACGCGCTCAGATTAATCGTGTTGACAGCGTGGACGGTGCTACTGCTGGCCGGATGCGCTACACATGCCGACTTTCTGGAGTTGCGTGACCAAACCGCAGCGGGGTCGAAGTCTCAAGAGCAAGAGCAGAAACGGCTGGAGGTCCTGCACCGGCGGGTGGAGTCGCTGGAGCGGTTGAAGAATGGCGAGGCCGCGACCCCGAAGCTCGATCCGCGGCTTGATGAATTGTCTGCGCGGATACAAAAAGTCGAGGGCCGCCTGGCTAAGCTCGATGAAGCACCGATCGCTCCTGTTGCCCTCAAGGTGGAGTCGGCTCCGGGAGAGCCCGCTCGTCCGGTCAAGCCCCAGAAGTCTGCGTCATTCTCGGAGGTGTTGCCGATGATCCCCGGTGTGCCGTCGCTCACGCCGACGTCGGCGTTCAACCTCGCCTATAACGATTATCTTAATGGGAAATACGATCTCGCCGTGGCGGGATTTCAGCGGTTTGTGAAAGATTTTGCGGGCACCTCGCTCACGCCCCATGCCCACTATTGGCTGGGTGAGTCCTATTATCAGCAGAAGGATTATGCGCACGCGATACAGTCGTTCGAATATTTGTCGGTGGAGTATCCGGGGAATGAAAAGATACCGGTGGCGCTCTTTAAATTGAGCCTTGCGGCGGGAGAAACCGGAGATCTGGTCAAATCGAAGAAGTATCTCAAACGGGTTATCGACGAGTTTCCCCTGTCGGACGAGGCGAAGCTGGCCAAAAATAAGCTGGCCGAAATTCGATAGTCAGACGTCTCGCGAGGTTACGCGATGCGGCGTTAGGGGTATCTTCTGGAGTGTCGCGTCATGCCTGCCGCCAGTTGTTCTCCCAAGATCCATGTCCTACCTGACGATGTAGTCAGCCGTATTGCAGCCGGCGAGGTCGTCGAGCGGCCTGCTGCGGTCGTAAAGGAATTACTGGAAAATAGTCTCGATGCCGGTGGCCTCCATATTACGGTCGATGTGAAGGATGGCGGCCTGACCCTCATTCGCGTAACGGATGATGGCGAGGGAATTAGCCGCACCGATCTCCCCATGGCCTTCCAGCGGCATGCCACCAGCAAGCTTCGATCTGATCAGGACCTAACCTCGATCACGACGATGGGGTTTCGTGGCGAGGCTCTCCCGAGCATCGCATCCGTATCCCATGTGCTGGTGACGACTGCGACCAGGCAGGATCAGGTGGGCGCACAGCTTGCATTGGTTGGCGGAGCGGGGGGGGCCATTGCAGACGCCGCGGCCGTGCCTGGCACCAAGATCGAAGTCTCCAATTTATTTTTCAATCAGCCGGCTCGGAAGAAGTTTCTCAAAACGACCACGACTGAGTTTTCCCACATCAGTCATGTGGTGCAGCTCGCAGGGCTTGCGTGGCCATCCGTGCATTTTCGTCTGACCCATAACGGCCAGGAGATTCTGAACTATCCGGCTGTGTCGTCGGATCGTGACCGTATTCTCCAAGTGTACCGTCCGGCTTTTCTGGATCGGACCGTAGAGATACGGGGCCGAGCCGCCGGTCTGTCGATCCGCGGGGTGATGGTCGATCCGGTTCATGCGCGTGCCTCGAAGATCCCACAGGAACTCTTTGTGAATCGGCGCCCTGTTCGCAATGCGAACGTATTTCACGCGGTCACGGAGGGGTATAGATCGTTTCTCCCCAAGGGGGCTCACCCAACCTTCGTGTTGTTTCTAGAAAGCGATCCGGATCGGCTCGATGTCAACGTCCATCCCACGAAGAAGGAAGTTCGCTTTGCGGAGACAGAAGGGTTGCATCAGTTAGTGCGCCAATCTGTCCGTCATTCGCTTGGTGAATCTGAGCGCAAGGCCCTGCGGGGTCTCGCTTCGGCTGGACCGTCGCAGTCAGGGCCGGACGTCGCGTTCATGGCGGAGCCGCAGGCTGCGTTGTTACGGGACGCTCATCCGGGAGAGTCGATCGCAGGTCTCCGGCAGGACTCCCAGATCAATGTACCTGACGCGGCGTTACGGTCCAGCATGGGCGAGGAGAGCCAGCTAGCCTTCGCTCAAGCGGCTGGTGCAGCTTCTCAGTTGGCGGGGCACCCTGACATCGTGCCATTCGGACAAATTCTCCGGACCTATCTTGTGGTACAGGTGGGGGAAGAGCTGCAAGTGATTGATCAACATACGGCGCATGAGCGGGTCCTGTTTCAACGGCTTTGGCGAGGATGGCACAGCCGAGCGATTCCGTCGCAGCCGCTCTTGATTTCTGAGCCGATCGAACTGTCAGTCGCGCAGAGTGCATTGTTGCTCAAACACCGTGATGATCTGGAACAGCTCGGACTTCTGATCGAACCGTTCGGTGCGACGGCGGTTGCCGTTTGCGGCGTACCGGTCGGGCTTGGCAAGGTAGATGCGGCAGGCTTGGTGCACGATCTGCTTGACGATTTGACGGAGTGGGATAGCAGGTCATCGCTAGAAATGAAGGTTCAGCCTGTTTTAGCGTCCCTGGCCTGCCAGGGAGCGGTGCGCGCCGGGCGCGCTTTGGCGCTGCCGGAGATTCAGCAACTCACGCAGGACTGGGTTGAAGAAGGGTTGATTATGACTTGTCCCCATGGGCGCCGCACCGCATTCCGTCTTTCTACGGATGAGCTTGCCAAGCTGTTCGGCCGAGTTGGATGGAAATGATGGCCATTCCTGCAAAGGCGGTCTGCCGTCTTTCTCAGGCACAGGTTCGTTCCAAGCCCGTCGTGGTGCTGGTTGGACCGACCGCTGTAGGCAAGAGCCGCATTGCCGTTGAAGTGGCGAAGGCGTTCGAGACCGAGGTGCTCACAGCAGATTCTCGGCAGGTCTATCGTGGGATGGATATCGGGACAGATAAGCCGTCTATAGATGAGCGCCAGGGGATTCCCCATCGGTTGATCGATCTTGCCAATCCTGATGAACCGTTCAATGCGGGCCTGTATTGCCATCAAGCAGTCGAGGAGATAGAGCGTCTCTATCGAAACTTCCGTCTCCCTTTGGTCGTGGGGGGCACCGGGCTCTATGTACGAACGCTTCTCAATGGACTGTGTGACGCGCCGGCTGCAGATCCGGTGATGCGGGAAGCTTTGCGGCAGGAGATGAAGGAGCTGGGGCATGATGCGCTCCATGCCCGGCTTCTGGCGGTCGATCCGGAGGCTGCAGCGCGATTGCATCCGCGAGACGAATCGAAAGTCATCCGTGCGCTGGAGGTGCATCAGCTGTCCGGCCGCCGCATGTCGGAGTTTCAGGCGGAACATGGGTTCGCTAAGCGGCCTTTTACAGCCTTACTCATTGGCTTGAACCGAGACCGCGACGTGCTCTATCGGCGCATTGAGGCGCGGATCGATTGGCAGCTGGCGCACGGGTTGATCGACGAGACGACGCAGCTCCTGGCTCAAGGCTATCAGCGCGACGGCGTGGCCATGAAGGGGTTGGGGTATCGGCAGGTGGCCGAGCATGTGGCAGGCGAGTACGATGCGGCTGAAATGGTCCGACGGTTCAAACGGGACACGAGACATTTTTCCAAGAGACAAATGACCTGGTTTCGAAAGGAACCGGGGATTCAATGGTTGATGATCGACGAATCAGACTCCATTCAGCGTACGGCGGAGCGGGTGATTGGGCAGGTGGATCAATTTCTTGCGACACTTGGAGAGCAGGGATGATACGACAGGGGAAGGCCGTGAAGGCAGACATCGGGATTATCGGCGGCAGCGGGCTCTACGACATCGAGGGGCTCAGGACGGTCAAGGAGCTTGCGGTCAAGACTCCCTTCGGCCCTCCTTCCGACAAGGTCGTGCTGGGTGAGTTGGACGGGACGCGTATCGCCTTTCTCTCGCGGCATGGGCGTGGCCATCGGCTGAATCCGTCGGAGATCAACTACCGCGCGAATATCTATGCGCTCAAGTCGCTGGGGGTGAGCCGGGTGATTTCGGTGAGCGCGGTTGGGAGCATGAAGGAATCGATCAAGCCGGGGGATGTGGTCCTACCGGATCAGTTTATCGATCTGACTAAGAAGCGGGTTTCCACTTTCTTTGAGGGGGGGATTGTCGCGCATGTGGCGTTTGGGGATCCGGTCTGCGCGTCCCTTGGGACGGCCTTGTCAGCTTCGGCCAAGGCCGTTGGGGCCACGGTGCATGAGGGTGGGGTTTATCTCTGTATCGAGGGACCGCAGTTTTCGACCAAAGGGGAGTCGCGCTTGTATCGGCAGTGGGGCGCGAGCGTGATCGGGATGACGAATCTTCCGGAAGCCAAGCTCGCGCGCGAGGCGGAACTCTGTTACGCCACGGTGGCGTTGGTGACGGATTACGATTGCTGGCATGAGACAGAAGAGGCGGTCACCGTCGAGGGCATCTTGACCACGCTGCGCCACAATGTCGCCTTGGCCAAACGATTATTGCGGACGGCGCTGTGTGCGGTGGACGAGGTGCCATCGTGTCGCTGCCAGCGGGCCTTGCAGGATGCCATTATTACGGCGCCTGATCGGATGCCGGCCCCGCTTAGACGGAAGCTAGCCCTCTTAATGGATCGGGTTGTCCCGGTGAAGAAAGGGAAACGGTAGGCCATGGGAAAGTTGCTCGTCGTCGGATCGGTCGCGCTGGATACGGTGAAGACGCCCTTTGGAGAAGTCAGCGAAGTGCTCGGAGGTTCTGCGACCTACTTTTCGACGGCGGCGAGCTACTTCACCACCGTCGACCTGATCGCGGTTGTGGGAGAGGATTTTCCTCTGCAACACTTGGCCTTTCTCAAGAGCCGCGGGATCGATGTGACGGGGCTAGAGCGGAAGCCGGGGGCGACCTTTCGTTGGAAAGGCGAGTACACACACCAGCTTAATGAAGCGCGGACCCTCGATACCAAGCTCAACGTCTTCGAAACCTTTCGGCCCAAGATCCCCGAGTCCTACCGGTCTCCGGATCTCTTGTTCCTGGGCAATATCGACCCTGAGCTCCAGTTGGATGTCTTACAGAAGCTGCCGCGTCCTCCTTTGGTCGCCTGCGATACGATGAATTTCTGGATTAACGGTAAGCGGGATGCCTTATGGCGAGTGTTGGAGAGGGTCGATATTTTGATCGTGAACGACGGGGAGGCTCGGGCACTCGGTGAAGATACCAATCTCGTGAAGGTTGCACAGAAAATACTCATGCGTGGACCGAAGCACCTCATCATTAAGCGCGGGGAGTATGGAGTGTTGATGTTCAGCGAGAAGCAGATGTTCGGGGCTCCGGCGTTCCCGCTTGAAGATGTCCGTGACCCTACTGGCGCGGGAGACACCTTCGCCGGCGGCTTTCTGGGCTATCTGACGGCCACGGGCAATCGTTCTTCTGAGGCGTTCAAACAGGCCATTATCTTCGGGAGCGTCATGGCTTCGTTTACCGTGGAAGCCTTTAGCCTTGACCGTTTGCGAATCCTAGATTACAAAGAAGTGCAGGAACGGTTTCGTGCCTTCAAGCAGTTGACTCATTTCGAGGATATTGCGTGATACAATCGGGCGCAGCCGATGTCGCTCTTCGACAGCGGTGGCATTTGTAAACTGCTGACAGGTGGGACGGCATCGAGAGGTAGCGATGGAATCGATGGGGGAGTTTTTCAGGCAGGTACGAGAGACGAAGGGACTGACCCTCGACGAGGTCGCGACCAAGACGCGCATTCGGATGGATTTCCTGAAGGCCTTGGAAGAGGAGAACTTTGCCGCGTTGCCCGAGCAAGTGTTTGTGCAGGGCTTTGTCCGGTCCTATGCCAAAGCTCTTGGTCTTGCTGAGGACGATGCCATTCATCGGTTCGCACAGGCGAGCTTCTCCTATTACACTAAGCAGGGCGAAGTGGACTGGTTAATGCGCAGGCAGGCGGAGGAAGAGCGGAAGCAGTCAGCCAATCGCAAGGCCGTTATGGTAGCGATGGGCGTTGCCCTCCTTACGCTCATTTTTCTTTTAAGCCGAGAACAGTCCTCGCGGTTGGTGGGCCAGTCAAGTTTTGATCGTTCAGCCCCTTCTGCCAAGCTGACCACGCCACTGGACCCACAGCCTCAGGTCGTGCCGCCAACCCCAGCGCCTGAGGTGGCTCCGCCGGTTCCTCAGGCGCAGATGAGCGAGCCCCCTAGTGTACTCCCCAAGGTACGCGCGGAGAGTAAGGTGGATCCAGTACCGGGGCCAGCTCGCACGACTTCACCAGCTCCGATACCGCCGCCGATTGCTGCAGTGCCTTTGTCGTTGGGAAGCGATGGGCCGCTGGGAGGAATGTCGTTTGCAGGGGTTGCGGTAGAACCGGCCGGACAATTGGTTTTGGACCTTGAGGCAACAGAAGAGAGTTGGGTGATCGTCAAAATTGATAACAGCCGGCCCAATAAACCGGTCTTGCTCAGGCCGAGTGAAAAACGCCGGTGGACGGGTCGAGACCAGTTTGTTCTGACGCTCGGCAATGCCGGGGGTATCAAAGGCGAGCTCAATGGCAAGCCGCAAAATCCCTTCGGTCCAAGCGGGAAAGTTGTTCGCAATGTCGTCATTAAGCCGTAACGGTTTGCGCGGGGCGTACCCGCCGACGGCAGCGTACCGGTTCTCCTGTGACGGGGTTTGGGTAGGAGCGTTAAGTCTTCTGCGCTGCCACAGGGTGGCAACAGGCGGAATAGCCGCGTGTAGGGGCAGGGCATGACATGACAGCCCTAGCGTAGTGGAGGCAGTTCCCAGAATTGCTTGACATACGTGAAAGGCCATTGCTATATTCGCCCGCGTTTTGTCATCTTGTCACGGATTATGCGAGCTAGCGGCTAAGGTTGAGTTCATGTGCAGTAGGTAAACACAAAGGAGGGAGTCTGATGGGTTACGTTGCGAAGTTTTTGGGAATCAGCGCGGCGCTGTTGATGTTGTCGGTTTCGGTGGTGGGAGCTGAAGAGCGTGATCCGCTGAAGTCCCGCGTTCCGGCCGATCAGATGAGCGATGCGAAGGCCATGAAGAATCCGATCGCTGCGACTCCGGAAAACATTGCAAAGGGCAAGGCATTGTTCGAGGGGAAGGGGACGTGCATCAATTGTCATGGTAAGGAAGGCAATGGTCAGGGCCCAGCCGGTGCGATTCTGAATCCGAGCCCCCGCAATTTCACGAATTGCAAGTTCCACAAGAAGCGGAAAGATGGCGAGCTCTTCTGGGTGATTAAGCATGGCAGTGAGGGCACGGGCATGGTGTCGCTCACGCCGGGCGTGATTACGGAAGAAGAGGCGTGGACGGTCATTAATTACGAGCGGAGCTTCTGCAAACCCGAGTAGTTCGATCGTTGCGTGTGTATAAGAGAGGATGGAGGAATGAATCCTCCATCCTCTCTTTTTATGTGTGGCCCTGAGGCGGTGTGGTCGAAGAGTCGTGGCATGAGGGGCCGGCGTCATGGCTCGCATTGCTTACGCGAGTCCCATGCCAAGGGTCCAGGGGTGGCGTCTTTTAGTGCGCTTCGGCGCCTCGGATGGCGGCTGGTTTGGCCAATATCAAAGCCGCCAAAGGGTCCGTTGCGCGGAGGGCTGGAGCAATCAAGAGTCGTTGCTCCTGGTTCATGTGGGCCTTGGAGGCCCAGAGCACTTTCTGGCTGAGATAGCTCACTGTTTCCCCGACTGTCACGTCACCATCCCGGTTGGTGTCGGCCTCACCGCGTAGCGCCCGTAGCAGATAGTAGGTAAAGAGCCCATGCTGATGCTGGTCGTCTTCTAGTCCCCGCCCGATGCCGTTCACTCCGATGATATGGAGGGTTGCGCTTCCCGGAGGGTTCCATTGGGGGAGGGCCGCCTTGGTTTTCCCATCCAGCCCCACACGAGAGACAATTCCATCGAAGAGAAACAAGGTCTGTTTCGCGTGTAAGCGCGCGAGCGCTGCCTCTAAATCCTTGAGTGGATAGGCGCGTGAGGTACTCGCGAGGGTTCCCTCGTAGGGGATCAGAAACGTTTCTCCCGTCGAAGATACGGAGGCCTGCCCCGCGAAATAAACAAGGACGACCGCATCCTTATTCATGCGGGAGGGCAGCCAGTCCATCAGGGCTTCGTCAATATCCGGGCGTAAGGCTTTCCAATCTTGTAGCAGTCGGACATTGGAGGCTGGTATTCCGCCGATGGACTGCAAATAGCGTGAGACGATTTCTGCGTCCGAGGGCGCGAATTTGCGTGAGGTGACTCGTTTGTCCCGATAGGTTCCGATGCCAATGGAGAGGAGATAGGTGTCGGGCTGCCGAAACCCTGATGCCATTGCGGGGATCTGATCCACGTCGTCAGATTTAATGCCAGTTGGTTGGACCGACAGGGTCAGGGTTTGCGACGGTGGCTGCGCATTAGTTCCCGCCGTCGAGATGGCCACGTGGAGTTCAGCCTTCTGCTGTTGGACGGCCTGTGGCAACGTGGCCGCAAATTCGATGGAGCGGGCTTGACCGGGTTGCAGCCGTCCGACCGTCAATGTCGCAGTTGGGAATTGGGCCAGCAGAGAGGCGGTTCCCGTCAAGGTCGCGGTGACGCCCTGCAGTTCCTGTTCTCCTCCGTTCACGAGGTCGATGCGCACCCTGATACGTTCGCCTCCCTCAAAGACTAAATTGCCGTTTTCGTCCAGTACGGTGGCTCTGAACGAGAGAGCCGATGGCGTACCCTTGGCCGGCTGGGTCGTTGCCGCCGATGAGAGTTTTGCCGGCGAGGGTAGAACTACTGCTGATGGCGGGTTTCCTGGTCTGGCCAGCTGGGTCCGGGCGGCGCCAATGAAATGCGTCGCGAGGGTGATCCCTGCGTCATGCACAAACTCCCCGATATTGCCGAACTCGCAGCGTCTCCCCTGCGGTTCGAGTATCAGTCGTTGGTTATGCGTGAAGGCGATAGTTTGCTGTCCCAGCTCTTTTCCTGTGGCATCCTTAAACGTGACGAGTGTATCGAGGGTGATGTCAGCGGGTACCCGGTCATAGACCGAATCTGCGAAGAGCTTGAGGTTCGAGCGTTGGAGCGTGATTACGATTTCTGTGTCCGGCTGGACTGTCGCGGCAATACCGCCGGTGACGGTTACGGCAGTAAAATTTTTAGCAGTCGCATCAATCATGATTGACGTGGCGTCTTCTCCCACATTGACCTCGCGCGGGCTATTGCACCCATCGATGTACGGCAGCGTAAGCTTGCTAAAGGCAGGGTCGAAGGTCAGTTTGACCGAGTTGGCCAGACGTGGACCCATATCCGGCACCTGAGTTCGTTGGAGCGCGGAGGATATTTTTTGGCAGCCCCAGAACCCATTCACTACGATGAGGAGACAGAAGGGCACGGCCCATCGGAGGGTGCGTTGTTGAGGGGAGCATGCCGAGGGTCGCGTGATGGCCATAGGCAAGACAAACTGTATGGTGTGATGGGTTGGGTCGCTGAAACTCAAGACCCAACCGTACCGAAATGCCAGGATGAATGCAACAGGGCGCAGTCATGCCTTGCGAGCTTGCAAGGCCTCAGCTATCCTGCGCTTCTAGCCGAGGGCATACTGCGAGAAGGGGCGTTAGACCGATGTTGATATTGGGTCTGTCGAACATGCGGGATGCGGCAGCGGCGTTGGTCGAGAGCGGCCGGGTCATTGCTGCAGCGGAAGAAGAACGGTTCGTCCGAGTTAAGCATGTCACAGCTCTGCCGGTGCAGGCGATTCGGTATTGTCTGCGCGAGGCAGGCGTGAGGCTCTGCGACGTCGATGCGGTCGCGGTGCCCTGGAAGTACTGGCAGGTCGGCCGGCGGAGCGCCCTGGCCCTAGGGGCGATGCTGCGGTCGCCGCAGCTCTGTTGGGTGAAGGGGAAGAGAAGCGCCGAGCGAATAGCTCAGGAATGGAAGGAGCTGGCCTTTCTCCAAAGCAATCTCACGCGGCAGATCGACGGAACTGCCTGCCCGAAACCAGTGTTCCTGGACCATCATCTCTGTCATGCCGCCAGCACAGTGTTGGTGTCGCCGTTCGACCAGGCCGCTGTACTCATCATAGACGGCGCGTCGGAAGCGCATACGACGATGTTGGCCAGGGCCGACGGTCCCGACATTCAGGTGCTCAAACGGATTCCCCTGCCGCATTCGGCCGGGCAATTTTACGCGGCCATTACGGCCTATCTGGGATTCAAGCCGGATCACGATGAATATATTGTGATGGGCTTAGCGGCCTATGGGGAACCACGCTTTGCAGCGGCTCTTCGTGAACAGGTTCTCCGGCTCCTGCCCGATGGCGGGTTCGAATTAAATACCCAGATCCTCGATTTTCACTTAGCCCGGCATCGAATTTTTTCTTCCGCCATCCTCAGACTGTTAGGCCTCAATCGACAGCCGGACGAAGAAGTGACGCAGCGGCATAAGGATGTGGCGGCCAGCGCACAGTTAGTCCTAGAAGAGACCCTGCTGCATCTCGCCCGCTATCTGCAGCGATTGACCGGTCTCGATCGGCTCTGTCTTGCCGGAGGTGTGGCCTATAATTGTGTGGCCAACAGCCGTTTGTGGCGGGAGGCGGGATTCCGCGAGGTCTATATCCCTTCGGCGGCGGGGGACTCAGGGGCTGCCTTGGGCGCGGCCCTCTGGCTGACCCACCGGCGCGGCGCGATGACGGAACGTAGGGTTTTGCGGTCTGCTGCCTGGGGGCCTGAGTTTACTGAGCCGGAATGTTTGGCTGCGCTTGAGAGGGCAGGCCTCGCTGGCGAACGTCTTCCGGATGATGCACTCTGCCAGACGGTGGCGCGTGAGTTGGCCAATGGCCGTCTGGTCTGTTGGTTCCAGGGCCGGATGGAATGGGGACCGCGTGGACTGGGGAATCGTAGTCTGCTGGCCGATCCGCGTCGCGAGGATATGCGGGCGCTGATCAATGCCAAGGTGAAACTCCGGGAGCCCTTCCGCCCCTTTGCTCCTTCGGTCCTTGAAGAAAGGGCGTCGGAGTATTTTGATCTTCCCGCTCCCTCGCCCTTCATGTTGCTGACGGTTCCAGTCCTGTCTTCGGCCAAGAGGCTGATTCCTGCTGTGGTGCATGTGGATGGGTCGGCGCGGGTGCAAACAGTGGATGCCACCTCCAATCCTCGATATCGCTTACTCCTCGAAGCCTTCGACCGTCAGACCGGTGTGCCCGTGCTCCTGAATACCTCATTTAATGTGAATGAGCCCATCGTCTGCACTCCGGACGAGGCCATCAATTGTTTCCTTCGCACGGAAGTTGAGTGGCTGGTGCTGGGCAATCTATTAGTCAGACAACCGACCTCCGTGGGACGCCACGCATGAGGCACGAGGGGACGGGGGCGCAATCATTTCCCGCGTTCGATGCGTTGCTGCTGCTTGTCATCCTGAACTTTACGCTCCAGCCTCTAACGGAACCGGATTTCGGCTGGCATCTCCGGACCGGGCTCGATCTTCTGCAGCAGGGCGGGGTCTTGCCTGCGCTGGACCCCTATTCCCACACCATGCCTGATTGGCCCTGGGTTGAACATGCTTGGTTGACCGACCTGATTATCGGAGGATTCTATACCTTGTTCGGCGCTTTGGCCGTCATTCTCTTTTTTGCTGCGGTGACAGCGGGAGCCTGGCTGGGTGCAAGCCTTTCAGTTCGTTGTAACAGGACGTATCGCCTGCTCGCCTGTGCCTTGTCTTTGTGGGTGGCTCTGCCATTTCTAGGGGCGAGAACTCAGATGGTTACGTTGCTGGGGCTTGCCACGCTTCTGGTAATACTCGAACGAAATAAGCAGGAGCAAAGCTTGGTGCTTGGGCTCATCCCTCCGTTGTTTCTGCTTTGGGCCAATTTGCACGGAGGGTTTACCGCCGGGCTTTTTCTGTTGGGACTCGTGGCGGCCAGTTCCGCGATGATCAAAGTGGTGGTCGCTTGGGCGCCTAGGCTTGCCGCTCGTCTCGATGAAGCGATTCCCTCCTGGCCGGCAATCGGGCGGCTTGTGGTGGCTGGCGCGGTTGCGTCGTTGGTCACGTTGGTGAATCCCTATGGCTGGCGATTGTATGGGGAGATCATCGATTCCCTGTCGAATCGATTTATGCTCGAGAGTTTACAGGAATGGCAGCCTCTGCTGTTGAACTCGGTCGCTGGCCGGAGCTATGCGATCTATTTGGGTGGACTGGGGCTGGCCATGGTGGCCTGGTACCGTCGTATTGAACCGGTCCGCTGGATGCTGTGGAGCGTGTTCCTGATTTTGTCGCTTCGTCATATGCGAAACATTCCATTGTTTCTCCTGGTCAGCCTTCCCCTTTGCGCCGAGTTGCTAGCGACAGGATTAGGAAAACTGGTGGGCCGATTGAGTCTGGATGCTGTCCATGCCAAGCGATGGGTATTGGCGGTGACGCTCGCAGGGGGGCTGTTTCTGGTCTGGCTGGGGCCAGACCATCTCCAGCGGGTGGGACAATCAGGCTTGCAGCCTGCTGAGTACTTCAAGGGCACGCCCTATCCGATTGAAGCGGTAAAGTGGGTCCAGGCGCATCGGGAGTTGGTGGGGACCCGCCTCTATAACGACTATCCCTACGGAGGATTTCTGCTCTGGTGGTTGCCGGAGGAGAAGATCTTTATCGATGGGCGGATGCCGGCGTGGCGAAGCGGGTCTCACAGGATTTTTCAGGACTATGTCGCCTTGAGTTTGACGGATCCGCCACGCCTCTCGATCTTGAGCGCTTATTCAGTCGATTGGGCGATCGTGAAGAAAAAGAGCGTATTGGATCAGGCGTTGGCTCGTGAAACGGCTTGGAGGCAGGAGTATGAAGACGGAAAGGTTGCGATCTATGTGCGGCAGTTCCGGTAGGGTCTCTCCGGCTGCTCAAAACGTCTGCTAGCGTCGTTCTCGGCGCATCGCCATCCTCAATGGACCCCTGAGGGTACGCCCCCAGGTTCGACTCGCCCGTGGCCTTGTTGGACGAACTTTCTGAGCCACCTACGCGCTGGTCTAATGTCTCTCGCGTTTCATGCGCCGCAGTCTGTGGCGGGATCAGCGCTTTACTGATGTGCGGGAGACGCGTAGTTCCCCTTGGCGCTTTTTCGTCGGATCAGGGCCAATTCCCATAACATGGTCACCCCATCTTTGAGGGGATGGACCTTTGAGCCTGGTTGATCGGACCAGTTCACCGGGATTTCAGCGATGCGATAGCCCCGCTGCCTCGCGATGTAGAGCAGCTCGAGATCGAAGCCATAGCCATTAATGGAGGAGACGCTAAAGAGATCTTGCGCAATAGTTCGGGGGAATAGCTTGAACCCGCATTGCGTGTCGGCGATTCCTCTGAGGCCGCTTCGTTGCACGATGGCATTGAACAGGTTGCCCAACATCGTTCGATGCAAGCGGGCCTTGACGACATAGTCTGGTAATCGGGTGGCGAGTGCGCGCGAGCCGATAGCCAGGTCTGCGCCGTCAGTCAGGGCCTGTTCGAGTCTGGCCAGCTCATGGATCGGTGTAGCGCCATCTGCGTCTGCAAAGAGTTGGAGCCGTCCAACGGCTTCCTTCATTCCTCGCCGCACCGCCGCCCCCTTTCCTTGCCGTCGTGAGGTTCGGAGTAGTCGAATTTCCGGAGTAGAAGCGATGAGGGCTTCGACCATGGAAGCCGTGGCATCGGTGCTGCCATCGTCGACTACGAGGACTTCGCAGGGCTGGCTCCGGTCGCGCATGTGGGACGTGATTGTTCGAAGATAGGGCAGGATACGCGAGGCCTCATTGTAGGCCGGAATGACGATCGACCATTCGATGGGATCTGAGGTCGGGTGGAGTGACAGGGGAACCAGCCTTGTTGCGGTGAATCGCGGCGGCGTTAGAGCCATAAATGCGTAGCACACCGTAGCTGAGCGATGGGACGATTGCAAGGCACGCGTGCGGTGGACTTGACAGATCTGCAAGTGGGAAGCGAACGTGTTGATGGATGCGGAAATACGTTGGATCAGCCTATTATAGTCGGGAGGTGCATGATGCGTCAGTGGTTTAAACACATCAGTCTTGTGCTGAGTGCTCTGTTTGTTGCATCCTGCGCCTATGATATTCCGCCTGCCAGAATAGGTGATTATGTTTCCTTTACGCGTGGGGCTGGAGATGGGGCGCTCGCGGGGATTGGTCAGCGTCCACTCCAGGTAGGGCTGATCGTTGTGTCGGATACGGCCGCGCCTGACGCTGCTCCGAATTTGCCGGAAGAGGCGCTTGTGCGCCTCGTCGCCAGTCTGCAGCGGGACATTGGCCAAGCGATTCCCGTGACAATACAAGAGCTGATTCCTGCGGGCCAGATCAAACCAAAATCGCAGGGGGATTGGGCGCAGTTTGCAGAGCTGGGTCGGCAACGGGGGCTAGATTATCTAGTCCTAGTGGTGGCCTCCAGTACAGAGCAGGAATATCCCGTGATGCTCTTTCTGACCCGTGACAACAAGCATTTGGTGCCTGGCTTTCGTCGGGACAACTGGGCACTCCTGGAGTTTGCCCTATTAGACGTGACGCATCAGGAGATCCGGATGCAGGTCGAAGGACGCGGCTGGGCCACTTTGGATTCCCCGACCGCGCCCGGACTTGATCAATGGTATCCGGTGATCTATCTCCGTCCTCAGGATCGGCGCATCTGGCCCCCGACCTATGCCGGTGCGCCCATTACCTTGCGGGTTGTGTCGTTTGATCAAGCGGCGCAGCAGCTGCTGCTGAAGCTTAAGACCTCCTGGCTTGGGCTATTGGAATCAGAGGCGAAGACCCCCAAAGCCGGGTCCTAAAGCGATGGCATCCTGTTAGCAGTCGTATATTCGGTCCCTGAGGGGCTCCGGCTGAGACGATTAGCCTTTGAAGCCCTTGGAAGGGATAGTGTACAATATGTCGTTAAGCGTGTGGTCTCGCGTTGGTTAACCTTGAGGAGGAGCGCTGTTATGGTTACGCGGAGTAAAGGGGGAAATACCCTTGGTCTTGTCGCAGCTATGAGTCTAGCCATGGGTACCGTTGCGTTGGCTGTCCTGCCGGGTGAACCCGTAGCTTTCGCCGGGACTTCTGCCGGCCTGACACAAGGATTTTCAGAGATCGTTAAGAAGGTGACTCCAGCAGTGGTGAACATTGCGGTGACTGGGGGTGGAGGGGGTGGAGGCAAGGGTCGGCGAGCGCCGTTGCCGCCAGGGCCTTTTGGTGGACCGCCGGGTGAAGAGGCGCCAGAGGGCGAACTCCCGACTCCTCCGCCGATGCCTCCCGGAGGCCCTGGCCGCCCCGATCAAAGCGGCGGATCCGGCGTCATCGTCAATTCAAACGGATTTATCGTCACGAACAATCACGTTGTCGAAGGCGCAACGCAGATCACGGTTACACTCAGCGATCGACGTGAGTTTAGCGCGAAAGTGGTGGGGACTGATCCGAAGACCGATTTGGCCGTAGTCAAGATTGACGCGAAGGATCTTTCCTTCTTGAAATGGGCTGACTATGAGAAGTTGCAGGTAGGCGATCTGGTATTGGCGGTTGGTAGTCCCTTCGGACTGAGCTCGACGGTGACGCTGGGCATCATCAGCGCTTTGGGTCGTAGTGTCGGTATCGCCGATTACGAAGATTTCATTCAGACCGACGCTGCAATCAATCCGGGTAATTCTGGCGGGGCCTTGGTCAACATGAGCGGTGAGCTTATGGGCATCAATACGGCTATTTTCTCTAGGACCGGAGGATCGGAGGGGATTGGATTTGCCATTCCCAGCAGCATCGCCCTGGATATTGTGGATAGCTTACAGAAGAGCGGCAAGGTCGTCCGTGGCTGGATGGGCGTTGCGATTCAAGAGATCACGCCGGCCTTGGCGAAGTCGTTTAAGTTTCCGGCGGAGCGGAAGGGTGTTTTGATCAGCGATGTGAACGAAAACGGTCCCTCGTACGTTGCGGGAATCCGCCGTGGCGATGTGGTGATCGCGTTTAACGGGAAAGAAGTCCAGAACGTGAGCCAGTTGCGCAATCTGGTCGCACGCACGATGGTCGGCAAGGATGCGTTGGTGAAGGTTCTGCGCGAGGGCAAGGAGCAGACCCTTGCCGTGAAGGTGGCGGAACGGCCGACAGATGAAATGTTGGCGAAGAAGGAGCCGTCGGCTCCCAAGGAACAGCCCGAAACGGTGAAGCTGCCTGATAATGTCCTGGCTTCTCTCCGGGTACAAGGGCTAGATGCGGCGCTGATGAGCCAATTCAATATCTCGGCGAAGATGACCGGTGTGGTCGTGACGTCGGTTACGACCGGTGGCGCGGCGGAAGCGGCGGGCGTGCAGCGTGGCGACGTGATTCAGGAAGTGAACCACGAAGCTGTGAAGACGGCCGAGGACTATCAGCGGGCGTCCCAACAACTGAAAAAAGAGGAGTTAGCCGTCCTGCTGTTGAGTCGGCAGGGGAATAATCTGTTTGTCGCGGTTAATCCCAAGTAACCAGCATGACGAGAGCCGTGCCTGTTCAGAGAATGGGCAGGCACGGCTCATTATCAGATAAACGGTTCGTATGTCCGACGGTCTGAACTCACTCAATCAGTGGCTGCAAGACACGATCTTTAAGCCGCTGGAAGACAAGAAGATGCCGGTGATGGAGCACCTCGTGGAGCTCCAGGTCCGGCTGACGCGCGCCGTTATTATCACCGGGCTGGTGTTCGTCGGCACATTTTTCTATGCCGATACGCTGGTGCAGTGGTTGCGTATCCCCCTCCAGAACATGTTTGTGCCGGGCTCCCTCGCGTGGATGCCGACGGATCTACCGACCGTCCCCTTTGTCTTTCTCGCGCCGGCTGAAGCGCTGTGGCAAAACGTCAAGGTGGCTGGGCTTTTTGCGCTCGTCGCTGCGACTCCCTATATTTTGCTGGAAGTTTGGCAGTTCATTGTGCCGGGCCTCCATGCCCAAGAACGGCGGTTCGTGGCCCCCTTTGTGCTGTTGAGTGCTCTGGCTTTTTACGCGGGGGTAGGCTTTTCTTTTTTCTTCGTACTGCCATTTGCGCTGAATTTTCTAGTTTCCTATGGCGTTAACGCCGGCTTCATTCCTCAGATCTCCATCGCGCAGTACGTCGGATTTTCCCTTTGGTTTCTGATGGTCTTTGGGCTGATCTTCGAAGTGCCCCTCGCGATCACCCTCATGGCGAAGCTGGGGTGGGTTGATGCGCCTTTTCTCAAGCGGTATCGGAAGTGGGCGTTGTTGGGCTCGTTCATCATTGCCGCCATCTTGACCCCCACGCCAGACCCCTTCAATCAATGTCTCATGGCCCTCCCGATGTATGTGTTCTATGAAGTTGGTATTGTAAGCGCGGGATTTTTCAATAAGAAGAAGCTCGCTCCGGACGAGTCAGCTGTCCCCGACGTGGCTGCTGCCACGGCGGGAAACGGCAAAACCGCGGGACTCTCCACCGTGGCAGAGGGTGACTATGTTGGCGTGCCAACCGGCCGCCGGCGATAATGGAAAGACGCAGATTGGGCGTAACGTTATATAGAAAGATGATCCATGGCTCGTGAACTGAATGTGATTCAACCTCCCAGCTCCGATAGCAGCGATGCGTGTATCTACATGTGGGCCTGCGCGATTTGCGACGAGAATGAAACCTGCCAGAAGGATAAGGAAGGGCACAGCCGCTGGCTTGTAGCCAAGCGGATGGAACGGATTGAATACAAAGTGCTCGTCATGAGCAACAAGGGCGGAGTCGGAAAGAGCACCTGCACGACTAACCTCGCCGTGAGTCTCGCGCTCAAAGGTTGGCATGTCGGTATCTGCGATATGGACATCCATGGGCCGAACATTCCGAAGATGGTGGGGGCTGAAGGGCAGAAGCTCAAGATCAGCAGCTCGGGGGGGATCATCCCCTTTCAGGCGTACAACCTTAAAATCGCTTCCATGTCATTTCTCTTGCAGAATTCAGACGATCCGATTATCTGGCGCGATGCGTACAAGTATGAGTTCATCAATCAACTGCTGGGGGGAGTCGAGTGGCAGGACTTGAATTTCCTATTTGTGGATTTGCCGCCCGGCACGGGCAACGAGTCGGTCACGACTATTGATTTGCTCGGCAATGTCAGTGGTGCGGTGATCATTACGACGCCCCAGGAAGTGGCCTTGCTGGATTCCCGTAAGTCCGTTACCTTCTGCAAGGACAGCGAAGTGCCGATCATCGGGATTGTCGAGAACATGAGCGGGCTGGAATGCCCTCATTGTCACAACCACATCGATGTCTTTCGCAAGGGCGGCGGCGAAGCTTCCGCGGCCGATATGGGCGTGCCGTTTCTCGGGCGCATCCCGCTCGATCCCGATGTCGTGCTCCAGTCCGACGCAGGGGAGCCTTTCGCGATGTTCAACTCGGACTCAGCGACCGCCGCCTGTTATCACGACATTGCCAACAAGGTTGAAGCGTTTTGTAAGAAGAGTGGGTCGCTCGTGAAGATCGCGCCCCGGCAGGCGCATTGATGGAGGAGAGACCGTGAAGGCTACAGACGTGACGGAGGGGCTTACGCAGCTCCAGGAAGCGCAGCGGATCGTCTTGGCGTCCACGCCGACGTTGGGCCTGGAAAAGATTTCGATCCTAGATGCGCTCGGTCGTGTTTTAGGTGAAGACATTGTGGCGGAGCGGGATAATCCGCCCTGGAACAACAGCGCGATGGATGGGTTTGCGGTACGTTGGGAGGATATCAGGCAGGAGCAGACGATTCAGAAGCTGGTGACGCTCACGGTCATCGAAGACGTACCGGCTGGCAAGATGCCGTCCAAAACTGTTGGTAAGGGGCAGGCGATTCGCATCATGACTGGGGCTCCGATCCCGAAGGGGGCGGACACGGTCTTGAAGATCGAGGATACGGAACATACGCCCGATTCCGTTCGCGTTTTCAAGGCGGAACAGCAAGGTGCCAACATTCGTCCGCAAGGCGAAGACGTGAAGAAGGGCGACTGCATCATTGCCAAGGGGACCCAGATCCGGCCCGGCGAAGCAGGGATGCTGGCGATTTTGGCCAAGTCCTTCATCTTCGCCTATCAACGGCCTCGTGTAGCGATCCTGTCGACCGGCGACGAATTGGCAGATTTGGATGAGCGGTTCAGTGAAGAAAAAATCATCAACTCCAACAGCTATGGGATTGCGGCGGCCGTGCAGGAGGCGGGTGGTATTCCCTTCTTGCTGGGAATCGCACGGGACACGCCCGCGGCCTTGAAGGAAAAGATCTCGCAGGGACTGACGGCGGATATTCTGGTTCTGTCCGGCGGTGTTTCGATGGGCGATTATGATTTCACGAAGACGGTGTTCCATGAGCTTGGCGCAGAAATGAATTTCTGGAAGTTGGCGATTAGGCCGGGGCAGCCGCTGGCGTTCGGTAAGATTCAGGGCAAGCTCGCCTTCGGCTTGCCAGGGAATCCCGTCTCCTCCATGGTGACGTTCGAGCAGCTGGTGCGGCCGGCGATGCTCAAAATGAGCGGGCACCGGCATTATGGCCGTCCGGTCGTACAGGCGATTTTCGAGGAAAAGTTTTCCAAGCGGACGGACCGGCGCCACTTCTTGCGCGGGGTACTCACGCAGGAAGCGGGAGTCTTTAAGGTGCGCACCACTGGCCCGCAGGGGTCCGGAATTTTGACCTCCATGGTGAAAGCCAATTGCTTGATCGATATTCCAGTCGAAGTCGAACGGGTCAATCCTGGCGATCTGGTCTCGGTTCAATTGCTATGCGGTGAAGTATGGGGGAACCACGCAGGCCCTGTGCAGGCGAGCGAGCCTCATCTCTCCTGTTGCTGAGGCCGTGCAGGATTTCTTGATGCCGCCGGTACAACGCTTAACAAAGGATCCTTTGGTATGGCCGTCCCTATTGTGTCGTTTGTTGGTCGATCGAACAGCGGGAAAACCACGTTCATCGAGCGGGTGATTCCTGAACTGGTTCGGGCCGGCTATAAAGTCGCAACGGTGAAACATGCCGGCCATGGATTCGATCTCGATACGGAAGGTAAGGACAGCTGGCGCCATAAGCAGGCCGGAGCCAGCAGCGTGATGGTGCTCTCCAAGGGCAGCATGGCGATGTTTGCTGACGTGTCCGAGGAGATGAGCGTCGAGGCGGTTCGGGACCGATTTCTTGACTCCAGCTATGATTTGATCATTGCCGAAGGGTGGAAACATGAAAGCTATCCGAAGATCGTGATCATTCGTGAGGCCGTTGGGGAAATCCCCGTGTCCTCGGAAGGCTTGCTGGCGGTGGTGTCGGATAAGCCGATCAATTTCTCCGTGCCTCTATTCGGTCTGGACGATGTTGCAGGCGTGGCCGCCTTGATCATGAAACAATTCCCTAGATCACGTTCCCGTTTGGAGCATGAACTGGAAGCCTAAAGCGACTATCCTGTTGGTCCTTGCCCTCGGCGCCATCACGCTGGGCGGGATAGCCATTCCTATCACGAACCACCCGACCTTCTGTGCCAGTTGCCATACCATCGCGCCCTCCCACGCGAGTTGGGCGAAGTCTTCGCATCGGGAGGTAACCTGTGTGGCCTGCCATGTGCGACCAGGCCTCGAAGGGTGGCTCCACGATAAGGCCTGGGGGGGGACGAAGGATGTGGCGATCTACCTGTTTGGGAGCCCGACCGATCCCCATAACTTGCAAGCCAAAGTCGATTCTGCCGTCTGTCTGGGCTGTCATCGAGACATTCTGCGGGTCTCCGAAGTGGCCCAGCGCGATCTGCCTTCGCCGGTTAAAGAGGTGGGTCTGATCATGAGCCACCGTAAACATATCGAGGCTTTTGCGAAGCGAAGCCAGGGAGAGGGCTGCACGACCTGCCATGCGTCGGTCGTGCATGAACCACCGATCAAGGGCTATCCGATCGTGATCCCGCGCGGGCATGTATCGGCCGACGAGAAACCTTGGTACCCAGACCATCCAGAAGGTTCATACTTGCGGACCAGCGCCCTCAAGGATTGTTTCCGCTGCCATGACGGGAAGACGGAGCATGAGGGGAAGGTCGTGAGCCGGAAATGTGAAACCTGCCATCTCCCAGAGAAAATTGGCAGCGCCCTGCTCTTCAACTAATTTGTTGATTGCCCATGCCCACACCTACATCTGTCCTGCACGTCCAACATCTCGTGAAACAGTTCGGCGATTTCGTCGCTGTCAACGATATTTCGTTCGATCTCAGGCCGGGAGAGATTCTCGGGTTGCTAGGCCCAAACGGGGCGGGTAAAACCACGACCATTCAGATGCTGTTGGGGGTAGTGAAGCCGACCTCTGGCTCCATTGCAATGTTTGGACGCGATCTGGAAACGGATCGCGAGGCCATTTTGCAACAAATCAACTTTTCTTCGACCTACGTGTCCATGCCGCAGGCGCTCACGGTGGAGGAAAACCTCTGGGTGATCGCGCGGCTGTATGGGCTGCGTCAGATCCAACAGCGTGTTGATGATATTGTCAAACGACTGGAGATGGAGGAGTTTCGCCATAAAGTGACGCGTAAGCTGTCCTCTGGGCAAAGTACTAGGCTTGGACTGGCCAAGGCCTTTCTGACCGAACCGAAGATTCTATTGCTTGACGAGCCGACCGCGAGCCTTGATCCCGATATTGCGCAAAAAATCCGGAGCTTTCTCAAGGAGGAGCGGCGCACAACCGGTCTCAGCGTGCTCTATTCGTCGCACAATATGCATGAGATGGAAGCAATGTCGGATCGGATCATCTTCCTCCAGCGGGGTAAAATCGTGGCGGAGGGGACGGCGCAGGAGATTGTGGCGCGGTTCGGGCAGGCAGATTTGGAAGAAGTGTTTGTGAAGTTGGCGCGAGAGCAGTAGGAGGCGCTGGGGTGGGTCTCTGTGCTCGCGCAATGCGTGACCTCAGCAGGCCCTCGTTGAGCGCGCGCAGGGGCGACGCGCTCCAGCACTCCGGGATTTCCTGCCCAACCAAGTAGAGGGAAGAGAAGAGGACAATGAAATTCCATCGGATTTATGCGCTTATGGCGCGGCATTTATACCTATACCGGCGTAGTTTGCCGCGGATGATGGAGATCGTCTATTGGCCACTTCTGGACCTGGCCATTTGGGGGTTCATTACGGTGTATCTCATGAAGTTCGAGGGGCAGATCCCAGGGGTGGTCACGTTTTTTTTGGGAGCCTTAATTTTATGGGATGTGCTGTTCCGCGCGCAGCAGGGGGTGACGATTGCATTTCTGGAGGAGCTCTGGGCGCGTAATCTGATGAATTTGTTCGCCAGTCCACTCAAGCCGAGCGAGTTTCTGGCTGCGACGATGGTGATGAGTATTTTAAAGGTGATAGCCGTTTCTGTGGTGATGGCCGGTTGTGCGGGCCTCTTTTATTCGTACAATATTTTTGTGATCGGGCTCTGGCTGATTCCGTTTGTTGTGAATCTCGTGATGACGGGCTGGATTATCGGAGTCCTGACGACGGCGCTCATTATGCGCTTTGGCCAGGAAGCGGAAGTGCTGGCCTGGAGCATGGTGTTTCTGTTCCAACCCATTTCCTGCGTGTTCTATCCGATCGAGGTGCTTCCAAGCTGGCTACAGGCCATTGCGTGGATGAATCCGGCCGCTCACGTCTTTGAAGGGATGCGCGCTGTGCTCAGCGCGACAGTCTCGCCGCTCGTCCATCTTGCCTGGGCCACCAGCTTGAATATGGTCTGCCTCAGTCTTGTCGTTGCCCTGTTCCATTGGATGTTTGAGTTCTGTAGGGACCGGGGCCTGTTGGTCCGTATCGGAGAGTGATCCGACGCGGGTGGATTTTTTCAGCATTCTGCAAAGGTGGTCGATTGGCATTTTCAAGAATCCTATGCTAGCTTTCCACTGTCTTTTCGCAGGGGCTTGGCGGTAAGACGGCGCGAAATAAGCAGGCCTGTAGCATCGATATTGCCTTGCCCGAGAATTTCGTCGGAAGTCAGACCTAAGTCGCCACGTCTTTTGCGTCTTTGGCCCACCCCTTCCCCCGTCCTTCGAGCCCAAGACAATATTCTCATACTCAAAGGAGGAACCCCAGATGGGTTCAAAAATTTATGTTGGTGGGTTGCCCTATTCGGCGACTGAGCAGGAGTTGAGTGATCTGTTTGGGCGACATGGTGCCGTTGCTTCAGCGGCGATCATTACGGATAAGTTCACGGGACAGTCACGCGGTTTTGGCTTCGTTGAGATGTCTTCGACGGCAGAAGCGCAGGCGGCCGTGGCCGCGCTCAACGGCGCAGAGATGGGTGGCCGGACTTTGACCGTCAATGAAGCGCGGCCCCAGGAACCTCGTACTAGCGGCGGTGGCCGTGGCGTCGAGGGTGGCGGCAAGCGTAGCTATTAGTATTTACACGCGAATATATCGGGGGGGCTGTGCTCGTCATGCTCGCAGTCCCTGGTTGCGTCCAGCTTAGGCGATCAGCTGGTTGTGGGATGTGATGAGGTGGCGAGTGCGAAACCTCTCCAGCCCTATTTGTCGAGAGGAGTCTGGTGAGCCCTCCAATGGAATCGATGTCCAGCTCGGTCTTGTTAGCTGATCTTTCTGCATTTTCTTTTCATGAGCATCCCGTGCTGGTCGTCGAAAATTTCTGGTCGCAGGAAGAGCGGCAGTTCTTCCGTGAGGGAATGCAGTCGGCGGCCTGGAAGAAGCTAGCCGATCTACCGAAGGTTCGGGAAGATTTCCCGCATGCCGGAAACTGGGCGAAGGCTGAAATTGATCGGGCTCAAGGGCAGCGATTGATGTCACGCCTACAGTTGCCTTGTATTCAATCCTACATGGAGTCTTTCCCTCACATCGCTGGCCACCATGTGGGCTTTAACTATTATGCCTACGCGGCGGGGGATTGCCTCTTGACTCATGATGATACGGACCAAGGCTATAAGGTGGAGGGCGTCGCACCCCTGCACCGCCGCCTCGCGATGGTGAGCTATTTTCATGATGAGTGGCGCTCAGATTGGGGCGGAGAGCTGATCATCTATCGCAAGCGGAACGCTCATGCCACCGATCAGCAGGACCTGGAGGTGACCCATTGCATCGAGCCTCGGCCTGGCTCGCTTGTGATGTTTACGGTACCCCGTTTCCATCGGGTCTGTCGGGTGGATCAAGTCGCTGGTGCGCATCGGCGACTCTCAGTCGCCGGATGGTTCATGACCCAGCATCAGTAGTTTGCTCCAATACAAGATGAATGAGAGGGGCTTAGCGTATGTCTGATCGCACTCTCAGGCTGGCAAGGCGTATCTTGTCGAGCGAGACGAACAGAGCCTTTTCCTGAGTGACGGTGACGGCGCCAGGCGCCTGTCCCTTTGTTTTCTTGACCCACTTGCGGAGGGTATAGATGATGTCGCCCTTTCCGCTTTTCTTCAGATCGCTATAGAGTAGGGCGAGCGTCGCCGCATCGCGCAGGGTCTCCGAGGGGATCTCTGCTCCCTTTTCGAGCCGCACCACGACATGGGAGCCTGGCGTGCCTCTGGCATGGAGCCAGAGATCATCGCTCTTGGCCAGGCCAAACGTCAGCTCATCGTTCTCCCGGGCATTTTTCCCAACATAAATAGTTAAGCCGTCCGATGACGTAAAGCGGCGGAAGGGACCTTGCGTCTGGCCGTGTTTGCCCTTTTCTTTTCCTGACCGCACGGGGGGTCTAGCTCGCAGGGATGGGTGCGTGGGAGTTGGCAGTTGCCAGGTGCCCTGCTCAATAGAGGTCACCTCTTGTTGTAGTAGGGCCAATTCCTTTTCTCCCTCTGCGATGCGAGGCCGCAGCTCCCGCTCAGCCGACAGATGCTTTCGGTGTTTTTTGAAGTAGTCGTCCATATTGCCTTGGGGAGTTTTGGTCTGGTCGAGGGGGATCGTGAGGCTGGGCAGCTCCTCATTGAAATAATCCACCAAGGCCACGTCGGTCTGACCCCTGCGGATAGTTCCAAGGTTCGCCTTGATGAGCTCTCCGTAGCGGGCATAGGTTTTGTATTTCTCTGCTTTCGCAAGGTCTTCATGCCAGGCGTCGATGCGGCGTCGGAGCTTTTTGATGGACCTTCTGAGTATCCCTGCCCGGGCGTTCTGTGCGGTCTGGACGACCGACGTGGCTTCGGCCTTGTGGTAATGGCCCTCGATGGCCGCGGAGCGGGGAAATGGTGATTTCTGGGTATCTTGGCTGAATCGACTCAGGCTCACCGTAGGCCGGTCCTGGGGAGGACGGGCTGGCGGAACATACATATGCCCCGGCAGATCCTTGGTCCCATTTAAGTCTCGCCGGATCAGGCCTGTTTTATCGAGCACAAGGAGATTCGAGGTTATGCCGGTCAGCTCGACGACCAACGTACAGGGACCTTTCTTGGTACTTAGGGCAAGGTGGACGATCCGGTCTCCATGAATCTGTTCGAGGTGGTCGATGCGCGCTCCTTGTAAATGGGCGCGGAGAAATTGGCAGAAGGAAGGGGGTACCAGTGGATTCTGAACAGCTTCCGTGATGAAGTGGAGACGGGTAGTTTCCGGGTGGCAGGAGAGGAGGAGTTGGTGCGTCCGTCCCGGTGTGCGGATTTCGAGCACAATGGTACGATCCGTGGGCTGATGAATTTTTTGAATCCAGCCCTCGGCTAAGGCACGGGCTAGTTCATCCACCACCTCCCCAATTTCTGCTGCAGTCAGTGCCACGATTTGTCTCCGATGGCCTTCTCGATTGCGGCGCGCGCCTGCACTGTACGATTCACCGCCCAAACACGCAAGCAGTCGGAGCGGAGTCCGGGGCATCGGTCTATTCTTGCAGCGCGTCGGTTCCTCCGGTAGAGTCTGGCTCCGTCATCCTGGAGCTTGCGTTGCCATGCCGTTGCTTGATGTGCGCCTGCTCGTTCGCCTTCAAGGAGAGTTTCGCCTGTCGATGAAGCGGCTCCTGAGCGATCTCTGCTTGGATTTAGAAAATCAATATGCTGAGGTGGCGATATCGTTGGCCTTGCCGGTGGCCTATTTTCGCTATCTTGGCCGATCGCTAGAGCGGGACGCCTATGCCCATGGGAAAGTGGTGGGATGGATCGAAGCCCTCAACGATCTGGTGTACTTCATTGATCTGCTTCAACAGATTCGAGACGAACGGAATCTGTCTGAGTTCGCCCTACAGTTGTTTGCTGAGTGTCAGGAGAAATTTTTCGAGAACAGTTACCTAGACGACCTATTCCCCCAAGGGGTTCCCCAGTCCGCGGGACTCGAACGGAGGCTGCGCCAATTGTGTGAGCGCCTGACGCAGGAGCTGACGCAGGAATCCCTCTGTCTCTTACCAGGCCTCCCGATGTTGTGGTGTGCCGCTCATAAGCGTTCGTCCTGGGCGGTCGAGGTGCAGCTCGGCGGGAACGTTGAACGGGAAGAAATGTTTGGCACAATGGCCCTAAGTCTGGATGAAACGGCTTACGAGGCTCCTCCTTCTGTCAAGAGAGCGCTCAAACAATCATCTGGCCAGGCCACCATGCTCATCAGGCAGCAGGAGCTATTTCTGAAGATCGGCCGGACCGTGACGCATCTCTGCACGATGAAGGGCGATCGATTGGACTGGCGTTGGAGGCATCGTCCTCCGGCCGTAGCCATCGAGACGCAAGCAGGGGCCATCACAGTCGGGCCGACGCTCGTCTACGGGAAGAACCGCCAGCCCAAGACTGTCACCGACACGTCGGCCGCGCAAGTGCAGCGAATCAATCGGGCCTGGACCATCATTCAAGAGGCTTGGCCGGAAGGGCATGAGGTGCTCGCATTGCTCACCTCCCGGATTGTCCCGCTCAAGGCCAAGGGCGTGGTGAGCTTCAGCTATCGCCACAGGCCTGGCCTCTCGTTCATCAACTGTTTTGATCGAGACAACCTTGATCTAGTCGACGACTTAATTCACGAGAATAGCCATCACCACCTGAATTTATTGTTGCGCAAGTACGTTATGTATCAGGGCGATCGTAGCCAGCAAGTCTTCTATTCCCCTTGGCGGCGCAGCCTGCGTCCGTTGAGAGGTATTCTCCACGCGGCTTTCACCTTTACGATGGGCGCGATGCTGTTCGAACGGCTCTCAACGTGGGCCTCGGTGGTGGGGGGATCAACGAGATGGAAGCGGGCAGGTCTGACAGAGAAAGATTTGCAGCGAGCTAGGTTTCGTTGTCTTGAAGAAGTGGAATCAGTCCGCTACGCGATCCATGATTTGGAATATGCCAGCTGGCATCTCAGGTGGCTCACGGGCTCAGGTAAGAAGCTGGTCACGCAGTTGGCTGACACCATTGAGCAGGTCGAACAGAACATCGAGCCGCACAGAAAGTCCGTCCTCGCTTCCCAATTCGGTCCTCCTCTCCGTAAACATATCAAGGAACTTCAGCGGGCCAGAGCAACCTATGGGCCGGTACGATTGGAGAAGGTCTAGTTGATGGCTGTGGTCTTGCGGGGCGGCCTTCTCCCGCAGTCGTCAAGGCTCGACGGTCACGTCCACGAATGCAGGCACAGAATCCGCTCCCTTCTTATCCGTCACCCTCAGCTTAAACCGGTAGGTTCGTTTCTCCGAGACGGTTGGTGCGAGGAAGGAGGCTTCGGCGTTGTTCACGTCTAGCAGGGCAATCTTGCTGCCTCGTACTTGGCTCCAGGAATAATACAGGGCTTCGCCTTCCGCATCCCGGCTCTTGAGGCCACGGAGCGTCACCTTCGCACCGGCTTTGACTGTTTGATTGGGGCCGGCATTCGCGACCGGAGGCTCGTTCGGCTCCTCATTGACGTTGACTACGACATCGAGCTGGGCCTGCTTGCCCTGGTTGTTGGCGGTGATCGTTGCCTTTCCATTACCGACAATTTGGAGTAACCCACCAGCGAGTACCTTGATAATTGTCTGGTTTGACGATTGAAGGCTCGTACCGCTGTCAGGACTGCTGATTGGGCGAGTCACCCCATCGGTGAACTCACCCACCACTGGCAACTCGAAGATCTTGCCCAGTGAATCGATGTGGCCGAAGGCGGAGGATTGCCCAGCCCTACCGAGGCGCAAGGGCTTCTCTGTTTCAAAGTCGATGATGGAAAGAGCGGCGGTCGGTTCGACGCGCACGAGGATTTCATCGAAGATGGATCGCATGTCCAATCGGCCTCGTGAAATTTCCGCAACGGCCAGCAGGCGCATGGGGCCAATGCTGCCCTTAGGGACGAGGAGCTTTCCGCCGAACGGAGGATTTTGGTCTACCAATCCGATGAGGGCAACTGGTGCGATGATCGATCCTGTGGCCGTTGCGTCCTCCTGTCCAACGAGGGTTTCGTCCCGCTCGCCATACCAATAGTATCGGACCGTCACGATGCCAGAGTCTTTACCGAGATCCACGCGGGCCGTGATGGTTTTCCCTGCTGTCAGCGTAGTTCCCTCAGCCGGTTCGATGATTTTGAAGGCATGAGCCGGCTGTGCCAGCGTCAGGCAAAAGGTCAAAAACCAAAGGCCAAAACTTAATTCGAGCTTAACTCTTTTCGCTTTTTCTGTTGTATTTCGCACGCTCACCTCGTCAGGTGGAAAGGTACGTCGGTCAGGATAACGCGATCTTTGAACAGCAGCGAAGCTTTCAGAAGAAGGGCGCGTTGATTGTGCAAGATGTTCTGCCACCAGCGCGCCGGGAGAATTTCTGGAAGCACGACGGTCACCCAAGTGTCCGGCTCTTTCTCCAAGATCGCCTCGACGTAGTCAAGGACAGAATTCAGGATGGATCGATAGGGCGAGGGCAGCACGATAAGGGTGACGCCACACCCCCATTGAGCCCATTGCATTTCGAGCCGAGCCGTCGCTTCTGGGTCGACGTCGACGAACACCGCGCGGACTTCTCCCGGCCTGCTGCGGGCATAGTCGACCGCCCGAATGATGGCGCGGTTCACCCCGCTGATCGGAATGATGACGATATTGCGTTGCGGCATTGGTGGGCGGCTACCACGCCGGTCGAGGAGGATCTGCTCGGAGACTGCCTGGTAGTGTGCGTGAATGCCCTGGAACATCAGGATCAGGATGGGGATCAGGACGATGACGATCCAGGCACCATGTATGAACTTGGTGCTGGCGATGATCGTGGTCGCAATGGCCGTGGCGATCGCGCCGATGCCGTTAATGGCGATTTTCTTTCGCCAATGGGGGCCGCGTTTGTTTAGCCAGCGGCGGACCATGCCGATCTGCGAGAGAGTGAATGAGAGGAAGACACCGACGGCATAAAGTGGAATCAGCGCGTGGGTATCGCCGTTGAACAGAATGATGAGGAGGCAGGAGAAGACTCCTAAGATGAGAATGCCGTTGGAGAAGACCAACCGGTCTCCCATGAGCTCCATCTGGTGCGGCATATAGCCGTCGCGGGCCAGTAAGGAGGCTAGGCGAGGGAATCCGGCGAAGGCACTGTTCGCCGCGAGGACTAAAATTGACATCGTGGAGATCTGGATCAAGTAGTAGAGGGGCCCTTCGCCGAAGATGGCTCGCGCCACCTGTGAGATGACGGTTTCATCGTCTTTTGGCAGAATGCCCAACTGATAGGCCATCGTGCTGATACCGAGAAAGAGCGTCCCTAGGACGAGCGCCATGGTGATCATGGTGATGGCGGCGTTCTTGGGTTCCGGGGGGCGAAAAGCCGGCACGCCGTTCGAGATGACCTCCACGCCGGTGAGCGCCGTACAGCCCGATGAGAAAGCGCGGAGCAGGAGAAACACCGATATCGACTCGACGGCCGTTTGCGTGGCCATGTTTTGCGCAGGGGCGGGCATGAGTTGGCCGAAGAGGAGCTGATAGGTGCCTGCGGCTAGCATGAGGAGCAGGCCTCCGATGAACAGGTAGGTGGGCACAGCAAACACTTTTCCCGATTCCCGGACGCCGCGCAGGTTGACTAGGAGCACGAGGATGATGGCCATCACGCCGAGTACCGTACGGTAGGGAAAGAGTGCAGGGACTGCAGAGGTGATGGCGGCGATGCCGGCCGCCACGCTGACCGCGACGGTCAGCACATAATCGATCATCAATGAGGCTGCCGCGGTCAGACCAGGCCATTCACCAAGATTTGACTTCGAGACGATGTAGGCCCCGCCGCCGTCCGGATATTCGAAGATAATCTGAGAGTACGAGAGCGTCAAGATTCCCAGTAGGAGGATGATCATGAGACTGATCGGAATCGAGAAATGCGCAAAGGCTAGGCTGGCTGGAACGAGGACCAGGAGAATTTCCTCTGTGGCGTACGCAACCGACGACAAGGCATCAGAGGAAAATACGGCCAAGGCTAAACGCTTCGAGAGTCTTTGGTGAGCCGCTTGAGCGGTCTTCAGCGGATTACCAACGAGCCAACGTTTAAGTAGCATGGGACTTATTATTGCACAGAATGAGAGGCCGGTGCACCGGAGAAGGATGTCTAAGGGGCTACACAAGAAAGGCCCGCCAGAGACGGATACTGTTGATCGGATGTTGTGCGTGGCTCTGTCATCTAATGTGCGATCGTTTGCTTGGCGTGGCTGGGCTAATGGGGTTGACTTGGTATGTAGATTCTCAGTATCGTTTATCTTTGATTATAAATGGCCATTCCCCCGTGATACGTAGAGTGGTTGTCTATGAAAATCATTTCAGTAGGCATCGGATTACGGGGTCTACATTCGCTCCACATTATCGGTTATAGTATGCCAACGACTCACTCATTATTCTTAAGGAGGCTGGCTCATGTTTTTTCGTAGTCTACGGGTTTCGGTGCCTACCCGCATGCTTGGTGCGATGTCAGCTTTAGCCCTTTTGGGGGTCTCGCTCGCATCCGCTGAGAGCGCTTCCCAGCATGTTACGATGAATCATCAGTTGCCTGGTTGGGCGGAAAAGCTCAAGGGGCAGACAATTGTCGAGGATACGATGAGCGGCAACCCAGGCCGTTCTGCGATGGTTGAACAGCAGCATCAGCGGATCATGGACCAGATGGCTAAGGATCCTCAGGTGCAGGGTACCAACACCGGCATGTACAACACCTCCACGATGATGCACCAATATGGCGCGGGTGGGCAGGACATGCTCCTAGTGTCCGATCCTCGTGTCGAGCCGGTCTCCTTGACCGGTGGCGGCAAGTGTCCCGTCACGGCTCCGGTAAAGCAGTACAACGTCTCCGCGATCAACGTTGAGATTACCCTCAACCAGTGGCTCGACTTCTATCCCGGCTACATGTACGTCCTAGATGAGAACTTGGATAAGGTGCGCGCGGAAGAAGCCAAGAACAAGGTCGCACGCGACAAGGAAGGGTTTGATCCTGGAGCGGTGATCCCTGGCGTGCAGGCCCAGTGGATCCAGCCGTTGGTCTTTCGTGCCAATCAGGGAGACTGCCTCAAGATCAATCTTGTGAATAAGTTAGAGGAGGGGAGTGGGCCCGTTAGCTTGCATATCCATGGATCTAGCATGGTGGTCAGCGCCACTGGAGCTCCGGCGACGTCGACGAATCCTGACTCCGCTGTCGAGGAAAAGAAAACCGGTGCATTTGAGTGGTATATCCACCCCAACACACAGGAAGGTGTCCGTCAATTTCATACGTATGCCCAAGACCGTGAGTTGACGGTGATGGGGTTGATGGGAGCATTCATTGTCGAGCCACGGGGCTCACGCTATCTCGAGGCACTTGGTTCAGGGGATGTCGCCCCCGCTTCCAGCGGGTGGCAGGTCATGATTAAGAACGGAACCGGCCCTGATTTTCGAGAGTTTGTTCTAATTTATCATGAGATTGGCGACGAAGCGTTCCGTCCGTTGAACAAGAAGGGCGACTTTCTCCCACAGCGCGACCCGTTGACCGATGCGTACCGTCCTGGTGGCCGCGCGATCAACTATCGGAGCGAACCGTTCGGCATCAACAACATGCATGTACAGCACGAGTACTTCGGCTTCGAAGACGAGTCGATGGGCTACAGCTCCTATACGTTTGGCGATCCCTCACCGACGATTCCCCGATCCTACCTCGGTGACCCGGCTAAGTTTCGCCTAGTCCACGGTGGATCGGAAGTGTTCCATTCGCACCATCCTCACGGGGGAACTATTCGGTGGCCGCGCAGCCCGCGGGCGATCGACGACATGAACCTTTGGGCGACGGCCGTGAACGGTCCGGTCAAGTATCCCGTGATTCGGGCCAAGACGGATCGGGTTGACGTCGAAGTGATCGGGCCTTCAGAAGCGCTCGACCTCGAGACGGAGTGCGGTTCCGGTCTCTGTCAGCAGTTGGCAGGCGACTTCCTCTTCCATTGCCACGTCGCGCACCATTATGTGGCAGGGATGTGGGGCTACTGGCGTGTGTACAACACGATCCAGCAGGGCGACCTTCGGAACGACGTGATGCCGGACCTGCAGGAATTGCCGGACCGCAAGGGCCGGATCAAGACCCCAGTCTCGTCGGACAAGTTGATCGGCCAGACGGTCGATTGGTTTGGGAAGCAGTTTACGATCACCGACAAAGGCAAGAGCAATTGGACCACCAACCCTGCCACTATCACAGTGCAGGATTGGGTCACGATGCAGCTGCCCACCATGGGTAAGCCTGGCCACAAGGACGATGAGAAGGGCCAGACTCTCTCTTATGACGCGACCGTGCTGGATTGGGCTTGGAACGGCAATCGTGCCATGAGCGAGCGCGAGAACACGATCGATAATCCCAAGTACAAGTCTACGCATCCTGGCAAACGTCATCCGATCATGTTCGAGGCCATGACGGGCAAAGTGGCGTGGCCGCACCTGACGCCACATTTTGGCCGTCGGGTCATGTTCTCCCCGAACCATTCTGGTGCCCCGTGGTTGGAGATGATCCGCCGAGACGCGAATGGCGAGGAGAGTACTGATCAGGCGAGACCAGGTGAGAATGGCGTGTGGAGCCTCTGTCCAGAGAATGCAGGACGGAAGAGCTACAACGTCCACTTCATTAGACTGCCGATCAAGATTGCGAACGCGCAGGGCAAGGAGCCGGCGGTGGTCGATCCAAACGGATTGATCTACGTGCTTCATGAAGAAGAAGCCCAAATCCGGGCCAATGACGACCTCAAGTTACCCTTAGTCGTTCGTGGCAACATTTATGATTGCGTGGATTGGACCCTAACCAGCGAGTGGGACGACGACGACTTCACCAACTTCCAGTCGTCGAAGATCAATACCCATTGGCATTTCCTCCAGTTCGACAATCAGTCGTCCGACGGCGTGATCACCGGTTTCTCCTATGAGCAATCAGTGCGCCCATTCACGATGTTAGAGAAGAAGAATGGGAAGGGGTTGCCGGTCCCAATGAACACGGTGACGACCGCAGTGGTGAAAAAAGGCGCCACCACGATTTCGGTGAAGAACGCGGGTCAATACCATGTCGGTACGCTGATCCTTATTGGCGCCGATAATGTGAAGGGCAACGAAATCTCACGTATTAAGGCGATTAGTGGCAGCACGATTACCTTAGCCAAGGGACTCAAGAACGCTCATCCGGCGAACGACATCGTGACGGTGGAGTTCGTCCGTCAGCGGTTCTGGGTTGATGCGGACGTGGGCACCGTGTTTTGGCATGATCATGCGTTCGGTGCGACCACCTGGCCGCACGGCGGATTCGGGACGTTCATCGCCGAGCCGGTTGGCTCGACGTACCATGATCCGAAGACTGGGAAGCCAACCCGAAGTGGGCCGATCGCGGACATTCGCACGGTCGAGCCAGTAGGCCATGGCGTGAACAACAGTTTTCGTGAATTGACGGTGCAGATGCACGATACCGTGCCACACACGGTCAACATGGTGACCGCGGGCAATCCGCCTGGGCAGCCAGTTGAAGTGGCGCTCGAAGCAGGAAGGACGGTGTCCTTCATGATGCCCGAGAAGCTTTATATGACGCCGATGCCCTTCCTGAATGGTGGTACCCACACCACGGGAAGCGGTTTAAATTTTCGGGCGGCGCCGATCGCACAGCGGTTGGCCACCAATCCGGACGTGTCGCAGGCCTTCAATAGCCAGATCCATGGTGATCCTTACACGCCGCTCCTGCGAGCGTATGTGGGCGACACGATGGTGTTCCGGCTGCTGCATACCTTGATGAACGAAACGGTCACCTGGACCCTGTCCGGCCATACGTTCTTGAGTGAGCGGTATGCGGGCGATGCGAACCGGAAGAATTCGATGCACGTCGGCATTGCCGAGCGTTATGACCTTGTGGTCCCGCAAGCCGGCGGACCACGGTTGCAAGCGGGTGACTACATCCACTTCAACGGCCGCTCCTCGAAGTTCTCCGAGGGGGGGTGGGGCATTATCCGTGTCTACGATAAGGAGCAGGCTGATTTAAAGAAACTGACGGCCGGATTCTCCATCAAGGGCGAGATCCCCAAGGCCTTGCCGGTTTGTCCGGCTGACGCTCCGGTGAAGAATTTCAACGTGGTGGCGATGGATTATCCGTCGATGAGGTTCAACGCGAAGGCGCCAGACTCCATCGAAGTGGACTTCGAGCGGAAAATCCAGATCAGCAACCCTGAGGCTAAGATCTACGCCTTAGAAGAGGATGCGGTGAAGGTGGCGAGCGGGGCGCACCCCATGCCGCTCACGCTCCGTGTAAACGTTGGCGATTGCGTTAAAGTGCAGTTGAAGAACAAGATGAAGGAGAGCAAGGCTTCCTTCTCAGCCATCGGACTGGCCTTTGATCCGAAGGATTCACTGGGCTTCAACATCGGCAACAACCTGGGCGATCAGACGATCGTTCCTGGCGCCGAGCGGACCTATACCTATTACGCGGATCCGTTCAACGGGGAAACAACGTCGTTGGTATGGGATGGCGGCAACGTGATGGTCAACCCGCGCAACGGGTTGTTTGGCGCGATTGTCGTGGGCCCGAAGGGATCGAAGTATCGGGATGCCAGAACGGGTGCTGACATCAGCAACAAGAATACCTGGGCTGCCGATGTGATTATCGATCGCTCGGTTCCAGGGAATGAGTTGCGTCCGAACTATCGCGATGTGGCTTTGTTCTTTCAGGACGAAGACAACATCATCGGCACGAGTTTCATGCCGTATGTGCAGAATGTTGCGGGTTTGACCGGCATCAACTACCGGTCGGAGCCGTACAAGTATCGTGAGGAACAAGGTTGTTCACTGGGCAGAATGTTCCAGCCGTGCAAAGTGGATAAGCCTGAAGATCCCTCCACTCCGCTCATTGAAGCGCATGCTGGCGATCCCGTGCGCATCCATGTGATTGGAGCAAGTAACGAGCAGAACGGAATGTTTAGCGTCGAGAAGCATGAGTGGCCGATCGAGCCCTTCATGCGCGGGGCGGATATGATCAGCGTGGTCGAGTTCTCCGGTTCGGAGACTCTCGATGCGTTCCTCCCATCGGCTGGTGGCCCGTACCGTTTACCGGGCGACTATGTGTACAGCAACCAGCGGTTGCCGTATTCCCAGTCCGGTGAGTGGGGCTATGTGCGGGTGCTGCCGTCCGGCGATACTCGCCTGCTGCCGTTGCATGGAACGGGTGCCGGGATGAAGAGCGCCTCAGTTCAGCACCCGGTGGAGATGATCCCAGTCTCAGTAAAGTAAGATCGCGCGTCTTGCTGATCGCAGGATGTGATGAGTCAGGGAAAGGGGGAGGCTATGGCCTCCCCCTTTTTCTTTTGTAGCACCCGTTGGTACGATGGCGCATTCTTCGAGCGCGAGTGGATATCCAGCCACTCGTCGAGCATCAGCACTAACAGGATGCGGAAAAGGTCCAATAGCATCGCTTGTAGCTCATTGAAATCCTCAACGTGCCCTAGTGGGTACGCCTCTAGTTTTGATTCGTCTGCGGCCTTGCTGGACGGGCCTTTTAGGTATCCTGTCAGCGCATTGTTCGCTTGTGCTACATATGTGGAGCAGAGAGGTTTCACGTGGCTACTGAGTTCTCCATCGTAGGCTAAACGGGTATGTTCATTAAACTAGGATTAAACAAGGTCTGCATCTGGGGGCTCTACCTCTGGCTTGCCTTTTGGCTAGGGCAGGAGAGTCCCTCCTCCCATGCAGCGGCCCATGATGCAGTCAATTCCCCGGTCGAGTTCTCCGGATCGATGATCAAGACTGTCAAGGGGAAGCGCTATCAGGTACAGGTCTTTGCGAAGGGGGACCGGTTGCGGCTGGAATATAAGTATGCCATTCGGACGGAACGAGGCTATACGGCCATTCAAATCATCCGGCTGGATAAGTCGGAGACCTGGTATCTGCTGGCGCAGTCAAAAGAACTGTTGGTGACAGGGCTGGATTCTGATGATTTGCTGCCGGTCAGTCCGCCATTACCGGGAGAACGAGAGCGAGTCCTGGTGGGTGATGCAACGGTAGCCGGTCGTGCGGCCCAGTTATTCGAGGTTCAGACAGACTATCAGGGCCGGGTCGAGCGGTTCTATGAATGGGTGGATCTGGAAACCGGCGTGGTCTTGAAGCTCGTCAGCCGGAATCGAGAATGGTCGTTTGAATATGAACGGTTTAGACTCCTGCCACAGCCTGCGTATTATTTTACTGAGCCACCAAGATATCAAAAGCGTGTCATGGCGACTATGCCGAGAGGACGGGAGTAGCGAGACAATGGATGATGTGATGAGGTATAGGCGTTCGTATCGGTGGAATGTGTTCGTCGCCGCGGTGGGCGCCTGGTTTTTTCTGTGGAGTGGAGTGGGCCATGCTGGAACGTCATCGGTGTCCAAGGCGGCGCAAGAGGCCTTCGAGAAGAAAGACTATACCCTCGCGCTAGAGGAGTTGGCCAAATTAGAGAAGGCCCAGACGGCCGCTCCGGAGGTGCGCCGTCTGAAGATCCGTTCGTTGCTCAAGCTCAGCAATCCTAAAGATGCGCTCGGCGAGTACGACAAGCTAGAGCGTGCACTGCAGCAAGACGACCTGCCGCTCTTGCGAGAGGTGGCGATGGGATTCATCGTCGTCTTGGTGAAAGACATGCGTGATCAAATGCGCGGAGCCGCCTATACCGCGCTCAAAGAGGTGGATTCGGAGGAGACGATTCCCTACTTTGAGGATGGTTTGAGCGACGGGTCCGGGCCAGTCCGAGTCCTCGCGGTTGAGGGGCTCGGTCGATCCCAAGCCGGCCGGAAATCGATGAAACTGCGTGGGGCCATCGAGGATCAAGCAGGGCTCGTCAAGGCGCGGGTCGTAAAAGCACTCGGCAAAACGGGCGATCGTGGCGTGCTGTCGATTGTTGAGGCTGCGACGAAAGACGAGTTGAGCACGGTTCGTATCGCCGCCTATAGTGCGTTGATCCGGCTTGGCAAGCAAGAAGCCTGGACGCAATTGCAGCAGGCCGCCGCGTCGTTGAATCCGGAGGATCGAGCCGATGCCATTCGCGCGATGGTCGATGTGCATGACCTACGAGGGGTCCCCCTCATGATCGAGTCCTTAACGTACAAGCAGCCCTCCGTTCGTGGCGCTGCCGCGCGTGGGCTGGGTCATCTCGGACGAAAAGAGGTGCGGACACAGATTGAGCAGCTCCTGAAAGATCCGATTCCCGGCGTACGCGAATCGGCGATCGGGAGCTTGGCGGATCTGGGAGGAGGGGAGTCGGTACCGGCCATCACGCGGGCGCTCGGTGATGGGAGCTTTACGGTCCGTGCCTCGGCGATTGCCGCCTTGCTCCAGTTGGGCCAGCCCTATCAGACTGTGGCGCCCACGGCGCAAGCGATGGCCCAGCAGAACGATACAGCGATGCGGGCCTCTGTCGCCTATGCCCTGGGGAAGGCGACCAAGCCTAACGTGT